>JBELAL010000019.1:0-79334 GCA_049508835.1 Holophaga sp. | reverse complement strand
GAGCGGAGCAAAGCCCTGGCGGTTTGGCTTCACTACTACAATAACCATCGACCGCATTCGTCCCTGGGAGGCAGGCCTCCCGCCTCAAGGGTGAACAACCTGTTTAGCCTCGACACCTAGGTCAGGATCCCAACATGCCTTCCTCTTTGATCCGGTTCTTGAGCCAAGAACGGAATTCATTGAGCAATTTATTGTTCTTGTTTTCCTCGAGGAAGACGAGGTAATACCCGGAAATGTTCAGCTGCATGTAATTCAGCACCTGGACCAGTTCGCCGGACTTGAGTTGCTCTTCGATGAAGCACATCGGAATCAGGCCCAGGCCCAGCCCGACGCATACCCCCCGGATAAGAACGGAATAGAAGTCCCACTTGATGATGTTGTCGATGCTTTCAGGCTTGATGCTGAGATCCTCGAAGGCCCGCAACCAAGCGCTCGGGACTTCTGAGTGCTCGATCAGGGTGAAGTTGGCCAGGTCGGCTGGAGTCTGGATCGGCAGCTTGCGGTCCAGCAGGGTTCGCCCCCCCACCAGCACCAGCTCTTTGCCGCAGAGGTAGTCGGTGATGCAGCCCGGCCACTCCCCTTCGCCAAAGCAGATATAGGCGTCGTACATGTGCGGAAAGGTCTCGTCCAACTGCACCATCGGGTAGATGGAGATCTGGATCTTGCCGGACAGGTTGGAATCCGAGAGCTCGGAGTAGCGCGAGAATAGCCAGCGCTCGGCGAACGTGGGCAGCACCCTCACCTGCAGGACTTCGGACTGGTGCTTCTGCCGGGCCACTTTCACTCCGCCCTCGATCAACTTGGCAAGCGCGACCTTAGTGCAGGCAAAGTAGGTCTGGCCCGCCTCGGTCAGGGTCAGGCCGAACCGGCCCCGGGCGAACAACTCGACCCCCAGGCAGCTCTCCAGGGACTGCAGCTGCTTGGTCACAGCACTTGTGGTCAGGCACAGCTCCTGGGCGGTATGGGCGTAGTTCAAGTACCGGGCCGCTGATTCAAATACCCGAAGCGCCTGGGTTGAGGGGATTTGAGTGCGAATCATGGGATTTCGACAACTCCGCCTTGGAATGGCCGCCTGCAACACTTGGCTGATCCAGGGATACTATCACCTTCCTCGGCGGACCGTCTACGTGCCAGCGTGCTGCGGGCGCGAAAAATTCAGCCGAAGAGCGCGCTCCTTGCAGCCCGAAGGAAGCATGGGAGGTTTCCGTCCCGGAAACAAACCAGATAAATTCCTGAAAGCGCGAACCAGTCGTTGTTGCTTTCGTTACAAGATTAAATATATCAATAAAAAGATAAACTTTTCCCTGCCTCCATCTGTCACATCTTCTGTGGGAGGCGGGATGAGCGGGATTGAGATGCGAGGGTCAGAGGGACTGATGCTCACGGGCGTAGGCGGGATCGCCTTGGTCGGGAACGCCCTGTTTCGCTATACGGACTTCCGCTCCACCTTCACCCGGACCTTCCATAAAGGCCGGGGCGGGATCGCCTGGGGGGACGTGCTGACGCCCTACGTGGCCTCGCTCGCCACAGGCAGGAGCGACTTTGAGGCCCTGCGTTCCTGGTTCGGCCACGCGTGGGTGGCCAAGGCCCTACGGATTGATCGCGTGGCCTCGCCAGAAACGCTCCGTCAGCACCTCGACAACCTGGCCGACGGCCACCTGGAGGAGGCCCTGCGGATGGTCCGTCAGGCCAGCCTGGATCTCATCCGCCGGTCGGGGGCATCCATCACGGCTTGCAGCACCGGGCACGTCTGCCTCGACGGGGACACCACGCCCCAGGACAACCGCAAGACCAAGAAGGAGGGCGTGAGCCGCACCTACATGCCGGACGTCTTTGGCTTCGCGCCGATGTTCGTGTTCGCTGGGGTCGAGGGGTGGTGCATCCATGAAGAGTTCCGTCCAGGGAAACAGCACGGTCAGAACGGGGCCACGGCAATCCTGCGAGGCGCGGTCCAGGACCTTCGCAGCCTGGGCGTGGAACTGATCCTGGTCCGGTTGGATTCGGCCTTCGATGCTGTACCGGCCCCGGTTGATTGGACATGAATTTAGCATTACGCAACGGCCATGGCGAGCCACTCGGCGCGGGCTTCTTGGGGCGAGCGCCAGCGAACCCGCCACTCGCGGTTGTAGTGGTCCACGAAGGTGGCCACGGCCTTTCGCAGGTCCTCCAGGGTCTGGTAGATCATGCCCCGGATCACCTGCTGCTTAAGGGTCTTGAAAAAACGCTCGGCGACCCCATCCGTCTCGGGCTCGCGGACGAAGCCGAAGCTCTGGTGGATGCCCCACAGCTTCAGCTCCCTGCCGAAATGGTCGGAGGTGTATTGGCAGCCGTGATCGTGACGAACCGACAGGCCCGCCGCGATCCCCTTGGCCACCCGGCCGTAGTGCTTCCGAAGCCCCATTTTGACGGGCTCCAGGGCGTTGAACCGGTCGCCGACCTTGGGGACGTGCCAGCCGACCACCTCCGCGTTCCAGTGCTCCACGGCGGCAAAGATCCAGACCAGGCCCTCTTCGACCACCTGGACCTTGGTGCCGTCGGTCCCCCACATCTCGTTGGGTCGGCCCGTCGTGATACGGCCGTCGTGGAGTTCCGGCTCGCCCTGGGGGCCGCGGTGGGGCGAAAGCAGCAGGTTTTCCCGCATGACCCGCAGGACGCGGTGCTGGCCCACCTTGATCTTCTGGCCGAAACGGATCCGGGCCCACACCTTCCGGTGGCCCTCCTCGATGAACGGGCTGGCCGCCAGGTCGGCCTGGATGAGGTCCAGCAACTCCGGATCCGGGACCAAAGGCTTGGGGCCACGGCGGGCCGGCGCGGGGCGTTCCTGGAGGCGGGCATAGAGCGTGGAGCGGGGAACGCTCCACACCTGGCAGACCCGGCGGGCACCGTAGCGCTGGCCCGTCGCTGGGGAGGTCGTCGCGCTCATTTCTTCGACCTCCCCGGCCAAAAAGCCCCGCTCCGCTTGGCTTTCTCCCGGAGCAGTTCAACTTCCATGGTCAATTCGCCGATGTGCCGCTTGGCTGCGTCCAGTTCGGCCATGAGTGGGTCGCCCTCGCGTTCCTTGAGGCCCAGCTCCATCCCGGCGATGGCCTTGAGGCGCCAGGCTTCCAGACGGTTCATCTCGATGCCGAGTTCGCGGGAGAGGGCATCTAGAGGCTTGCCCTGCAGCAGCCTCAGGACGACCTCCATTTTCTTTTTCCGGCTCCAGCGCTGGACGTCAGCCACAGGCACCTCCTGGGACCATTCTGACGGCCCAGGGGTCGGTCTGCCTGTTGCCAACATCAGAGGCGCCGACCCACCCCTCGCGGGCCGTGCTCGGGGGTGGAAAGCCCATGGACTGCGCCCGTTCCCATGGAAAGCGTGTGGACTGCGCTGCGCGCACCGACGTCGGTCGGGGGCTGGCCGCCCCCTCCCCGCCTGCCCACACCCTTCCCACGGGGCCCCAGGGCGCACCGGCCCTGCGGGCCTGCCCACAGGCTTCCCACCCCCTCGGGCTCTATGTGCAGTAACCCGTTATGCGGAGCTGGCCGTGTCCCAGCTGCACATGGACCGGGTTACCGCCTTGTTCGACTCCCCATAATCAGCGGGGCTTCAGGGAGGCGATGAGGGCGTCAGGCGGGCTGAACTTCCCCGGGCGAAGGGCCGTAGGAACAACAGCCTTGAGGATTTCCAGCTTCTGGCTGGGGTCTCCTACAACGTAGATCTCGCTGGTTTCGGTTTTCTCATGGCCGAGCCAGAGGGCCACCTTCCGGATGTCGCCCGTGGCTTGCAGGACGTTGATGCCGCAGGAATGGCGAAGGACATGTGGTGAGATGTGCTTCCCTTCGAGGGTTCGACACGTCCCCTGGGCTCCAGCGTGGTTGCAGCGAAGGATGAAGGAAACGCCTGAGCGGGTCAAAGGCTCATTCCGGGCGTTCAGGAACACCTCTGGTGCCTTGGCGTTGCCCCGGATTGCGATCCAAGCCCGGAGGCTGTCTCCGACCTCTTTCCAGAGAGAAAGGACACGTTCCTTCCGCCCTTTCCAGTGAACGAGCACGTCAACGTACCGTCCCCGGAAGGTCAGGTCTTCCAGACGGAGGCTGATGAGTTCCGAGACCCGCAGGCCGCCGGCGATCGCCAGGTGGCAAAGTGCTCGATCGCGCGTGCCCGACCGAGTTCTCGGATCGGGGGCATCCAGCAATGCTTTCTGCTCTTCGGCAGAAAGGAAATGAACGATCCGGCCATCTGTCTTCATCGTGGGGCACGCCAGCACACGGCGAACCTGATCGAGGGCGCTGGGAAGCCGGTATTCCATGAAATGCATGAACGACTTGATGGCCGCGAGACGGAGGTTTCGCGTCCTTGGGCTGTTGGCGCGCTGGGTCTGGAGGTGTTCCAGAAAGGCCGTCACCAATGGGGCATCGAGTTGCTCGAACTGGAGATCGGAGGGTTGGATTCCCAGACGCGTGCCGGCAAAGGCGAACAGGAGTTGGAACGCGTAGGCGTAAGTATCGCAGGTGTTCCGGCTTGCGCGGCGTTCCAGGGGAAGGCGTTCACGGAGATAAGCAGTGATGTGTGGCGCAATGGGACTCATGGTGATTTCTCCTCAAGCTGGCTCCGGCATGCATTGGCGATCCCGACCATGAGGTGCGGAGTTGCGTGGATGTACCAATAGGTGTTCGCGAGTTTCGAATGACCGAGGTAGGTCGAAAGGGCAAGCATGTGATTGGCAACCTGACCCGGGGGACACGATTCCAGGGAGCGCACCGTAGCTGTATGACGGAGGTCGTGAAGGTGAGGACATGGCTGCCCCTTTTCTCCACGAAGTCCTAGCCCCAATACTGTTCGGTTAGGCATTGACTGAGGCCTCTTCCTGCTTATAGTTACAGGAAGAGGCGACTATGGCGCGGACGTTGGCGAGGCTCACCGATGGGAGTCGGATCACGGACTACATAAGCCTTGGGGTGATTGCCAAGGTTTTCCCAAAAAGCCAAGTGGAGGACGTTCTTAGGCGAACAGGCCGGGCCAGCGCCCGCGAGCGCGATCTCCCAGCGCATGTGGTGGTCTATTACGTCATCGCCTTGGCGCTTTACATGCAGGCTTCCTACCGGGAAGTCCTGCGCTGCCTCCTGGAAGGTGTCCAATGGTTGAAGGCCAGGGCGGTGGAACCCAAAGTGGCCGTCAAATCCAGCATTTCCGAAGCTCGGGTGCGCCTGGGCTGGGAACCGGTGCGGCAACTCCACGACGAGATCGTCCAACCCATCGCCACCGAAGCCACCCAAGGCGCCTGGTACCGGCAATGGCGGCTGGTCAGCCTCGATGGCAGCAAACTGGACATCCCGGACGAAGCCGAGAACCGCGCGGCCTTCGGGTTGCCGGGAGCGTCGCGGGGGGCAAGCGCCTTCCCGCAAATCCGCTTCGTCGGCTTGGTGGAGAATGGCACTCACGTGATCTTTGGCAGCCGAATGGGGGCCTGCGAGACCGGGGAATCAAAGCTCGCCGAAGAGGTCATCCCGCTGCTGAAACCTGGAATGCTGTGTTTGGCGGACCGCGGTTTCGTCGGCTACGCCCTTTGGAAACGAGCAATGAAGACGGGCGCCGACCTAGTCTGGCGCCTGCGAAAAGACCTCGTATTGCCTCGGGAAACGGAACTGGAGGATGGGTCCTACCTCAGCACGATGCATGCTCCTGGGGGTGTTCGAAAGACGGTTCGAAAGACGGTTCTGAGGACGGTTCGAAAGCGGAAGCGAACTGGCATTCCCGTGCGGATTGTGGAATACACCTTGGACGGCATCCCAGATGCCGAACCCAGTTACCGGGTGGCGACCACCATCCTGGACCCGACTCAAGCCCCCGCCAAAGAGCTGGCCGCCCTTTATCACGAGCGCTGGGAAATAGAATCCGCCTTCGATGAGTTGAAGACCCACCTCCGCGGACGGCAGATCACCTTGCGTAGCAAAACCCCGGACCTGGTCCGGCAGGAATTCTATGGACTCATGATGGCTCATTTCGCCATCCGGGGTCTCATGCACGAGGCCGCCCTCAAAGGGGAGGTCGATCCCGACCGCCTATCGTTCATGCACGCGGTGCGGGTGATCCGGCGGAAAATGGCGCGATTCGCGTCTCTCCCCCCCTCGGGACAGGCCGGCCTTTCATGAAAGAGTGTTGCTGGAACTCCTGGATGAGCCTGTCGTTTCAAGCCGATGCCGGCGTAACCCCCGAGGCGTCAAAAGGAAGATGAGCAACTTCCCGCTACGCAAGCGTGGCCAGCAAACCAACCTGCGGTTGGAGCCGGTGATTGTGATCGTGGTCGAACCAAGGCCCCACGGTAAAACGAGGCGGAAAATCAATGTCGATAACTAACCGAACAGTATTGGTCCTAGCCCAATTTTCCGACCGTCCAACCTGATCACTACTGACCGCAGCACATAGCTCCGCCTTCAGAACTACACTCTCGTCCGCCGGGTTCGCAGCCCCAGGTCGGATTTCAGCGCCTTGAAAGCGGCCTCCACTCGAACGAGACCCATGTATAGGTTCCAGATGCGCTCGGCGTCCAGATCCAGGTGGGTGGTGGTGATGACGTAGCAGCCCTGGAGGGCGGTGCGGCTTGCCACCTGCCGGGTTCGTTCCCAGGTCACGCCGACGACGCGGTTGGGATCCTCGCCCAGGGCGAGGGTGATCTGGTAGCGGGGCGCCACGGAGGGATAGCGTTGCAGAAGGCGGCCGATGCGCTGGTTGGCCTTGGGGGCATCCTTCAGGTAGCCCTTGGCGATGGCCCGGCGCATCTTCTCCAGGTCCTCGAGCAGGCGCTGCTCCTTCAGGCGGTCGATGCCGCGCTCCTTCTCAGCCCGGCCCTGGCTGAAGCACAGCACCCGGGCCAGGGGAGGCGTCTTGCCGTCCTCGGGCTCCGGCGCGATCTTCTTGAGCCAGACCCGTTCCCCCTCCTGCCGCCCCTGGCTTTCCTGGAAGCCCTCCGGGGCCTGGCGGAACTGCGCCTCGAAGGTCTTGGCCTCGTCCCGGCGCTGGATCACCAGGAAGGGATAGCCTTCCTGCCGCATCAGCTCCAGGTTGGCCTTGATGGCGATGCCCCGGTCCATGACCAGGGTCGGCTTCACCCCCTGGAACAGCCCTTGGCCATCCTCCTGCAGCCGTTTCAGCACATCGACCAGGGTCATCGGCTCCACCTGGTTGCCCTCGTAGATCTGGCTGAACAGCGGAAACCCCTGGGCATCCACCACCAGGGCCAGGGTCACCAGTGGGCAGTCTGAGCGCTTCTGCTTCGAGTGCCCGCGTTTGGCCAAGGCGTTGCCCAGGCAGCGGCCCTCGAGATGGGTGTTGGTCAGGTCATACAGGATGATCGTCTCGCCGCGGGGATAGAGCGCGTGCTCCCGCTGCCGCAGCCCGGCCTCCAGCGGGGCCCGGTGGGACCAGAGCCGATCGGCGATCTCATAGACGGCGTCCTTGCCGGCCGATTCCAGTTTGGAGGCCAGGATCTCCGGGAGGCTGGTCCGGGTGCGCAGCCACTGCCAGGTGCCGAGATCGCTGTCGGGCGCCACCAGCCGCCCGACGATGACCGCTTCGGCCAGGTCCCGCTGGTAGGGATCCAGTCCGCATTCGGCCAGCAGCTCCGGGAAGCCCAACCGCTGGTAGAAGGCGTGGCCTACCAGTTCGGGCCCCAGCGAGCGGCTTTGGCTGGTGTTCATGCTGGCCAGTTCCACCGGCACCAGCTTGCGGTCGTCCTTGGCCGCGCCAGCGACGGGGCGCGGTGGGCGCCGCGGTTTGATTTCCCGCTCCGCCAGCAGGCTTTTGGCCAGTGCCTCGATGTCGGGTTCCGGCGGGAACAGCACCAGCTGCCCGGTCACTCCGACTTCCAAGGCTGACGCCAGTTCCCGCCAGCGGTGCCGGGGCAAATCCAGGGTCCCCAGGTGCATGATCAGGCGCTGCCGAGGCCCCTTCTCCGTGCGGTGGCATTCCACCAACTGGTGGTTGGTGGAGGAGGTACCGGATTTGGACTTACGGTTTAATGAGGCGGGCCGAGTCGGAAAATTGGGCTAGGGCGGGTCCGCTGACGCGGTTCTTGCGGGCTGCAACTTCAGCAACACCTGGCGCCAGCAGTGGCTGTGGGAATCTTATGCCGCCCTCGACCTGAGGCGCCGAGGCCACGGCCCGGATCATCATCCGCGGCATGGAGGGCCTGCTGGAGTCCGGGCTGGAGGTTCCCGCCGAGCGGGTGGTCTGCCTGGACGACTACATCGGCCCCGGCTACGCCAAGCCCACCCCGGGCATGCTGGAGGCTTTGGCCCTGCTGGCCCGCACCGAGGGCATCCTGCTGGATCCCACCTACACCGGCAAGGCCATGGCCGGGCTGGTGGACCAGGTGCGCCAGGGGCGGTTCAAGGCCGGGGAGAACGTGCTGTTCCTGCACACCGGCGGCGCCCGGGTTGTTCACCCATCCGGAACTGTTCCCACGGGTGTGATCCAGGGCACCCTTGCCCCCGGACCGGTAGGCAAGCCGTCCCGGCGGGCCCATGATCAAGGTCTACTCGAGGTACCTTGTGGCATCCGAACCCTCCGCCTCCCTGATCACCGAATCCGTGGCCGAACTGGTCGCCCTGGCCTCGGCCATGGCCGCCACCAACCAGGAAGCGTTCGAGAAGGCCAGCGCCCGGCTGGACCTGCTGGGGGTGGCCCGGGAGGACCGGATCAAGGCCGTGAACATCGCCCTCCTCGTCAAGATGACCCCCTTCAACCAGCTCATGGACCTGGCCCAGGGCAGCCTGGCCGCGGGCGGCTGCGGCGACGGGTGCGGGTGCGAGGACGGGTGCGACGAAGGGTCCTGCGGGTGCGAAGGCGGCGACTGCGGCTGCGGGCACTGACGGCCGGCGCGACAGGGACGCGTCGATCCCTCAGCGGCCGAGGGCCGCGTTGATTCTCGCCGCCGTGTCCCGGCAGCGGCCCAGGTCGCCGCCCCAGGGGGACAGCAGCGGCATGGGGTTGCCCGGGTCGTAGACCAGGTGCAGCGGAGGCGCGCCGGGGTCGGCCAGGAAGGCGTCGATGGGGCGCTTCCGCTGGTCCCGCCCGGTGCGGGCGTACTGGGACGAGAGGGTGACGTCGCCCTGGGCCAGGCGCAGGGCCACGGCGAACGAGGTCCGGCCCCGGGAGAAGCGGCGCAGGAGGGTGGTGCCCTGGACGGCGGCCAGGGGGTGGGTCTCCTTGTGCTCGCCCAGCAGCGGGTAGCTGCGGGTGATCACGCACTCCCAGGTGGCGTGGGAGGCGTCCAGGACCACGGTGCCGGCGGCCACCAGGGTCAGGAAGGTGAGCAGGACTGCCATGGCCAGGGCCAGGAGGGTCATCCAGGCCCGGACCGGGCCGGACCAGGTGCGGAAGACGGTGCCGGGCTCCGGGCCGGGCACGACGGCAGGGGTAGGCGCGTACGGAATGGTCGGGACCATGGGGCGGGCCCTCGGGCGGTTGGGGTGGGATCACCTCTGACTATGCCCGCATCGGCCCCCGGTCACCCCCGGCGGGCCAGGCGCAGCCCGCCCGGGAGCATGTCCAGGCGGAACTGGGGGGCGTCGTGGAACCGGTTGGCGGAGCGCAGGTCCTCGCCGTAGCTGAACCACGAGCCGCCCCGGTAGACCCGGCGCCCGGACCCGGGCCCCGCGCCCCTGGGGTCCTGCTGGTCGTCCCGGGGGTAGTCCCCGTACCAGTCCCAGCACCACTGGGAGATGTTCCCCAGCAGGTCGTACAGCCCCCAGGGGTTGGGCGGGTACGACCCCACCACCGCGGTGCGGCGCAGGAAGGGGCCCTTGCGGGCGAGGTGGTAGGGGTGCTCGCCGTTGAAGTCGGCCTCGGCCGAGGACAGGCTGGGCCCGTACGGGGTGGCGGCGGTGGTCCCGGCCCGGCAGGCGTACTCCCACTCCGCCTCGGTGGGCAGGCGGTAGCCGTCGGCCTGCCAGTCGCAGACGATGTGGTCGTGGGGGTGGTGCTTCCAGTCCCGGGGCCAGGTCTCGGGGTCGGTGCCCAGGTCCTGGTAGCGGTAGCAGGGGGTGAGCCGTTCCCGCAGGCTCTGGAGGTTGCAGAACTCGATGCAGTCGTACCAGGTGACGCCCTCCACCGGCAGGCGGTCCTGGCCCTTGAAGTAGGAGGGGTTCCGCCCCATGACCGCCTGCCACTGGCCCTGGGTGACCAGGTAGCGCTGCAGGCGGAAGCCCGACACCGCCACCCGGTGCTGGGGGGACTCGTCCCGGCCGCGCCCCGGCTCCTTCTCCGGCGAGCCCATGACGAAGGAGCCCGGGGGGATCGGGACCATGTCCTGGTCGGGGATCGGGACCACCGGCTGGCCGGCCCGGGCCGCGGCCAGGGCCTGGAGGTGGGCGCGCCGGGAATAGCTCGCCGGCTTGATGAAGTTGAACAGCCCCCCGCCCAGCAGGGCCAGGGCCACCAGCAGGAACAACAGGCGGGATCTCAGGGGGGTGGCGGGCATGGGCCGGGGTCCGGGTCAGGCAGGGGGGATGTGGCGGATGTAGGACGTCACCCCGTCCAGCAGCATCTCCACCGCCAGGGCGGTGAGCACCAGGCCCATCAGGCGCTCCATGGCGGCGATGGCCGCGGCGCCGAGCCAGTCGCGCAGCCGGATGGAGAGCAGGAACACCGCGTAGGTGACGGCCATGGAGAGCAGGATGGCGCCGGCCCACTCCAGGGAGCGGCCCGGGTTCCGGCTGGACAGGAGCAGCACGGTGGCCATGGCGGAGGGGCCGGAGATGAGCGGGATGGCCAGGGGGACGATGAAGGGCTCCCCCTTGAGCCCGTGGTCCGCCGGCTGGGCCCGGCGGTGGGGGAACACCATGTCGATGGCGATGAGCAGCAGGATCACGCCCCCCGCCACGCTCAGGGCCTCGCCGCTCAGGTGCATGACCGCCAGGAAGCCCCGCCCGAACAGCATGAACGCCATCAGCACCGCGAACGCGATCAGCACCTCCCGGGTCACCAGGCGCAGGCGGCGCTCGGGCCGGACCTGAGCCAGGGCGGCGATGAACAGCGGGATGTTGCCGAGCGGGTCGGTGATCAGGATCAGCAGCACGGTGGCGGAGAGGAAGGTGGTCTCCATGGGGCTCCGGAGGGGCTGGAGGGTGCCCCTCCAGGATCCCACAATCACGTTCAGAACAGGAACAGCTCGGCGCTGCCGGGGTTCTTGCCGAAGAAGGTGACGTCGTCGATGCGGGCCCTGTTCGACCAGACCCTGCGCCTGGAGTACGAGGTGTTCGGCGACCGCTGGAACCGCCTGTTCCAAGAGACCATGGTGGTGGCCTTCGGGGCCAGCCAGGCGGCCTTCGACCTGGGGGTGGCGCACCCCGGGCAGGTATTCCTGGCGGGCAGGTTCCACGACGTGGACAAGACCCTCGCCCTGCGCGCCCTGGCGGCCCTCACCGTGCTTGGGCGGGTGCCGGCGGACCTGCCGGCGCCCATGGCGGAGGAAGTGATGGAGCGGGTGCACGTGCCGGTAAGGTTCGCCCTGCACCGCTCCTGGGGCCTCCCGGCGCGCCTGGAGGAGATCTGCCGGGACCACCACCTGCCCGTCCCCCCCGAGGGGCCGGAGCACCAGGACCTGCACCTGCTGCGCGCGGTGGAAGGAATCCAGCGGCTGGTCCTGGATCCCCAGGACGGCCGCCGCCTGGGGGAGACCCGCCAGAGCCTCCAGGCCCTGCGCCTCGAGCGCCGGGGAGCCCGGCGTCTGCACCACATCCTGGCCGGGGAGGCGGCCCAGGTGGCGGTGCTGTTCCCCGGCTGACCGTCCTCTCGGGCGGTAACCGATTAACAGTTGTTGCAAACTTCAGGTCTCCGCCCCGCCATGGCCGCCGGCCATGAAAGCTCTATCCTGGTCCTGCCAAGGACTCCGGATGAGGAAATGCCATGGGTCGCGCCGGCCACTTCCGCTTTGTTGCATGTCTGGGCCTGATCCTGGCCCTTCCCGCCCAGTCCGAGGAGACCCTGCGGGTGGAGTACGGCAAGGTCAAGGAAGTCTTCATGGAGCAGGATTATTCCGTGCTGTTCATGAACGAGGTCGACCTCTCGCCGGAGGGCCGGAAGGAGCCGGTCGTCGCCGAGCATGTGGCCCTGGAAAAGATGGACGAACCCAACACCGTCTTCAAGGACAAGGACAAGAACCACGTGGTATTCAACTTGAGAGACTTGAAGGCCCTGTTGAACGGCAAGTTCATCCGGATCGTCACCCAGTTCGAGGTCAGGGAGGACCCGGTCGAGCCGGGCTCGGAGGCCAAGATCATGATCTACAAGGCCAAGATGATCGAGTTCAGCAAGGACTTGAAAAGGTTGATCAAGAAGTAGACGCCGGGGCGGCTGCAGGGGAAATTCCGAGCATTTCATCCGGGCCATCGGCATCTACCCTGCGGGCTCCCTGGTCCGCCTGGGAAGCAACCGCCTGGCCGTGGTCATGGAGCAGAACCGGGCCGCACCCTGCAGCCCAACCTGGATCCCAGTGCCTGCCTGGGTCTCGTCGCTTCGCCAGTCCCGTCCGCATGATCCATGCAGGCCACCCTGATCAAAGCAACGAACCTCCGGCAGCTGGACGGCAAAATCCCGGTGAGCGCCTCCCTTGCCCCGGCCCTCGCGGATGGACAGGGTGGCTTGGTTGATTCTGCGCGTGGAGGTCAGGAACGTTTGTCGTCGCCCCTGCCCTCCGGTTCCACGCTGCCCGGGGCCGCGGGCAGGTGCTTGGCCTCGACCTGGCCGGGGGAGGTGGCCTGCACAAGGGTGGGCAGGCAGAGCAGCAAGGTCAGGCGGGGGGTGGTCAAGGGGGCTCCTGGGGATGGCGGCGGGCCGGGACGGTTGGTTTGCCGTCCGGTGAGCTCTCACCGGCCGGGGCCTTCGCCGGCCAGACGGCCTGAAGCCGGCAGGTCCGCCAGCGGGTGCGGGAGGCGTAGTGCAGGGTGCCCTCCACGTCCACCAGGAACCCCGTGGTCCCCAGCAGGGACGGGTCGCTGGCCAGCTTGCGCAGCCTGGGCCCCTTGGGGTCGAGGGCGAACACGAAGTCGTCGCAGACCCCCACTATCAGGCCGGCTTCGCCCAGAGGAGCCGGGTGCAGGTGGGGGTACTGGAGGTAGCGCCCCAGCCGGCCCCGGGCCACGGTGGCCCGGCGGACCGGGTCGTAGACGTAGGACTCGGCGAAGTCGCCGCCGGCAGGCTGGTGGTGCAGAACAGGTCCCCGGCAGGGATTCCACGAACTCCCCGTTCAGCCGGCCCACCGGCATGGGCACGGCTTCGGCCGTGAGCCCCACCGGATCCACCCGCGGCAGGGCGGCGTGGCTGTCGGCGCGGGTCCCCGCCCAGGGCGCCCGGGGCGCGGCCGCCTTGGACTCCACGCCGGTGTCCCACCCGGTTCCCGGATCCGCCGTCCCGGCGCGGCTGGATCCTGGCTAAACTGGACTTATCCCCAGGAGACAGCCATGGACATGCAGGAACTGGTCCGCCGGACCCGAAGCTACCGCCGCTTCCAGGAGCACCACCCCATCCCCATGGAGGTCCTGGAGGGCCTGGCGGACCTGGCCCGGCTGACCCCGTCCGCCCGCAACCTCCAGCCCCTCAAATACCTGGTCTGCAACGACCGGGACTGGAACGCCCGCATCTTCCGGGAGTTGGGCTGGGCGGGCTACCTTCCGGACTGGCCCGGCCCGGTCGCGGGGGAACGGCCCTCGGCCTACATCCTGGTCCTGGGAGACCGGAGCCTCACCTCCGACTTCAACGTCGACCCCGGGATCGCCAGCCAGACCATCGTGCTGGGCGCCTGCGCCCTGGGCCTGGGCGGCTGCATCCTCGGCTCGGTCAAGCGGGAGGAGCTCAAGCGCGTCCTGGGCCTGCCTGCGCACCTGGACATCCTGCTGGTGGTGGCCCTGGGCAAGCCGGTGGAAGAGGTCCGGATCGAGCCCATGGGCCCGGAGGGGAACGTCAAGTACTGGCGCGACCCGGCCGGCGTCCACCACGTGCCCAAGCGCAGCCTGGAGGAAGTCCTGGTGCGGCTGCCGGCCAAGGGCTGACGCCGGCTAGGCTTTTCGCCCACCCTTGCCCAGGATCCGCGCCCCCTGCCCTTCCAGCCGGCAGACGCGCACCTGGCAGGCCACCCCGCCCCGGCGCCAGGCCGCCGCCATGGCCGCCCCCACCGGGGCCGCCAGTTCCCGGGCGGCAACGGCCACGATGGCCGGCCCGGCCCCGGACAGGGAGCAGCCCTCCGCCCCCTGCTCCAGGGCCGTCGCCTGCACGTCCCGGAACCCGGGCACCAGGGCGGCCCGGTGGGGCTCCACCAGCAGGTCGCGCAGACAGGCCCGGCGCAGGTCCGCGTCCCCGGTCTCCAGGGCCAGCACCAGGGCGGCCAGGTTCTGGGCGTGGGCGGTGGCCAGGGCCAGGGGGACCTTGGCCGGCAGGGCCTTGCGGGCGGCGGCGGTGGTCAGCTCCAGGTCCGGGCTGGCCACCACCATGCGCAGGTCCTGGGGCCAGGGCAGGACCCGGGCCCGCCCGGCGGGATCCATCAGGCGCAGGCCCCCAAGCAGACACGGGGCCACATTGTCCAGGTGCCAGCCGCCGCAGGCCTGGAACTCCACCGCGCCGGCGGCGCGCAGCAGGGCGTCCTCCCCCAGCCCGGCCTCCAGCAGGGCGTCCAGGGCCACCAGGGTGGCCACCACCGAGGTGCTGGAAGAACCCAGCCCGCTGCCCACCGGCAGGTCCTTGTGCAGGTGCAGGGCGATGGGCGGCAGGGGCCGGCCCCAGGCCCCGGCGAAGGCGTCCCGGGCCTTGAGCACCAGATTGTCGCGGGGGTCCGGGGGCAGGCGGTGGGCGAAGGGGCCGGAGACGGTGAAGGCGTCCGCCGGGGCCAGGGCCGCCTCCACCCGGTCACCCAGCGGCGGACCGTCCAGGGGAACGATGGCCGCCCCCAGCAGGTCGAACCCGGCGATTAAGTTGCCGATGCTGGCCGGAGCGAAGGCGACGATCTTTTTCACGGCCGTGCTCCGCGGGCGATCTTGAGCACGTCGGCCAGCACCCCGGTGGCGGTGACCGCCGCCCCGGCGCCGTAGCCCCGCACCACCATGGGATGGGGGTAGTAGCCCTCGGTGGACAGGCACAGGGCGTTCTCGCCGCCCCTGATGACGAACAGGGGATGGCCGGCGTCCACCTCGATGGCCCCCACCTGGCAGCCATCGGGGGTGACGGTGGCGGCGTAGCGCAGCACCCTGCCCTGGGCGCGAAGCTCCGCCAGGCGCCTGGCGACGGCCGCGTCCAGCTCCGGCAGGCGGGCCATGAATTCGTCCACGCTGCCCCCGGCATCGAACCCTCCGGGCAGGGGGCTCTCCACCGCCACCTGGTCCAGCTCCAGGTCGAAGCCCATCTCCCGGTACAGGATCAGGGCCTTGCGGGCCACGTCCAGCCCGGACAGGTCGTCCCTGGGGTCGGGCTCGGTGAACCCGGCCTTGCGGGCCTCGGCCACCGCCTCGCTGAACGCGGCGCCCTCGTCCAGGCGGCCGTAGATGTAGGACAGCGAGCCGCTGAGGATCCCCTCCAGGCGCAGCACCCGGTCGCCGCCGTGGCGCAGGTCCCGCAGCGGGCCCAGGATGGGCAGCCCGGCGCCGACATTGGTCTCGTAGTGGAACACCCGCCCCTTGCGGTCCAGGGCTCCGCGCAGTTCGCGCCAGGCGTCCATGGGGCCGCTGTTGGCCTTCTTGCTGGCGCTGACCAGGTGGAACCCGGCCTCCACGAAGGCCTGGTAGCCGTCGGCCAGGGACTGGGAGGCGGTGCAGTCCACCATCACCGCGTGGTCCGGGCGCCGGGAGCGCACCAGCTCCCGCAGCCTGCCCTCGTCCAGGGGCTCGCCTCTGGCCGCCAGCTGGTCCAGGGCGGTGGCCGGGTCCAGCCCGCCCGGATCGATCCGCATGCGCCGGGAGTTGCTCACCGCGCACAGCTTGAGCTTGGCCGCCAGCTCCGGCATGCGGCGCTGGAGCAGCTGGAGCTGGACCAGGAACTGCTTGCCCACCAGGCCCACGCCCATGAGGTACAGCTCCAGGGGCTCCAGCCCGCCGAAGAAGCGCCGGTGCACCGCCGCCAGGGCCCGGGGCCCCAGCTCCTCCCGCACCACCGCGGAGATGGAGCGGCCGCTGGAGCCCTGGGCGATGGCCACCACGTTGCACCCCTGGCTGCCCAGGGCGCCGAAGAAGGCCCCCGAAACCCCGATGTGCCGGCCCATGCCGTCGCCCACCACGCTGACCACCGCGTGCCCGGGCTTGAGCGGGAGGGGGTCCATGAGCCCCGCCGCCAGCTCCGCCTCGAAGGCGGCGGCCAGGGCGTCCCGGGCCGCCGGGCCCTCCTCGGCCCGCACGCAGATGGTGATGTTGCACTCGCTGGAGCCCTGGGTGATCAGCACGATGTTCACCCCCCGCCGGGCCAGGGCGGAGAAGGCCCGGGCGGCCAGGCCCAGCACCCCCTTGAGGCCCGAACCGGAGATCTCCAGCAGGGCCATGCCGGGCAGCAGGGTCAGGCCCCGGGGGGCGGCCTTCACGTCCATGGTCTCGGCGGAGACCAGGGTGCCGGGGTGGGTGGGGCGCAGGGTGTTGCGCACCCGGGTGGGGATCCCGGGGCCGCGCACGTAGCCCAGGGTGCGGGGGTGCAGCACCTTGGCCCCGAAGAACGCCAGTTCCATGGCCTCCTCGAAGCTCAGCCGCTCCAGGCAGCGGGCCCCCTCCACCAGGCGGGGGTCGGCGGTGTAGACGCCGTCCACGTCGGTCCAGATCTCCAGCTCGGCGGCGTCCACCGCGGCGGCGGCCAGGGCGGCGGTGAGGTCCGACCCGCCCCGTCCCAGCAGCACCGGCTCGCCCGCCTCGGTGCCGCCGATGAACCCCGGGAGCAGGCCCAGGGGCTGGCCGCCGAGGCGGAAGGGCTCCAGGCGCTCCCGGATCCGGGCCGGCACCGGCGCGGCCTCCCTGGGGTCGCCCTGACAGACCAGCACCCGGGTGGGGTCCAGTTCCAGGCACGGCCGCCCCTGGGCCCCCAGCAGCCCGGCCAGCAGGGCGCAGGAGGCCCGCTCCCCCAGGCCGCAGATGCGGGCAAGCACCTGGGGCGAGCAGTCCCCCAGGAGGCTGACCCCCTGCAGCAGGCGTCCCAGTTCCCCTTCCAGGACGTCCAGGCGACGCTCCAGGTCCAGGGTTGGCCCCGGGGGCAGGTCCAGGCCCGCCAGAGCCCGGCGGTGGGTCTGGCGGTAGCGCGCCAGCACCGCGCCGGCGTCCTGGCGCCGCTCGGCCCCGGCCACCAGGAGGTCGGTGATCCCGCTCATGGCCGAGGCCACCAGCAGGACCCGGCGGCGCTCCAGGGCCTGGGCGGCCAGCCCGGCCACCCGGCGCAGGCCCTCCTCCCCGGCCACGGAAGTGCCCCCGAACTTCATGACCAGGATGTCCCGGCCGGAGGCGGGGGCGGGAGACGGGTGGGGATCGGCGCTGTTCATGGTTTCCCTGCAATGAAAAGGCCCCGCGGGGTGCGGGGCCGGGAGGTGGTTGGATCTGCCTTCGTCCTAGGACGGCCCCGGCCCCCGCCCGGCGGGAGTGGTGGTGGTCATCGTGGTGGTGCCGCGGCTGGCCCGGGAACCCGGGGTGCCGGCGGAGGCGGAGGCGCAAATCGACATGAGGGCAATGTAACGGGCGGACGGTTCCCAGGCAAGACCTTTCCTGGGCCGGAAAAACCCGGAGCGGGTCCGGCGGCACTGAAAGGGATGTGGCCCGGGCCAGGGGCCAGTGTCTGGCGGGCCTGCGGGCTGGAGACCGGTAGCGGCGGCCCGGGGAGCCCTGCGCCCGCGGCCAAGTCCGGGGAGGGACCATGGGCGCGGCAGGGTATTCGAACCACCAGGAATTCGGCAAATGGCGGCAGCGGCTGTGGCCCATCCATGCCTATGAGTTGAAGAAATTCTTTCCCATGTTCCTGATGTTCTTCTTCATCTCGTTCGTGTACTCGATCCTGAGGAACACCAAGGACACCCTGATCGTCACCGCCCCGGACGGGGGGGCGGACTTGATCCCCTTCCTGAAGGCCTACGGCACCATCCCACTCTCGGTGGTGTTCATGCTGGTGTTTGCCAAGCTTAGCAATGTCTTGAGCAAGCGCCAATTGTTCTACGCGGCTCTGATGCCGTTCCTGGTGTTCTTCGCGCTCTTCCCGTTCCTCTACTCCATCCGGGAGCTGGTCCAGCCGGTGGAGGCCTTCGCCCACTGGCACCATCGCTTCCCGCCCTGGCTGGCCACCCTGGCGTCCATGGTCCGGCACTGGACCTTCGCCCTGTTCTACGTCATGGCCGAGCTGTGGGGGAGCATGGCCCTGTCCTGGATGTTCTGGGGGTTCGCCAACGATATCGTCAAGGTGGAGGAGTCCAAGCGGTTCTATGCCCTGTTCGGGCTAGGCGCCAATCTTGCACTGGTTGCGGTCAAGTTTGCGAACCAGTTCATCCATGTCCTGGAGCGGCGGCTGGTGGCCCTGCGGCCCATGGCCGGGTGGACCGCCTACCTGGATGTGCTGATGGTGGTGATTGTCCTCTGCATCCTGGCCATCTTCCTGATCTACCGGTGGATCCACCGGCACGTGCTGACCGATCCCCGGTTCTACACCCCCGAGGACACCAAGGAACTGCGCGCTGCGCGGCCGCGCATGTCCCTGAAGGAGGCGTTCACCTTCCTGGCCCGGTCCCGCTATCTGCAGTTCATCGCCGTCCTGGTCCTCTGCTACGGCATCGCCATCAATCTGATTGAGGTCACCTGGAAGACCCACCTGGGACTGCTGAAGCCCAACCCCAAGGACTACCAAGATTTCATGGCCAACTTTGCCCTGTACACAGGGCTGACCGCCCTGGTCATGATGCTGTTCGTTGCCAACAACGTCATCCGCAGGTACGGCTGGACGGTGGCCGCCCTGGCCACCCCAGTGGTGCTGGCGGTGACCGGGACGGGATTCTTCGGGTTCATCCTGTTCGAAGACCGCCTGGCGGGGTTCCTGGCCGCCTACGGCACCACCCCCCTGGCCATGGCGGTGCTGTTCGGCACGGTGCAGAACGTCCTGAGCAAGACCACCAAGTACTCCCTGTTCGACCCCACCAAGGAGATGGCCTACATCCCCCTGGACCCCGAGTCCAAGGTCAAGGGCAAGGCCGCCATCGACGTGGTGGGGGCCCGGCTGGGCAAGGCCGGGGGCTCGGTGATCCAGCAGGCCCTGATCGCCGTGTACCACTCCCTGCGGGCGGTGCCGGGGCAGATCGCCGGGATCCTGCTGGTGGTGATCGGAGCCTGGATGTGGGCGGACCTGGGGCTGGGGCGGGCGTTCGGCCGGCTGACCCGGGCCAGGGAGAAGGCCAGACCCGAACCGCAGCCCGGGGAGCCGGTGCGCTGGTCGGGAAAAGGGTAGCGACGGATGCGGACCGGGTCGGTGCCCATCGGGTCCAAGGTCCCTGCCTTCTAGGGCTTGAGCACGTGCGGCGGCGGGGGCGGCGCTGGCGGGGCGGGTGGCGCGGGCGCCGGCCCTTCCCCGGGCCCGGAGCGGAACAGCTCCCCCACCGCCCCCAGGGCCGCCAGGGCCGCGCCCAGCTCCGTGGGCAGGAAGATCTTGGTCGCCTTGCCGTCGGCCACCTTCTCCAGCGCCTCCAGGCTGCGGATGGCCAGCAGGCCCGGGTCGGGGTTGCCGGCGTGGATGGCGTTGAACACGGTCTCGATGCGGAACCGCTCGGCGTCGGCCAGGGTGCGCACTGCCTGGGCCTGGCCCTCGGCGCGCACGATGGCGCTCTGGCGGTCGCCCTCGGCCCGAAGCACCAGGCTCTCCCGCTCGCCCTCGGCCTTGAGGATGGCGCTCTGCTTGAAGCCCTCGGACTCCAGGATGGCGGCGCGCTTCTCCCGCTCGGCCTTCATCTGCTTGGACATGGCGTTGGTGATGTCGGTGGGGGGCTCGATCTTCTGGATCTCCACCCGCACCACCTTGACCCCCCACTCGTCGGTGGCCTCGTCCAGCACCTTGCGCAGCTGGGTGTTGATCTTCTCCCGGCTGGTGAGGGTCTGGTCCAGCTCCAGCTCGCCCACGATGTTGCGCAGGTTGGTCTGGGCCAGCTTCACGGCGGCGTAGGAGAAGTTCGAAATATTGTAGATGACCCGCACCGGGTCGGTGACTCGATAGTAGAACACCGCGTCCACGGTCACCGCCGCGTTGTCCTTGGTGATCACCTCCTGGGGAGGCACCTCGATCACCTGCTCGCGGGTGTCCACCAGCTCCATGCGCTGGAAGAACGGCACCACGATGGCCAGCCCCGGCTCCCGGGGCGGCGCGGTGTACCTGCCCAGGGTTTCCACCACGCCCTTCTGGTACGGACGGATGACGCGCAGGGTGCGCACGGCCAGGATGATGAGGAACACGGTGGCCAGGGTCAGGGCGATCACCAGCACGGGGTCTTGCATGGCTCACTCATTGGGATCAAGCATAGGGCGCACCCGCAGCCGGGCGCCGGCCACCGCCACCACCTCCACCCAGGCGCCTTCCGGGACGGGGGTTTCCGAGACCGCCGACCAGTTGACCCCGGCGGACAGTTCCACCCGGCCCGCGCCGGTGGCGGGGTCCAGGGCCTCCACCACCCGGGCCCGCTGCCCGGGCAGGGCGTCGAAGCCCACCGGGCGGTGGGGAATATGCCGCATCCAGCGCCGGGCCACCGGGGCCGCGAGCACCACCGCCAGGAGGGTCACGGCGAAGAACACCCCGATGGTCCAGGCCCAGCCGCCCCCCAGCAGGGTGGCCACGGCCGCCCCCAGGGCGCCCAGGGCCAGGCTGGCGAAGTAGAAGCCGCCGGGCAGCAGCATCTCCGCCCCGAGCAGGAGCAGGCAGGCGAGAAACCAGAAGAGCGCGCGCATGGCCGCTGGGGTACCGTATCACACCCGATCGATGATGGCCGCCACCACGTCCGGAATGCGCCCGGTGACGTCCGGCAGGTAGACTCGTTCGGCCACCCGGTGGAAGTCCCGTCCGGCGGGACCCACGGCCAGCACCGGGATGTTCAGCTGGGCGATGCGCTCCACCGGGACATCGTAGAGGGCCGGCGCCAGGGCCACGTTGTCCAGCAGGCGGCGCTCCCCCTCGGGATCCGCGCAGGAGGTGTAGCTGAGGTCGGTGATGCTGGCGCGGTACTGGAGGAACTCCATCCGGCTGGCGTGGCGGGTGCGCAGGAGCTTGTCCAGGCCCTCCAGGTAGGGGGACACGTCCTTGGCGATGGCGGTGTTGCTCACCGCCGGGTAGTACGGCGGGGAGATCCCCAGCACCACCGCGGGGCCCGGGAAGGCGGCCCGCTCGGTCATGGCCTTGAGGTACTGGATGGTGGCGTCCGGGAGGGTGCACCGCCCGGCGCGGACCTGCTCCTGGAGCCGGTCGAGGAGGCCCTGCTTGAACCCCGTGAAGCCCCGGGTGGGGCCCAGGCGCTTTTCCAGCTCGCCCAGGGTCAGGACCACCGGGGCGAAGGACTGGCGGGCCGCCTCGGCCACGCCGCCCTTTCCGGCCATGACGGTGAAGGCCTGCTGGTAGCGCTGCACCACCCGGTCCGCGGCCGCCGCGCAGATCTTGCGCAGGTCCTCCAGCAGCCCCAGGGGGGGCCGGGTGGGGAAGAACATGAGGTTGAAGCAGGCCGCCGAGTATTCCGGCACGGACACGTCGTAGCCGGTCTTCAGGTCGCGCATGATCTGGGTGGCCGGGGGGTGGACGTACTGGCCCCGTTCCCCGGACACCAGGTCGGTGTCCAGTTCCACGCTGCGCACGATCTCCGCCAGCATGACGGCGGAGTTGAGGCCCTTCAGGATCTGGGCGGCGTGGGTCAGCACGCCCTTGGCCAGCACCACCGGCAGGATCTTGCCGGTGCCCCCGCCGTTCACCCGCACCACGTCCAGGTCCTGGCCGACGCTGTCCTGGGGCTCGGTGAGCACCAGCACCCGGTAGTCCAGCCCGAACCGCTCCCGCAGGCTGTGCAGCAGGTGCACCGCCTGGATGGCGCCCGAGGACATGCTCTCCTCGTCCGGCACCGCCAGGAACAGGACGTTGGCCTCCCCCTCGCCGCGGGTGAGCAGGGTGTGCAGGTTGATGGCCAGCCCGGCCTTCATGTCGGCCATGCCGCGGCCGAAGCCCCAGGCGTCGTCCGCCAGGTCCCGCTTCAGGTCCGGATCCTGGCCGCCCTCCTCCCGCATCCGCGCCTTGAGGGCCCCGGGGGTGAGGGCCAGCTGCTTGAGGGGGCCGTAGCACTCGGTCTCCACCGTGTCGTAGTGGCCTTCCAGGATCGCCGTGCGCCGGGTCCGCCCCCGGCGCAGCCCCCACACCACCGGGCGGTGCAGCGGGTCGCCGGCCTCGAACGCCCCGCACAGCTCGGGGTGCTTGGCGAAGTACGGATCGGCCCGCAGCAGCGCGAGCAGCTTGTCGGCCATGGCCCGCTCGTGGAGGGTCCCGGTGTCGCTGCGGACGGCGACCAGCTCCTCGAGGAGGGTCTGGATCTGAGGGTGGGAAGCGGTGCGCATGGCGGCCCCCTGGGGGGGACGGTCCGGGAGACCGTCCGGGATCGGTTGCAGGTGGATGGAGTTGTTGACTTAATCATACTCCAACCCAGGGACCGTCCATCGCCGCGCCGGGGACCGGATGGTGTGTCCACCAAAACCAGCCGGGCCATCGTCATCCGCCCACGGCAGTTTCGATGCTGTCCCGACTGGAATAAGGTTCATCCCCGACGCGCCAGGCATGCCTGGCCCCTTTGGGCGATCGTCGCCGGATCGGCCTCAAGGTATGAATGTGTTCTAAAGCCAAAAAGTTCCGGTCCAGGCCTTCATTTCCCCAGCAGCCGGAAGACCAGGTTGAGCAGCACGGTCAGCACCGCGCTCACCAGCAGGCAGGTGACGATGGGGAACGAGCAGCCCCAGTCCTTGCCCCGCAGGTGGACGTCCCCGGGCAGGTGGCCAAACCAGGCGGGAAAGCGGCCGATCAGCAGGATGCCCAGGCCCACCAGCACCAGGACCACGCCGGAGACCAGGATGGTCATGCCCAGGCTGCGCACGGTCCTCCCTTCCCCTTCGACTCTACCTCATCGCGGGCGGCGGGAGGCCGGTGGACGGGGGCGCCCAGGGATTGACCAGGGGGATGCCCAGGGCCTCGAAGTCCGGACCGTTGCGGGTGACGAGCGCGAGGCCATGCCTTTCCGCCGTCGCGGCGATGAAGGCGTCCATGGACCCCATGGGCCGGCCTGCGGCCTGCGCCCGGGCCACCACCCGGCCCCAGCGATCGGCGACGCCGGCGTCCACCGGCAGGATGCGCGCCTCGAACCGGGCCACCAGGTCCGTGCCCAGCCACGCGTCGAGCCGGTCGCGCCGGGCCCCGGGGGCCAGCCGCTCGATGCCGTGGCGGAGTTCCGCCAGGGTTATGACGCTGAGCCGCACCCGGTCCTCGTCCACCCCCGCCAGCCAGGCCACGACCCCGGGATCCGGCCGGGGCTTGACCCATTCCGAGACGACGTTCGTGTCCAGCAGGTAGTTCACAGGTCCACCTCGCGCAGCCCGCCCTGGGCACGGGAGATGTCCAGGCCGGAATCACGCAGGGGGGACTCGGCGAAGAATTCGGCCAGGTTCCCTGGACGGTGGGATTTGCGCTCCCATTCCTCCGCCGAGACCACGACGACGGCGGTGCGCCCGTTCCGGGTGATGACCTGGGGCCCGGCCGTGCGGGCCTGTTCGATGACCTCGCTCAGGCGGGCCTTGGCTTTGGCAACGGTCCAGGTCTGGTTCGGCATGGCGGCTCCACATGGTATGACTACCATAGTCAAGATAGTCAAATCAGGATCCCATGAAAGCCGGTTCAGGCAATGGATACCAAAGTCTTTACTCGTGGGGAAAAATGCGCATAATTAATGTGCATGATAGATGAGGCCCATCATGATTGCCACTTTCCGTGCCCATGCTCCGAAGAAGGCCGTCAATGTCAGCCTGAATTCCGACCTGCTTCAGATCGGCAAGGATCTCGGACTGAACATCTCGGCGCTCGCTGAAGCGGCCCTTGCCCAGGCGGTCAAGGAGGCCCTGGCGCAGGCTTGGCTACGGGAGAATGCAGACGGGATCCAGGCCTACAACGAGCACGTGGAGAGCCACGCCGTCTTCAGCGACGGGTTGCGGAGTTTCTGATGGCGTTCCTGGAAGTACGCGCCAATCCCAATGCTGCGACCCGGAATGCCGTCCCTTTCCTGCTGGAGGTCCAGGCGGACCTGTTGGCAACCCTGGGCACCCGGGTGGTGGTCCCGCTCTACCGCCAAGAGGCCGCGCCGAAAACCCTCATGACCCGGCTGACTCCCAGGGTCTCATTCCAAGGCCAGATCCTGGTGGCGATGGTTCCGGAACTGGCCGGGGTTGCCCACCGCGATCTGGGAGCCGTGATCGGCGACCTTGCGTCCTTGCGGACCGAAGTGGTCGGGGCTCTGGATCTGCTGTTCACCGGCAGCTAGCGCCAGGGACTGGCCTCCTCGGCCTTGCGTTCGAACGTCTCGATCCGGTCCAGGCCCCGCAGGGTCTGCTCGATCTCGTCCAGCCCCTCCAGAAGGACGCCCCGGGCCCAGGGGTCGACCCGCAGGGGGAATTCCGCCGTCACCGCCCCGTCCGGCCCCAGGGCCCGCACCTTCAGCGCCCGCAGGTCCACCTCCAGGTCCCCCGGATGGTCGGCCAGGGCGCGCAGGACCTCGGGCGCCACCACCCCGGGCAGGATGCCGTTCTTCACCGCGTTGGTGTGGAAGATGTCGGCGAAGGAGGGCGCCAGCACCGCCCGGAAGCCGAAGTCCAGCAGGGCCCAGGGGGCGTGCTCGCGGCTGGAACCGCAGCCGAAGTTGGCCCCGGCCAGGAGGATGCTTGCGCGGCGGCAGGGCTCGCGGTTGAGCACGAAATCCGGGTCCTCGCTCCCGTCCTCCCGGTAGCGCGGGTCGTGGAACAGGTGCTGGCCCAGGCCCCGGCGGTGGATGGTCTTGAGGAACTGCTTGGGGATGATCAGGTCGGTGTCGATGTTGTCCCGGAGCATGGGGGCGGCCAGGCCGCGGTGGGTGGTGAACGGCTGCATGGTGGATCCCCTACAGATACTCGCGCACGTCGGTCAGGTGGCCGGCCACGGCCGCGGCGGCGGCCATGCCCGGGGACACCAGGTGGGTGCGCCCCAGCCGCCCCTGGCGGCCTTCGAAGTTGCGGTTGCTGGTGCTGGCGCAGCGTTCCCCGGGGTTCAGGCGGTCGTCGTTCATGCCCAGGCACAGGGAGCAGCCCGGCTCCCGCCACTGGCACCCGGCTGCCCGGAACACCTGGTCCAGTCCCTCGGCCTCGGCCTGGGCCTTGACCAGGCCGCTGCCGGGCACCACCAGCGCCCGCACCCCGGTGGCCACCCGGCGGCCCCGCAGGATGGCCGCGGCCTCGCGCAGGTCCTCGATCCGCCCGTTGGTGCAGGAGCCGATGAACACGGCGTCCACCTTCAGGTCGCGCAGGGGCTGGCCTGGGGCGATGCCCATGTAGTCCAGGGCCCGCTCCCACAGGGCGGCGGCCTGGGGGCCGGGGGCCTGGGCCGGGTCGGGGGCGCAGTCCAGGATGGAGGCGACCATCTCGGGGTTGGTGCCCCAGGTCACCTGGGGCTCGAGGCCCGCCGCGTCCAGCACCAGCTCCCGGTCGAAGCGGGCGCCGGGGTCGGAGGCCAGGGCGCGCCACTGCGCCACGGCCGCTTCCCGGTCGCGGCCCTTGGGCGCCATGGGCCGGTCCTTGAGGTAGGCGAAGGTGGTCTCGTCCGGGGCCACCAGCCCGGTGCGGGCCCCGGCCTCGATGGCCATGTTGCACAGGGTCATGCGGGCTTCCATGGACAGGGAGGCCACCAGGGGGCCGGCGAACTCCAGGGCGAAGCCGGTGCCCCCGGCGGAGCCGATGCGCCCGATCAGGTGCAGCACCAGGTCTTTGGCGCCCACGCCCCGGGGCAGGCTGCCCGGGCAGTGGATGCGGAAGGTGCGGGCCCGCTTCTGCACCAGGGTCTGGGTGGCCAGCACGTGCTCCACCTCGCTGGTGCCGATGCCGAAGGCCAGGGCGCCGAACGCCCCGTGGGTGCTGGTGTGGCTGTCGCCGCACACGAGGGTGGTGCCGGGCAGGGTGAAGCCCAGCTCGGGGCCGACCACGTGGACGATGCCCTGGCGGGGATCCAGCAGGGGGAGGTACGGCACCCGGAAGGCCTGGACGTTGCGCTCCAGGGTCTCCACCTGCAGGGCGGCGGTGGGGTCCTGGATGCCCCGGCGGCGGTCCACGGTGGGCACGTTGTGGTCCGCCACCGCCAGGGTCCGGTCCGGGCGGCGCACCGCGCGCCCGGCCAGCTGCAGCCCCTCGAAGGCCTGGGGGCTGGTCACCTCGTGCACCAGGTGGCGGTCGATGTAGAGCAGCGCCGCGCCGTCCTCCCGCGGCTCCACCACGTGGCTGTCCCAGAGCTTGTCGTAGAGGGTCCTGTCGGTCATGCCGAAACTCCGCCATGAAAAGCTTCCGTCTGGTCCGGCGCCGGCTGTCCCGCTTCCCGGGCGAAGTTCTGGCGGACGGCCTCGCCCAGGCCCCGGGTGCCCACCCGGGCCGGCTGGCAGCTCAGGTCGGCGGTGCCGAAGCCCTGGGCCAGGGTCGTCGCCACCGCCGCCTCCAGGGCCGCCGCCTCCGCCTCCAGCCCCAGGCTGTGGCGCAGCAGCAGGGCGGCGCTGGCGATGGCCCCCACCGGGTTGGCCAGGTCCCGCCCGGCCAGGTCCGGGGCCGAGCCGTGCACGGGTTCGTAGAGGCCCACCTTGCCCCCCAGGCTGGCGCTGGGCAGCATGCCCAGGCTGCCTCCCAGCACCGCGGCCTCGTCGCTGAGGATGTCCCCGAACAGGTTGTCGGTGAGGACCACGTCGAAGCTGGCCGGCCGGGTCACCAGGGCCATGGCGCAGGCGTCCACGTACAGATGGGACAGCGCCACGTCCGGATAGTCCCGGGCCACCTCGGTCACCACCCGGCGCCAGAGCTGGCTGGATTCCAGGACATTGGCCTTGTCCACGCTGGTGACCTTGCACCGGCGCTGGCGGGCCAGGTCGAAGGCCACCCTCGCGATGCGCTCCACTTCGGGGCGGGTGTAGACCAGGGTGTTCACCCCCCGCTCCGGCTCCAGCGACCGGGGCTCGCCGAAATAGAGGCCCCCGGCCAGCTCCCGCACGATCACCAGGTCGGTGCCGCGCACCACCTCCTCCCGCAGCGGGGAGGACCGGGCCAGGGCC
Organism: Holophaga sp.; assembly: GCA_049508835.1. Classification (GTDB taxonomy): domain Bacteria; phylum Acidobacteriota; class Holophagae; order Holophagales; family Holophagaceae; genus Mesoterricola. The sequence goes on along the minus strand of JBELAL010000019.1, from coordinate 52,036 downwards.
GGGTGCAGCCGGGCCGGGCGCAGGTTGGCGTAGGCGCCCAGGGCCCGGCGCAGGGCCAGCAGCCCGGTCTCGGGCCGGCTCCCGGCGGGGCGGGCGTCGTAACGGGGATCCCCCACCGCCCCCAGCAGCACCGCGTCGGACTCCAGGCAGGCCTGCAGGGTGGCCGCGGGCAGGGGCTCGCCGAAGGCGTCCAGGGCATAGCCCCCCACCGGATGGCTGCGGAAGCTGAACTGGTGACCGAAGGCCCGGGCCACCTGACCCAGGCAGGCCACCGCCTCCCGGGTCACCTCCGGACCGATCCCGTCGCCGGGCAGGACAGCGATGCGCGCCTTCATGGGGACTCCTTTCACGCTTCCTGGAGGGTCTTCTCGGCGGCGCGGCGCACGGCCTTGTTGACGGCGTTCAGGTAGGCCTGGGCGCTGCTGCCCACGATGTCGGTGCTGGCGGCCTTGCCCGAGCACACGAAGCCGTCCGGGAAGCGCACCCGCAGGAACACCTCGCCCAGGGCGTCGGCGCCCCCGGTGACCGAGGCAAGGCGGAAGTCCAGCAGTTCCCCGGGCATCCCGGCGATCCGGTTGATGGCCTCGAACACCGCGTTCACCGGGCCGTCCCCGGAGGCGGTCTCGGTGGTCTCCTTCTCCCCGTCGGACAGGATCACCAGGGCGGTGGCCACCGAGTGGGTGCCGGCCGTGGCCTGCACCGCCATCAGGCGGTACGGCCCGTCAGAGTCGGTGAGCACGTCGTTGACCAGGGCCACCAGGTCCTCGTCGAAGATCTCCTTCTTCTGGTCCGCCAGGCGGGTGAACAGGGCGTAGGCCTGGGCCAGGGCGTCCCCCTCCAGCACGAAGCCAAGGTCGCGCATGCGCTGGTCCAGGGCGTGGCGCCCGCTGTGCTTGCCCAGCACCAGGCTGGTGGTCTTCACCCCCACGCTCTCGGGGGTCATGATCTCGTAGGTGGACGCGTTGGCCATCACCCCGTGCTGGTGTATGCCCGCCTCGTGGGCGAAGGCGTTGCGGCCCACCACCGCCTTGTTGGGCTGCACCGGCACCCCGGTGATGTTGGCCAGCATCTGGCTGGTGCGGTAGATCTCCTGGGTGGCGATCCCGGTCTCGAACGGCATGCGGTCCCGACGCACCCGCAGCGCCATCACCACCTCCTCCAGGGAGGCGTTCCCGGCCCGCTCGCCGATGCCGTTGACGGTGCACTCCACCTGCCTGGCCCCGGCCTCGACGGCGGCCAGGCTGTTGGCCACCGCCAGCCCCAGGTCGTTGTGGCAGTGCACGCTCAGCACGGCCCGTTCCAGGGCCGGCACCCGCTCCCGCAGGCCGCGCAACAGCTCGGCGTATTCCCCCGGCACGGTGTAGCCCACCGTGTCGGGGATGTTGATCACCGTGGCGCCCTCCTCCAGCGCCGCCGCCACGATCTCGGCCAGGAACTCCGGGTCGGAGCGGGTGGCGTCCTCGGCGCTGAACTCCACGTCGGCGGTGTAGCCCCTGGCCCGGCGCACGGCCTCCCGGGCCATGGCCAGCACCTCGCCCCTGCCCTTCTGCAGCTTGTAGCGCATGTGCAGGTCGGAGGTGGCGATGAAGGTGTGCAGCCGGGGGCGGGCGGCGTCCTGGATGGCCGCCCAGGCCCGGTCGATGTCCCCGGGCAGGGTGCGGCACAGGGCGGCGATCACCGGCCCCCGTACCTCCCGGGCCACCAGCTGCACCGAGGCAAAGTCGTCCTGGCTGGCCACCGGGAACCCGGCCTCGATCACATCCACCCGAAGGGCGGCCAGCTGGTGGGCCAGGCGCAGCTTCTCGGCGGGCTGCATGGTGCAGCCGGGGCTCTGCTCCCCGTCGCGGAGGGTGGTGTCGAAGATGGCAATGGGCACGGGCGCTTGCGGCATGATCCGGTCCTCTGGGTGTGGAGCTTCCAGTGGGCCGTGGGGGGCGCCGGAGTGTCCATGCCTATTGGTACTTCTTGGGGATCTATAAGGGTGGTCAATAGGGCTACGGGATCGAGATGGTGACCTGTACCTGCACCGTGGCGCCCCAGTCCGTGGTGACGTCCACGAGGCAGGTCCAGGGGCGCGGGCAGCACCTGGATGACCACCTGGACCTGGCACCGGCAGCGGACGTTCCCGCCGGACACCGTCAGGACCTTGCGGCCTGCGCAGGCGGGGATGCCGGAAATGCACCCGGTGCAGGAGTCCAGGACCAGGCCCTGGGGCAGGTCCCCTGGGGCCTTGAACGAGACTGGCCTGGCCCGTTTTTCCCAACCCGGATCCGAGGTCAACGGAATTTCTGGTCATCCTCGACCGGATCCGGACTGCCCGAGGGGCGTGGCCGCCCGCACCCTACTTGGGCGGGGGCGGCGGGGGCGGAGGATCCTGGACGGCCCGCAGGACCGGTCCGTAGGAACGATAGTAGGTGTAGTGGTGATGGTCGTCGTAGCACAGCGAAGACGTCGCCAACATCACCGCCATCCACAACGGGAACAGCGCCAGCAGCGCCAGACACAACATGGGAGCCTCCAGGGCAGTCGAGCCCGCGGCGGGGCGCAGCGGCCTCCGCTCAGCCTGGAAATGTCAACAACCCAGGACGAAGTTCCGGCCAGGGAGTAGCCTGGGAACATCCCCGCGGAGCACCCATGTTCAAGCAAGCCATCGCCCGGCACCCTGGACGGGGGCGACGTGCTCCAGGCCGGCCGGCGCTTCTTCATCGGCGTGCCGGCCCGCACCAACCTGGCCGGGGCCCGGGCGCTGGGGCCATCCTGGAGCGGCACGGCTACACCTGGACCCCGGTGGAAGTGGGCGCCGGACTGCACCTGAAGTCCAGCGTCACCTGGGCCGGGGAGGACCGCCTGATCCTCGCCGAAGCCTTCCGCCACCGGGCCGAGTTCGCCGGCTTCCACGCCATCCCGGTGGACCCCGGGGAGGCCTGCGCCGCCAACAGCCTCTGGATCAACGGCCACCTCCTGGTCTCCGCCGGCCATCCCCGCCTTCGGGCCCGCCTGGAGGCCCTGGGGCTGCTCGTCCACGAACTGGACACCTCCGAGATCTCGAAGATGGACGGAGGATTGACCTGCCTGTCCCTGCGCTTCTGACGGACGGCTCCTAGGAGAACAGCCGGTCCACCCCGTGGGCCGCGAACCGGGCCGCGGCGGCGGCCGGGGCGGGGTCCCGCTCCCGGTCCAGGGCCCACTGGGCCTGGCGGGCCAGCAGGGCCAGGGCCAGGGTCCGGCCCAGGGTCAGGGCGAAGCGCCGGGCCCCGGCCTCCTCGGCCCCGGCCCACCAGGCCTCGGCATGGTCCAGGGCGGCCCGGATGGCCATGGCCGGATCGGCCAGGACCTCGGCCCGCACCTCCCCCAGCAGGTCCTCCAGGTGCTCCCGGAACCCCGGGAACCCGCACCCGCGCATGGCCTTCATGGCCTCCAGGGACAGCACGTCGGTGGTGCCCTCCCAGATGCTCAGCACCTGGGCGTCCCGCAGCAGCATCGGCAGCCCGGTGTCCTCCACGTAGCCGGCGCCGCCGAAGCACTCCAGCAGTTCGCTGCACCCGGCCACCGCCTGGCGGGCGGTGGTGAGCTTGACCAGGGGGGTGACCACCCGGTGCAGCACTGGGTCCCCTTCCCGGTGCTCCACCCGGCCCAGCAGCTCGGCGGCGTGGAAGGCCAGGTGGAAGGCCGCCTGGGCCTCGGCCTCCAGCCCCGCCAGGGTGTCCCGGTACAGGGGCAGGTCCGCCAAGGGTGCGCCGAACGCGATCCGTTTACCGGCGTAGTCCCGGGCCAGCAGCAGACCGTGCCGGAGGGTGCTGGCGGCGCTCACCGCGTTCCAGGTGCGGGTGACGTTGAGCATGGGGGCCGTGGCCCGGATCCCGTCGGTGAGCCCGCCCACGGGGACGGCCACCATCCCGTCCAGGTCCAGCTCGGCGGTGGGCAGCTTGCGGGTGCCCAGCTTGTCCTTGAGCCGGTTGACCACGAACCCGTTGGCCGAACCGTCCTCCCGCCGGGTCTCGGCGTAGAACAAGGCAAGGCCCTTGCCGCCGGGGGGGCCGCCCTGGGGCCGGGCCAGGGTCAGGGCGGCCTGGGAGGCGGCGGCGGAGGTGAACCACTTGCGCCCGTACAGCCGCCAGGCCCCGTCCTCCCCGCGGCGGGCCTCGGTGGTGGTGCGCCCCACGTCCGAGCCCCCGGTGCTCTCGGTCATCCACTGGCCCGAGGTCCAGAACCGGGCCGGGTTCCGGGCGGTGAAGCGGGGCACGGCCCGCTCGATCAGGGCCCGGTTGCCGCTGTCCAGCAGGGTCCGGGCCGCCCCGTCGGTCATGGCCAGGGGGCAGGTGTAGACGTCGCTGCCCGGGTGGAACAGGTGCACCAGGGCGAACTGGTGGATGCGGGAGAAGGCCCCGTGCCGGGCCTCGAAGGGGATGGCCACCAGCCCCCGCCCGGCGGCGGCCTGCTCCGCCATCCGCCACACCTGGGTCACCTCGATCCGGTCCACCCGGTCGCCCCAAGGGTCGAAGGGCACGTGGCGGGGCTCGTTGAGGCGGTCCGCCAGGGACAGGGCGCGCATCTCCAGGGCCAAGTCCCCCATCGCCGCCAGCTCCGGCTCCAGCTCCGCCAGCACAGCGGGCGGCAGGGCCCGGCGCAGGTGTCCGCCCAGCACCGGGTCGGCGCGGTAGGGGTGGGGCAGTTGTGGAGGGCTCTGAATGAACGGCATGACCCCAGAACGATAGCCGCGGCCGGGGCCGGGGGGAAGGCGAGGGCCGCGCCATGGATGGAGTTTTCAATACCTTTAGACCTCACTGGTGCCTATTGCCTCGTCTAAATTAATAATTATTTTATAAAACACCGGATTCGTGCCCGCCTGCCGGTTGCTCGCAGAGGCCCTCCCATGTCCTGGAAACCGCCCCTTCTGCTCCTGACCCTCCTGGTCCTCGGCTGCGGCGGGGGCGGGGGTGGTGGGACAGGCCCCCGCACGCACCCGGGACAACCCCCGCCCCAGCAGCCTCCGCCCGAGCCGCCCCCCGGCTCCCCGAATGTGTTCATCGTCAAGCCTTACCTGCAGGTGGGCGAGGACCGCACATCCCAGGACCGCGTCACCCTGCTCTGGCACGCCCAGGACGGGACCGGCCAGTGGCACGTGGAATGGCGTCCCGACGCGGCCCACGCCTGAACGCCCACGGCACCGCCCCGTCCGGTCCGGGTGGACATGCCCGGGGGCAGCGGCCCGCACCAGGTCTGGTCCGCGCGGCTGGCGCCCCTGGGCGCGGCCAGGACCTTCGACTACCGGGTGCTCCAGGCCGACAAACGGGTGTTCCAGGAACTCGGCGCCAAGGCCCTGCCCGCCATGGGCCAGCCCCAGCGGGTGGCGGTGGTGGGGGACGTGGCCGACGGCACCCAGGAGACCCTCGACGTGGCCCGGCGCATGGTCCAGGAGAAGGTGGACTACGTGGTGACCTCCGGCGACCTGGCCTACCCCGACGGCACCGTGGACGACTACCGGCAGAAGTTCTTCCCGGTGCTCAACGCCGACCCGGGGCAGACCAGCCAAGGCGCGCCCCTGCTGCGGAACACCGTGATGGTGGGGGTGCTGGGCAACCACGACGTGGGGCTGACCAGCGGCAACCAGTTCAAGACCGACGCCCACGTTCTGGTGGACACCACCGGGGCGGTGCGGGACAGCTTCGTCATCCAGCGGTGATCAGAACGCCAGCCCCGGCATCCTGAACCCCGTCTCCCGCAGCTGCCCCAGCACCGCCGCGGCGTCCGCCAGATCCACGTGCGGCGGCCGCACGGTGCGCCACCCCGGATCCTGGCTGAAGTGGGCCAGCACCGCCTTGAGGGTGGGGATGATGGGCCCGCAGGCCGCAAGGATCTTGCGGGTCTGGTCCAGACCCGCCTGCAGGGCCTCGGCCTCGGGGGACTGCCAGTTGCGGTAGAGGTGGTCGATGGGGCCGGGGTTGACGTTGGCGCTGGCGGTGATGCAGCCGGAGCTGCCCAGGCGCAGGCCGCGCAGGAGGAACACTTCGCTCCCGGGGAACACCGACAGGCCCGCGGGCACCAGGGCCAGCAGGGCCTGGGTGTTGGGCCAGTCGCCGGAGCTGTCCTTGACTCCGGTCAGGGTGCCGGGGTAGGCCTTGAGGAGGCGCTCCACCAGGGCCGGGGGCACCGGCACCTGGGACACGGGGGGGATGTGGTACAGGTAGACCCGCAGCCGGGCGTCCCCCACCCGCTCGATCACCTCGGCGTAGTGGCGGTACAGGCCCTCCTCGGGCATGCCCTTGTAGTAGAAGGGCGGGAGCATCAGCACCCCGGCGCAGCCCAGGCTGGCGGCGTGGGCGGACAGGGCGGCGGTCTCGGGGATGGAGCAGCACCCGGTGCCGGGGATCAGCCTGGCCGCGGGGATCCCCGAGGCCACCAGCCCCTCCAGCAGCTGCAGCCGCTCCTCCAGGCTCAGGGAGTTGGCTTCGCTGGTGGTGCCGAACGGCGCCAGCCCGGCGCAGCCGTGGGCCAGCAGCCAGGCGCAGTGGCGGTTGTAGCGGGCCTGGTCCGGGGTGAGGCGGCCGTCGAACGGGGTGAGCACCGGGGCGAGGACGCCGCGGAGGGGGGTGGCGGGGGCGTTGGCTGGGGTCATGGCGTTCCTTGGGGAGGGTGGCGGGCCAGACTCCATGTCCGGGCTCCGCCCGGGCATGGAGTGGGGTGTGGGGGACGCAGAGCAGGCTTCGCGAGCGGGCGGTCCTCCACAGTCATATCAGCCATCCATCACCTCGATCCGGTCGCGGCCCAGGGACTTGGCCAGGTACAGGCCCTGGTCGGCCTTGAGCAGCAGGGACTCGGGGGTGGCGGTGCTCTGGGGGACCTGGGAGGAGATGCCCATGCTCACGGTGACGTACGGGCCCACCGAGGAGGCTCCGTGCACCAGGTGCAGGTTGCGCACCCGCTGGCGCATGCGCTCGGCCACCGACCTGGCGCCGGCCGGGTCGGTGCCGGAGAGCACCGCGACGAACTCCTCGCCCCCGTACCGGCTCACCAGGTCGCTGGCGCGGTTGACGATCTGCAGGGCCAGGGCGATCTGCTTGAGGCAGTCGTCGCCGGCCAGGTGCCCGTGGCGGTCGTTGAACGCCTTGAAGAAGTCCACGTCGATCATGATCAGGGTGATCCACTTCTGCTCGCGCAGGGACCGGCGCCACTCCAGGTCGTAGAAGTGCTCGAAGTAGCGGCGGTTGGGGATGGCGGTCAGACCGTCGTAGTTGGAGATGCGCTCCAGCTGCACGTTCACCGCCTCCAGCTGGCGGGTGCGCTCCTGCAGGTCGGCGTTGACCATCATCACCTGGCGCTGGGACTCCAGGATCTCCTCCTGGGCGTGCTTGATGTCGGAGATGTCCCGGTAGATGGCGTAGCAGGCCACTTCCTGGCCCTGGATGACGATGGGCGAGCCGACGATGAGCACCGGGAGGGTGCTGCCGTCCTTACGCCGGCGCCGGGTCTCGATGGAGAAGTGCCCGCCCTCCATCACCGTCCGGGTCAGGCGCTGGCCTTCGGCCTCCGAGCCCGGGGGCAGCACCAGGTCGTCCACGGACCGGCCCATGACCTCCCTGGGCCGGTAGCCGAACATCCGGCAGAACTCGCCGTTGTGCAGCATGATCCGCCCCTGGGGGTCGAGCATCACGATGCCCTCGGCGGCGGTCTCCACCAGCTGGTCCAGGTAGGCCTTCTCCTGCTGCAGGGCCTCCTCGGCCTGCTTGCGGTCGGAGATGTCCCGGTAGATCCCGTACACCGCCACCTGGCGGTCGTGGGTGATGATGGGCACCCCGAGGATGGATACGTGGATCCGGGTGCCGTCCTTGCGCCGGCGCACGGCCTCCTTGGTGATCTTATGGCCCCGGGCCACGTCCGCGGTGATGCCCTGGGCCTCGGCCGCGAACTCCTTCGGGGCGATCAGGTCGTCCACCAGGCATCCCACCACCTCCTGCTTGCCGTACCCGAACATCCGGGTGAACTCCTTGTTGACCCGGATGATCCGCCCGGTGTTGTTGGCGATGACGATGGCCTCCGGGACCTCGTTGAAGAGGTTCTCGAAGTACTCCTTGCCCAGAAAGAGTTCTTTCTGCCCTGGGGTCCTTTGCTGCCCAGACTTCTGCTGGATGGCGGCCAAGGGAGGTCTCCCTTTACGAGTAACCACGTTCGGATGAGATGATTGTGCCTTCGAGTCCTGGCGGATGTGACAGGATTTTAACAGCAATTTGGCCTCCCTCCGCCTCGCCTCGAAGATCACGGCAACCGCAGCACCGCCCCCTGGCTGGCGCTGGTCACCTGCCGGGCGTAGCGCCCCAGCCAGCCCCGGGTGATCCTGGGCTCGGGCGGGGTCCAGGCCGCGCGCCGGCGCTCCAGTTCGTCCGGATCCACCCGCAGTTCCAGGGTCCGGGCCGGCAGGTCGATGCGGATCCGGTCGCCGTCCCGCACCAGGGCCAGGGGACCGCCCTCCGCGGCCTCGGGGCTGACGTGGCCCACGCACAGCCCGGCGGTGCCGCCGGAGAAGCGGCCGTCGGTGACCAGGGCCACGCTCCGGCCCAGTCCCTGCCCCTTGATCATGCTGGTGGGCGAGAGCATCTCCGGCATCCCGGGCCCGCCCCGGGGGCCTTCATGGCGGATCACCACCACCTGCCCGGGCCGCACCGCGCGCCGGGCCAGGGCCTCCAGGCAGGCGTCCTGGCCCTCGAACACCACCGCCTCGCCCTCGAACACCCAGCACTCCGGGTCGACCCCGGCGTTCTTCACCACCGCGCCCTGGGGGGCGAGGTTGCCGAACAGCACCGACAGCCCGCCGTCGGCGGTGAAGGGCTTTTCGAGGGTCCGGATCACCGCGCCGTCGCGGGTGCCGGCCCCCTCGAGGACCCGGCCCAGGGTGCCGCCGGCCACGGTGAGGGCATCCAGGTGCAGGAGCCCGGGACGGCGGGACAGCTCCTTGAGGATGGCGCTGACGCCCCCGGCCCGGTCCACGTCCTCGATGTGCACGCTCGGCAGCGAGGGCGAGACCTTGCAGATGCACGGGGTCCTGGCGGAGATGCGGTTCACCCGCTCCAGGGGGTAGTCCAGCCCGGCCTCCCGGGCCAGGGCCAGGGCGTGGAGCACGGTGTTGGTGGAGCCGCCCATGGCCATGTCCAGGGCGAAGCCATTGTCCAGGGCGTCCAGGGTCACCACGTCCCTGGGCCTGAGGCCGCTGCGCAGCAGTTCCAGCACCTGCCGGGCCGCGGCCCGGGCCAGGTCCAGCCGGCGGGGGTCCACCGCCGGGATGGTGCCGTTGCCGGGCAGGGCCAGGCCGATGGCCTCCAGCAGGCAGTTCATGGAGTTGGCGGTGAACATGCCGGCGCAGGAGCCGCAGGTGGGGCAGGCGGCGGCTTCCAGCTCCGCCAGGTCCCGGGCGCTCATGGTCCCGGCCTGGACCTTGCCCACCGCCTCGAACACCGTCACCAGGTCGCCGGAGCCGCCGCCGGGAAGCCGCCCGGCCAGCATGGGCCCGCCGGTGACGAACAGGGCCGGCACGTTCACCCGCAGGGCGCCCATGGCCATGCCGGGGGTGATCTTGTCGCAGTTGGAGACGCAGATGAGGGCGTCGAAGCAGTGCGCCTCAACCATGGTCTCCACCGCGTCGGCGATCAGCTCCCGGCTCGGCAGGGAGTAGCGCATGCCCAGGTGGCCCATGGCGATGCCGTCGTCCACGGCGATGGTGTTGAACTCGAACGGCACCCCGCCGGCCTTGCGTACCTCCTCCTTGATGGCCTGGGCGAACCCGTGCAGGTGGGTGTGCCCGGGCACGATGTCGGTGTAGGAGTTGGCGATGCCGATGAACGGCTTGGCGAAATCCTCGTCCTTGAGTCCGGCCGCCCGCAGCAGGCTCCGGTGCCCGGCGCGCTCGACGCCCTTCTTGACGGTGTCGGATCGCATGGAACCCTCCTCTGATTCATCGTATCCAGGTCTTCGGCCCGCCCTGGATAGGGGGGAACGGGCAAATGAGTCTATTCGTTTTGCCAATGGGTGGACCTCCAGGTTGACAGATCCCGGAGGGGTGATTACAACTTGGGAATGCCTTCCTCGAATCCCGCTTTCGCGCCCGACGCCGGAATCCCCGGCTGGCGCGAAGCGCTGGACCTCCGGGCTCTGCTGGTAGGCCTTTCCGTCGTGGTCATTATTGGCCGCGGGGCGGGGGGCATCTAGGCAGACGACCTGGTTCACCCATCCGCCCCGCACCCCAAGGTCGCGGGGCTTTTCGTTTCATACCCCTTTTCCGAGGAAACCCCTTTGCAGCACACCGGCGCGACGATCCTGTGGGAATGCCTTCGGCGGGAAGGCGTGGAGGTGGTGTTCGGCTACCCGGGAGGCGCCATCCTGCCCGCGTACGACGCCCTGAAGGACAGCCCGGTGCGCCACGTGCTGGCCCGCCACGAGCAGGGCGCGGCGCACATGGCGGACGGCTACGCCCGGGCCTCGGGGCGGGTGGGGGTGGTGCTCAGCACCTCCGGCCCCGGGGCCACCAACCTGGTCACCGGCCTGGCCACCGCCATGATGGACTCGGTGCCCCTGGTGGCGGTCACCGGGCAGGTGCCTTCGGCCGTGCTGGGGACGGACGCCTTCCAGGAGGTGGACGTCACCGGGGTGACCCTGCCCATCACCAAGCACAACTACCTGGTCCAGCGGGCCGACCAGCTTGCCCCGGCCCTGCGGGAGGCCTTCGCCCTGGCCCGGTGCGGGCGGCCCGGGCCGGTGCTGGTGGACATCACCAAGGACGCCCAGCTGGGCCAGGCCGCCCTGGACTGGGACGCCATCGTGCCCACCCGGCACCGGCGCCACTTGCCTGAGCCGGTGCCGGACGCCCACCTGGACAAGGCCCTGGCCATGATCCGGGCCAGCCGGCGCCCGCTGATCCTGGCCGGGCACGGGGTGACCCTGGCCGGGGGCAGCCGGGCCCTGCTGGCCTTCGCCGAGACGGCCGGGATCCCGGTGGCCTGCACCCTCCTGGGCCTGGACGCCTTCCCCGCCGGGCACCCCCTGTTCGCGGGATTCATGGGCATGCACGGCTCCCCCTGGACCAACCTGGCCATCCAGGAGGCGGACCTGCTCCTGGCCTTCGGCATGCGCTTCGACGACCGCGTCACCGGTGCCCCCGCGACCTTCGCGCCCCACGCCAAGAAGATCCACGTGGAGATCGACCGCGCCGAGGTGGGCAAGATCATCGCCGTGGACCTGGCCCTGCAGGGGGACCTGCGGGAGGTTCTGGAGCGGCTGCTGCCGGGCCTGGAGCCGGTCCCCACCGGTGCCTGGCTGGAGCGCCTGGAGCAGCTCAGGGGCGACCACGCCGCGGGCGGCGCCCCCTGGCCCCCGGTGCCCGCCGGGCCCGGGCTCAACCCCATCCAGGTGCTGCGCCTGCTGCAGGAGGCGGCGCCGGACGCGGTCTGGGTGACCGACGTGGGCCAGCACCAGATGTGGCAGGCCCAGGTCATGCGCCACGTCCGCCCTCGCACCCTGGTCACCTCCGGGGGCCTGGGCACCATGGGCTTCGCCCTGCCGGCGGCCATCGGCGCCAAGCTGGCCTGCCCCGAGGCCGAGGTCTGGGTGGTGGCCGGGGACGGCGGCATCCAGATGAACTCGCAGGAGTTCATGACCCTGGTCCAGGAGGGCCTGAAGCTCAACGTGGCCGTGCTCAACAACGGCACCCTGGGCATGGTCCGCCAGTGGCAGACGCTGTTCCACCAGGACCGCCGCCAGTCGGTGGGCCTGGCCAATCCCGACTTCGTCCGCCTGGCCGAGGCGTACGGCATGACCGGCCTGCGCGCCGCCACCCTGGAGGAGGCCGGGGCCGCCGTGGCCCGGGCCCGCGCCTGCCCCGGACCGGTGCTGATCGATTTCGTGGTGGACCCCGAAGCGGCCGTCTACCCCATCGTCCCCTCCGGCGGCCGCCTGGAGGACATGCTGCACGATCCCAACCTTCCGCCCCCTTCCCCGAGGTGAAACCCATGCACCGTATCCTCATCGCCATCACCGACAACGAGCCCGGGGTCCTGGACCGGGTCGCCTCCACCTTCCGCCGCCGGGGGTTCAACATCCACAGCCTCACCGTGAGCCCCACCGAGGACCCGTCGGTGAGCCGCATGACCCTGGTGACCGGGGGCGGGCGCTCCCCGCGCTCCGCCCAGGCCTTCCTGGAGCGGCTGCTGAACGTCCACTCGGTGGTGGACCTCACCGACACCCCGGCCCTGGTGCGGGATGTTGCCCTGGTGCGGGTGAAGGCCGGGCCCCAGGCCCGCCCGGACCTGTTCCGGCTGGCGCAGATCTTCCAGGCGGAGGTGCTGGACGTGGCCCCGGACAGCCTGGTCCTGTCCGTGTGCGCCGGCCCCGAGCGGATCGACGCCCTGCTTGAGACCCTGCGCCCGTTCGGGGTGCTGGAGCTGGGCCGGTCCGGGGCCGTGGCCATGCGCCGCGCCGTCGCCGTCCAGGCCTTCCCCGCGGCCTCCGCCGCCGCCTCCCCCACCGCATCCCCTGCGGCCACCGCCGCGAGTGCACTGGAAGAAGCCGTCTCGTTCTGAAACCTCTGTCAGGAAAGGGGGGCCCTCCGCTCGCAAAGCTCGCTCCGGTCCCCCCTTCAACCCCCATGTGGTGTCCAGGCGGAGCCAGGACACCACATCCGAAAGGAGCCCCACCATGACCACCCTCTTCTACGACCAGGACGCTGACCTGGACCTCATCCGCGGCCGCAGGACCGCCGTGCTCGGCTATGGTTCCCAGGGCCACGCCCACGCCCAGAACCTGCGCGACTCGGGCGTGCAGGTGCGGGTCGGGCTGCCGGCCGGCTCCTCCTCCCGGGCCCGCGCCGTGGCCGACGGGTTCCAGGTGGACGAGCCCAGGGCCGCCTGCGCCTGGGCCGACACCATCATGGTGCTGACCCCCGACACCGGGCAGGCCGCCTTGTACGAGCAGGCCATCGAGCCCGAGCTGGCCCCCGGCAAGACCCTGATGTTCGCCCACGGCTTCAACATCCGCTACGGCCTGATCCGGGTGCCCCCGGGCGTGGACGTGAGCATGGTGGCCCCCAAGGGGCCCGGGCACCGGGTGCGGGAGGTGTTCGTGGACGGCGGGGGCGTCCCCTGCCTGGTGGCGGTGCACCAGGACGCCTCGGGCCGGGCCATGGCCCAGGCCCTGTCCTATGCCAAGGCCCTGGGCGCCACCCGGGCCGGGGTGCTGGAGACCACCTTCGCCGAGGAGACCGAGACCGACCTGTTCGGGGAGAAGGTGGTGCTGTGCGGCGGCACCTCGGAACTGGTCAAGGCCGGGTTCGAAACCCTGGTGGACGCCGGCTACCAGCCGGAGATCGCCTTCTTCGAGTGCCTGCACGAGCTCAAGCTGATCGTGGACCTGATGTACCGGGGCGGGCTCAGCTACATGCGCTACTCGGTGAGCGACACCGCCGAGTACGGCGACTACACCGGCGGCCCCCGGATCGTCACCGCCCAGACCCGCCTGGAGATGAAGAAGATCCTCAAGGAGATCCAGGACGGCAGCTACGCCAAGGCCTGGGTGGAGGAGAACAAGGCCGGAAGGCCCTGGTTCGAGGCCCGCCGGGCGGAGGAGTTGGAGCATCCTCTGGAAAAGGTGGGGCGCGACCTGCGCGCCCGGATGCCGTTCCTGGACCCGGTGGACGTGACCGCCCGGACCCAGGCGGTGACTTGAACTACCTGACATGACCGTGGGGGGACCGCCCGCTCGCTTCGCTCGCTCTTACCGAACGCATGCGTTCGGTCCCCACACCCCCACTCCATGCCCGGGCGAAGCCCGGACATGAAGTCTGGCCCCCCCGGGGCCCAGACTGTACATTGGTGCTCTATGGACTTCCCAGAACTCGAAGTGCTCATCAGCCTCGCCCAGACCGGGAGCTTCTCCCGGACCGCCGAGATCCTGCACCGTTCCCAGCCCGCGGTGAGCCAGGCCATCCGCCGCCTGGAGGAGGAAGTCCAGGCCCAGCTCATGGACCGCTCCTCCCGCAAGGTGGCCCTCACCGCCGCCGGCGGCGCCCTGGTGGACTTCGCCCGGCGCATGGTCCAGCTCCGGGACGAGGCCCAGCGGGCCCTGGAGGACCTGCGCGCGTTCAAGCGGGGGGTGCTGCGCCTGGCGGCCAACGAGAGCGTGTCCAACTACGTGCTGCCGCCCCTCCTCAAGGCGTACCGCCAGGCCTACCCAGGGGTGAAGATCGAGGTCCTGGCCAGCCCCTCGGCGGGCATCGCCACCCTGCTGGAAGAGCAGAACGCCGACTTCGGCTTCCTGTCCTTCACGCCGGTCCAGCACGACCTGGTCTCCCGGCTGCTGTTCCGGGATGAGCTGGCCCTGGTGGTGTTCCCCGGGCATCCCCTGGCCCGGGCCAAGTCCGTGGCCCTGGAGCAGCTGGGCAGCGAGAAGTTCGTGGCCCACCTGGCCGAGACCCCCAGCCGCCGGCGGCTGGTGGACCTGTTCGCCCGGGAGGGGGTGCCCCTGCACATCGTCATGGAGCTCTCCAGCCTCGAGACCATCAAGGACTTCGTCAAGGCCGGGGACGGCCTGGCCATCCTGCCGCGCATGTGCTTCCTCAAGGAGGTGGAGGCCGGGGAGCTGTTCTCCCCCAGGGTGCGGGGCATGTGCATCGGCCGGGACATCCGGGTGGTCTACCCCAAGGACCGCACCCACTCCCCCGCCGCCGCGGCCTTCCTGGGGCTGCTGGAGCGGGAGTTCCCGCGGCTGGAGCCGGCGGAACCCGCGGGCGGGACGGAGGAGACCGCCTAATATTATAAGACGATTCGATTTATCGTCCCCGGCTTGACGCCGTCCGCCCGGGAGGCTAACTTCTAGAATCCGCAGGTGCACCGTGTCCCACACCTTTACCTATGCCTACGCCTACCGCCCCTTTACGGGCGGCGGCCGAGGCTTGGCGAAGGCGGGGGAACCCTGAACCACACGGAAAACCCAACCGCAGCTTTCTCACCAAACCCGTCCGCCGGCCTCCGGGGACGGGTTTTCGTTTGCCCCCTCCCGGTCACCGGCGGCCTCCCCACCCGGAGCGCTCTCCATGGCCACCCTTCCTGAAACCCCTTCCGATCTCCTCACCCCCCTGCGCCGGGAGATCGACGAGGCCGACCGCCAGCTGATCCAGATCCTGGCCCGGCGCTTCGAGGCGGTGCGCCGGGTCGGCGCCCTCAAGCACGCGGAGGCGGACCAGCCGCTGCTGGACAGCGACCGGGAGTGCCGATTGCAGGCCGCCTGGATCCGCGATGCCGAGGCCCTGGGGCTGCCGGCCCCGTTCGCCCGGCGCGTGCTCAAGGAGATCCTCAACCAGTCCCGGCGGCTGCAGGAGGCCCTGATCGATCCCCAGGCCGCCAGGCACCGCCTGGTCCGGTGCGGCTACCAGGGGCTGGTGGGTTCCTTCAGCGCCCTGGCGGCGGAGCACCTGCTGACCCATCGCACCACCACGCCCCATGAGCTGGTCGGCTACGGCACCTTCCAGGAAGTGGGCAAGGCCCTGATCAACGGAGAGATCGGCTACGGCCTGCTGCCGGTGGAGAACAGCATCGGCGGCAGCATCGCCGACGTGAACCGGCTCATCTGCGACCACGCCCTGCACATCGTGGACGAGGAGATCTGGCAGGTGGAGCAGGTGCTGGCGGTGCCCCCCGGGGTGACCCTGGGCGAGCTGCGGGCCATCCGCAGCCACCCGGCGGCCCTGGCCCAGTGCGAGGGGTTCCTGGCCAGCCTGGAGGAAGTGCGCCGGGAGCCCTGGTCCGACACCGCCGCCGCCGCCGAGTCGCTCAAAGAAGGACCGGCCTGGGAGCGCCGGGACACTGGCGCCATCTGCTCGGAGGAGGCGGCCCACCACAGCGGGCTGGAGGTGATCGCCCGCAACGTGGCCGACCGGGAGTCCAACCAGACCCGGTTCCTGCTCCTGGCCCGGGAGCCCGAGACCCCGGATCCGCGCCTGCCCTGCAAGACCTCCCTGCTGTTCAACGTGGGCCACCACGAGGGCTCCCTGGTGCGGGCCCTGTCGGTGTTCTCCCAGGCCCGGATCAACCTCACCCGGATCGAGAGCAGGCCGCTGCCCGACACCCCCTGGGAGTACCTGTTCTTCGTGGACGTGGAGGGGCGCATGGACGAGCCGGCCCTGGCCGGGGCCCTGGTCAACCTGCGGGCCTGCTGCACCCACCTGCGGCTCCTGGGCAGCTACCCCTGCCGCACCAACCGCCAGGACGCCCACCTGGACCGGGAGCCCTACTCCGCCGCCGAGCCGGAGCCGGATGCCCAGACGTGCCCGCAGGTCCCGGTCCTGGAGGTGGCGGCCGGTCCCGCCCCCGCCCCCGCCCGGACCCGCTCCACCTTCCACATCGGCCCGGTGGTCCTGGGCGAGGGCCGGTTCGTGCTGATCGCCGGCCCCTGCGCGGTGGAGAGCCGGGAGCAGATCCTGGCCGGGGCGAAGATGGTCCGGGCCGCCGGCGCCGCCATGCTGCGGGGCGGCGCCTTCAAGCCGCGCACCTCGCCCCACTCGTTCCAGGGCCTGGGCTTCGAGGGCCTGAAGTACCTGCGCGAGGCCGGGCGGCAGTACGAGCTGCCCGTGGTCACCGAGGTCCTGACCATCGAGGACATTCCCGCCGTGGCCGAGCACGCCGACGTGCTCCAGGTGGGCGCCCGCAACATGCACAACTTCGCCCTGCTCAAGGAACTGGCGCGCATCGACCGGCCGGTGCTGCTCAAGCGCGGCATGAGCGCCACCATCAAGGAGTTCCTGCTGGCGGCCGAGTACCTCCTGTCCGGGGGCAACCTGCAGGTGATCCTGTGCGAGCGCGGCATCCGCACCTTCGAGACCAGCACCCGCGCCACCCTGGACCTGAGCGCCGTGCCCGTGCTCAAGCGCCTGACCCACCTGCCGGTGATCGTGGACCCCTCCCACGCCGCCGGGGACCGGGAACTGGTCATCCCCCTGGCCCTGGCCGCCGCGGCGGCGGGCGCCGACGGACTGATCGTGGAGGCCCACCCCGTCCCCGAAGAGGCCCTGTGCGACAAGGCCCAGGCGTTGAGTCCCGAAGATCTGATGGGGATGACGGCGGCGCTGCGTCCGATCGTGGCGGCACAGGGCAGAACTTGGCAATGAAACCATTCAGAGATCCACCACCTACCGTGCGGGACGGCGGATTCCGCCTCAGTGCCGCTGGCTGGACGGATCAGGACGACCTGGGGTCGCCGGCGACGGCCGAGGCGTGGACGTGGGTTTCAGGCCAGTAGCGCCGCCAGCCGTTCCGGATCCGGCACGGTCCGGAACCGGTAGCGCTCCGGGAACAGCCCCAGGGGCTCCAGCAGGGGGCTGAGCCGCTCCAGGGCGGCGTCCCAGGGCAGCGAGACCTTGCCGGCGCGCCAGTCCAGGCACAGGCGGTCCGCCCGGGGCAGCCAGGCCTCGCCCAGGTCCGGGGTCCAGGCGGTCCAGCTTTCCAGCTGCCCGTCCCGGGTCCGCTCCAGCTGGTACGGGGCGACCGTGACGGGCGTTCCGTCCAGATCGTGGCGCCAGTCCAGCAGGGCCTTCTGGCGGGCGTACTCGTCCCGCAGCCGGCGCTGGCGCAACTGCTCCATCTGGGGCTGGAGGGGATGTCCGGCCGGGACCCGGAAGGGCTCCCAGTCGAAGTGGCGCAAGCGCAGGGGGCAGCCGTTCAGGGCGCGGGGATCGCTGTCCAGGAACTCCAGGGCGCCGGCCAGGGCCCAGCGCAGCGCCGGCAGGTCCTGGTCGCCCACCACCAGCAGGGTGTCCGGGCTGGGCACCACCGCCACCGGGTCCCCGTCCAGGTCCAGGTGGCGCAGGATTCCAGGCAGGAGCAGGCGGCTCCCGTCCAGCCCGTCCCGCCAGGTGGAGCGGTAGCGCCCCGGGCCCAGGCGCAGGAACCCCTCCTCCCCGCTCCGGGCCGCCAGGTTGGCGCGGGCCCGCTGCAGGAGCGCGTCGAAGTCCGCGTCCCAGCGGGCCAGGGCGGCCGCCCCCACATCCAGGGTCTGCTGGGGCAGGTCCACCACCAGGCTCACCGCGAAGATCCCCGCCAGGGGCCGGAACGTGGGGGCCGGGCGCCCGGTGCGCAGGGTCGCGGTCTCGAAGGCGAACCGGGGCCGCACCTTGGGCAGGAGCCAGGGCAGGGCTTCCGCCAGGGAGATCGGAGCGGACCGCGGCGCGTCCCGGAACCCGAGGCGGTCCAGGACGGGGCTGAGGAAGGAGGGGGACATGGTGGACGAACCTCCGGGACGGCCCAGGGATAGAAAGATTGTAAAGATGATATAAACGTTTAAGCAAATTTCTTTATGCCATTTTATATTTTTTTAATTTCGCCGCTCCGGCCGCCTGCCCCATCCCCCCTCGCATCCCCAGCCGTGCCAGCGCCTGGGCTACCATGAACCATGCGAGACGGCGTCATCTTCGATCTGGACGGCACCCTCATCGATTCCCGGGCCGACCTCGCCCTGGCGGTGAACCTCACCCGGGAGGAGCTTGGCTTGCCGCCCATCCCCCAGGAGCAGGTGGTGGGCTACGTGGGCGAGGGCGTGCGCAAACTCCTGTCCCGGGCCCTGCCCGAGTGCCCGGACCGCCTGGAGGAGGCCCTGGCCATCAACCGGCGCCACTACCGCGCCCACCTGCTGGACCGGACCCGGCTCTACCCGGGCGTCCGCCCTGCCCTGGAGCGCCTGGGGGGACTGGACCTCCGGCTCATGGTGGTGACCAACAAGCCCAGGGAGTTCACCGACCTGATCCTGGAGGGGCTGGGCGTGGCCCCGTACGTGTCCGCGGTGGTGGGCGGCGGCGACGGCCCGCGGCTCAAGCCGGACCCGGCGCCGCTTCTCCTGGCCCTGGAACGGGCCGGGTGCGGGGCCCCGGGATCGTGGATGGCCGGGGACCATTTCACCGACCTGGAGGCGGGGCGCCGGGCGGGGCTGAAGCGCTGCTACTGCCGGTACGGGTTTGGCGATCCGGGCGCGGAGACCTGGGACCTGGCGGTGGACGACCTGGGGGAGCTGGCGGACGCCCTGCAGGCGGGAACCTGAGCGGTCACGGGCTTCGGCGCCCCGGGCGCACCGTGCCGGGCAGCCGGCCCAGGTTCCGGTCGAACGTGATTACCACGGTAATGCAACTGTTCTTTACCTGATGAATCCACTCGGGTTCTTGGGGTTGCGCTGGGTGTTGATCAACCTATGCTGGGGCCTGGCTTCGATCCAAGCCGCTATCTTTTTGATTCTTTTAGAGTTCCTTATGCCGAAAAGCTTTCCGCCCCTGCTCGCCCTGCTGTTCTCCGGCCTGACCTTCCTTGCCTGCGGCGGCGGCCGCCGGGACGCCGCCGCGCCCCCCGAGGCCGCCGCCAGGCCCAGGCCCCTCGCCCCGGCTCCGCCCCCGGTGCGGTTCGCCTTCACCGACGCCAGCCAGGGGTCCGGCCCGCGGGAGCCGGTGTTCGCCGTCCTCACCGGGCGGGACGCCTCCGGGCGGTTCTGCCGCCTGGACGCGGCGGGCCGGTTCCGGCCCTGCTCCCCGGCCGACAACGTCATCCCCCGGGGCGGCACCACCTGGTGCGACTACGCCATCCCGCTGCGGGACGTGCCCGCCCTCGACCTGGACCCGGCCCTGCGCATCGCCAGCGGGCGCCTGTACCTGAGCGCCGGGGCCCCGCTCTGGATCCGGGTGGACGAGGCCACGGGGGAACTGGTGCAGCCGGATCCGGCCAATCCCTCCGATTCCAACCAGGACCTGCGCTACGACTGGATCGAGTTCACCCTTGACGACGCGGGCTTCTTCGGCAACACCACGTGCGTGGACCAGTTCGGCCTGCCCATCGCCCTGGCCGTGACCCGGCGCGCCGATCCGGGCCATCCCGTCGGCCCGGTGGGGCTCACCGAGTCCCGCTCGGCGCTGTTCGCCGCCTACCGCCGGGAAGTGCCGGCGACCTTCGCCGCTCTGGCCGATCCCGGGGAACGGCGCATCCTGGCCCCCGCCCGCGGGGCCTTCGGGAGCGCCGGCCCGGACCGGGACTACCTGCGGGACTACATCGACCGCATGTGGGCCAAGTACCGCGCGGAACCTCTGGTGTTGACCCCGGACGTGGGGACCTTCACCGGCATCGTGGCTCCCGACGACCAGCTGGTGTTCACCCGGGAGGGCGATACGGGGGCCTGGGTCATCGCCGGCGAGCCCACCACCCAGGAGGTGTTCCTGTGCAACGGCGTGCTGGCCCAGGGCAGCGGCACCGAGAAGGTGCTGGGGGCCCAGCTGGCCGCCCTGCTCAACCGGCACGCCCTGGAGACGCCCCTGCGCTGGCGCGACCCGGGCGCCTACTACGGCGCCGATCCCTGCAACCGCTACGCCTGGTTCTGGCACCGGCACGGCGTGGGGCGACGGGCGTACGGGTTCGCCTACGACGACGTGAACGACCAGAGCTCCTCCCTGGCGGTCCCGGACCCGCTGGAGATCCGAATCTCCTGGCGGCTGGATTGATATTGCATGGGGGGACCGCCCGCTCGCTTCGCTCGCTCTACGTCCCCCCATACCCCCACTTCATGTCCGGGCGGAGTCCGGACATGAAGTCTACTGCCCCCACTCCGCCGCCCGGGCCTGGTCCACCCGGGCCTGGTGCGCGGCCAGCCAGGTCTGGGCGAAGGCTTCGCCCACCCGCTGCCCGGCCTCCACGTCGCTGGGGTAGTGCACCCCGGCCAGCGCCCGGTCGTAGCCCACCAACCGGCCCCGGTCCAGGATCGCCTCCCGGCGCCCGGGCTCCAGGGCGGCCAGGAGGGTGGCCTCGGCCACGCCCCAGGCGCTGTGGCCGCTGGGGTAGGAGGAATTGGTCTCCAGCCGCACGGCCGGCTTGATCTGGGCCATGGCCTGGTAGGGCCGCGGCCGGGCGAACCAATCCTTCAGACTGCCCGTGGTCCGGCGCAGGTCCAGGCGCAGGTCCTCGGCCAGGGCCCGGGTGAGGGGGAAGCCGGGGGATTCCAGGTCCTTGCCGGTGACGGGGGAGAACACCCCCAGGGCGAGGTCCGCCTCGGACCGGGCCCGGGCCACCGCGTCCTGGGTGCGGGTGGTCTGCAGCCACAGCAGGATGGCCTGGTCGGCCTTGGCGCCTTCGCTGCCCGGGCCGGGGTAGTCCCCGATCAGGGCGGCGTAGGCCGGAGCCTGGACGGTGGCGGGGGGAAGCTGGCGGCCGGCGGCCGGGACGACGGCAACGGCGGACAGGCCCAGGGCAAGGACACAGGAGAAGCGGAGCAGGCGCATGGGATTCCTCGGCGGAAGGGGACGGGCGGGAAAGCCGGTACCCTACCACACCGCCGTTACCAAGCGTGGCATCTCAGGGCTTGGATAAAAATGTCATCAGTCGGCCGGGCCGGGGCCGTGGACTTCGGGGGACAGGACCGAGCCACCCGGGCTGCTGGGATCGTGGGGCAGGCTGCCCCGGGGGGAGCGGAAGTACACGAACGGGGTGGCGTGGAGGAAATTGGAGACCCGGGAGGTGTACACGTCGGCATAGCGCTCCACCTGGCGGGCCAGGTGGCTCTTGTCGTTGCCGGCCCGGGTCAGCAGCCCCCAGCGGCTGTTGGTGAGCTCGGCCGCAGCCTTGGCCAGGGGCGCGATCTCCGCGTCCAGGGGCAGCAGCCTCGCCCGCAGGTCCTGGAGCCTCGCCTCCAGCACGGCGGCGCTCTCGGCGGGCTGGGGCCCGTAGTGCCCGCGCAGGCGCTGCAGGCCCATGCGCACCTGGCAGAGCTGCGCCTCCATCTGCTCCTTGGCCTCCATCTTCTCGGCGATGACGCGCTCCTCCCCGGCGAAGGCCTCCAGGGCGGCCACCTCGGCCTCCAGCTCCCGCAGGATCAGGGCCGTGCGCCAGCGCAGGGTGCTCTTGCTCACGTGCACGTCGCCGAACATGTGGTCGCCCACGTAGAGGATCTCGTCGCCGGAGATGCCCAGGTCCCGCTCCACCTGGGCGGCGCTCCCGCCCATGTAGGCCTGGCCCGGCTTGAGCGGGCCCAGGACCGGGCGCAGCAGGCCGTCGCCGGTCACCACCTCGAAGAAGGGAGCGTGGGCGGTGAAGAAGTCCGGCTTGCGGGCGCCGACGATCACCAGGTCGAACAGGCTGCGCCAGGTCATGCCCTCCGGCATGAACCGGTCGAAGGCGTAGGCCATCATGGCGGAGGTGAAGCCCCAGTCGGAATTGGTGATGAGCAGGAGCCTCTTGCCGGCGCCGCGCTGGTCCAGGAGGGTGAGGGGGGTCTCCGGATCCACCACCACGCAGCTGGCCGGGTCGGCGATGATCCGGGCCTTGAGCCGGCCCTCCATGTGCTGGGCGTCCACCTCCGCCCGCGCCCGGGCATACAGGTCCCGGTAGCCCATGGTCCCGGGCAGCCGGCCCTGGTCCAGCGAGTCCACCAGCTGGGCGTAGAGGCACCCCTCGGACAGGGAAAACAGGGTGTTCAGGAACACCCACCGCGGGTCGGCCAGGTCCACCAGGGTGCCGGACGCGTAGACTTCCCGCTGGGCGGCGAAGTCCAGGGGCGCGGTGCCGTGCATGGCCTTGCGCACCTGGCCGAACCGGTTGGCCTTGACCACGTTGCCCAGCTCGGTGTCGATCACCAGCCCCCGGGCCACCATCCCGGGGTCGAACACCAGGGACTCCACCGCCCAGCCCTGGGCCAGGAGCCGCTCCCGGGTGAATTCGAACACCTGGTGCTCGAACACGTCCACCCGGTAGTCCACCAGGGTGTAGTCCATGTCGTAGCCGATGGCGCGCAGGGAGCGGAAGTTCAGGGTCCGGTTGCAGAACACGCCCCGGGGCCGGGGCCGGGGCAGCGGAACGGAGGGCGGGACGAGATCGAGCATGGGCCTGAGTATACAAAGGATCCCCCGCGCTCAGCCCGGACCGGCCCGAAGGGCCGGTGATCCGGAGGGGCACTGACCGGGCCGGTGGGCGTAAAGTGTTGCAGTTGACAATCTTTTCCGGTCCGGCCGGCTGATGGTATATTATGTTCGGAAGTGCAACAAGGCATTCCTTTTGCCAACTCGTTTCGCTTGCGGTACCTGTATTTCGAAGCAGCCCCAGCCGAGTCGGTCATCGGCAATCCGAGCAGTCAAGGAGAAATCATGGATCCCCTTCCCGCCGGCTCCGTCAGCCCCCTCGATGGGTACTCCGTCCCGGCGCCGTCCAGCCTGTTCGAAAAATGCGAGGCCTTCACCCAGGCGGAGGAGATCAAGGCCAAGGGCCTCTATCCGTACATGCGGGTCATCGAGTCCGGGCAGGACACGGAAGTGCTGGTGAACGGCCGCCGGATGCTGATGCTCGGGTCCAATTCCTACCTGGAGCTGACCACCCATCCCGAGGTCAAGGCGGGGGCGGTGGCGGCGCTGAACCGGTACGGCACCGGCTGCGCCGGGTCCCGGTTCCTGAACGGCACCCTGCCCATCCATCTGGAGCTGGAGCGCCGCCTCGCCGCCCTGGTGGGCAAGCCCGCGGCCCTGGTCTTCCCCACCGGGTTCCAGACCAACACCGGCGTGGTGGCCAGCCTGGTGCACCAGGGCGAGTTCATCATCGCCGACAAGTACATCCACGCCTGCATCGTGGACGGGTGCGCCCTCAGCAAGGGCACCCTGTTGCGCTACAACCACAACGACATGCACGACCTGGAGGAGAAGCTGGCCCGCACCCCCCGGCTGGCCAACAAGCTGATCATCACCGACGGCATCTTCTCCATGGAGGGCGACATCTGCCCCCTGCCCCGGATCGTCGAGCTGGCGCGCCGGTACGGGGCCCAGGTCATGATCGACGACGCCCACGGCATCGGCGTGCTGGGGCCCGGCGGCGGCGGCACGGCGGCCCATTTCGGGCTCACCGGCCAGGTGGACCTGATCATGGGCACCTTCTCCAAGTCCCTGGCGGCCATCGGCGGCTTCATCGCCGGCCCCGAGCGGGTGATCAACTACCTCATGCACTTCGCCCGCCCCTTCATGTTCTCCGCCTCCGCCTCCCCGGCCAGCGTGGGCGCGGTGCTGGCGGCCCTGGACATCATGGCGCGGGAGCCCGAGCGGCAGGCGCGGCTGTGGGACAACGCCCGATTCCTCAAGCGCGGGTTCGACGAGCTGGGGTTCGACACCGGGAGCTCCGACTCCCCCATCATCCCCATCGTGGTGGGCGACTGGGAGGTCTGCCTGCAGGTCTGGCGGTTCCTGCAGGGCGAGGGGATCTTCGTGAACCCGGTGCTGCCCCCGGCGGTGCCGGCGGGGCGGTGCCTGATCCGCATCTCGGTCACCGCCGGCCACACCCGCGAGCAGATGACCTGGGCCCTGGGACGGTTCGCCAAGGCCGGCAAGCACTTCGGCCTGATCGGGAGGCGGCCGTGACGATTCCGCTCCACGTCCGCCCCGTCTTCGCGCTGCCGGACCTGGAGGACTTCATCCGCTTCCCCTACCGCCTGCACCGCCGGGAGCCCCACTGGGTGCCCCCCCTGCTGATGGAGCGGCGGGACTTCTTCCACCCGGCCAAGAACCCGGTGTACGAGTACGCCCAGGTGCAGCTGTTCGCCGCCCTGCGGGGCCGGGAGGTGGTGGGCACGGTGGCGGCGGTGCGCAACGAGCGCTACTGCCGGTACCACCCCGAGGACGCCCAGGTGGGCTTCTTCGGCAGCTTCGAATGCGTGCCCGAGCAGGCGGTGGCCGACGCCCTGTTCGAGGCGGCGGGGAGCTGGCTCCGGCAGCAGGGCAAGCTCACCATGCGCGGCCCGGTGAACCTCACCACCAACGACGTGGTGGGGCTGCTGGTGGACGGCTTCGGCGACGATCCCGCGATCATGATGCCCTACAATCCGCCGTACTACGCCGGCCTGATGGAGGCCGCCGGGTTCGCCAAGGCCAAGGACCTGTTCGCCTTCAGCCTCACCACCGAGGAGTACTCGGGCCGGCTGGACCACGTGGCCGAACGGCTGGGCCGGACCGGCCGGATCCGGATCCGCCGGATGGAGATGGGGCGGTGGAAGGAGGAGCTGGAGTTCGTGCGCAGCTGCTACAACGTGGCCTGGGCCGCCAACTGGGGCTTCGTGCCCTGGACCGACCGGGAGCTGGACTTCATCGCCGAGGAGCTCAAGCCGCTGGTGGATCCCCGCCTGGCCCTGATGGCGGAGGTGGAGGGGAGCCCCGCGGGGTTCGCCATCGCCGCCCCGGACGCCAACCAGGCCCTCAAGCTGGCCCATGGCCGGCTGTTCCCGTTCGGGCTGCTGAAGATCCTGTGGAAGCTCAAGGTGGCCAAGTGCTCCCGCCTCCGTACCATCGCCATGGGCGTCCTGCCCCAGTTCCGCCGGCGCGGGCTGGACGCGCTCCTGGTGCACCAGCTGGTGGTCAACGCGCAGGCCTTGGGCTACCGGGACTCGGAGATGGGCTGGGTGCTGGAGGACAACCAGCCCATGCTGAACGCCCTGGACCAGCTGCAGGCCCGCCATACCAAGACCTACCGGGTCTACGACCGGGCCCTGGCCTGATGCTGGCGCTGGTCACGGGCGGACAGGGGTTCATCGGCTCCCACCTGTGCCGGCGGCTGCTGGCGGACGGGCACCGGGTGCGGGTCCTGGCCCGGCCTTCCAGCCTCCTGGACCGCCTGGAGGGACTGCCGGTGGAGGTGGCGCGGGCCGACCTGGTCCTGGACGACCTGGGCCCGGCGGTAGCGGGGGCGGAGTGGGTGTTCCACCTGGCCGGGGCCATGAAGGGCTTCCGGGCGGCGGACCTGATGCGGGTCAACCGGGACGGCGCCCGCCGCCTCCTGGAGGCCTGCCGCGACCATGCGCCCGGGCTCGCCTGCTTCACCCTGGTCTCCAGCCTCGCCGCCGGCGGCCCCAGCCCCGGCGGCGCCCAGGCCCGCAGCGAGGACGATCCGCCCCGCCCGGTGAGCTGGTACGGACGCAGCAAGCTGGAGGCGGAGCGGGCCGTGCTGGCCTCGGGCCTGCCCTCGGTGATCCTGCGCCCGCCGGTGGTGTTCGGCCCCGGGGACCGGGACGTGCTGGGCTGCTTCCGCCTGGCCCGGCGCGGATGGCTGCCGGTGCCCGCCGGAGGCCGGCGCTATTCGGTGGTCTACGCTCCGGACCTGGCCGACGGGGTGGTGCGGGCGGCCCAGGCTCCCTGCCCTTCCGGCCAGGTGTTCCACCTCACCGGGCCGGACCTGCCCTGGGCCGAGTTCGCGCGGCGCATCGCCGCCGCCCTGGGCCGCCGGGGCCGGGTCCTGCCCCTGCCCGGGCCCCTGGTGCGCGTGTGCGGGCGGGGCGCCGACCTGTGGGCGCGGCTGCGCCGGCGGCCGGGGATCTTCAGTTCCCAGAAGGTGGCGGAGATGCTGGCCCCGGGCTGGGTGGCCAGCCCCGACAAGGCCCGGCGCCTGCTGGGCTGGGAGGCCCCCACCGGGCTGGACGAGGCGCTGGCGGCGACCGTGGCCTGGTACCGGGACCATGGCTGGATCTGACTACCCCTTCCGCCTGGACGGCCCGCTGGGATTGTGGCGGCCCCTGGACCGGTGGGCGGCGGGGTACGCCCTGCTCACCCTGGCCGTGCTGGGGCTGGGCATCGCCCGGGGGGTGCCCGGATGCTGGGCCGAGGCGTTGGTGTCGGCGGGAGCCCTGGGCGGGACCCTGGTCCTGGTGCGCTGGACTCGGGACACCCGGGCCCGGATCCCGACCTTCCTGCGCCTGGCCTGGGCGCCGCTGCTCTACTGGGCCTTCTACCACCAGGTGCAGACCCTCTGGCCGGTCCTGCGCGCCACCCCCCTGGACCCGGGCCTGGCGGCCCTGGAGGAGCGCCTGTGGGGCTTCCAGCCGGCCCTGGCGTTCCGGGCCGCGCTGCCGTACCGGTGGTTTTCGGAGCTGCTCTGCTTCGCCTACTTCGCCTACTACGCCTTTGTCCCGGTCCTGGGGGCCACGGTCCTGGTCCGGCGCGGGTACTTGGCGGCGGAGCGCATCATCCTGGGCGCCACGGTCTGCTTCTACGCCTGCTACACCTGGTTCTGGCTGCTGCCCACGGTGGGGCCCCAGTACTGGTTCCCGCCCGGGCGCGGGCCTCGGCTGCAGCCGGGCTACCTGTTCAACCACCTGCTGTACTTCCTCACCTCCGGCGGCGAGATCCGCGGCGGCGCCTTCCCCTCCTCCCATGTGGCGGTGGCGCTGCTCCTCACCCTCTGGGCCCGGCGGGAGGCCCCCGCACTGTTCCCGGCCATGGCCGTGATCACCGCGCTGATGCTGCCGGCGGTGGTCTACCTGGGGGCGCACTACGCCCTGGACGTGCCGGCGGGCCTGCTCACCGGGCTCCTGGCCTACCGCCTCTCGAACGGAAAGCCGACCGTTGCGGTAGGATAATCCCGGAGCCGGACTGCCTCCGGCCATCTTACCCGACGAGGCCCCATGTCCCCCTGCGCCCCCGACACCCTGATCCAGGCCCTCAACTGGCGCTACGCCACCAAGGTCTTCGACCCGGCCCGCAAGATCTCCGCCGCCGACCTGAATACCCTGGAGCAGAGCCTGGTCCTGACCCCGTCCAGCTTCGGGCTGCAGCCCTACCGCTTCCTGGTGGTGACCGACCCCGGCCTGCGCGAGAAGCTGCGGGAGGCCTCCTGGGGCCAGGCCCAGGTCACCGACTGCTCCCACCTGTTCGTGTTCCTGGCCCGCAAGCGGCTCACCGAGGCCGACGTGGACCACCTGATCGACCGCATCGTCCAGGTGCACGGCGAGAAGCGGGAGAACCTCGCCGGCTACCGCTCCATGATGGTCAACACGCTGGTCGCCGGCGCCAGGGCCGCCACGGTGCCCGAGTGGGCCGCGCGCCAGGCCTACATCGCCCTGGGCCAGTTCATGGCCTCCGCCGCCATGCTGGGCCTGGACACCTGCCCCATGGAGGGCCTGGACCCGGCCACGTACGACGAGATCCTGGGCCTCAAGGACACCCCCTTCCGCACCGTGGTGGCCTGCCCCGTGGGCTACCGGGCGCCGGTGGACAAGTACGCCGCCCTGCCCAAGGTGCGGTTCCCGGTGGAGGAACTGGTGGAGAGCCGCTGACCGGGAACCCTTCGCAGCCCGCCCGCATCCCTGGTCCTTGAGGCAAGGCGAAGAGGCTTTGTGTTTCCCAACAAGCTGGTGGCGGTCCTCAACCCGGCAGGTGGCCGGTAGGGGTGGACTCCGGCCCGACGGGGAACCAAGCTTGCCCTCAGGACACGTCTGCCTTCAGCGCCCAGCGCCCGGTAGATGAAATCATCACCTTTGCGGACCGGCCCGCCGGGCCGGTCTAGGATGGTAGGACCCATGGACGCCGTCGTCGCCAGGAACGTGAGCAAGACCTTCGGCCGCCAGATGCTCTCGGCCTTCGGCCGGGGGCGGCCGGTGGCCGCGCTCACCGACGTGAGCCTGGCGATCCGGGAAGGGGAGATCTTCGGGCTGCTGGGCCCCAACGGCGCCGGCAAGACCACCCTCATCGCCATCCTCATCGGCCTGACCACCCCGGACGCGGGCACGGTGGAGGTGTGCGGCCTGGACGTGCGCCGCCACCTGCACCAGGTGCAGCAGCGGGTCAACCTGGTGCGGGGCTTCAGCGGGGTGCTGGAGAAGTTCACCACCTGGGAGATGCTGTCGTACTACGCCATGCTCTACGGCGTGCCCCGGTCCCGGGTGCAGGAGGTGATGGCCCTGGCGGGCATCGCCGACAAGCGGGACGCCCAGGTGTCCCTGTTCTCCAGCGGGTGGCGCCAGCGCTTCTTCATCGCCAAGGGCACCATCAACAAGCCCCGGGTGCTGTTCATGGACGAACCCACCGTGGGGCTGGACGTGGATGCGGCCCTGGCGGTGCGGGAGCTGATCGCCGACCTCAACCGCCAGGGTTGCACCATCCTGCTCACCACCCACTACATGCGCGAGGCCGAGGAGCTCTGCGACCGCATCGCCCTGATCAGCCAGGGGCGGATCGTGGCGGAGGGCACCGCGGCGGAACTGAAGGAGCAGGTGAAGCAGGACGAGGCCATCATCATCCACGGGCGCCTGGACCCGCCCCTGCGGGAGCGCCTGGGGCGGCTGCCCGGGGTGCTGGGGGTGGCCCAGGACGAGGACTCGGTGCGGCTGCTGGTGGAACACCGGCGGGCCATGGGCCCGGTGCTGGAGACCCTGGCCGAAGGCAAGGTGCGCCTGGAGAGCGTGCGCTTCGACCGGCCGTCGCTGGAGGAGGTGTTCCTCAAGCTCACCCACCAGGGCCTGGAGCAGGGCGATGAATGAACTGACCGATTCCCTCCGGCGGATCCTGGCGCACGCCTACCACATCCTGATCAGCGCCAAGCGCGACACCTTCCGGCTGTTCGACGTGACCCTGTGGCCCCTGGTGCTGTTCCTGAGCATGATCCTGTTCGCCGGCGCCTTCACCCACCGCCGGGAGGTGATCGGGGTGGTGGTGCTGGGGGCCCTGGGCTGGCGCATCATCTACCACTTCCAGATGGAGGCGGTGCAACTCTACATGGACAATTTCTGGATGGGCATGATCGAGCACGTGATGATCAGCCCGGTGCGGTGGTGGGAGTTCATCCTGGGCGGGGCCATCAGCGCCCTGGGCAAGATCCTGGTCATCGCCCTGCTGTTCCTGGGCCTGGGCCACTCGGTGTTCCACTTCACGGTGGAGGCCTGGCCCGCGACCCTGCTGGGGTTCCTGGCCTGCGCCTGCTGCGGCCTGGTCCTGTCCATCTTCAGCATGGGCGTGGCCTTCCTCAAGCGCGGGGACGCCTTCGCCTTCATCTTCGCCTTCCCGGACGCGGTGGCGGTGCTGAGCGGGGTGTTCTACCCCGTCAGCGTGTTCCCCGCCCCGGTGCGGATGGTGGCCGAGACCCTGCCCACCACCCACGCCTTCAACCTGCTCAAGGCCACCCTGGGCATGGCCCGGTGGGATCCGTCCCGTTTCCTCGTCGCCTTGGCCGTCTGGCTGGTGCTGGCGGTCCTGTTCACCACCTGGGCCCTGAAGAAAGCCCGCCGGGACGGCAAGTTGGTGAAGATGAAGTAAGATTTCCTTGCACTTCAAAGAGGACTACTCCATCTTTTTTTATTGGCCGCCTCCGGCCACCATCCACGGGGCCTTTCTTTGCATCCACTATCCCAATCTGCCGGTTACGCCATTCTCGCCCTCAGCTGCCTCGACGATCCCGGCGGCGACCCTATCCTGGTGCAGGATGTGGCCGAGTGGATCGGCGCGCCCGGGCCCTACCTCTCCAAGGTGTTCCACGCCCTGGGCAAGGCCCGCCTGGTGGCCACCAAGCGCGGGCGCAACGGCGGGGTGATCCTCATGCGCCCGGCCAAGGAGATCACCCTGGACCAGATCGCCGGGGCCATGGACGGGGAGGAATGGCAGACCAGCTGCCTGCTGGGGCTGGCCACCTGCTCGGACGAGCGGGCCTGCCCGGTGCACACCTTCTGGACCGAGGAGCGCAAGCGCATCCTGCAGGAACTCCAGACCACCACCCTGGCCGACGTGGCCAAGTTCGAGCGCACCCACCGGCTCTCCCACACGCCCGGCGAGGAGTGACCAGGGAATGGAGGCCAGCCGGGCCCGGGCGGGAGAATGAGCTGCCGCCCCGGGGTCCCGGCCCGGCTGGCCTCCGCGCTATTTAAACAAGATTCAAAGGGTCCGGCGTCGCCGCCGGGTGCGTCTGTAAAGGTTTGTTCTCAAAAGCTTAAGGATGGGGCCGTCACTGGAAGGTGGACGGGTTGGACTTGGCCAGGGTGGTCACGTACTTGTCCAGGTCCTTGACGTAGCCCGAAGGGGCGTCCATGAACTGGACCCCGGTCTCGATGTACTCGGCCTTGGGCGCCTGGCCGTGGGTCCATACCACCCGGGCCTTGATGCTGCCCTTGGGCAGGCTGGGGTGGATCAGCTCCCATCCATCAAGGGTTGATCGCTCGTTGAACCCGGAGGCGGACTTGGACGGCACCTGGATGCAGCAGCCGTCCGAGCCCAGGTTGCGGACCGTGATGTTGTTGTAGCTCTGGCCGCCCAGCTGGAACCGGGCCTTGCACTGGGATTCGACCTCGATGCGCGAATGCAGCCTTTTATCCATGATGGTTCTCCCGTTGTGGTGATAAGCCGGTTATTTCTTTCGGATGGCCCCCATGGGCACGGTTGGAGCGCCGGCACCCTCATTTGATGTTTTGAAATGACGGGTGTTTCTGGTTGGAAATGGATCCCGGGAAGTTTCTCCAAACAACCAGGCCAACAAACGTAGCCCTCCACCGGGATCCCCCTCCCGGCGGCCTGTCCCTCCGCCGCGGCTCCCCCACCGGGGCGGATCCGGGTTCCCGGACCTTTCAATCTTTGCGCTCGCCCCGGAAACCGTCCCGCGTCGTGGATTCAATGACGCCGTGCCCGGTGCCGAACGGCTACCAGCTGACCTTCGAGGCCACCCAGGTCACCGCGACCGGTCCGTGATCCGGACCTCCGGGGCCGGTCAGGCCTGCCCGAATAATACATAGTCTAGATCCAGGTCTCCACCACCGAGCGCAGGGCCTCGGTCTGGATGGGCTTGGCCAAGTAGCCGTCCATGCCCGCCGCCAGGCAGCGGTCCCGGTCCCCTTCCATGGCGTTGGCGGTGAGTGCCACGATGGGGATCCGGGCCTGGCCGTCCTCCCGGGCCCGGATCCGGCGGGTGGCCTCGAAGCCGTCCATCTCGGGCATCTGGCAGTCCATGAGCACCAGCCGGTAGCCGCCCCGGTCCAGGGCGGCCAGGGCCTCCCGCCCGTGGCTGGCCACGTCGGCCTTGTGGCCCAGCTTCTTGAGCATGGTCACCACCAGCTTGCGGTTCACGGCGTTGTCCTCCACCACCAGGATTCCGGCGGGCCCGGCCCCGGCCTCCTCCTTCAGGGAGTGCCGGGTCACCAGCTCCTCCCGCGGCCCAGCCGGCGCCAGGATCCGCTCCAGGGTGGCCTGGAGCTGGGCCAGGCGCAGGGGGCGGGCCAAGTAGGCCGAGAACCCCGCCTCTTTCGCCGACCTGGCTTGGCCGCTGACCCCCAGGTAGCTGAACAGCACCAGGGGCAGCCCCGCCAGCTCCGGGTCGGCCTTGAGCACCTGGGCCGCGTCGAAGGCGCCCTCCTCCCCCGGGGCCAGGGTCAGTACCGCGGCCGCGAAGGGACGGCCCTCGCCCCGGGCCTTCTTGAGGCTGACCGGGACCTTCCAGGTGGCGTCCACCCGCTCCACCTCCAGGCCCAGGTGGCGCAGTTCCTCCTTCAGGGCCAGGCAGCTGGTCAGGGGCCGGCCCAGGAGCAGCAGCCTCCGCCCGGACAAGTCCGCGGGGGGCGGCGCCGGCCCCGGAGTCCAGCGACACCCGCACCACCACTTCCCCGGCCTCGGTGAACTTGAGCGCATTGCCCACCAGGTTGGCCAGCACCTGGCGCAGCCGGCCCGGGTCCCCCTCCACCCAGGCCGGCACGTCCACGCCCACCAGGGCGCACAGGTCCAGGCGCCGGTCCCGGGCCGTGTAGGCCAGGGTCTCCAGGGTCTCCTCCACCATCCCGCGCAGGTGGAAGCGCACCCGCTCCAGCTCCATCCGGCCGGCCTCGATCCGGGAGAAGTCCAGGATGTCGTTGATGATGGCCAGGAACTCGCTCTTGGCCTTGTTGGCGCTCTCCGCCCGGACCATGGCCGCGCCCAGGGCCTCGGTGCGGGCCGCCACCAGCTCCTCCAGCTTCTCCCGGTGCAGGTGCAGCTCGCCCTCCCGGGACTGGATCCGGGCCAGCATCTCGTTGAAGTCGGCCATGAGCAGGCCCAGTTCGTCCTCGCCCCGGGGCCGGACCCGCAGGGCATAGTCGTGGCGCCGGGACACGGTCCGGGCGGTCTCGGCCAGCTCGGCCAGGGACCCGGTCAGGCTCTGCTGGAACACCCGGGACACCGCCAGGGCCACGCCGAAGGCCAGCACCGCGATGGCCCCGGCCACCGCCGCGGCCCACCAGATGTGGCGGTACAGCCCGGACATCTCGGCGGTCAGGTACAGGGTCCCGACCCGGCGGTCCTGGAGCATCATGGGCCGGACCAGCAGCAGCCGGTCGCCCTTGAAGCCCATCCGGTCCGGTCCCGGCGCGGCGGGCGCCGGGACCTGGACCAGGCCGGACTTGGCGTACGCGGCCAGGAGCCCGCCCCCTTCGGTGAACAGGTAGGCGGTGCGGATGTCCGGGTTGCCGGCCAGAGGCCGCAGGGCCGCCTCCGCCGCCTGGGCGTCCTCGAAGGTGAGCGCCGCCGAACCGCTGACCTGCACCAGGTTCGCCGCCAGGTCCAGATCCCGCACCAGGCCCCTGCGGTAGGACAGGATCTCGTTGGCCACGAAGGCGGCCGAAGCCATGAGCAGGGCGATGGCCGCCGTCGCCATGACCGTGGCGCTGAGCTTCTGGCGGATGGTGGCCTTGCGGAACAGGTGCATGGTGGTCCCAGACTATCTTCTTGTCATTGCGGCGGGCCCGGAGCTTGAATGAAAATCGGAACCATGGAAGACACGCACCCCGATGCCCTGGTCTCCGGCCGCCGCTGGGCGCTGCTGGCCCTCACCAGCGTGGGCGCCTTCATGGCCCCCCTGGACGGCTCCATCGTCGCGGTGGCCCTGCCCCGCATGGGCCCCGCCCTGCGCCTGAGCTTCGCCGCCAGCATGTGGGTGCAGGCCGCCTACCTCCTGGCCATGGCCGTGCTGCTGATCCCCCTGGGGCGGATGGCCGACCGGGGCGGCCGCCTGCGGTACTACCTGGCCGGGATCGTGGTCTTCACCCTGGCCTCGCTGGCCGCGGCCCTGAGCCGCAACGGCGCGGCCCTGGTGGCGAGCCGGGTGGCCCAGGGCGCCGGGGGCGCCCTGCTGAGCGCCACCTCCACCGCCATCATCACCGAGGTGTTCCCCCCCGGGGAGCGGGGGCGGGCGCTGGGCATCAACGTCATGGCGGTGTACCTGGGCCTGAGCGTGGGGCCGCCCCTGGGCGGGCTGCTGGTGGACCGCCTGGGCTGGCCCTGGATCTTCCTGGTCAACCTGCCGGTGGGCGCCGCCGCCCTGGCCTGGGGCTGGAGCCTGCTGCCGTCCCGGGAGCGCGGCACGGCATCCGGGCGCGCCGCCGGCACCGACTTCCCGGGCGCCGCCCTGCTGGGGGCTTTCCTGGTCTGCCTCATCGTCCCCCTCACCTTCTCCACCGAGTGGGGCTGGCGGGCGCCGGCGATATGGCTTCTGCTGGCGCTGGCCCCGGCGGCGGGCGCCGGCTTCCTGCTCCGGGAAGCCCGGGCCGCGAATCCGCTGGTGGACCTGGACCTGGTGCGCCGGAACCGGCTGTTCGCCGCCGCCA
The DNA here is from genome assembly GCA_049508835.1 of Holophaga sp. Lineage (GTDB taxonomy): Bacteria > Acidobacteriota > Holophagae > Holophagales > Holophagaceae > Mesoterricola. The sequence goes on along the minus strand of JBELAL010000019.1, from coordinate 17,698 downwards.
ACCTGGCGGCCCTGCTCAACTACTGCGCCCTGTACGCCATCAGCGTGCTGACCGCGGTCCAGCTCCAGCTGGTGCTGGGCCACCCGGCCCGGGTCGCCGGCTGGATCATGCTGGGCCAGCCGATCATGCAGGCCCTGCTGAGTCCCCTGGCCGGGCGGCTCAGCGATCGCATGGGCTCCCGCACCCTGGCCACCGCGGGCATGCTGATCGTGGCCCTGGGCATGGTCCTGCTGGCCCTGTCCGGGAAGGAGGCCCGGCTGCACCAGGTGCTGGGGGCCCTGGCCCTGGTCGGGCTGGGCATGGCCGCCTTCAGCGCCCCCAACACCAGCGCCATCATGGGCAGCGTGGAGCGGCACCAGCTGAGCGTCGCCAGCGCCTTCCTGGCCACCATGCGGGTCACCGGCCAGGCCCTGAGCGTGGGCCTGCTGGGCAGCATCGCCGCCAGCCGCCTGGGGGCCGGGGGCTGGAGTCAGCTGCTGCATCACGCGGGCGGGCCCGGAGTGGCCGGCGCCTTCGCCTGGGGCTACCGGGCCGCCATGCTCACGGGGGCTTTCCTGGCCTTGCTGGGGGCCTGGGCGTCCCGGGCGAGAGGCACGGCGCACCGTTGAGCGGGCTATCCTTTTCCTCAGCATGTTCGAAACCATCCGCATCGGCCCCCTGCAGATCGCCCCGGCCCTGTTCCTGGCCCCCATGGCCGGGGTGGGGCACAGCGGGTTCCGCCGGCTGCTGGCGGACTTCGGGGGCTACGGGGCGCTGTTCACCGAGATGATCTCCGCCTCGGCCTTCCTGCGGGAGGATCCGGCCAAGTCCCCCTACACCCGCCGGCGGGAGTGCGAGGGGCCGGTGTTCTACCAGTTCCGGATCGCCGCCGGGGAGGACCTGGGGGCCCTGTTCCGCAAGCTGGCGACGGTGGACTGCGCCGGGGTGGACCTGAACCTGGGCTGCCCGGCCCCCAAGATCCAGGCCCGGGCCTCCGGGTGCGCCCTGTTCCGGGACTTCGCCCAGCTGCGCGCGGTGCTGGAGGGGATCCGCCGGCACTACGGCGGCGTGCTCACGGTCAAGTTCCGCCTGGGGGACGACCCGGAGCGCTGGCGGGAGCCGTTCCTGGAGCGGCTGCGCCTGTTCGAGGACTGCGGGGTGCACGCGGTGACCGTGCACCCGCGCTTCTCCGGCGAGAAGCTCAAGCGCCGGGCCCGCTGGGAGGAGTTCCCGTGGATCGCCGCCCGCACCCGCCTGCCGGTGATCGGCAGCGGGGACGTGTGCTGCCCCGAGGACGTGGCCGAGCACCGGGACGCCTTCGCGCCCCTGGCCGGGCTCATGCTGGGGCGGATCGCGGCGGTGAAGCCGTGGATCTTCCGGGAGTTCGCCGGGCTGCCCCGGGTGGAGATCGACCACCGGGAGGTGTGGGACCGGCTGTACCGCTACACCCTGGAGGACCTGCCTCCGGAGCGCGCCTTCGGCCGGCTCAAGGAGTTCACCTTCTACTTCGCCAAGAACTTCTTCTTCGGCCACGAGATGGACAAGAGGATCCAGAAGGCCCGGGATCCGGAAGGGATCCGGGAGGCGGTGATGCGGTTCCTGGACGCGGGGCCGCGGCTGAACCCCGCGCGGGGATTGCCGTTCTCCTGAGCGGGGAGATCGTGCCTCTGGGGCATGACCCTTTACCCTGCCTGATTTTTATCCCCCTCATCCACCTCATCCCCGGCCAGTATTGCTTCGCCGTGGTGGGTCGGCGCCTCCGGGCTCGGCACAGGAGCAAGGCCCCGACAGCATGGAACGATTAAATAAGCCGGGGACGTTTGCATCAGTTGGAGCCGCGGGGCGGCTTCAACTGATGCAAAGGTGGGATTGGGGGGATGCTGCAAACAAAGGTCGAGTCGTTATTTTCCAATTGCGGAACTTGCCATTCCTTGCTGAATGGAACATATTAATCTCTTGAGGTCTTTCCCATCATCCGGCAAAGGAGCATCCATGACCCGCACCGCCTTCGAAGGGATCATCACCGTCCTGACCACCCCTTTCAACCGCGACGGCGAGGTGGACTACACGGTCCTGGGCCGGCACATCGATTTCCTGCTGGACAGCGGGATCACCTCCCTGGTGGAAGGGGGCTCCACCGGCGAGTACTACGCCCTGTCCCTGGAGGAGCGCAAGCGCCTGCTGGCCTTCGTGGCGGAGCGGGCGGGAGCGAGGGCCCAGCTCATCGCCGGCACCAACAGCGCCCGCCCGGACGAGACCCTCGAGCTGGACGCCTTCGCCGCCGGGACGGGCTACTCGGCGCTGATGCTGGCCGCGCCCTACTACGCCCTGCCCAGCACCGGGGAGCTGGTGGCGCACTTCCGGCGCATGGCCGCAGCCACCGACCTGGACATCATCCTCTACAACTTCCCGGCCCGCACCGGGGTGGACCTGGACCTGGCCTTTCTGGAGGGGGTCCGGGACGTGCCCAACATCGTCGCCATCAAGGAGTCCAGCGGATCCTTCGCCCGCATGATCCAGCAGTGCATCCAGTTCCCCCACCTGCAGCGGATCTGCGGCGCCGACGACCAGGCCGTGGACGCCTTCCTGTGGGGCGCCCACAGCTGGATCGCCGGCGCGTCCAACTTCCTCCCCTCGGAGCACCTGGCCCTGTACCGGGCGGCGGTGGTGGACCGGGACTTCGTGCGGGCCCAGAAGCTCATGGCCGCCCTGATGCCCGTGTTCTTCCTGCTGGAACAAGGGGGGAAGTACATCCAGTATGCGAAGTACGGCGTCGAGCTGGCCGGCTTCGAGCTGGGCCCGGGGCGGCCGCCCCTGCAGCCCCTGGCCCCGGAGGAGGAGGAGCGGTTCCGCGCCCTCTACCGTCAGGTGAAGGACGCCGGCCTGGCCCGGCTGGCCGGGTGACGCCGCCCGGCGGTTTTCGGCATTCAAGGTTGATGCCCCTGGCCTGAATGGGGTTACCATGTTCCTTTCCAAGTCTCGGACCGGGCGGGGCCGGGTCCATTCATCCTTATACGCTCAGGAGCACCCATGTCCCAACGCATTGCCATGAAGACTCCCCTGGTGGAGATGGACGGCGACGAGATGACGCGGGTCCTGTGGCAGGTGGTCAAGGACAAATTGATTCTGCCCCACGTGGACCTGAAGACCGAGTACTTCGACCTGGGCATCAAGCACCGGGACGACACCGACGACCAGGTGACCTACGACTCGGCCCAGGCCACCCTGCGCCTGGGAGTGGCGGTCAAGTGCGCCACTATCACCGCCACCCCGGACCGGGTGAAGGAGTACGGCCTCAAGCACCTGCTGCCCAGCCCCAACGCCACCATCCGCGGAGTGCTGGACGGCACCGTGTTCCGCAAGCCCATCTTCGCCCGGAACGTCAAGCCCTCCGTGCCCGCCTGGACCAAGCCCATCCACATCGGCCGCCACGCCTACGGGGACGTTTACAAGAACGTCGAGATGCAGGTGCCGGGCCCGGGGCTGGCGGAGCTGGTGTTCACCGCCGCGGACGGCCAGGTGACCCGCAAGACCATCATGGAGATGCCCGGCCCCGGCATCCTGCGGGGCATCCACAACCTGGACGCCTCCATCGAGAGCTTCGCCCGGGCCTGCTTCCTCTACGCCCTGTCCGAGCACGTGGACTGCTGGTTCGGCGCCAAGGACACCATCAGCAAGACCTACGACGCCCGGTTCCGGGACGTCTTCGCCCGGATCTTCAAGGAGGAGTTCCAGGACCGGTTCAAGGCGGCCGGGCTCACCTACTTCTACACCCTCATCGACGACGCCGTGGCCCGGGTGATGAAGTCCAGCGGGGGCATGCTCTGGGCCTGCATGAACTACGACGGCGACGTGATGTCCGACATGGTGTCCAGCGCCTGCTCCAGCCTGGCCATGATGACCAGCGTGCTGGTCTCGCCCAAGGGCTACTTCGAGTTCGAGGCGGCCCACGGCACGGTCCAGAAGCACTACTACCGCCACCTCAAGGGCGAGCGCACCAGCACCAACCCCATGGCCCTGATCTTCGCCTGGACCGGGGCCCTGCGGAAGCGGGGCGAGCTGGACGGCGTCCCGGAACTGGGGCGCTTCGCCGACGCCCTGGAGCAGGCCAGCCTGGGCACCATCGAAGCGGGCTTCATGACCGGCGACCTGGCCCGCCTGGCCGCCCCCGCCCCCCAGAAGATCCTGGATTCGGAAGAATTCATGTCCGCCATCGCCCAGCGCCTTTCCGGGCGCTGACCCATGTCCGCCCTGGCCCTGCTGCAGCTGCTGGCCGCCCTGGCCTGCGCCCTGGCGGCGGGGATGCTCTGGACGACCCGGGCCCGGCTGGCCCGGGAGGCCCGGGACGCCGAGGCCGAGCGGGGCCGGGCCAAGGACGCCCAGATCGCGGCCCTGGCCCGGGAGGCGGAGGCCCTGCGCGACCTGGCGCCCATCAGGATCCGGGAGTACCTCATCGAGACCCATGCCCAGCTGAGGCGCTACCGTCAGGCCATCGAGGACGGCCACCGCGCCGCCCGGAGGGAGATCGAGCGCTGCAACGCCGAGATCACCCGGCTCCAGGAGCGGGGCGAGTGACGGGCCGACGACATCGACCGGCTGGTCCAGCGCCGGGAGCGCCTGCTGGAGACCACCCGCGCCATGCAGCCCGGCCTGGGCGAGCTGCAGCACCAGTGCGAATTCCCGGAGCGCTTCACGGTCCGCATCGCCCGGCTCTATCCCGAGTCCATCCAGGACCTCACCCGGGCCTGGCAGGACCTGGCCCGGCTGCTCCCCCTGGACGCCCCGGGGGACCTGGACGGTTTGGCCGAGCGGGTGGCCCAGAGCTTCAAGTACCGCCTGGACGAGAACACCCTCTTCTCCAGCAGCCTGTTCGCCCGCCCCGAGGACCCGGCGGAGGTCTGGCAGCGGCCGGACAATGGTGAATGAACAATTTTTATTATTTTTTTATATATCCCTTCGTCCTTTTAACGCTCCCTTGATCCGGGAGCCCTGAGACTACAGGTCGGCTGTCCTCACCCGCGTCGACCTGGGAGTCTCCCATGAACCGTTTGGCATTCCTGGCCCTTCCCCTGGCCATCCTGGCCCCCGGCATGGCGGAGCCGGCGCCCATCCCCACCGCGGAGACCCCGTCGTCCCCGGACGCCAAGCCCGCGACCCCGGCGCCCGCCCCCGAACCGTTCGCCTTCGCCGACTTCACCTGGCTGAACGGGAACTGCCGACAGACCGAGTCGGTCCTGGACACCAAGTATTTCACCGGGGAGTTCCGGGCCGACATCAACGCGGTCTACGACTTCAACCACCCCCAGGACCACACCATCGTGGGCTCCTGCGAGACCGGCCGGTCCAACGAGGTCCAGGTCCAGCAGCTGGGCGTGGGCGGGGACTTCCACTGGGAGAACGTGCGCGGCCGGCTCATGACCCAGTTCGGCATGGACTCGGTGATGACCCCCCGCAACGACGCCACCCCCTCCCGGGGCCAGTGGAACACGGCCAGTGCCTACCCGTACGTCTCCGAAGCCTACGGGGGCTACCACTGGGACGTCCTGGACGGGCTCAACCTGGATGCGGGCATCTTCATGAGCTACATCGGGCTGTTCAGCTACTACAACTTCGACAACTGGGCCTACCAGCCCTCCTACGTCTCCGCCAACACGCCCTGGTTCTTCAACGGGGTCCGGGTCCAGCTGTACCCCAGCGAGCGGCTCAAGCTGGAACTGTGGGTCACCAACGGCTGGCAGTCCTACAACATGGCCAACAGCAGCCCGGGCATCGGCGGGGTGGCGGTGTGGCGCCCCAACGGCAGCGTCTGCGTCATCTCCAACAACTACGTGGCCGGGGTGGACACCTTGGGCAACCCGGGGCGGCACCGGCGGCATACGGACAACAGCCTGGAGGTGAAGTACTTCGACCGCCCGGGGCGCGGCCTGGACAAGATGGCGTTCTCCTTCACCGACGACCTGGGCAACGAGAGCGGGGGCGGGGCGAGCTGGTCCGGGAACAATGGGCCCAAGCAGTACTTCGCCGGGTTCATGCTCTACAACCGGTTCTGGTTCGACCGCGACCGCTACGCCGTCACCGTGGGCGGCGGGGCCATCACCAATCCGGGCCGTTACCTGGTGCTGATGCCGCCCATCAACGGCGCCACCGCGGCCTCGGGCACGCCCTACTTCACCGCCAACCCCGGGGACCCGTTCCACGCCTGGGACTACACCGTCACCTTCGACTGGATGCCCAACCAGTGGGTGACCTTCCGGGGCGAGTTCAACCGGCGCCAGGCCGATGTGCCCTACTTCTCCGGCCCCGGCGGGGTGACTCCGCCCGGGGGGAACCAGGGCCTGCCGGGGTCTGCGGTGGCGGGCTGGGCGCCGGACTTGGTGCGGGGGGAGACCCGGATCAACCTGGCGTTGATGGTGAAGCTATAGCAGGGGCACCCAAGGCCGATCGCCGAGTGGTCTTGGTACCATTGCTGGGTCAACCGGAACAGATATAAGTCAGGGCAAATAAGAGTTGCCGAGGCCCAAAATTCATCATCATTTTCATCCCCTTCATCCCACCTTTGCGACAGATGGAGCCGCATAAGATCCTCGCCTCGGCTCAATGCCCTGAGTCATGCCATGATCATCCCCGGAGCCTGGTCATGACCCGAATCCGCATCACCGCCGGAGGCATGCATTTCCTGGCCGAAACGCATCCCGCCGCCCCTCGCACCGTGGCGGCGTTCACGGCCCTGCTGCCGTACCGCCAGAAGCTCATCCACGTGCGCTGGAGCGGCGAGGCCTGCTGGATCCCCCTGGGGGACTTCCGGCTGGGGGTGGACTTCGAGAATGCCACCAGCCACCCGTCGGCGGGGGATATCCTGTTCCATCCGGGCGGCCTGAGCGAGGCGGAGATCCTGCTGGCCTACGGGAGCTGCTGCTTCGCCAGCAAGGTGGGGCAGCTGGCCGGGAACCATTTCCTCACGGTGGTGGAGGGGCGGGAGCGCCTGCGCGAGCTGGGGGAGAAGACCCTCTGGCAGGGAGCCCAGGACATCCTGTTCGAGCTCGCCTGATGGGGGGCCCCGCAGGCTCCCGGGCCGCCGCCGGGCCCGCGGCCCAGGACCGCGCCGACCACAAGGTGGCGGCGTCGCTGGCCCTGGCCGGCACGGTGTGGCTGATGGGGAGCGACGCCTACCGGCATCTGCACCTGGACACCGGCAGCCTGCTGGCGCTGGCGGCGAGCTTCTTCTACGCGGCCTACCTGCTGACCACCCACCGGGCGCGGGCCCGGACCGACGTGCTCTCGGTCATCACCCTGTCCACCCTGTCCAGCCTGATGGTCCTGCTGGCGATCAACCTGGCCATGGGCACCGCCCTCACCGGCTACCCGCCCCGGGCCTGGCTGGCCCTGGCCGGGCTGGGCCTGATCTCCCAGGTGGGCGGATGGCTGGCCATCAACTACGCCCTGGGGCACCTGCGCGCCGCTCCGGTGTCGGTGTGCCTGCTGGGCCAGGTGGTGGTCACGGCGCTGGTGGCCAGGCCCCTGCTGGGGGAGTTCCTCCGGTTCCACCAGCTGGCCGGGGGGATCGTGGTGCTGGCCGGGATTTACCTGGTCCCCCGCAACCGGGCGGAAGTGCCGGAGTGAGGCGCCCGCGCGCACGGCGAGGCCTGTCGGTGATTGCCATTGCGCGCGGCCGCGCCAGGAGGCATCCTGGAGGTTGCGAGGTGGCCGCATGGGCAGCATCGGCATCGATAAACTTCTCCTCCTGGGCATCGCCCTCCTGATCTTCTTCGGGCCCAACAAGCTCCCGGAGCTGGGCAAGGCGCTGGGCAAGGGCATCCAGGAGTTCAAGAAGGCCTCCCGGGAATTCGGGGACTCCGTCAAGGAAGGCGCCGCCGAGGAAGAGAAGAAGAGCTGATCCCCTTCCCTCCGCGCGGCCGGGACCCCGGGTCCCGATGGCCATTCCATACGTGCGATCCACCGACCGCCGCCGGAGTTCCGGCGGCGGTCGGTTTTCCGGTTTGCTCCTTCCCCTCGCGCTATGTGGTTAATATCAATACCTGGGGAGAGGCGCCATGAAAGTTCCCGTAGCCATCATCGGGTCGGGCAACATCGGCTCGGACCTGATGATCAAGATCCTCCGGCACTCGGAAAACTTGGAACTGGTGGCCTTGGTGGGTATCGACCCGGCCTCGGACGGTCTGGCCCGGGCCCGGGCCCTGGGGATTCCCACCACCGACGGGGGCATCGAAGGGTTCGCCCGGATGCCGGAGTACGGCCAGGCGCGGATCGTCTTCGACGCCACCTCGGCGGCTTCCCACTTCAAGCATGACGCCTTCCTGCGGGACACCGGCAAGCTGGTCATCGACCTGACCCCGGCGGCGGTCGGCCCCTACGTGGTCCCGGTGGTGAACCTGGACCAGCACGCGGAGGCGCGCAACCTGAACATGGTCACCTGCGGGGGCCAGGCCACCATCCCCATGGTCGCCGCCGTCGCCCGGGTGGCCAAGGTCCACTACGGCGAGATCGTCGCCTCCATCGCCAGCAAGTCGGCCGGCCCCGGCACCCGCGCCAACATCGACGAGTTCACCGAGACCACCGCCCGCGGCCTCGAGCAAGTGGGCGGCGCCGGGAGGGGCAAGGCCATCATCATCCTGAACCCGGCCGAGCCGCCCCTGATCATGCGCGACACGGTGTTCTGCCTGAGCGACCCGGCCCCCGAGGAGAAGATCGCCGACTCGGTGGCCACCATGGTCGCCCAGGTGCAGCGCTACGTCCCCGGTTACCGCCTGAAACAGGCGGTCCAGTTCGAGCGGATCCCGGAAGCTTCCCCGGTGCGGCTGCCCGGCCTGGGCGGCTTCAGCGGCCTCAAGACCAGCATCTTCCTGGAAGTGGAGGGGGCCGCGGACTACCTCCCGGCCTTCGCCGGCAACCTGGACATCATGACCTCGGCGGCCAAGGCCACGGCGCAGCGGGTGGCGGAGAGGAGGGCGTCCGCATGATCGATCCCGGGAGGAAGCTCTACATCCAGGACGTCACCCTGCGGGACGGCATGCACGCCGTGCGCCACCAGGTCAGCCTGGAGCAGGCCATGGCGGTCGCCAAGGCCCTGGACGAGGCCGGCGTGGCCAGCATCGAGATCGCCCACGGCGACGGGCTCTCCGGCTCCAGCTTCAACTATGGCTTCGCCGCCCACACCGACCTGGAATGGATCGAGGCGGTGGCCAGCGTGGTCAAGCGGGCCCGGATCGCCACCCTGCTCCTGCCCGGAGTCGGCACCAACCGCGACCTCAAGGCCGCGTACCAGGCCGGGGCCCGTTCGGTGCGCATCGCCACCCACTGCACCGAGGCGGACATCGCCAGGCAGCAGATGGAGTACGCCCGCAACCTGGGCATGGACGTGGCCGGGTTCCTGATCCTGTCGCACATGCTCGAGCCCAGGGAGCTGGCCAAGTCCGCCAGGCAGTTCGAGAGCTACGGCGCCAACTGCGTCTACGTCACCGATTCGGCCGGGTCCCTGGTCATGCACGAGGTGGCGGAGCGCTTCCAGGCCTACCGGGACGTGCTCAAGCCGGAGACCGAGATGGGCATCCACGCCCACAACAACCTGTCCCTGGCGGTGGCCAACTCCATCGTGGCGGTCCAGTGCGGCGTCACCCGGGTGGACGCCTCCCTGGCCGGGCACGGCGCCGGCGCCGGGAACACCCCGCTGGAGGTGCTGATCGCGGTGGCCGACCGCATGGGCCTCAACACCGGCTGCGACCTGTTCAAGCTGATCGACGCCGCCGAGGACCTGGTCCGGCCCATGCAGGACCGCCCGGTGCGGGTGGACGGCACCTCCCTGCTGCTGGGCCTGGCCGGGGTGTACTCCAGCTTCCTGCGCCACACCGAGCGGGCCTCGGCCCTGTACGGCGTGGACGCCCGCAGCATCCTGCTGGAACTCGGCCGGCGGCGCATGATCGGCGGCCAGGAGGACATGATCGTGGACGTGGCCCTGGACCTGGCCAAGGGCCGCTCCTAGAAGGGAAATACCTATGCACATCCGTTTCCGCACCCCCGCCCTGGCGATGGCCGTCCTCGGCGCAGCTTCCCTCCTCCGCGCCGACGACCTCCCCATGAGCGTGGGCCTGGGCGCCGTGGTCCCCTTCGGCGGAGCCAAGCAGTTTGTCGGCTCGACCACCGGGATCTCGCTGGAATTCATGGAGGCCTTCGACCTGACCTACGGCGACCTGATCCGGATGCGGCTGGGCTACTTCGATCTGAAGGCGCCCCAGTCCACCCCCCAGACCGTGACCTTCCCCGGCCAGGCCCCCGCCTCCTATCCCTATTCCAGCTCCGACGAGCTGTTCGGCTTCACCTACGGGGCGGACTACATCCACCCCTTCCACAGCGGCACCTACGTGCTGGGCGGCCTGGGCTACGCCTACCTCACCGCGAACCGGAAGGGCACCCTCAACCTGACCGCCGCCGGCGCCGGGCCGACCGGGGCCAACTACGACGCCAACGCCCTGGTGCCCTACGCCACCCTCGGCGGCGGCTGGCAGGCCAACTCCTCCCTGGCCCTGGAGGCCCGCTACTTCTACTCCTCCATCAAGGCCCAGCCCCGCGGCCTCACCTACACCAGCGCCAACGCCCCCTCCGGCGGCGTGGCCCAGTTCAATGGCGTGAACGTGACCACCCTCACCCTGGGGCTGGTGGTCAAATTCTGAACGGCCCGCTCAGCCGGGCTGGGCGGTGAGGACTTCGTGGGCCTCCTTGAGCCGGGCCGGGATGTCGATCTGCTGCGGGCACTTGGGCTCGCAGGCGCCGCACTCTTCGCACTTGTCCCCGCCGTGGCCGGGGCCGGCCACGAAGGCGCCGTAGGCGAAGGCGGCGGCCTTCCAGTTGCCGAACATGGAGCCGGTGTTGTAGCTGGCGAAGGTCTCCGGGATGGCCACCCCGTTGGGGCACGGGGCGCAGTAGCCGCAGGTGGTGCAGGGGACCCGGATCCGGGCGGCGTAGAACTCGCGCACCTCGTCCACCAGGGCCAGTTCCTCCGTCATCAGGCCTCCGGGCCGGGCGCCGGCGGCGGCGGCCAGGTTCTCCTGGAGCTGGACGTCGGCGTTCATGCCGGACAGGGCCGTCACCACCCCCGGATGGTCCCAGACCCACTGCAGGGCCCATGCGGCGGCGGTCCTGGACACCGGGGACCGGGCCCAGGTCCGCTGCACGTCGGGGGGCTGCTCCGCCGCCAGGGTGCCGCCCCGCAGGGGCTCCATGGCGATGACCCCGACGCCCCGGGCGGCAGCGTAGTCCAGGCCTTCCAGCCCAGCCTGGTAGTACTCGTCCATGAAGTTGAACTGGATCTGGCAGAACTCCCAGTCGTAGCCGTCGACGATGGGCTTGAACACCTGCAGGGCGTCGTGGAAGGAGAACCCCAGGTGGCGGATGCGCCCGTCCGCCAGGGCCCGCTCCATGGCGAGCAGCCCCCGGAGCCGGAGCACCGTCTCCCAGCGGGCGGCGCCCAGGGCGTGCAGCAGGTAGAAGTCGATGTGGTCCGTGTCCAGGCGCTGGAGCTGCTCGTCCAGGAGCCGCTCCCAGTCCGCTTCGGTCTGCACCAGCCAGACCGGGAGCTTGGTGGCCAGCAGGACCTTGTCCCGGTAGCCGTCCTTGAGGGCCCGCCCCACGAAGGGTTCGCTCTGGCCGCCGTGGTAGGGATAGGCGGTGTCCACGTAGTTGATCCCCCGGTCGATGCCCTGGCGCAGCAGGGCCCGGGCCGGCTCCTCGTCGATCTGCTTCAGGTCCCCGCCCACCACCGGCAGGCGCATGCAGCCGAAGCCCAGGACCGACACGGGCAGGCCGGGAACGCGGGGGAAGGACCGGTATCTCATGGAGGAGCCTCTACTTGAAGTGTAACGCCAGGCCCTCGGCGGCGGCCAGGTTGACGGCCGCCAGCGCCCAGAGCAGATCCTCCTCCAGGTCGAACCACGGGCTGTGGTTGGGGTGGTCGATGCCCCGGCCCGGCGCCCGGGTGTCCAGGAGCCAATAGCAGCCGGGGATCCGCTCCAGGTAGTAGGCGAAGTCCTCGGCGCCCATGCTGGGCCGGGTGAGTTCCACCACTCGCTCCGGGCCCAGGACCTCCCGGGCCGCCTCCGCGGCCAGGCGGGAAGCGTCGGGATGGTTCACCGTGGGGGGGTAGCCCTGGATCCACTGGAACTCCGCCTGGAGCCCGTGCAGGGCGGCGATGCCCCGGGCGATGGCGCCGATCCGCTCGGCCAGTACGGCGCGCACCTCCCGGTGGACGCTGCGGGCGGTGCCGCCGAACTCGGCCCGGGGCGGGATGACGTTGAGGGCCTCCCCGGCGTGGACGGCGCAGACCGAGACCACCGCCGGCCGGGTCTGGTCCAGCTCCCGGGCCCGGAACGCGTTCAGGGCCATGATGTACTCGGCCAGCGCGGACACCGGGTCCGGGGCGCGGTGGGGCTCGGAGCCGTGGCCTCCGGTGCCCACGAAGGCGCCCATGAAGCGGTCCGAGGCGGCCATCAGGGGCCCATGCAGGAAACCGGCCTGGCCGGGCTCCAGTTCCCCGGCGACGCTGCCCACGTGCCCGCCCACGATGGCCGCGACCCCGTCCAGGACGCCCGCCTCGATCAGGGCCAGGGCCCCGAAGCAGCCCTCCTCCCCGGCCTGGAACACCAGCCGGACCCGGAACGGGAGCTGGCCCGGGCCGCTTCCCGGGCCAGCAGCCCGGCCGCGCCCAGGAGGCCGGCGGTGTGGGCGTCGTGGCCGCAGGCGTGCATCCGCCCGGCGTATCCGGAGGCGAACGGCAGCCCGGTGCGCTCCTGCACCGGCAGCGCGTCCATGTCGGCCCGGATGGCCACCCGCGGCCCCCGGTCCCCCAGGTCGGCCCACATGCCGCTGCCGGCCCGGCGCGGGGCCAGGCCCAGGGCGCGCAGCTCCGCCTCCACCAGGGATGAGGTCTCGGGCAGGTCCAGCCCCACCTCCGGGATGGCGTGCAGCCGGTGGCGGAGGTCGATGATGCGGGGGAGGGAATCCCGTACTTGGGATTCGGGGAAGCGCACGGATTCGGGCATGGTGTCCTCCTGGCCTGGATAACACTTTTCCTTTTTCATCCCCTTCATCCCCGGCTCAAACCAGAGCCACCATCACGTCCCCGGCCTAAGCCGGATGCTCCGCCATGAACTTCGCGATCCGTTCCACCTCCTCGGCAGACAGCCGGAACGTCGCCGCCCCAGTCAATCCCCGGACCTGGTCCGGGCTGCGCACGCCGACGATGGCGCCGGTGACGGCGGGCTGGCGCAGGCACCAGGCGATGGCCACTTCCCCGGGAGTGCGGCCGTGGGGGGCGCCGATCTCCCGCAGCAGCTCGGCCACGGCCAGGTTGCGGGACAGCCGGGGCTCCTGGAAGGCGGCCGCGCGTTTGCGGAAATCGTCCTCGGGCAGGGCCCGGACCCGCTCGGCGGTCATCCGTCCGGTGAGCAGGCCCGACTTCATGGGGCTGTAGACGATCACGCCGATGTTCTGCGCCAGGCAGTGGGGCAGGATCTCCTGCTCCACCTCCGGGGAGATGATGGAGTAGGGCGGCTGCAGGGAGGTCACCGGGGCCTTGGGGCTGATCCTCTCGAGCTGGGGCACGTTGAAGTTGGACACCCCGGCCCAGCGGAGCTTGCCCTCGGCCCGCAGGGCGGCCAGGGCCTCCCAGCCCTCCTCGATGTCCTCGGCTGGATCCGGCCAGTGGATCTGGTACAGGTCGATCCGGTCCACCTTCAGGCGGCGCAGGCTGGCCTCGCATTCCCGGCGCACCGACTCGCGCTTGAGCCGGCCCGAGATCTTCCCGGCGGTGTCCCAGACCAGGGCGCACTTGGTGAACACGTACGGGCGCCCGGACACCTCCTCCAGGGCCCGGGCCACCACCTCCTCCGAGTGGCCCAGGCCGTAGACCGCGGCGGTGTCGATCCAGTTCCAGCCGGCCTCCAGGGCGGCCCGGATGGCGGCCGCCGACTGGCGGTCGTCCTGGGCCCCCCAGCCGAAGGCCCAGCCGCCTCCGCCCATGGCCCAGGCCCCCACCCCCAGGGGGGTGATCATCATGTCGCTGTTGCCCAGCTTGCGCTTGTCCATGGCCGTCCCTCCTCCAGTCCGGGCCACCGGGAAGGCCCCGGGGATGGTACCTTGTTCCTCTCCATCTGTCTCCCTTTTCCCGCCCGGTGCCCCCATGACCCCTTCCGCCCCCGCCCCCAACCCCTTCGACCAGGAGCGCGTCCTGGAGTTCGAGTTCGTGCGCGCCACCGAGAACGCGGCGCTCCAGGCCATCCACTGGTCCGGCCGGGGCGAGAAGGAGAAGGCCGACGCTTCCGCCTGCGCCGCCATCGCCGGGATCGTGGAGCAGCTGGACATCTGCGGCGAGGTGGTGATCGGCGAGGGCATCAAGGACGACGCCCCGGGCCTGTTCCTGGGCGAACGCCTGGGCAAGTGGCGCGAGGGCACCCCGAGGTTCGACCTGGCCATGGACCCCATCGACGGCACCGCCAACATCGCCAAGGGGCTGCCCAACAGCATCTCGGTGCTGGCGGCGGCCCAGGTGGGCGACGGCGCCGCCCACGCCATGCGCAACCTGCCCAGCTACTACAGCCACAAGATCGCCTACGGCCCGGCGGTGAAGCAGGCCCTGGCGGCCAAGGGCGGCCCGTCCCTGCTGGACCTGCCCATGGCCGAGGTGCTGGCCTTCGTGGCCGACGTCCTGGGCAAGCGGGTGGGAGAGCTGATGGTGGTGTCCATGGACCGCCCGCGGCACGACGAGATCATCCGCCAGGTGCGCCGGGCGGGCTCCGCCCTGCGCCTGATCTCAGACGGCGACATCGCCGCGGCGGTGGCCCCTTCCCTGCCCCAGTCCGGGGTGGACCTGTACGTGGGCATGGGCGGCTCGCCCGAGGGGGTGCTGGCGGCGGCGGCCCTGAAGTGCCTGGGCGGCGACCAGCAGCTGCGCATGTGGTTCGACCCGGTCCGCCACCCGGGCCACCGGGAGGAAGTCCAGGCCATGGTGGGGGCGGAGGACCTGGTCCGGGTGTACCGGGCCGACGACCTTGTGGTGGGCGACAGCGCCCTGTTCTGCGCCACCGGGATCACCGACAGCACCCTGCTGCCGGGGGTCAAGCTCATCGGCCACCAGGCCGAGACCCACTCGATCCTCATGCGGGCCCGCAGCGGCACCGTGCGCCACATCCGGGCGGTGCACCAGCTGGACCGGAAGGTGGCGCCCCTCCGGGAGGATTTCCTCAAGCTGCTGGAATAGGATTCTGATGGATTTTTCCAATGGGGCTTATATGATTCCAACCGTCCAGGGAGGTGTCCATGTCCTTCCGAACCGTCACCTCCCTGGTGCCCGGGACGGCCACCCAGGACGGCAACCGGGTGCCGCTCATGCGCCTGGTGCCCGGCGCCGGCCAGCGGGGCATGGAGGCGTTCCGGGCCATGGACCCGTTCCTGCTGATGGACCACTTCGGCCCGATGGCGCTGCCCCCGGACACCGACGCCGGCTTCCCGCCCCATCCGCACCGGGGCTTCCAGACCCTCACCTACCTGCTCCAGGGCGCCTTCCGGCACCGGGACAGCACCGGCGGCTCGGGCCTGCTGCGCCCCGGGGGCGCCCAGCTGATGACCGCCGGCTCCGGCCTGGTGCACGAGGAGATGCCGGTGCCCGAACAGCTGGAGACCGGCGGCCCCATCGAAGGGGTGCAGCTCTGGATCAACCTGCCCCGGACCCACAAGGGCCTGGCGCCCGGGTTCCGGGATTACCAGCCTGAATCCATGCCCTGGCGGTCCCTGCCGGGGGGGCGGCTGCGGGCCCTGGCGGGGACCTGGATGGGCGAGACGGGCCCGGTGGAGACCCCGGTCCAGATCGCCTATGCGCACCTGGTGCTGGAGCCGGGAGCCCGGTTCGAGCACCCGGTCCCGGCCGGCTGGATGGCCGCCCTGGCGCCCCTGCACGGCGCCGTGCACGTGGGGGGCGTCCTGGTCCAGGCCGAGCACGTGGCCAGGCTCGACCGGGACGGCGCCAACCTCAGCCTGACCGCCGCCACCGAGACCAGCGTGCTCCTGCTGGCCGGGGTGCCCCTGGGGGAGCCTATCGCCCACTATGGCCCCTTCGTGATGAACACCCCCGGGGAGATCGACCAGGCCCTCCTGGACTACGCCGAGGGCCGCATGGGGCGGCTGGATTAGTCCTGATTTTCCGGGAAGTGCTTCCGGTAGATGCCCTGGAGCAGCCGCGGGAAGATGCTGCCGGGGGTGGGCTGCAGGGGGTAGGTCCAGGCGGCTTTCAGTTCGTTGCCCAGTTCGAACAGCGCGGCGGTGTCCACGCCGGTCCCGATCAGCACCTTGGGCAGGGTCGCCGGCAGGGCCTCGGCCAGGGTGCGGACGCGCTTGCGCGCCTCCCAGGAGGCCGAGTCCACGTGGAGCAGCACCAGCGCCTTCCGGACCGGGCCCAGGTCGCGCACCGACTGGATGGTGGGGGCGGCCCGGCGCAGGGGGGGCAGGACCCCGGCCAGAAGGGGGGCCAGGCGTTCGCCCAGCTCGGCCGAGGGACTCAGCAGGATCAGCTCGGCGGCGCTTTCCTGGGCGGGTTCCCCCGGAGTCCTGGCGGCGGCGCGGCCCAGGGCCAGGATGTCCTCCTCCCGCTTCTGGAAGGCCCAGCGGGACAGCCGCTCCAGCAGATCCCCTTCCAGGGGCGGCCGGAACTCGGCCCCGAAGGTGCGTTCCCGCAGGTGGCGGACCTTGACCTTGGCGTTGATCCGGATGTCGTCGGCCAAAGTGAACGCCACGTGGACCAGGTCGTCCACCAGCATTTCGCCGTCCTCGTAGTCCCGGTTCAGGTACAGGCGGATCCCGGTGGTGCTGATGTTCACCAGGGTGCCGGTCAGGAGGTCGTACCTGCGGGTGCTGAAGGTGATGGGCACCCGGCCCACCCGCTCCACCCGGTAGGAGCGGCGGTAGTCGCCGTTCTCCAGGACCACGGGGATGGCCAGCTGCAGGGACGGACGGCCCTTGGCCCGGCCCAGGCCCATCAGCCGGGTGGCCCCTTCGTAGAAGTGCTGGCCGTGGGGGAAGCGGATCTTCAGGTCGGGGGAGCGCAGGCCGAACTTGGCGTCCTCCAGGTCCATGCTGGCGTGGCAGTGGACCATCCCCTCCTCCAGGCGCAGGAAGCAGGATTCGAACCGCATGTACGGGGTGGCGAGGATCGCGATCTCGCTGTGGTCGCAGGCCTGGTCCAGCACCTCGCGAATGAGTTCCTCATTTCGTATGGAGGCGTTCACCTGGTCTTCAGCCACGATCTTTTTTCCCATGTGATTGCATTCTCAACAACACTGCCGCCGGAGGCAAGGATCCTTTAAACCGTCCCTTCAAGTTTGCAACTGTCGAAGTATGAGGCAAGTTCCCCGGAACCCCAACACTTCGCTTTCCGCCCGGCGGAGTCACCTGGAGGGGGAATGCCCGTCTACGTCATCGGCCACCGGAATCCGGACACGGATTCCATCTGCGCGGCCATCGGCTATGCGGACTACCTGCGCCGCAGCTTGACCCTGAAGATGCCGACTCCCTGGCCGAATTCCTCAGAGCTGACGCCCCTAGGAGACCGTCCAAGACTGGGTGCCCTGGCGGGCACCCCGAGGGCTGAAAACATGCTGGCGCTCCGGTAACTTGGGGCGCCAGGTATTTTAGGTGCGGGCCAGACCCCTTTAGGATGATT
>JBELAL010000018.1:0-89030 GCA_049508835.1 Holophaga sp. | reverse complement strand
GAGGAACGCTGTCTCTCCGTTCTCTTTATCCGGCTGTCAAAGACGCCCGGACGACCGCGGCCGGATCCCTCACGGAATCCTCCCGCTCCCTTCCGATCCGCCCCGACCTCGATCGCGGCAGAAAGTCAGATTACTACGGCATCGTCAGAGCACAAGAACTTTTTTTCGAGCCGGGTGCGCGCGGCCCCAGCGCCGGCGCGGGTGGACGGCCGTCTTGCCTTTTGCAACAAGGCATCCGTCCCCCCCGCGCGGACGGCGGGAAGGTCCGTCTCGGACCCACCCGGTCGCCTCGAAGGCTAGAATGGCCTAGCCCAGGGCCGTCTCCCAGGATTCCGGGGGAGGGTTCCCGGGGTGGAGGGGCAGGCCGGCATGGAGATGGATGTGATCGGGGCGGGGCTCGCGGGGGCCGAGGCGGCGTGGCAGCTGGCCCGGCGGGGGCACCGGGTGCGGCTGCGGGAGATGCGGCCGGGGCGGCTCACGCCCGCGCACCAGACCGGGCGGGCGGCGGAGATGGTCTGCTCCAATTCGTTCAAGAGCGACGACCCGCTCAGCGCCACCGGGATCCTGAAGGCCGAGCTGAAGGCCATGGACTCGTTCATCCTGCGCTGCGCCGAGGCGACCCGGGTGCCGGCGGGGAACTCCCTGGCGGTGGACCGGGATGCCTTCGCCGAGCGGGTCAGTGCGGAGCTGCGCGCTCAGCCGGGCATCCTCTGGAGCGAGGAGATGGTGGCGGCGGCGGACCCGGGCCGGCCCACGCTGGTGGCCACCGGGCCGCTCACCGCCGAGCCCCTGGCGGAGTGGCTGGCGACCGTGTGCGGCTCGGAGCGGCTGTACTTCTACGACGCCATCGCCCCCATCGTGGAGCGGGACTCCATCGACACCGCCGTGGCCTTCCCGGCCACGCGCTACGGCAAGGGCGACCCGGACTTCCTCAACTGCCCCCTGGACCGGGAGGCGTACGAGCGCTTCGTGGACGCGCTGCTGACGGCGCCCCGGGCGGAGCTGCACGATTTCGACACGCCCTACTTCGAGGCCTGCCTGCCCATCGAGGTGATGGCGGACCGGGGGCGGGAGACGCTCCGGTTCGGGCCCATGAAGCCGGTGGGGCTGGACGACCCCAGGACCGGGCGCCGCCCGTACGCGGTGGTGCAGCTGCGCCAGGACGACCTGGCCGGGGACCACTTCAACCTGGTGGGGTTCCAGACCCGGCTCAAGTGGGGCGCCCAGAAGGAGGTGTTCCGGCTCATCCCGGGGCTGGAGCAGGCCGAGTTCGTGCGCCTGGGCAGCATCCACCGCAACACCTACGTGCAGGCCCCGCAGGTGCTGGACGCGACCCTGGCCGTGCGCCGCGTTCCCGGCCTTTGGATCGCGGGCCAGCTGAGCGGGGTGGAGGGCTACCTGGAGTCGGCCGCCGCGGGCCTGGCCGCGGCGCTGGCCATGCACCGGGCCGCGGGCGGGCTGGACCCGGCCCCCCTGCCCCGGGAGACCGTGCTGGGCAGCCTGCTGCACTACCTGGCCAACGCGGCGCTGAAGGACTTCTGCCCCACCAACGCCATGCTCGGGCTGCTGCCGCCCCTGGCGGAGGACGCCCTGGATCCCCGCGCCCTTAAGCGCGCCGGCGGGGCCCGGGGGCTCAAGGCCGCCAAGGGCGCGCTCTACCGGGACCGGGCCCTGGGGGCGCTGGCGGACCACCTGCGCCGGACCGAAGCGCCATGAGGCGGCTGCTGGTCGTCGCCGGCGTCTGCGCCGCGCTGCTGGGGGCCGGGCTGTGGTGGGCCACCCGGCGGGAGCCGGCCGGGGCGCCCCTGGAGGCCGACGAACTGGCCTTCACGGCGCAGCCCAGCGGCCCCGGCCAGCTGATCCGGTTCCAGGACACCCAGGTGGCCCTGCGCTCCTTCCGCTGGCTGCCGCCGCTTCCGGGGGGCGCCCTGGTGGCCCAGACGGTGACCCAGAACGACCGCCAGCGGGTGGTCCTGTTCCGGGACGGGCCGGTCCAGGACTCGCTGCTGGTGCTCAAGCCGGTGGGGGTCGCCGAGCCGTTCTGGCGCTTCGCGGTCCTGGCGGACGCGGCCGTGGCTCCGGGAGGGGCGATGATCCTGCTGTACCAGGCCGGGGATCCGGCCAACCGGGAACCCGCCCTGGTGATGGGCGTGGACCCGGGCAGCCAGCAGGTCCTGTGGTGGCTGCGGGGGGCGTGCGAGCGGATGGCGCTGGCCCAGGGCTCGGTCCTCTACCTCTACGGCGGCAAGAACCCGGTGCTGCGGGTCCAGGTTC
The DNA here is from genome assembly GCA_049508835.1 of Holophaga sp. Taxonomy (GTDB): domain Bacteria; phylum Acidobacteriota; class Holophagae; order Holophagales; family Holophagaceae; genus Mesoterricola. The sequence continues at coordinate 86,756 of JBELAL010000018.1, read as the reverse complement.
CGGTCTCCGGCGCCGGGCCGGCCCGTCCGGCGCCGAAGACCATCGACCTGGCCCCGGAGGTGGCGGCGGTGGACGACCTGCTGCCCACGGGCCGGGACTCGTTCCTGGTCTGTCACCGGGACGGGCTCTCGGCGTACGCGGAAGGCGGCGGCTGGACCCACTGGCCCGCTCCCGGGGAGGCCCCTGGAGAACTCTTGCCGCGGTGCCGGGACTGGAAGCCCACCTTGTTCCGGGCCGGGAAGCAGTTCTGGTGGCAGCCGGCGCCCGGGAGCCTGGTGCAGGTGCACCGGGACGGGAGCCCGGCCCGAGCATGGCGTTGCGCGCTTCCGGACGGGGATCCGTTCGCCCCCGACGCCCGGCTGCTGCGGGCCCTGGGCGCGGAACCGGACGGCTCCGTCTGGTTCGCCCTGGCCAGTCCGGAGCCCCTGGCCCCGGCCGCGGCCCCTCCCATGACTCCGACCGCGGCTCTGCCCGCGACCCCGGCTGCGCCGCCCTCGCCGGGGGCAGCCGCGCCAGGGACCCCGGCGCCGGACTGGGGGGCCTACGCGACAGCCGGGCTGGACCGGCTGTACCGCTGGGACCCGGCCGGGAAGACGCTGGAGCGGGTCTCCCTGGCCAAGGCGTGGGCGGCACTGGCTCCGCCGCCTTCGGTCCAGGCCCCCGGCCCCGGCCAGGGGGTGGCCCCCCAGGCGGGGGTGCTGCTGGCGGAAGGGGCCGGCTGCGCCTGGCGCCTGCCCCTGCAGGCCCTGCCGCTGGAGCGGGTGCCAGGCTGGACCGAGACGCCCGCTCAGGCGATGTAGTCGAACAGGGTCTTCTGGTTGGACTTGGCCATGGTGCTGAGGGTGGCCTGCTCGGCCACGCTCTCCTGGTTGAGCTGGGTGATGGCGGTGGGATAGTCCACCGACGCCACCGAGCTCTGCAGGGTGGTCAGGTTCTGGTTGAAGGCCGACAGCCCGTTCTGGGCGGCAGTGACGCCGTTCTCCCGGTCGCCCAGGGTGGCCACGGAGACGTTGAGCTGGGCGCTGATGGCCTGGAGGTTGTCGTAGGCGGTCTGGATCGCGGCGGTGTTGTTGGTGTTCAGGGCGTCCCGCAGGGCGGCGGCCTGGGCCAGGATGTCGGTGGCGGAGCCCTGCCCGGAGGGACCGAAGAACAGGGTGCTGCCGGGGATGTTGGTGGCCACGGAGACGCTGGGGGCCACGTCCAGGTTGATGGACCCGTTGTTGCCGTTGTAGGTGGCGACGGTCTTGGCGGCGTTGTCCACGAAGGGCACCACGGTGGTGTTGGTCCCGGCGAAGATGTACTTCCCCTGCACCTGGGTGTTGCCCAGGGAGATGAGGTTGGTGCGCATGGCGTCCACTTCGTTGGCGATGGCGCTCTGGCTGGTGGCGGAGGTTCCGCTGGCCAGCCCTTCCTGGCCCAGCTCCAGCAGCCGGTTGAGGTCATTGCCCATGGTGGTGAGGATCGAGGAGGAGCTCTGCAGCAGGGAGGTGGCGGTGTTGGCCTGGCTGATGTACTCCGAGTTCATGTCGATGTTGGCCTGGTAGTTCAGCACCTGCGCGTTGCCGGCGGGATCGTCGCCGATGTTCACGATGGCCTTGCCGGAGCTGAGCTGCTGGACGGTCTCGGAGTACTGCTGCTTGATGCGCTGCAGGTCCAGCAGCGACTGGGCGTTGTTCATGAGGTTGGGCACGCGCATGGTCATGGGTCATCTCCTGCGGGTGGGGCCCTTTCGGCACTCAGGCGGTGGTGGCGGCGCTCACCGTGGTCATGAGGGTGTTGGTGAGCTGGCTGATGGTGGAAATGAACTGGGCCGAGGCCTGGTAGGCCTGCTGGAAGGCCAGGAGCTGGGCCGCCTGCTGGTCCAGGTCCACCCCGGAGACGCTGCTCTGCTGGGTCTGCAGGGCGGTGGTGAGGTTCTGCTGGTTGGTGGCGGTGGTGTTGTACTGCTGGGACTGGGTGCCCACCTGGTTGATCAGGCTGCTCACCACCGTGCTGAAGGGGCCGGAGTCGCCCACCCCGTCGTCGTTGGTGTCCACCGTGTTGAGGGCGGTCTGCAGCCCGGCCAGGCTCAGGGCGTTGGTGTTGTCCCCGGCGTTGCCGTTGGTGGCCGAGGCAGCGATCAGGGAGGGGTCGGCCGCCACCGCAGGGTTCACCTGCAGGCTGTTGATGATGCCGGAATAGATGGGCTTGCCGGTGACCGGGTCGGTGTTGACCAGCCCAGTGGCGGGGTTGATGCCCGCCCCGGTGAAGAACAGGGTCCCGGTGGTGCTCTGGCCGGTGGTGGCATCGGGCAGGCTGAAGCCGGCCATGTGGATCTGGTTGAAGTCCCCGGCCAGGCTGCCGGCGATGTTGTCCAGCTGGGACTGGTAGGCCGGAAGGATGGTGTCCCGCAGGTCCATCTGGGCGCCCAGCTGGCCGCCGTTGATGTTGTCGGTGACGTTGATGGAGGTGGCTCCGGCCTGGACGTAGACGGACAGGTTGTTGCCGTTGCCGGGCGTCGGCGCGGTGCTCATCTGGTAGGCGCTGTTCCCGCTCACCAGGGTGGCGGCGCCGGTGTCCAGGGTGATCTGGTACTGGTTGTCGCTGCTGGTGGAGACCTGGATCCCCACCAGGGCGGCCAGCTGGTCGGTGAGCTCCTGGCGCTGGTCGATGGCGTCGTTGTCGTCGGAGGGGTTCGTCGCCTGGGAAATCTGCTGGTTGAGGGTGGCGATCTGGGAGGTGAGGCTGTTGATCTCCGGGACCAGGGAGCCCACCTGCTGGTTGGCACTGGAGATCTGCGCCGAGACGGTCTGGTAGGCGCTCTGGAACTCCTGGAGCATGCTCTGGGCCATGCCCACGACGTTCTCCCGCAGGGAGTCGTCCTCGGGGTTGGCGGCCAGGGTCTGGATGCTGGTGAAGAACTGCTGGATCTGGGTGTTGAGCCCGGTGGTGCCGTCGTCGGTGAAGGCCGAGGACACCGCCTGCACGCCGCTGTAGCGGGTCTGGGCGCCGTTCTGGCTGCACAGGGACTGGGTGACCTGCAGGTTCAGGAACTGGTTCCGCAGCGCCTGGACCTGGGTCACGGTGGCGCCGGTGCCGTACATGACCCCGCCGAAGTTCTGGGCGGGGTTGGTGCTGATCACCGCCGCCTGCTGGCTGAAATCCGGGGTGTTGACGTTGGCGATGTTGTGGCCGATGACGCTCATGGCCTCCTGGGCCACCTGCAGTCCGGTGAGCCCGATGCCCAAGCTGGCGGTCAGATTGGCCATGGCACTACTCCTATGCGATGCCGCGGACCTTGAAGGATATGGTGGGCGGAAGGTTGGGCCCGCCCTGCTTGACGTAGGTGGCGCCCTGGTTGAGCCGCATGAGGGTGGCCCGCACGGGGGCCTGCAGCCCGTTGATGAGGAATCTGATGCTTTCCAGCTGGCGTTTGATCCGGGCGGCCGCCTCGGGGGTCCGGGGCCAGTCGATCACCTCGTTCCAGCGGATGCTCTTCAGCCAGGGCTGGGGATCCTGGGCCGCCATGAGCTTGTGTTCCAGCTCGTCGAGCAGGGCGGGCAGCGAGTGCAGCATGGGCTTCCTCCTGGGGAACCCATCGCAAGGGCCATACCAAGCCCCAGGTCAGCTTCAGACCAGGAAATCCAGGTGGGCGTCGGCAGGATTTGCCTCGGCCCCTTCCTTCGGTGCCCCCTCGCCCTCGCGCTGGCCGGGCTGGCCCTCCTGGCCCTGCTCCTGCCGGCCCTGCTTGCGCTCCTCGATCTTGAGGCCCTCGGCCTTGGGGATCTGGGGCACGGAGGCGTTGTCCTCGGCCATGCGCTCCAGCAGGGCCTGCTTCTGGGCCAGCTCCTTCTGGAACTGCCCGCTCACCTCCAGCGCCGCCCGCACCGCTTCCGCGTTGATGGTCTGGAACATCTGGCGCTGGGCGAGCGGCGTGATCATGGGGTCACCTCATTCCATCGTCGCGGGCGGGGGCGTGTGCTCCCGCACCAGGCCGTCGGCCACCGCCTCGCCGTCGGGATGGTACTCGTCGGAGTCGAGCTTGGCCTTGATGGCCTGGACCTTCTCGGTGCGGATGTCCGGGATCCGGGCCAGCTCGGCCCGGGCCACGGCCAGGAACTGGGCGCTGCCGGACACGCTCAGGGCGTCCCCCGGCAGCACCGGGGAAGGGCCGGAGGCCGAGGGCTGGGCACTGGCCGCCGGCTTGCCGCCGGTCACGCCCGACAGGGGGCCGACCCCACCGCTGTTGCCCGAAACCTTCATGACGTCACCTCGTCACGGAAAGGTATCGGCACGGTCGCCGGCCAAGTCAAGCCCTGTTCACATGGAGTGTTGATTCCTGGTGGCCTTTGCCTCCCAACTGGCCTCCAGGCGCTCACTCAGGCCCCAGCCCTTGCCGGCCTGGAGGGCGTTGGTGGTCACCGCCTGGTCAAACAAATATTCATAGGTGCCCCGGGCCACCCGGTCGTCGCCGAACAGGCCGGACTGGGGCACGGTCTGGCGCATCTGCTGGAAGACGTAGGCCATCATCATGGCCTCGAACTGGCGGGCGGCCTCGGCGTTGTCCGGCTTGGTCATGGGCTGTGCAGACTGGGCAATAATTTCCTGGGGTTGCAGGGCGGTCAGGGGGGATGGGAACAGGCCGCTCACAGGATCCTCAGCTCGGCGTTCAGGGCGCCGGCGTCCTTGATGGCCTGGAGGATGGCGATCAGGTCCCGGGGGGTGGTGCCGATGCTGTTGAGCATCTCCGCCAGGCGGCCCACCGAGATCCCCGGCTCCACGCTGAGGGTCTTGACCTTCTCCTCCTCCACCTTGATGTCCTTCTGCTCGGTGACGGCAGTCTTGCCCTTGCTGAACGGCGCCGGCTGGCTCACCTGGGTCGTGGCGGTGACCTGGATGGCCAGGCCGGCCTGGACGATGCTCACGGCGCCGATCCGCACTTCTGCGCCCATGACCACGGTGCCGGTCTTCTCGTTCACCACCACCCGGGCCTTGTTCTGGGTCTCGATGGGCAGGTTCTCCAGCCGCGCCACCATCTCCACCAGCCGCCCCTGGTATTCGGGCGGGATGCCCACCTCCACGGTGCGTCCGTCCAGGGCCCGGGCCGCGGGCTCGCCCAGTTCCTTGTTGATGGCCCGCACCACCCGCACGGCGGTGGTGAAATCCTCCTCCTGCAGGTTGTAGCACAAGGTCCGGTGGTCGTTGAAGTTGCCCGGGACCTCCCGCTCCACCAGCCCGCCGTCGGGGATCCTCCCGGCGGTGGGATGGTTCTTCACCACCGAGGCCCCGCCCGCCTTGGCGGCGAAACCGCCCACCAGCACCGGCCCCTGGGCCGAGGCGTAGACCTGGCCGTCGGGGCCCTGGAGGGCGGACATGAGCAGGGTGCCCCCGGCCAGGTCGCTGGCGTCGGCGGTGGAGCTCACGGTCACGTCGATGCGCTGCCCAGGCCGGGAGAAGGCCGGCAGCGTCGCGGTGACCATCACCGCGGCGACGTTCTTCACCTGGAAGGTGCTGGGATTGATGTTGACCCCCTGGCGGGCCAGGAGGTTGGCCAGGGTCTGGGTGGTGAACTTGGCCTGGGTGCTGTCGCCGGTGCCCCTGAGCCCGACCACCAGGCCGAAGCCCATCAGCTGGTTGCCCCGGACCCCCTGCAGGTCGGCCACCTCCCGCAGCGGGATCTGCAGCCGGGCCTCTCCGGTGTCGATGGAGGCGGCGCCGAACAGGCTCAGGGCCGAGAGGAACAGGATCACGAGACGCATGGGAGTTTCCTCAGAAGGGCCAGATGTAGTTCAGCAAACGGCTGACGTAGCCGGGCTTGGTGGTCTCGTCCACCACCCCCTGCCCGCCGTAGCCGACCCGGAGCTCGGCCACCTGGCTGGAGGCGATGCTGTTGTTCACGTCCAGGCGGGCCGGCTCCACCATGCCGGCCACGTACAGGCGCTGCTTCTCGTTGTTGAGCTGGATGTCCCGGTAGCCCTCGAAGACCAGGTTGCCGTTGCCCAGCACCTTCACCACCCGGGCGGTGATGGTGGTGGTGAACGTCGCGCTCCGGTCGGTGGTGCCGGCGCCCTTGAAGGTATTGGTGGTGGCATTGGTCTGGGGACTGCTGCTGCCGCCGCCGATCCCGAAGCTGGCCAGGCGGGAGAAGAAACTGGGCGAGCTGTACGAGTTGGCCCCCACCCGGCTGGTGTTCAGGTCGCCCTTGACGGTGGCGGTGGTGGCCTCGGTGATGCGGATGGTCACCAGGTCGTTGAGCCGCCGGGCCCGCAGGTCGGACATCATGAGCCGGTCCTGCCACAAGGAGCCGTCGGTGAGCAGGGCCTGGGAGGGATTCTCCTCCTGGTAGGGGATCTGGGGGTGCTTCACCATGTTGGGGTCGTGGGCCTGGGGGATGGAGCAGTCCAGGGCCAGGAAACCCAAGACTATAGGCAAAATATACCGCATGGCGGGCCTCCACACCTTTCATAGCGCAGGGGCCGTGCCAGATGGACCGGGACAGCCTGGGTGGCTGCCCCGGTCCTTGCCTTACTTGGCGGCCATCAGTTCCTTCGCCCTATCCTGGCTGGCCCTGGCCACTTCCTCGTGCAGGCTGCCCCCGTGGCTGTCCATGGTGACCACCAGGGGGAAGTCCTCCACCTCGATCACCCAGAACGCCTCGGGGCTGCCGAACTCCTCCAGCATCTTCACGTCCACCACCCGCTTGACCCGCTCGGCCAGGAGGGCGCCGGCGCCGCCGGTGGCGTGGAGGTAGCAGGCGCCCACTTTCTGCAGGCCGGCGGAGGTCTTCTTGCCCATGCCGCCCTTGCCGATGACGCCGCGGACGGTGTAGGTCTCCAGGACATCCGCCTGGTAGGGCTCTTCGCGGATGCTGGTGGTGGGGCCGGCGGAGACGAAGGACCAGTGGCCGTCGTCGTGTTTCGCGACCACCGGCCCGCAGTGGTAGATCACCGCCTCGTGCAGCAGCGGCTTCAGCCACTCGGGCTTCTTCTCCACCATGAACTTGTGGCCGATGTCCCGGGACAGGACCACGCGGCCGCTGAGCAGGATCTCGTCTCCAACCTTGAGCTCGCGGATGACGGCTTCGGAAATGGGGGTGGTGATGCGTTTCATGGGGCTCTCCCGATCGTGGACTCGGTTCGGTGTCGGTCTGGGGCGGCGGCTCAGGCGAAGGTGGGCTTGCCGGCGGCGTCCAGGCTCAGGGTCATGCGCCGGGAGGACCAGCACATGTAGCTGATGCTCACGAAGAAGCTGGCGGGATGCCGGAACATCTCGGAGGCCAGCACGCCCAGGACGGTGGTGCGGCCGCCGTAGCCCATGGGGCCGATGCCCAGGGTGTTCAGGTCCTCCACCAGCTGGCGCTCGAAGGCGTCCAGCTTGGGGTCGGGGTTGGGGGTGCCCAGTTTGCGCAGGATCACTTCCTTGCTGCACTCGAAGCCGGTGACCCGGTCGCCGCCGATGGCCACGCCGAGGATGCCCGGGGAGCAGCCCTGGCCCTGGGCCTTGGTGACGGCGTCGATGGCGCACTTGCGCACCCCGGCCAGGTCGCGCCCGGCGCCCAGGGCCGGGTCCGGCAGGCGGTACTGGGCGCCCACGTTCTCGCACCCGCCGCCCTTGAGCATCACCGAGATCTCGATCCCGGGCTGGTCGCTCTCCTCGAAGTGGATCACCGGGTGGCCCTCACCGAAGGGGTCCATGTTGTTCCCGGGGTTCTTGCCGCTGAGGGCGGCCACGCAGTTGGGGCGCAGCCAGGAGCGCTTGGTGCACTCCCGCACCGCGGCGCGGATCTGCTCCTTGAGCTTGCGCTGGGAGAAGCCGAAGGGGTGGCGCACCCAGAAGATCACCGTGCCGGTGTCCTGGCACAGGGGCGCCACGTGGTCGTCGGCCAGGGTGATGTTCTCGAGCATGGTGTCGAGGGTGTTGGCGGCCCGGGAGCCGGCCGCCTCGGCGTTGCGGCTGTCCACCAGGGTCTTGATGACGTCCTGGGGCAGCCGGCTGGTGGTGCGGCGGAGGAGCTCCGTGACCGCCAGGGTCAGGTCGACGCTCCGGGGCTTGCCCAGGTCGGCGGTCCAGCCTTTGGGGAGGAGGGACTTGGCTTCAACGGTCGCCATGGGCGTGAGTTCGGGCATTGGGCAGGCAGGCATGGCACCCCCGGGATGGTTGTTAATAAGATTCTCCTAGCATTGAAGATAATGACAAGGCGTCTTCCCCTCCCGTCAACGAGACTCAGTTGCTCCACGCCCGGCACAGGGCGGCGGTGAGGTTGAGCATGGGGGTGACGCTGCGGGAGATGGCCTGGCCCTTGAGGTCCAGGTCGGTCTGGTTCACCAGGGCGAGCAGGCGCTGGGCGCCCTCGGGCCCGACCCGCGCCAGCACCCGATTGTATCCGTCCAGGAGGAAGCCCTGTTTGGGCGAAAGCCCCAGGGCCGCGGTCAGGTCCGCCCCGCCCTTCTCGGTATCCCCTGCGGGGATACGCGAGACCAACCGACTTTTGACCCCGGCCCGCCGGGCCTCGGCCAGCCGGCATACCCGCTCCACCTCGCGCCGGGCCTGGCTCAGCAGCATCAGGGAGCTGGCCGGGTCGTCCTCCAGGGCCAGGCGCAGGGCCGCCAGGGCCTGGGGGGTCTGGCCGGCCTGCCAGGCCTTGGTCCAGGCGTACAGGTTCTGCTCCCCCAGGCGGAAGGTGGCCTGGTCCACCTGCTCCAGAGTCACCGTCCTGGAAGGGGGGGCCTCCGCTCGCGGGGCTCGCTCTGGCCCCCCCTTGAACCCCCACGTGGTGTCCAGGCGGAGCGCGGACACCACGTCTGTCCTGCCCTCGCCGATCAGGTCCAGGACCTCCAGGGTCCGGCGCAGGATGCCGGGGTTGCCCCCCATCCGGGCGGCGATCCGGGCCGCCACCCCGGGTTCCAGGCGCAGGCCCAGGGCCGCGGCGGCGGCCTCCACCCAGGGCACGGCCTCCTTCTCCTCCAGCGCGCCCACCTTCAGCACCCGGCCCTGCTGGGCCCAGTCGCTGAAGGGCCTGGCCCCCAGGATCCGGCCGGGACCGGCGGACAGGGCGGTTCGCGCCACCAGCAGCAGGCAGGTGCCCGGCAGGGGCGACTGGAGGGTCCGCTTCACCGCCGGGGGCAGCTCCTTGGCCTTCTCCAGCAGGTTCTCCGCCTGGGGCGCAAGCACCACCCGTTCCGCGCCCAGCGGCGCCGACTCGGCCAGGGCGCCCAGCACCTCCGCCCAGGGGCAGCCCTCGGCGCACACGGTGAAGGAGAACACCTCCCACTCGGGGTCCACGTGCAGCGCCTTCCAGGCCTCCACGGCGACGATCCGGCCGTCGCTGTCCTCCCCGTGCAGCAGGGCGTACTTGGCATCCAGCCACGGGCGGGGCAGGTTCATCAGTCGCTCCCTTCCAGGAGCTGGGTGAGGAAGCTCTCGGCGAAATCGTCCGCCAGGGTGCCCAGCACCCGCAGTTCCTGGTTGTCGAAGCTGGCGAAGTTCTGGTCCACCCGGTACTGGTTGGAGAAGGTCAGGCGGGGCCGGGCCACGATCACGTCCCCGGTCACCCCGTCCAGCAGCTTCACCGAAGCCGTCACCAGCACCTCCACCCGGCTGGCGGTGCCGGCCGAGCCCGGGTTGCTGGGGCTGCCCAGGGACAGCCCCAGGGGCTGCACGTCGTAACGGTCCAGGGTGGCCTGCAGCACCCAGCGGGAGGCGGAGGAGGACGGCACCAGCTTCCAGGGGGAGGCCGCCACGATGCGGTTCTCCAGCGCCTTGCGGAACACCTCCTCGACCCCCAGCCGGGGGGTGTGGTTGTCGAACCCGCCGATGCGGACGGTGTCGCCCTTGACCATCCAGGGCGCCACCCGGGGCCGGTTGTCCAGGCGGTGGTAGGCGCACCCGGGGCCGGCCGCCAGGAGGGCGGAGGCCAGGAGGACGGCGACGGGGCGGGCCATGGCGGTGCCCTCAAGCCGGGTTGTAGATGCCCACATAGGGGAGGTTGCGCAGGTACCCTTCCAGGTCCAGGCCATAGCCCACCACGAAGTGGTCTTCGATGGAAAAACCAATATAGTCCACCGGGACCTCCACCCGCCGGCGCCCGGGCTTGTCCAGCAGGGTGACGATCCTCAGGCTGGCCGGCTCCCGGTCCAGCAGGAGGTTGCGCACCTTGTGCAGGGTGAGCCCGGTGTCCACGATGTCCTCGATCACCAGGGCGTGCCGGCCCCGGATGGACTTGTCCATGTCGGTGAGGATCTTCACCTCGCCGGTGCTCTCCACCCCGTTGCCGTAGCTGGCCACCCGCATGAAGTTCACGTCCAGGTCCAGGTCGATGGCCCGGGTCAGGTCGGCGAAGAAGGGGTACACGCCGTTCAGCAGGCCGATCACCACCAGGTCCTTGCCGGCGTAGTCCGCGGTGATCTGGGCGCCCAGCTCCTTGACCCGCTGCTGGATCTGGGCCTCGGTCAGGAGCGGGTAGATGCGGCTGCGGGACTTGGCCATGGAGGTCTCCATTCGGTTCATAACATTCAACCCCAGGGAGGCCCCCGGGGTCTACCTTGCGGGGCGGAAGGTCCCCCTTTTCCTTGTGTTTTCCACGAGAGCCACCGATGATAGCCCTTTCGACAGCGCGGTGCGACGAGAACCTGATGGAGGCCACGGCCAGCGATTCTCCCTACCATGGCCCGGAGGTGGAGGCCTGGGTGGTGGCTGCCCAGGCCGGGGACCAGGCCGCCTTCGGGCACCTAGTGGAACGGTTCCAGCGGGACGTGTACGGCAAGGCCTTCGCCATCCTGAAGAACCACCTGGACGCCGACGATGTGGTCCAGGAGACCTTCCTGCGGGTGTACCGGGCCCTGCCGGGGTTCCGGTTCGAGTCCTCCTTCCGCACCTGGCTGATCACCGTCACCACCCGCCAGGCCCTGAACTTCCTGGCCCGCAAGCGCACCCTCCACGAGAGCCTGGACCCGGTGGAGGACGGGCCGGAGCACTTGGCCCTGCGGGTGGAGAGCAACCAGATGACCGTCCTGCTGGACCAGGAGTCCCGCCGGCTGCTGAGGGAGGCCCTGCCCAAGCTGCCCAGCCGCCAGCGCCAGGCGCTGGAGCTGAAGATCCAGAATGATTGGAAATACGAGGACATAGCCCGAGAAATGGACATCTCCGTGGGCAGCGTCAAGGCCCACATCTTCCATGCCATCCAGAACCTGTCCCAGATGATCCGAGGAGGGCGGCCATGAAGGACCTTCTCACCCCCATTCCCGAGGTCTGCCGGCAGGCCCTGGCCCAGATCGAGGCGGATCCCCTGGCGCTGACCGGGGCCGCCGAGGCCCACGTGCGGACTTGCCCGGCCTGCTTCGAGGCCCGGGTGGCCTGGCTGGCCCAGGAGGAGGCCTCGGCCCAGGCGCCCGCCGGGTACTTCGAGCGCCTGCCCGAGCGGATCCTGAGCAAGCTGCCCACCGGCCCCCGGCGCCGGCCGTCCTACCCGGTCCTGTGGGCCCTGGCGGCGACGCTGCTGGCGGCCGTGGGGGCCGGCGGGTTCCTGGCCGGGCGGGCCAACCGGGCCCCCATGGTGGAGGCCGAGCTGGCTCCGCCCCCGGCGGTGGCGTATCCCCATGAGGCCCTGCCCGACACTCCCTTCCAGGAGGGGGAGGACGATTATGCCCAGCTGCCCGAGATGACTCCCGAGGAGGCGCACCGGTTCATGGAGCGGGTGCGCAGCCGGGAGACCCGCCCCTGATCCGGAGTCGCCCATGCACAGGCCCATGCCCAGGCTGATCCTGCTCCCCCTCCTCGCCACCGCGCTCCTGGCCCAGCCGGCGCCGCCGCCCCAGGCCGGAAAGGCTGTCCAGGAAGGGCAGATCCTGTCCCAGTTCTACGCCATGCGGGTGGCCCGGATCCAGGAGTCCCTGGGGCTGCCCGAGGACCGGGCCCGGGCCCTGGCCGAGCGCTGGGGGCGCTGGGACCGGGAGATGATGGACCGGGGCCGGCAGATGTTCCAGCTGCGCTCCCAGTTCAACCAGGTCCTGCTGGGCGCCGGCTCCGAGGAGGACAAGAACGCCAGGGTCCGCCCCCTGGTGGACAAGTTCATGGACCTGCGGCGCCAGCAGGAGGACGCCAAGCGCAAGTTCGAGACGGAGATCCTGCAGACCCTCACCCCCGCCCAGCAGGCCCGGATGATCATCCTGGTGGAGGACATCCAGGGCCGGATCCGGGAGACCCTGCGGGAGGCGAGGCGCAACGGGGGGCGGTTCTGAAAACAGCCGCCGCGGGCACCGGGGGCTTCACCGGGCTCGGCTTGCGCTTGGCGGCGTTTTCCACCAGCGTTCCCATCTTCTGGAGCTTGGGCGCGCCGGTATAGCCCTGGAGGCGCGGGCGGCGGGAGGAGCAGGGCGCGCGCGGATTTGAAAGGTCTGGTCTGAACCATCGGTGGGCTCCTTTGCATGAAACCCCGTCAGACAGTGGCAGGTGCGACCCGTCCAGCCAGAGGACGGGCATAAGTAGATGTGACATTCATCAAGCCCAGGTTCCCCGACTCCGGAACGATTTCGTTTGCGAACTTTACATTCAACCATTTCATGGGATACTGTCGGTTTGGGCCAGGTCCGGCAGGCGCAGTCTAGCCCCTCAGGTCCGGCGGCGCCCCGGGAGAATTGCTTGAACTTTGAAACCTTCGCAGCGCTGGGCTGCTCCGAGCCGTTTCTGTCCGCCCTGGCCGGGCGCGGCTTCCACACCCCCACCCAGGTCCAGGCGGAGACCTTCCGTCCCGGCCTGGAGGGCCGCGACCTGCTGGTGCAGAGCCGCACCGGCTCCGGCAAGACCCTGGCCTTCGGCCTGCCCCTCATGCACCGGCTCACCGAGGACAAGCGGCCCCAGGCCATCATCCTCGCCCCCACCCGGGAACTGGCCCAGCAGGTGGGCGCGGAGCTCCAGAGCGTGATGCCCCGCCTGGAGACGGCCCTGCTGGTGGGCGGGCTCAGCTACGCGCCCCAGCTCAAGGCGCTCAAGTACGGCGCCCGGGTGGTGGTGGGCACGCCCGGACGGGTCCAGGACCATCTGGACAAGGGCACCCTGGACCTGTCCGGGGTGACGATGGTGGTGCTGGACGAGTGCGACGAGATGCTGAACATGGGCTTCCTGGAGGATGTCGAGAAAATCCTCTCTTCGGTGCCCCCGGGACCCCAGACCTTCCTGTTCTCGGCCACCCTGCCCGCCCCCATCGCCGCCCTGGCCCGGCGCTTCCTGAACGACCCCCACCGCATCAACCACAGCCTGGCCGAGGGCACCTCCCAGCACGCCGACATCGCCCACACCCCCTGCCTGGTGGCGGAGCACCTGCACACCAAGGCCCTGGTGAACATCCTGCTGGCGGACGAGCCCAGCTCGGCCCTCATCTTCACCAAGCTCAAGGCCGCCACCGAGACCGTGGCCCAGGCCCTGCGGGACGCGGGGCTTTCCGCCGACTGCCTGCACGGGGACTTGGCCCAGCAGGTGCGCAACCGCATCCTGGCCCAGTTCAAGGAGGGCAAGCTGCGCTACCTGGTGGCCACCGACGTGGCGGCCCGGGGCCTGGACGTGGAGGCCATGCCCCTGGTGGTGCACATGGGCATCCCCACCCAGATGGAGAGCTACATCCACCGCTCCGGGCGCACCGGGCGCGCCGGGGCCAAAGGGGCCTCCCTGGCCCTGGTGAGCTTCAAGGAGTCGCGCATCCTGCTGGCCTGGAGCCGCCGGGGCGGGCTGAAGCTGGAGTGGCGCGCGGTGCCCGCCCAGGCGGAGATCCGGGAGGCCCGGGCGCGCCGGCTGGTGGAGCGGGTCGCGGCGGTGGCGTCGCCAAGGCACCTGGAGGCGGCCCGGGCTTTGCTGGACCGGCGCGACCCGGCCGAACTGGTGGCGGCGCTGCTGTCCCTGGTGGACGGGAAGGGTGCCGAGGGGTTCGACATCCCCGACCTGCCCCGCCCGGAATCCGGCCAGGAGAAACGCCCGTACCAGCCCCGGGGGGAGTTCCAGGGGCAGAACCGGCCGTTCCAGCCCCGCCCGGGGGAGAAGCCCGGGTGGACCCCCGGGGGCAAGCCCGGCTTCCGCCGGGAGGATCGGCCCGCCAAGCCCTGGGCCGGCAAGCCGGACAAGCCGTTCGCGCCGGGGAAGAAGAAGTGGGAGGCGGACCCCAGGCCCTTCCCCCGCAAGCGCCGCCCGGAGTGACGGCTGGCTGAACCATTCGCTGCGGTTCCTTCACCGGGACGGCAGCATCTTGGGCGCCTTGGCTTCCCAGTTGACCACCTTCAAGTCCTTCACTTTCTGGAAGTGCTTGAAGTTCTTGGTGATGACGGTGCGGCGATGGGCTTCCGCCGTGGCCGCGATCATGGCGTCCGCGACACCGATGAGTTGGCCTTGTTGGCGAAGGGAAGCGGAAATCCTGCCGTAATGTCCTGCCTCGACGGTCCCATAGGGCAGGACCGGGATGGGCTTGAGAAAGCCATGGACCTTTTCGACTTCCCGGTCAGGTGCCTGCGCGCCGTGGGCGCCCATCAGGAGTTCCCCGACGGTGATGGCCGAAACGGCGACTTCCGAGGGATGGGTCATGGCCAGGGCCTTCCGGGCGTAGTCCTTCCGGCGCAGGTAGTCGATGCAGAAATCCGTATCCAGAAGGAACATCAGAAGCTGCCCCGGGGCCCGAACAGACGCTTGATCCGCTTCTCATGGGCAGTTCCCGTTTCCCGGGGCGGGACTACGAAGTCGGATCCGACTGGTTCCATGTCGAAGTAGCCTTCGGGCCAGGCATCCACGACCCGGACGGATACCTCCACCTCGACCCCGGGTTGCAAGTGGAGGGAAGCAGGGAGACGGACGCCCAGGGAGTTGCCCACCCTGACAACCTTCGCGTGGACCACCGCGGGGGACGAAATCACCTTGTCAGGGCACATTGGCAACTCCAGCAAGGGCGCCTGGACGCCTTCAATGTGTCAGTGTAATTACTCTCGTAATCACACACAAGGGGTTTCCTCCAAATTCACGGCTTCGCCTCCTCCGCCTTGCGCGCCTCCTTGGCCCAGGGCTCCGGCGGCGGGGGGAGGTTGACGCCCCACACGCGGTTCTCGATCGCCTGGCCATGGGCGCGCTCCCGGGCCTCGCGCACGGCGGCGATGGCGTCCGAGGTGCTGGGGGTCTTGGGGGCGGTGCCGGGCTTGAAGGCCAGGCGCACCAGGTCGGCGCCCTGGGTGGCGCTGGTGGCCACCAGGCCGGTGTAGCGGTCGATGTCGGCCCACTCCATGCCGTCGGGCACCGGGAACTCCTCCTTCTGGGTGGCGGGCAGGGCGGTCTTCATGAAGTCCACCCAGATGGGCAGGGCCACCTTGGCTCCGTCGGCGCCCTTGAACAGGGTCTGCTTAGTGTCCAGGCCCACCCAGACGCCGCAGGCCAGGTGGGTGGAGAAGCCCACGAACCAGGCGTCGCCGTGGTCGTCGGTGGTGCCGGTCTTGCCCGCCACGGGCCAGCCCAGCTCGTTGGACCGGGCGCCGGTGCCGCGCTGGGCCACGCCCTGCAGGCACTGGATGAGCTGGTAGTTGCTCATGGGGTCCAGGGCCTGGTCCCCGGGGCTGCCCTCGTGGGTCTCCAGCACCCGTCCGCCCCGGTCCACGATCCTCCGGATCAGGAAGGGCGGCGGTGCCTGCAGCCCGCCGTCGGCGAAGGTGCTGAAGCCCCGCACCATGTCCTTGAGGGTGAGGTCCGAGGCGCCCAGGGCGAGGCTCGGGTAGGGGTTCAGGCGCCCCCCCACCCCCGCCGCCCGGGCCAGGGCGATGACGTTGTCGATGCCGGCGGCCTCCAGGGTGCGCACCGCCGGGACGTTGCGGGAATCCCGGATCGCCTCCCAGATGGGGATGGGGCCCCAGAAATCCTTCTCGTAGTTCTTGGGCTCGTAGACGGTCTGGTCCATGGTGAACCGGGTGGGCACGTCGTTCACCAGGGTGGCGGGGGTCAGCCCCTTGGCGAAGGCGGCGCCGTAGACGAACGCCTTCATGGTGGAGCCCACCTGCCGCTCGGCCTGGAAGGAGCGGTTGAACTTGGAGCGCTTGAAATCGTAGCCGCCCACCATGGCCCGGATCTCCCCGGTCTGGGGCTCCACCGCCATGAGCGCCCCCTCCACCTCCGGCTCCTGGTCCAGCTCCAGCCGGGTGGGCACGCCGTCCGCCCCGGCCTCCTTGACCTGGAACAGCGGCGCCGCGCCCCGCGCCAGCACCTGGCGGATGTTCTTGCCCGCCCAGGCGAAGGCCGAGTCGGGCACGGTCAGTACCGCCCGGCCCACCCGCACCAGGGCCCCCTGGGGCTTCCAGCCCTGGATGATGCCGTGCACCGGGTCGCCCACCTCGAAGAACCGGTTCCACCCGAGCAGCTGGTCGGTGTCCGGGTTGGCCACGAACTGGACGCCGGCCTTGCGGTACCCCCGGCGCCGGTCCACCACGCGCAGCCCGGCCCGCACCGCTTCGTTGGCGGCGGCCTGCCACATCGAGTCGATGGTGGTGGTCACTTCCAGCCCGCCCTCCAGCACCCGGTCGCGGCCGTACTTGTCGTACAGGTACTTGCGCACCTCCTCCACCGGGTAGGGCGCCACCGCCTCCTCCTGGGCGTTCTCCCGGGCCAGGCGGATGGGCCGTTCCATCAGGGCCTGGGCGTCGGCCTGCTTCAGGTAGCCCTCGGCGGCCATGCGCCGCAGCACGTGGTCCCGCCTCAGCTTGGCCGCCAGCCGGGCCTTGGGATCCGGGTTGTAGGGATTGTACCAGTTGGGGTTCTGCACCAGGCCGGCGAGCAGGGCGCATTCCTCCACCGCCAGCTGGGGGGCGCTCTTGCCGAAGTAGTACTGGGCGGCCGCCTCGATGCCGTAGCGGCCTCCGCCGAAATACACCTCGTTGGCGTACTGCTCGAAGATCTGCTTCTTGGTGTAGGCCTTCTCCAGCTTGAGGGCGAGGATGATCTCCTTGAGTTTGCGGTCCAGGCGGCGCTGGCGCTTGGCGGTCACCGTGCGCACCAGCTGCATGGTCAGGGTGGAGGCCCCCTCCCGGCGCTGGCCGAAGCTGGTGATGAAGGTGACCCCGGCCCGCAGCATCCCCCGCACCGAGATCCCGCCGTGGTGGAGGAAGTCCGAGTCCTCGGTGGCGATCACCGCGCCCACGAAGGCCCTGGGGATGTCCCCGTAGGGGATGACCACCCGGTTCTCCTCGGCGAACACCCCGATCACGTCCCCGTTGCGGTCCAGCACCTTGGTGACGGTCTTGGGCACCCGCAGGGCGAAATAGGTCAGGAAGCTGTCCACGTCCCGGGACATCACCGACCAGGCCACGGCCAGGGCCAGGATTCCCGCCCCGGCCAGCCCCAGGAAGGCCCAAAGGACCCAGCGCCAGGAAGATCGGCGGGCCGATAGGGATTTCCGCGGGTACTGCGCCTTCGTTGCCATGCACTCAGGGTAACCTAAGGACATGGCCCAACCTACCCTTGCCCTCGTGGCGAAAGCCAGGTCCCCGTGGCTCTCCCATTCCCTGCGGGAGACGGTGCCCCCGTTCCTGCAGCGGGGCTGGCGGGTGGTCTGCCATCCCAAGATCCGCAATGCCTGGCTCGCGGCCGGTCTGACCCCCGAAGCGTTCAACGGGGATCCCCAGTTCGGCGCCGGCGGCGACCTGCCGGACCTGTGCCTGGTCCTGGGCGGGGACGGCACCCTGCTCACCGCCGCCCGCCACGTGGGGGTCCGGGGCACCCCGCTCCTGGGCATCAACCTGGGTTCGCTGGGGTTCCTCACCTCCCATCCCTCCGAGCAGGCCGCGGCGGTCATCGAGGGCTACTTCAAGGGCAGCTTCACCGCCGAGAAGCGCACCATGCTCACCACCCGGGTGGTGCGGGGGAACGACATCCTGCCGGGCCGCCCGGTGCTCAACGACGCCGTGGTGGTGAAGGGCCTGGTGGCGCGCATGATGGAGTTCCGGATCCAGGTGGACGGCAGCGACGCCGCCAACCTGAGGGCCGACGGCATCATCGTGGCCAGCCCCACCGGGTCCACCGCCTATGCCCTCTCCGCCGGGGGCCCGATCCTGCACCCCGCCCTGGACGCCCTGGTGATCGCCGCCATTTGCCCCCACACCCTCACCCTGCGCCCCATCGTGGTGCCCGGGCACCTGCCGGTGACCATCACCCTGGTGCACGCCGAGGACGCCCACCTGACCCTGGACGGGCAGGTGGAGCACGGGCTGGTTTCCGGGGACCGGGTGGAGATCCGCAAGGCGGACCAGAGCATCACCCTGCTGCAGGACGCGGATTTCTCGTTCTTCCGGCTGCTGCAGGACAAGTTGCACTGGGCGGACCGGTAGTCAGGGGCCGGCAGACGGCTCCACCCCTGCATAGCCGCCAGGCCGGACCGCGACCGCTCAAAATCCGCTCTCCGCGCGTCCGAGGGCAAACTTGTAGCCGACCAGGAACTCGGCGCAGCCGGTGTTGCTGGTGCCGTTGGAATGGTCCTTCTGGATCGTGCGCAGGCCGTATTCGCCCCGCACTTCCAGGAACAGCCGGTGCCGGGGGGCGAGCAGGAATTCCGTTCCCCCGCCGGCGGTCGCTCCCCAGTTGAACCGCCACAGGCCGTTCTTGACATCGGTCCTGGTACCGAAATCCTGGGGCGGCAGGGGCTGGCCCTGGATGGTCAGCGGGGGCCCACCGGGCGTGAGGTAGACCCCGCTGCTGCCGCTGGTCTTCTCGGTAGCCTGGAGGAGGTATGCGAAGTACGGCCCGCCCTGGACGAACCAGCGCACCAACGGGGCCCGTCCCCAGGTGTACTTGGCCATGACCGCGGCCTCGAGGTAGTCGAGGATGGACTCGTTGCGGAAATCGGCATAGAGGTACTGGCCGGAAGGCAAGGGCGGCAGGCCTGCGGGAGACTGGGTGATGGGCTGCATGCCTTTGCGCACCCCGCCCTGGCCCGCATAGTCCAATTCGGTCATCAGGGAGAAGTGCGGCGTGAAGCCGAATTCGCCCATCACCCCGAAGTTGGGCGCGAGGGTTGACTGGTAACCCTCGCTGATCTGGTTCCCGCCGCCGCTGAGGTGGGGAACGCTGGGGCCGCCGCGCACGCCCAGTTGGAAGCCCTGGGCCGACGCCCGGGGACCGGACGCCAGGGCGAGGACCACCGCGAATGAAACGGTCCGCAGAAAGCCGGGGAGCCACCCAAGGGCAACGACAGCAGGCAACTTCTTCATACCCTTGCCTTCCAGTTGATAGCTGCAGTGTCCCTAAACTGAAAGGTTCACCGTTCCATGTCAAGTGCTGTACTGACGGTTGCCAGCAGTTTGGCCTGGATCGAGTGGGCCGGAACGGTTCCGCCAGAACGATCGGCCTGCACCAACTACCAATCCAGGATCTCGTCGTAGATCAGCTCCAGCTTCGCGGTCTGGCGGAACAGGTCGAACTGGTCGCAAACAAATTCCCTGCCCCGGCGCCCCATCTCCTCCGCCAGGGCCCGGTCCTCCAGCAGCGCGGCCAGGTGCCCGGCCAGGGCCTCGGGATCGTTCTCCGGGGCCAGCAGCCCGGTCTCTCCGTGCCGCACCACCTCGGGGATCCCGCCGTGGACGGTGGCCACCACCGGGCGCCCGCTGGCCGACGCCTCCAGGAAGATCATCCCCAGGCCTTCGGAATCGCCGCCCTCGGTGGTGCGGCAAGGCAGGACGAAGGCGTAGGCGTCCTGCAGCAGCCGGAGCACCTCGTGGGCGGGACAGGGGCCCAGGAAGCGCGCCCTTCCGGCCAGGCCCAGGCCGGCGGCCTCCACCTGCAGCCCGGACGTGAGGGGCCCGCCGCCCGCCAGCACCAGCTCCACCTGGGGGAACCTCCCGGCGATGCGGGCGAAGGCCCGGAGCAGGACGTCGATGCCCTTGCGCTCCACGTGCTCGGCCACGCACAGCAGGAACGGCGGCCGGGCCGAGGCCGGGGCCGGGGTGAACAGGCCGGTGTCCACGCCGGTGTAGTGCAGGCGGACCTTGTCCTCGGGGAAGCCGTGCCGGATCAGGCCCTCCTGGATGAACCGGGACACGGCGATGAAGGCGCCCGCCGAGCGCCTCAGCTCGGTGCGGTTCATGAGGTAGCAGAGGGTGGCGGGACGCAGTCCGCGGGCCAGGGTCCGGCGGGCGGGAGGGGCGTCGAACCCGTGGAAGCTCACCAGGAACGGCAGGTCCAGGTACTGGGCCAGGCGCATGGCGTACACCCCGTCGGGGCCGAAGTGGGCGTGGATCAGGTGCAGCCCGGCCAGACCGCGGCCCACGTGGAAGTGCAGGGGATCGGCGGTGAGCGCGAACACCAGGTCGCGCAGGCGGTGCCCCGGGCTGGGCCGGGGGGTGACCACCGGCAGGGCGCTGCCGCCGAGATAGCGCCGGACCACCATCCGGGGCAGGTAGCGCTGGAGCGACCGGGCCTGCTCGGTGATGAAGGACTCCGTCCCCAGGGGAAAGAAGGAGCGGTAGATTCCGACGGATCGCATGGAACCTCTACTCCTCGGCGCCGGGCACCCGGAAGGGCATGCGCCGGGAGACCCGGTAGACCAGCAGCCCGGTGAGCACGGTGGCGAATCCCATCAGCGACTCCACCGTGCGCATGCGCACGATGTAGACCAGCATCCACAGGGTCACCGCGCAGAACACCGCCGGGGTGACCGGATAGCCCCAGGCCCGGCAGGGGCGGGGCAGGTCCGGGCGGGTGACGCGCAGCACCACCACGCCCGCCGCGGCCAGGAGAGTGCACAGGAGCAGCGAGAACTGGGCGTACACCAGCACCCGGTCGTAGGTGCCCGAGGCGATGAAGAGCGCCGACAGGGCGCTCTGGAAAGCCATCGCCCAGGCCGGGACCCCCTGGCGGTTGTGGGTCCCCAGCCAGCCGAACAGCGGATAGTCCTCGCCCATGGCCTGGATCACCCGGGGACCGATCCAGACCATCGCGCTGACCGTGGACACCAGCAGCACCGCGATGGCCGCGCCCATCCACCGGCCCGGTCCCGGGCCCAGGAGGTGGACCGCCGCGATCAGCCCCGCCTCGGTCTGGCCCGCCAGGAACTCCGCCGGCGCGGCCCAGAGGATGGCCCAGTTGAGGCCCACGTAGAGGACCGTCACCACCAGGGTCCCCAGCACCAGGGAGCGGGGCAGGTCCCGGCGGGGATTCCTGGCCTCGGCGGCCACGTAGATGGAGGCGTTCCAGCCGGAGTAGGCGTACATCACGAACACCAGCGGGATGGCGCAGGGGGCGCCGGCCAGGAGGCGCAGGTCGCCGGCCCCGGCCCGGAAGGCCGTGTCGCCGCCCGGGGGCAGGAGGGCGCCGGCGGCGACCATGGCCAGGATGATGACCACCTTCAGGACCGTGAAGCCGTTCTGGAAGGCCAGCCCGGCCCGGGGCACCAGGATGTGCAGCACGGTGCTCCCCGCGATGACCCCGTAGGCCAGGAAGGACGGGTGGATCCAGGGCTGGATCCGGCCGGCGTAGCTGCCCAGGGCCATGGCGGCCAGGACCATCGGCGCCGCGAAGCCCGCCGTGACCGAGATCCACCCGGCCAGGAAACCCACGGGCCGGGCGTAGATCCGGCTCAGGAAGGTGTATTCCCCTCGGGACCGGCCGTAGAGGGTCGCCAGTTCGGCGTAGCAGAGCCCCCCGCAGATGGCGAACACCCCCCCGGCGACCCACAGGGCCAGGAGCACGAACCCCGACTGGATGGCGGTCAGCTGGAACCCGACGCTGGTGAAGACCCCGGTCCCGACCATGTTGGCGACCACCAGCGCGCACAGGGTGAACAGCGACAGGCCGGGCTGGACGGGTTGGGCGGACATGCGGCGGGGTCTCTGGAAGGCTGGGAAGGGTGGCAATGTTCTATTAATAAAACATTGACACTCAGCCCAGCATACGGTCCGCCGGGACAAAGTAAACCACCGCAGTCAGGGCCATTGTTTGGGCATGATTCAAGACCCCGGGGCCCTTCCGGCCCGCCGGGCCAGCCTGGGGCAAAATTTACTATTTAATTATTCAATTGAAAAACAGAACCCGTCACAGCCCGCCCCGCAGGTTGGCGCAGGTCCACAGGGCCCCTTCCCGCTCCCGCAGCAGGGCCACCAGCCGCCCCTGGAACAGGCCCCGCACCGGCGGCTCGGGGTCCGGGAAGCCGGCGGGCATGGGCCAGGCGGGAGGCCGGACCCGGCCGATGGGGATGGGGCGCCCATGCAGCAGGTGGTCGGCCTCGGCCTCGTCCAGCTCCCGGGCCGGGCACCAGGGCACCAGGTCCTCGCCCAGGACCAGGGCCCGTCCGCCCGGGCCGGGATCGGCCCACGGCCCGATGGCGGTGCGGACCAGGGCCGCGAGGTGGGCCGGGCAGCCCAGGGCCCGGCCCAGGTCCCGGGCCAGGGAACGCACGTAGTAGCCGCCCCGGCAGGTCAGGCGCAGGGTGGAGGCCCGGGGCAGGTCGTGGCCGGTCCAGGCGGCTTCCAGCAGGAACACCCGGGAGGCCGGCAGGTCCACCTCCTCGCCGCGGTGGGCCCGGCGGTACGCCGCCTCGCCGGCGATCTTCTTGGCGCAGGTGGCGGGGGGGACCTGGTCGCGCCAGCCCAGGAAAGCCTCCAGCGCACCGTCCAGCGCCTCCGGGTACGGGGCCGGGCCCTGGGCCACCACCAGGCCCTGGGGGTCGCAGGTGTCGGTCTCCTCGCCCCAGGCCACGCGGGCCAGGTAGGTCTTGGGCAAGGGGTGCAGCAGCTCCATGAGCCGGGTGGCCTGCCCCGCCAGCACCAGCAGCAGGCCCTCGGCGAAGGGGTCCAGGGTGCCCCCGTGACCCACGGCCAGCTTGCCCTCCCCGGCCGCGAAGGCCTCCCGCTTGAAGCCCCGCACCACGTCGAAGCTGCTCTGCCCCACCTCCTTGTGCGCGAGGTAGAGGCCGGGGATCAAGCGTCCTCCCCGGGCCGGTCCTCGTCCCGGGGGCGGGCCGCCTCCTCCGCCTTGATCTTGACGAAGATGGCCTCGATCTTGTTGCCCTCCTCCAGGGTGCTGTCCGGGAAGAACTGCAGTTCGGGCACCCGCCGCATCCGCAGGTGCTTGGCCAGCTGGGTGCGCAGGAAGCCGGCGGCGCGGCCCAGGGCCTTGCGGGTGCGGGCGCTCTGGTCCTCGTCGCCCAGCACGGTGTAGTAGACCCGGGCGAGGCTGCGGTCCCCGGTGAGGCGCACGGCGGTGAGGGTGAGGAACCCCAGGTCGGGATCCCGCAGTTCGCGCTGGATCAGAGTGGAAAGCAGGAAGTGGACTTGATCTTCCAGTTGTTCAGGGCGCAGCATGGTCACGGTCCTCTGGCTGGAGACCAGTGTAACCGCCCCTCCGGGGCAAGGCCGAGGAGGAAGGGGGACGGCGCGTGGACGGGGAGCTGGAGCACGAAGGCGGCGAGGACGAGTGGTTCAGGTCCTGGTTCGACCGGGACTACGCCGCCGTCTACCAGCACCGGGACGGGGCGGAGGCCGAAGCCGCGGTGACCATGGCCCTGGCCCGCGCCCCCGGGCTGGCCTCCGGGCCGGTCCTGGACCTGGGCTGCGGCAGCGGGCGCCACCTGGCCGTGCTGCGCCGCACCAACCCCCTGGCCTTCGGCCTGGACCTGTCCCGGGACCTGCTGGCCCTGGCCCCGGAGGAGCTGCGCCCCTGGCTGCTGCGGGGGGACATGCGCCGCCTTCCGGTGAAGCCGGAGCGCTTGGCGGGCGTGTGCCTGTGGTTCACGCCGTTCGGTTATTTCTCCGACCGCCAGAACGGCGCCCTGCTGCGCAGCCTGGCCGGACTGCTGCGGCCGGGCGGGGTGCTGGTGCTGGACTACCTGAACGCGGACCACGTGCGCCGGCACCTGGTCCCCGCCGACACCGTCGTGCGCGGAAGGATGCAGGTGGCCAGCCGGCGGACCCTGGAGGGGGACCGCCTGGTCAAGCGCATGACCCTGACCCACCTGGACACCGGGCGGGTGCGCCACGCCCGGGAATCCCTCCGCCTGTACCAGCCGGAAGAACTGCGCGCCCTGTCCCGGGCGTGCGGGCTGGAGCCGGCCTGGGAGGCCGGGGACTACCAGGGCGCGCCGTTCGATCCTGCCAGCTCCCAGCGCTGGATCGGTTTTCTCATCCGGCCCGCGGCCGGTGCCGGGCTTCCCGGCGGCGAGGGCCGTTTCCGCTAAGATGACAGTGCCACCGACCGGGAGGAGACCATGAGCTTCAAGACGCTTCGCGACATCGACGTCCAGGGCCGCCGGGTGTTCCTGCGCGCGGATCTCAACGTGCCCCTCAAGGGCGGGGAGATCACCGACGCCACCCGCATCCGGGAGACCCTGCCCACCCTGGACCACCTCCTGGCCCACGGCGCCTCGGTGGTGCTCGCCTCCCACCTGGGCCGGCCCAAGGGCAAGGGCTTCGAGCCGGAGTTCAGCCTGGCGCCGGTGGCCGCCTGGCTCAAGGGCCAGGGCAGGGACGTCACCCTGGCCGACGGGGTGGCCGGCCCGAAGGTGGCGGCCCAGGCCGCCGCTCTGCGCCCCGGCCAGGCGCTGCTGCTGGAGAACGTGCGGTTCGAGCCGGGGGAGACCAGGAACGACCCGGAATTCGCCCAGGCCCTGGCCTGCCTGGCGGACACCTACGTCAACGACGCCTTCGGCTCGGCCCACCGGGCCCACGCCTCGGTGAGCGGGATGGTGGCCTGCTTCCCGCCGGGGCGGAAGGCGGCGGGCTTCCTCATGGAGAAGGAGCTCAAGGCGCTGTCCAAGGTCATGCACGACCCCGAGCGGCCCCTGGCGGCCGTCCTGGGCGGGTCCAAGGTCTCGGACAAGATCGGCCTCATCCGCCACTTCCTGGGCAAGGCCGACACCATCCTGGTCGGCGGGGCCATGAGCTTCACCTTCCTCAAGGCCATGGGCGTGCCCATCGGCAGGAGCCTCTGCGAGGAGGACAAGCTGGAGCTCGCCGCCGCCATCCTGCGGGAGGCGGAGGCGGCCGGCACCCGGCTGATGCTGCCCATGGACCACGTGGTGGCGGACCGGGTGGACGCCGACGCCGAGTGCGGGATCACCCAGGACCAGGCCGTGCCCGAGGGCAGGATGGGCCTGGACATCGGCCCCGAGACGGTGGCCGCCTACATCGAGGAGATCCGCCAGGCCAGGACCATCCTTTGGAACGGCCCCATGGGGGTGTTCGAGCTGGACCCGTTCGCCGCCGGGACCCTCACCCTGGCCGAGGAGATGGCCGAGGCCGCCGACCGGGGCGCCTTCGTGCTGGTGGGCGGCGGCGACAGCGTCACCGCCGCGGCCAAGGCCGGGGTCACGGCGCGCATGAGCCACGTCTCCACCGGCGGCGGGGCCAGCCTGGAATTCCTGAGCGGCCTGGAACTGCCCGGCGTCAAGGCCCTGGAGGAGAACTAGCCATGAAACTGGTCGTCGCCAACTGGAAGATGAACCACCTGCGCCAGGACGCCCTGGCCTTCTGCCGGGAATTCCTGGCCGGGTACCGCCCCGCGCCGGGAGTGACGGCGGCCGTCGCCCCGCCGTTCACGCTGCTGGAGACGGTGGGCCGGGAGCTTGGGGACCGGGTCCAGGTGTACGGGCAGAACGCCCACGCCGAGCCCAAGGGCGCCTTCACCGGCGAAGTGTCCATGCCCCAGCTCAGGGACGCCGGCGCCACCGGCGTGCTGCTGGGGCACAGCGAGCGGCGGCAGTACTTCGGGGAGACCGAGGCGACCCTGCTGCCCAAGCTGCGCGCCGCCCGGACCCACGGCCTGCTGCCCATGCTGTGCGTGGGCGAGACCCTGGCCCAGCGGGACGCGGTCGCCACCCTGGAAGTGCTGGGGCGCCAGCTGGCCATCCTGGGCGAAGCGGGCCCGGGCCCCCTGGCCGTGGCCTACGAGCCGGTGTGGGCCATCGGCACCGGGCGCCGGGCCGAGGCGCCCCAGATCCGGGAGGCCCACGGCTTCATCCGCGCCGAGCTGGTCGGGCTGCTGGGGGCGGCGGGAGCGGACGTGCCGATCCTGTACGGCGGCAGCGTCACCCCCGACAGCTTCCCCGAGATCCTGGGGATTCCCGAGGTGGCCGGGGGCCTGGTGGGCGGGGCCAGCCTGGAGGCGGGGAAGTTCCTGAAGCTGGTGGGCCAGGCCCAGGGGCGGTAGCTGGTTCGTTACTAGTATTTAATTGATCGAGCCAAAGGAGCCGCGGCTCCGCATGGTATGGTCTTTCCATCCATCGCACTCCCACGCCCCCATGACCACCACCCCTTCCCTTCCCGCCCCCCGCGTGCTCATCGTCGCCCCCTCGGGCTGGCCTCCGGACGTGGAGCGCTACCAGCGGGGCGTGGCGCGGCTGCGGGCGGCGGGGTTCGAGGTGGTGCACCCGGAGCGGGGGCTGCGCCGGGCCGGGCGCTTCGCCGGCACGGAGGACGAGCGGGTCGCGGACTGGAACGCCCTGGCCGACCCGACGGAACCCCTGCCGGAGATGGTCATGCTGCCCCGGGGCGGCTACGGGGCGATCCACCTGCTGGACCGCATCGACTACGCGCGGCTGTGCCCGCGCCTGCGGCAGGCCGGGACGGTGGTCATGGGCTACAGCGACTTCACCGCGCTGAGCATGGCCCTGCTGGCCCGCGGCGAGGTCGCCACCTGGTCGGGGCCCATGGTCGCCACCGACTTCGGGGCGCCGGTCCCGGATCCGGCCATGGTGGAGAGCTTCCGGCGCAACCTGGCCAGCCCGGTGGTGGAGGTGCGGGTGGACTCGCCCCAGGCGGACGCCGGGAACGCCGAGGGCACCTTCTGGGGCGGCAACCTGGCCACCCTGGTGGCCCTGGCCGGCACCCCGTACCTGCCCGACATCCGGGACGGGATCCTGTTCCTGGAGGACGACGCCGAGCATGCCTACCGGGTGGACCGGATGCTGTTCCAGCTCCTGCACGCGGGCGTCCTGGGCCGGCAGAAGGCCATCCTCCTGGGCGCGTTCACCGGCGTGCCAGACGACACGGTCGATCCGGACTACTCCTTGGAAATGGTGGTCGAAGGTCTCCGGCGACGGCTGGGGATCCCCGTCTTCACCGGGCTCCCCAGCGGCCACATCCCCGGGCAGAACGCCCTGCCGGTGGGTGGCCGCGGGCGGCTGGCGGGCGGGCCCGGGGGCTTCACCTTGAGGCTGGACGGCCATCCCGTCCTGGGGCGGGTTCCCGCGGGATTCGGGCACGAGTAGGCGGGTCGGGTTTCCCTTGACTTTCTCCTTAATGATGATTTCATACCATCACTAATCGAGAATTTCTTATTGATTGCCCCGCCCTCCCGGCCCCGGAACGGTCCGTTCCGGGGCCGGGAGTTGTGGCAACGGAAGAGGAGCTCCCATGGACCGGACCCGATTCCTGAGGACCTGCACCATCCTGGCGGCCGGATCGTTCCTGGCCCCCCGGGCCGGCTGGGCGGCCGCGGGCGGGCCGCAACCCCAGACCAAGCCCCGGCTCTGGTTCCGGGGCGACGGGGACGGCCGGATCTTCGTCAGCGCGGACCAGGGCATCACCTGGAAGGTGCATGCCAAGCTGGGGCCGCACTTCATCATCCACAACTTCATCTATGACAACGACGAAACCCGGGTGGTGCTGGAGTACAAGCGCCTCCAATTCCAGCTCAGGCTCACTCCGGAAGGACGCTACCGGGAGACCTTGTGAGCGAGACCGCCCGGATTGCGCTCCGGCCCGCCGGGACGGAGGACGAGGAACTGCTGTTCCGGGTGTTCTACCACGCCCGGGTGGAGGAATTCCGGCCGGCGGGGTGGGAGGAGGCCCGGCTCACCGCCTTCCTGCGGGACCAGGCCCGGCTGCAGCACGCCTACTACCATTCGGTCTTTCCGGAGGCGGCGTTCGACGTGGTGGAGGTGGACGGGGCGCCCGCGGGGCGCCTGTACGTGGACCGCACCGGCGACAGCATCCACATCATCGACATCGCCCTGCTCCCGGAATACCGGGGCCGAGGCGTGGGCAGCGCGCTCATGGGACAGCTGGCGGAGGAGGCGGACGCGGCGGGCCGGTCCATCAGCCTCATGGTGGAGTCCAGCAACCCCGCGCGGCGCCTGTACCAGCGCCTGGGGTTCGTGGCCGGACCGATCCAGGGCATCAACCTGCCCATGCGGCGGCTGCCGGCGGCCTGGGGAGGCGGCCATGGCTGAGCGGGTCCTGGAGCGGCTCCAGGCCGAGGACTTCCAGCCCTTCGTCGGGGCCCCGTTCCGCTTCGGGACGGAGTCCGGCGCCCTGGAGACGGTGCTGGCCGAGGTGAGCGTCCACCGCGGCCAGGGGGTGGAGGGCTTCTCCCTCCTCTTCTAGGGCCCGCCCGCGCCGGTGCTGCCCCAGGAGGTGGCCACCACCCTGACCCTGACGCAGTGAGGGGTTCCGGCCGCCTTCACCGCACCAGGTGGAACAGGTCCCCCAGGGCCGACAGGATCCCCTCGCCCGGCCGGTTCTCCACCGGCGGGTTCCAGGCCGCCTGGTCCAGGGCCGCTCCGGAGGCCAGCTGGCGCCGGTGTTCGTCCTCCTCCGCCGCCTGCCGGGCGCGGCTCTTGTCCAGGCCACCGCCCTCGACGAACTCCAGCACCAGGCGCAGCTTGTCCCGGTCGAACCACAGGCCGTGGTCCCGGCACACGTCCAGGATCACCCCGGAGATGTGGGCGTAGTTGGTGCGGTTCATCAGCTTCCCGCACTGGGGACAGGGGCGGTAGTGGACCTCGCCCACCGGCGCGGGGCCGGGGGCCTGCGGGGCCGCCCCGGGCAGGGTGCCCAGCACTTCCCCCCGCTCGGCCCGGTCGGCGGCGAGGTGCTCGAAGTTGTGCTGGCCGATCCAGACCCCCCCGCAGGCATGGCACTGGTCCAGGCTCACGCCGCCCACCGAGGTGGCCGCCAGCTTCCCCCGGCACCCGGGGCAGGCCAGCGCGGTGTCCTGGGCCTCGGCCCGCTGGATGGCGGCGCCGCAGCGGGGGCAGTGGCTCGCGGTCAGGGGGACCAGGGCGAAGCACCGGGGGCAGGCCAGGGTGGCCAGCTGACTGCCGCAGTAGGGGCACTTGAGGTCGTGCTCCCCCACGGCGGCTCCGCAGGACTGGCAATGCAGCGTCTTGGCTTCCATGGCCCCCATGATACCCGCTCACCGGCGATAAGATGGGAGCGGAGGACGGGATGCTGATCCTGATGGAGCCGGCCGCGACCGGGGCGCAGATCCAGGCGGTGATGGCGCTGCTGGAGGCGGCCGGGATCCGCGCCTACGTGCAGGAGTCCCCCGCCGCCACCAGCATCGTGGCCCCCCACGCCTCCCAGGTGCTCAAGGCCGACCGGATCGAGCCCATGGGCGGGGTCAACCGGGTGGTGCCCATCACCTCCCCGTTCAAGCTGGCCTCCGCGGACGGCGCCCCGGGGCGCACGGTGGTGGAGGTGCGCGGGGTGCCGGTGGGGGGCCGGGAGCTGGCGGTCATTGCCGGGCCCTGCGGGGTGGAGAGCCGGGAGCAGCTGTTCACGGTGGCCCGGTACGTGGCCGAGAGCGGGGTCAAGCTGCTGCGGGCAGGCGCCTTCAAGCCCCGCACCAGCCCGTACGCCTTCCAGGGGATGGGGACCGAGGCCCTGCGCCTGCTGGAGGAGGTGCGGCGGGAGTTCGACCTGGGCATCGTCACCGAGGCCACCGAGGTGGAGACCTTCGACGAGGTGGAGCGCACCGCCGACCTGGTCCAGGTGGGCGCCCGCAACATGCAGAACTTCGCCCTGCTCAAGCGGGCCGGACGCTGTTCCAGACCGGTGCTGCTCAAGCGGGGCCCCGCGGCCACCCTGGAGGAGTGGCTGTTCGCCGCCGAGTACGTCCTGTCCGAGGGCAACCGCAACGTCATCCTGTGCGAGCGGGGCATCCGCACCTGGAGCCAGCACGCCCGCAACACGCTGGACGTGAGCGTGATCCCCGCGGCGCGCCAGCTCACCCACCTGCCGGTGATCGCCGACCCCAGCCACGCCACCGGGAGGCGGGACCTGGTGATCCCCTGCGCCCGGGCCGCGGTGGCCGCCGGGGCCGACGGCCTGATCGTGGAGACCCACTGCCAGCCGGACCGGGCCCTCAGCGACGGCCCCCAGGCCCTGTTGCCGTCGGACTTCTTCCAGCTGCTGGACCAGGTGCGCAGGATCCGGGAAGTGCTGACAAAGGACGGGATGGGAATTTTTTAGGTACGCCCGCCCGGGGACGGTCCTTTCTCCAAGGGGGTCGTGGATACCTGGGTAATGATTGACTTTTCCCCCAATGGAGGGATGTTTAAGGGCTGCCACCAGGTGGATCCGTCCGCGTGGGCGGCACGGGAGCCGGACATGGCTGAACGTCTCCACCAGGATCTCCAGGCCGGCCAGTTCCAGCCCCTGGTCGGATCCTGGTTCATCCTGGAGGCGGAGGGGACCCCGGCCCTGGAGGTGGTCCTGAAGCAGGTCACCACCCACCGCAGCCCCGGCATGGAGGGCTTCTCCCTGATCTTCCAGGGGCCGGCGTCCCCGGTGCTGCCCCGGGGCACCTACCGGGCCCGCAACCTGGAGTTCGGCGAATGCAGCCTGTTCCTGGTGCCCGTGCGGACCGGCACCATCTACCAGGCCCTGTTCAACCACCGGGTGACGGTCCCCCTCGCCGCCGGGAGGGCGCTGCCCCGCCCAGCCACTTCCTGAACCCGGGATGGGATGGCCTGGTGACCGGCGCTTGGAGGCCTGAGCCCTGCTTGAACTCCAGGAAGATCCCTTTGCCCCCTGAAGGGACGAGCTCCAGGCAATAGGTCCCGGCGGCCTTGAACCACGGGCAGGAGCGGTGCGCGCCCCCGGGAAGGAGGAGGCCCGGGGCTTTCCGGGCAGACGGCGACTCCGCGTTGAATTGGGAAATTTTTTGCATGAACTATAAATTTGCCTATTATGGCCCTGCAGTTGCTTCCCCCGAAGGGTCGCCCGGATTCGCCGGGTCTACCTCTCCCTTTCCTCTCCCAAGGAGCCTTGCCATGAACCGACTGGCCAGAATCTTTGCCTGCTCCGGCACTGTCCTGGCCACGGCCGGGTGCCTGCAGGCCCAAACCCCCACCTCCATCCCCAAGACCACGCCTGTGGGTACGGGCTGTACCCCCCTCATCATGGTTTGCGACGACACGTCAGGAACCTTCTCGACCTTCACCGGTTCCTCCATGACGGTCACCCACCTGACCGCGCACCGGAGAAGACGCCGGTGCAAACTGGCCGACGGCACGATGGTCGTGGACACTTGCCCCGGTGCCCACTTGACCTTGAAGGCCCAGGGCTGCGACGACGGCACCCTCGCGGGCATCCAGAAAGCCCTCGACGGCGGCGCCAAGCTGTCGCTCTACCTCCAGTTCCCGGACCTTCCCCTGGACCCCCAGGTCTGTGGCCAGGGTTCCCAGGGAATCTTGAAGATAAACCAGGCCAGCAACCTCAAGTACCGGGTGAGCAGTCCAGGCGACCCCGATGACGATGACGACCCGGACAGCATGGGCACGTGCTTCATCGAGCTGGATGGCGACGATTGCATGGTCGATGCGGTCGGTGGCCCCACCGTCACGCCGTTCCCGACCGGGACCCCCGGGACCCCGGCCGGTTCCGGTTCCCCCGACTGCGAGTGGGGCTTCTCGCTCGCATTCGATGGGGCGGCCCTGAACGCCCTGGGCGCGAGCAAACAGACTTTCGGCAACGGTGCCGATCTTCCCGTCACCTGCGCCACGGTCCCCTTCCAGCTGAAGTCCCTGCTCCGCAGCCCCGACGGCAAGGCCTGCAAGGTGGCCCCGAAGGCCCGGTCTACCTTCCGCCGGAGCTTCGCCGGCTCCGGGCTGCTGTGCCTCCTGGTGGACAGCGACGACTGGACCGGCACCACGGTGATCGTCACTCCCAATCCGGACGGTTCCTCCAACCTGCCGCCCAGCAAGGCTGTGCTCAGCAAGGTGGTGTGCACGGACTGGGAGCTGTGCTGGTCCGTCGACGACAACGGCGGCTTCCCAGAGGAAGGCTCCACCTTCACCTGCAGTACCCGCCTGGTCCAGGGAGCGTCGTCCACCACGACGGGTCCGTGAACCGGACGGCCGGGATGCAAGCCCCGGAACCAGCCGGTCCCGCCGGGGTCCACCCAGCGGGACCGGCCTTGGCGCGGGCAGGGGCGGCAACCGGAGGCCATTGACTTAAATTATAAATTAATTATTATTATTCCAAACGCCCGGTCCGGGCCGGAGGACTTGATGATGAATCCAAGGTCGTGCCTGCTCATGCTCGGAATGGCGCTGCTGCCGTCGATCCTGGGGGCCTGGGACCTCCAGGGCATGCAGGTGGTCATGTTCAAGAACCAGCATAACGGCAAGTACCTGGCCTACGACGCCAAGACCAAGGGCCTGACCCTGGCCGACAAGCCCGGCCCCAGCGCCAAGTGGTTGAT
The DNA here is from genome assembly GCA_049508835.1 of Holophaga sp. Taxonomy (GTDB): domain Bacteria; phylum Acidobacteriota; class Holophagae; order Holophagales; family Holophagaceae; genus Mesoterricola. The sequence goes on along the minus strand of JBELAL010000018.1, from coordinate 54,356 downwards.
CACCCGGCCCCTCGGGACCGGCAGCGGCAAGCAGATCCACCTGAACGACCCGGTCCACATCAGCGCCTTCCAGGGGGGACTGATGCTGGCCCACGACCTCGGCAAGACCGAGGTCATCAGCGCCGACAACATGGATGGCCAGAAGGAGAACTGGCAGTTCGTGGACCCGGGCAACTTCGGGAACAAGGACGGGATCGGCGCCAACGGGGCCCAGATCGGACCCCTGATGGTGGGGGCTCCGGGGACCCAGGGCGGCGCGGTGGACTGCCTGATGTTCGACCCCTTGTTCAGGCCCGGGACCCTCCCCGGGGGGCCCCACTCCTACGGGATGTTCCACGCCACCGGGCATGTGCCGGACGTGGGCAGGTGGTTCATCGTGAAGTGACGCTTCCGGGCTGGCGCCGCAGGGCCAGCAGGAACGACAGCCCCAGCAGGACGGCGCCGCACACGATGCAGCTGTCGGCCAGGTTGAAGGTCCAGTAGTGCCAGCCCCAGAAGATGAAGTCCAGGAAGTCCACCACCATGCCGTGGCGGATCCGGTCCAGGCCGTTGCCCAGGGCGCCGCCCAGGATCAGGCCCAGGGCGGTGCGCTGGACGCGGGAGGCCCCGGGCTTGAGGAACTCCCAGCCGAAGTAGCCCAGGGCGGCGACCCCGGCCAGGGCGAACACCACGTTCCGCACCGCGGGCGGGGCGCCGCCCATGGTGCCGAAGATGGCGCCGGGGTTGAAGCTCATGGTCAGGTTGAAGAAGCCCTGGATGACCACCTTGGTCTCGTGCAGGGGGATGGTGGCCATGATCCAGGCCTTGGAGGCCCAGTCCAGGGCCAGGGCGCCCAGGGGCAGCAGCAGCCAGGCGGGGCTGGCGCCTCGTCCGCGCGCGGCCCTCATGCTTCGGCCCGCACCACGTCCCAGCACCGGGGACAGAGGTCGGCGTCATCACCCTGGCCGTGGCCGCCCCGGTGGTTCCAGCAGCGGGGGCACTTGGTCCCGGCGTGGGTGGCCACCTCCACCTGCAGTTCGTCGCCGCCCTCCAGGGTCAGGCCCGAGACCACCAGGAGCTCCTCGGCGGGTTCGCCCAGGCGGGCCAGCAGGGCCCGGTCCTCCTCGCCCAGGGACAGGCGCACCTGGGCGTCCAGGCTGGTGCCGATAGTCTTGGCGGCCCGGTGGGGCTCCATGGCCCCCTGCACCGCCTCCCGGATCGTCCAGAATCGGTCCCAGTCCGCGGAGGCCTCGTGGGGCGGGATCTCGGGGAAGCGCTGCTCGAACACGTGCCCCTCGGCCCCGGGGATGTTCTCCCACACCTCGTCGGCGGTGAAGCTGAGCACCGGTGCCAGCAGGACCGCCAGGCCCTGGGCCAGCTTCCAGCACACGGTGCGGCAGCTCCGGCGCCGGAGGGAACCGGCGCCGTCGCAGTACAGCCGGTCCTTGATGATCTCGAAGTAGCGCCCGGACAGCTCCAGCTGACAGAAGCCGTGCAGGGCCTGGGATACGTCCAGGTACTGGAAGTCCCGGTAGTCCTGGGTGACCTGGGCGGAGAGCCGGCCGAAGGCGCCCCACACCCACTGGTCCAGGGGCGACCACTGGTCCTCGCCCACCGCGTCCCGGGCCGGGTCGAAGTCGGCCAGGGCGCCCAGGAGGAAGCGCAGGGTGTTGCGGATCTTGCGGTAGGCGTCGGCGGCGCGCTCCATGATCTCCCTGGAGATGCGCACGTCGTCGCTGTAGTCCACGCTGGCGGTCCACCAGCGCAGGATGTCGGCGCCGTAGGTCTTGAGCATCTCCTCGGGGGTGATCATGTTGCCCATGCTCTTGGACATCTTCTGGCCCTTGCCGTCCAGCACGAAGCCGTGGGTCACCACGGTGTCGTAGGGCTTGCGGCCGGTGGCCGCCAGGCTGAACAGCAGCGAGGAGTGGAACCAGCCCCGGTGCTGGTCGGAGCCTTCCAGGTAGATGAAGTTCCCGTAGTCCGAGGGGCGCAGCCGGGAGTGGGTCTCGCTGACCACCACGCCGCTGACGCCCGAGTCGATCCAGACGTCCAGGATGTCGGTCTCCTTCTGGAACTCGGTGCCCCGGCAGCGGGCGCACACGGCCCCCGCGGGCTTGAGCTGCTCCAGGGGCAGCAGCCACCAGGCCTCCACCCCGCCCTGCTCGATGGCCGCCGCCGCCTGCTCGAAGACCTCCGGGAGCACCAGGGGCTCGCCGCACTCGCAGCAGCGCAGCACCGTGATGGGGCTGCCCCAGGCGCGCTGGCGGGAGATGCACCAGTCCGGGCGCCCGGCGATCATGGAGTAGATCCGGTTGCGGCCCTGGGGGGGCACCCAGGCGGTGCCCTCCACGCCCTCCAGGCCCAGTTCCCGCAGGCTCTTGCCGCTGCCGCCCAGCTCGTCGTCCATGGTGATGAACCACTGCTCGGTGGCACGGAAGAAGATGGGCGTCTTGGTGCGCCAGCAGTGGGGGTAGCTGTGGGTCAGCTGCGCCGCGTGCAGCAGCGCCCCGCTGGCCCGCAGCCGGTCCACGATCAGGGGATTGCAGTCGAAGATGTTCTTCCCCTCCAGCTCCGGGTCGGCCACCGCCGGGGTGAAGCGCCCGTCCGGGCCCACCAGCTGGAGCAGGCCCAGGTGGTGGGCCAGGTTGAAGTCGTCCACGCCGTGGTCCGGGGCGGTGTGCACCAGCCCGGTGCCGGCGTCGGCGGTGACGTGGTCGGCCAGCAGCACCGGGGACTCCCGGTCCAGCCAGCAGTGGCGCGCCTTGAGGCTCTGGAAGGTGAGCCCCTTGCGGATCTCCCGGGTGTGCAGCTCGATGCCCAGGCTCTTCTGGAACGACTCCAGCAGGGGCACGGCCACCACGTAGTGCCGGTCCCCGGCCTTCACCACCGCGTACTCCAGGTCCGGGTGCATGGCGATGGCCAGATTGGCCGGCAGGGTCCAGGGGGTGGTGGTCCAGATGGGCAGGAACAGGGGCGTGGGCAGGTGCATGCGCCGGGCCTCGGCGTCGTCCACCGGGAAGGCCACGGTGATGGCCGGGCTGGTGCGGTCGGCGTACTCCACCTCGGCCTCGGCCAGGGCGGTGCGGGCGCCGTAGCTCCAGTGCACCACCTTCAGCTTGCGGGTCACCGCGCCGACCTGGAACAGCCGACCCAGGAGCCGGACCACAGTGGCCTCGTAGGTGGGCGCCATGGTGATGTACGGCTCGTCCCAGGTGCCCAGCACGCCCAGGCGCATGAAGCCCTGGCGCTGGGTGTCGATCCACTTCTGGGCGTAGGCCCGGCAGCGGGCCAGGAACTCCGGCCGGCCCATCTCCCGGCGTTTGGGGCCCAGGTCCTTCTCCACCGCGTGCTCGATGGGCAGGCCGTGGCAGTCCCAGCCGGGGACGTAGGGGGATTCGTAGCCGTCCAGCCACAGGGACTTGGTCACCATGTCCTTGAGGATCTTGTTCAGGGCGTGGCCCATGTGGATGGCGCCGTTGGCGTACGGCGGGCCGTCGTGCAGGATCCGGCGGCCCCGGCCGCGCCCGGCTTCGTTGTCCGCCCGGCGCCGGGCCTCGATCCGCTCGAACACCCGGTCGGCCTTCCAGCGTTCCACCCGCTTGGGCTCCCTCAGGGGCAGGTCCGCCTTCATGGAAAAGTCCGTGCGAGGAAGGTAGACGGAGTAGCGTTTCTTGCCCGGATCGCCCATGGCGCCCTCGTGCGCAGGGGGAACCACCCAAGGCTCCCCAGGTTGGAAAACTCCAGTGTATCCAACCTCGGCCGCTGGTCCACCGGGTATCGTCAGGGGCTGGGCTCCGGGGGCACGAGGGGCACCTTCAGCACCGCGTCGTCCAGCACGACGTAGATGAAGTTGATGAAGTCGTGGCCGGAGACGGGGTCCACCGCGACGCCGTACGGCGGGCAGATCCGGGTGGGCAGCGGGGCCGGGTTCGTGCCCAGGTCGTCCGGGACCCCGCTCAGGGCCTTGATGCCCAGGAAGGTGCTCACGGACCCTTCGGGGGTGACCACGCTCACGGTGCTGCTGCCGGTGTTGGCGACGAACACGTTGCCGTCCATGTCCAGGGCCAGGGCGGCCGGGAAATCCAGCCGGGCGTTCTGGCCGACCGGGTTGTCCACGCTGTCGCCCATGCCGGCCTGCCCCGCCAGGGTGTCCACCCGGCGCACCCCGGCCGCGTCGGTCTGGATGATGCGGAGGGTGTGGTTGAAAGTGTCGGCCACGTACACGACGCCGCCCGGGCCCACGGCCACCGCGGACGGGCGGTTGAACAGCGCGCTGCCGAAGCCCGTGGCCGGGCCGTCGGCGCTGCCCGCCGTGCCCGGGGTGCCGGCCCAGGTGGTGGTGGTGCCGTCCGGCTCCACCTGGCGGATGATGTGGTTGGCGGAATCGGCCACGTACACGTTGCCGTCGCTGTCGTCGATGGACAGCCCCAGGGGCTGGTTGAAGAGGGCGCCGGTGGGCCCGGAGCCGGAGCTGTCGGAGGATCCGGACTGCCCGGCGACCCCGGCCAGGGTGGACACGGTGCGCACCTGGTTCACCGATTCGGGGGTGATCTTGCGGATGGTGTGGTTGAGGGTGTCGGCCACGTAGACGTCGCCGGCGGCGTCCACCGCCACCCCGGAGGGGGTGTTGAACAGGGCCGCGCCGATGGCCGCGCCGTTGGCGCTCCCGGCCTGGCCGGCGGTCCCGGCCCAGGTGAGGGTGGTGCCGTCCGGGGCCACCTGGCGGATGGTGTGGTTGCCGGAATCGGCCACGTAGAGGTCGTCGCCCTGGGCGTCCAGGGCTGCCTGCCGGGGCTGGCGCATGAGGGGGACGCCGGGGCTGTCCGTGCTGCCCCGGGTCGGGGGCCGGCCCGAGAGGGTGGCCACGGCGTTGCCGCCCCCGCCCGCGCCGGCCACCTTGCGGAGGGTGGCGTTGCCGGTGTCGGCCACGTACAGGTCGCTGCCGCCGGGGACCGGGCTGGAGAAGGCCACGCCCCTGGGGTGGTCGAACCGGGCGGCGTTGCCGATCCCGTCGGCCGTCCCGGGCTGGCCGGGGGTTCCGAACGGGGTGGAGACGGCGAGGGTGTTGAGGTCGATGCGGCGCAGGGTGCTGTTGCCGGTGTCGGCCACCATCAGGCTGGCCAGCCCGGACGCCGCCAGGCCCTGGGGCTGGTTGAAGGTGACCGGCGCGGGGCTGTCGTCGTTCCCGGCCGCCCCGGTGCCCAGGGCCTGGATCAGGATCCCCTGGCCCAGGATGGAGATCTGGAAGATCCGGTTGGAGCCGGGATCGGCCACCCACAGGAAGCCGTTGACGTAGGCCATGCCCGTGGGCGCCGTGAGCTGGACCCCGGGCAGGGGCCGGGCGGCGCCGGTGGCGAGGTCGATCTGGACCACCGAGCCGTCGCCGGTGTTGGCCACGAACACCGAGTTGACGTCGGGGCTGTAGGCGACCCCGGAGGGCTGGTTGAACAGGACCCCCGGCGTCCCCGGGGCCGAACCGCCGGAGGTCCACGGGTTTCCGGGAACGCCGGTGTAGGTGGTCACGTTGCCGGCGGAATCGATCCGGCGCAGGGCGTTGTTGCCGGAATCGGCCACGTACAGGTTCTCCACGTTGTCCATGGCCAGCCCCGCCGGGAAGGTGAACCGGGCGTCCGTCTTCAGGCCGTCCACCAGGCCCGGGAGGCCCGCGGTCCCGGCCCAGGTGGCCAGGATCCCGTTCTGCTGCCGGCGGATGGTATGGCTGGCGGTGTCGGCCACGAACAGGACCCCGTTGGGATCCACCACCTCCCCCCAGGGCTGCACGAACCGCCCGGACAGGCCTGTGCCGTCGGCGCTGCCCTCCCCCGAGAAGGCCCCGGAGAAGGTGCCCAGGCTGCCCACCAGCACCCACAGGGAATCGGATTCGGTGAGGCTCGCCTGGTTGCTGACCGTGAGCTCGAACTGGGTGGTTTCGCCCAGGGCCGCGCTCTGTTTCGGGACCCCGTTGAGGATGGGGAACGTGAAGCCGGGCGTATTGGCGCTCACCAGGGCCGTTTCCTCGAAATCGTCGTCGAACTCGGCCAGGAAAGTCGCCGGTTTGCCGGGGCCGATGATCAGGGGGCTGGGGACGGTGGTGAACTTGTTGATGTGGGGCAGCGGGACCGAGGAGACGGTGACGGTCCCGGTGGAGAAGGCGGTGGGGTCGTCCACGGAGGTGACGGTCAGGGTGTAGGTGGTGGTCGCGCCCGTGGGCGGCACCACCGGCACCTCCCCGGTGCCCTGCTTGAACGTCTCGATGGGGCTGGGCTGCCCCGACTGTTCGATCTTCCCGGTCCCCCCGGAGATGTTGTAGCGCAGGGTCACCGTGGTGCCGTCGGTGATGATCAGGCTCTCGCCGGTGGCGTTGGCGTTGGGCGTGCCGGTGAACTCGTTGACCGTCGGCCCCCCCAGGGGGAACTCGTCGGGGGGTTCCGTGGAGACCGAATCACCCACCTCGTTGGTGGCCGTGCACTGCAGTTCCAGGAGCCCGTAGAGGGTGCTGAAGGTCAGCTGCGGGGTGTCCACCCCGGCGTCCAGGGTCGCGCCGCTCTTGTTGGGGTTGCTCCAGTGGTAGGTCAAGCCCGGCAGCGGCTCCTTCACCTTGGCCACGTAGCCTTTGTGGTTGGCTTCCACCGAGTCCGGGTATACCAGCTCCGGGGCCTCCGGTGCCGCCACCACCTTGACCGTCAGGGGAGCTGACGTCACCGTCACCATCTGGCTGTCCACGTTGACCGTGACCGTGACCGTGTAGGCTGTGGTGGCGCCGGGCTGGATGGTTGCGGGGACGCCGCTCACCACCGGGCCGACCCCCTGGTCGATGGTGGCCTGGCCGGCGCTGTAGACCACCGTCAGGGTGGTGGTGTCGCCCGAGGTGATCACGTTCTTGGCGGCGGTGAAGCTGGAGATGGTCGGGCCGGCGAACTGGGGCTGGGAGTTGCCGCCGCAGGCGCAGCAGAAGGCCAGGAGCAGCAGGGCCGCGAGGGCGGACGGAAGCCCAGGCAGCCGGAGGATGGACCGGACGGCATGGACAGGGGTCCGCGCGGGATGGAACATGGAGGAGGGCTGCTCCAGGATAAATCACCAATAATCTTACCCCGGGCGACGCTCCCGGCAAGATGGCGCCCCGGCCCATGATGACAATCGCAACTTCAGTCCACCCGGTAGTGGCAGCCCCGGGACACCGGGTTCTGCAAGGCCGCCTTCAGGATCAGCCGGGCGCAGATGATGCCGCTGCGAAGCTCCAGCAGGCTGCGGGACAGGGGGGCCTCCTGGTAGAAGGCCTCGATCCGGTGGTACAGGTAGCCCAGGTCGCTGCGGCCCCGCTGCAGGCGGGCCCGGGTGCGGATGATGCCGGCGTAGTTCCACAGGGTGCTGCGGATGCTGGTCCAGTCCTGCTCGATCAGCAGGGGGTCCGGGACCCGCCCGTGGGGGGCGTGCTTCCAGAGCTCCAGGGCGTCGGCGTCGGGCATGGGGGTGGTCCGGCAGTCGGCCACCCCGGCCTCCCCGGCCCGGTGGCCCCAGACCAGCCCCTCCAGCAGGGAGGTGGAGGCCAGGCGGTTGGCCCCGTGCAGGCCGGTGCAGGACACCTCCCCCACCGCGAACAGCCCGGGCAGGCTGGTGCGCCCGTCCAGGTCCACATGCACCCCGCCGCAGAAGTAGTGGGCGGCGGGCACCACCGGGATCAGCTGGCTCAGGGGCTCCAGCCCCGCCTCCCGGCAGGTGGCCAGGACGGTGGGGAAGCGCGCCTCCAGGTCCAGCTTCGGCTTCAGGGGCGCCAGGTCCAGGTACAGGCACACCTCGCCGGAGGACGCCATCTCCTGGAAGATGGCCCGGCTCACCACGTCCCGGGGGGCCAGCTCCATGCCCTCGGGGGCGTACTTGGCCATGAACCGCGCCCCGTCCCGGTTCACCAGGTGCGCCCCTTCCCCGCGCAGGGCTTCGGTGAGCAGAGTGCGCGGGTGGCCCGGCACGAACAGGGTGGTGGGGTGGAACTGCACGTACTCGCAGTTCACGATCCTCGCGTTGGCCCGGTAGGCCGCGGCCAGGCCGTCGCCGGTGGCGGAGGGAGGATTGCTGGTGTGCAGGTACAGGTAGCCGAGCCCTCCGGTGGCCAGCACGGTCCGCTTGGCCAGGGCCATGCGCACCTGCCCGTCCGGGGCCAGCAGGTAGGCGCCGAACACCTGGATGGGGTCGTACACCGCCCGGGGGTCCCGGCTGTGGTGGGGCACCGTGAGCAGGTCCACCAGGGCGTGGCCTTCCAGCACCCGGATCCGGCCTGAGCCGGCCAGCTTCTCGGCCAGATGCTCGGAAAGGGCCTTCTGGATGGCCTTGCCGGTGGCGTCCTTCACGTGGTAGATGCGCCGGGCGCTGTGGGCCGCCTCGGCGGTGGGCTCGGGGTCCAGGTTCCCGGTGTGGTCGAAGGGCACGCCCACCTTCTTCCAGAGGAAGTCCCGGCACAGGCGCGGCCCCTGGTCCGCCAGCAGCGCCACCGCCTCGGGCCGGCACAGCCCGGCGCCGGCGGCTTCGATGTCGGCGGCCAGGAGCTCGGGGGAGTCCCCCGCCTCGGGCGGGGCCAGGCCGATGATCCCGCCCTGGGCGTAGCGGGTGTTGGAGATGCCCAGGGGGTCCTTGAGCGCCACCACCACGTCGGCGCCCAGCTCGGCGGCGCGCAGGGCCGCGGAGCAGCCGGCGATCCCGCCGCCCAGGACCAGGATGTCGCACGTGATCATCATGACCTCCAAGAAGGTGTCAGGTCAGTTCCAATACCGGGCGGGACATCTCCCATAGGGGATCCAGCGCCATGTCGCCGTCGAACCGGTCCAGCCAGCCCATGCGCTCGGCCGCCGAGGCCGCCCCGGCCCGGAACCCCACCGTGCCCCAGGGCGTGCGCAGGGCGTCGCCGAGGTGGTCCAGGGCGGGCAGGGCGTCCCGCCAGAGGCTGATCATCCCGTGGGCGTTGTGCAGCTGCAGGTGGTGGAACCCTCCGGCCAGGAGGATCAGCCCCTGCAGGCCGCCCTTGAGGGTCCCCTGGGCCTCGCGCCACAGGGGCTCCAGGGCGTCGTGGCACTCGTGGAACAGGGCGGAGTTGAACAGGGCCACCCCGCAGGCCAGGCTGTAGCGCGCGTCCTCCGGCTGGCCCATCAGGGCCAGCAGGGCCACCCCCATCCGCAGGCTCACCAGGGGCGCCAGGGGCGCCCAGATGCGGTGGGGCTCGAAGCCTGAGGGCCCCCGGTCGGCGGTGTCCGGCAGGCGCTCCAGGGCGTCCCTCCAGGCGGCGGCGGGGTCGGCCGCCCCCAGGGCCGCGAGCATGGGCCCGGCCTTGGCCAGCAGCTCCGGCTCGGGAACCCCTTCGGGGAACGCTTCCCGCAGCCCGGGGGCGCCCAGCACCATGGGCCAGACCAGCAGGGACCGGTCCCTGGGCGATTGCAGCGCCGCCCCCAGCCGGGCCCCCAGGAACTTCAGGACCGGCAGGGGAAGCCGGGGCTGGCGCTGCCAGAACACGGGGTCGTACGGGGCACAGGTCATGGTTCGCCCGGGCTCAAGTGAAGTTGCGCTCGGACAGGCTGATGAATTCCAGGGCGAAGTCGTCCAGCTCGGTCTGCCAGAGCTTGAGCTGCCCCTGGAAGAAGTTGTACGCCATGAGCGCGGGGATGGCCGCCACCAGCCCGATGGCGGTGGCCACCAGGGCCTCGGAGATGCCCGGGGCCACGGTGGCGAGGGAGGCGTTGCCGGTGGCGCCGATGCCCCGGAAGGCGTCGATGATGCCCCACACCGTGCCGAACAGGCCGATGAAGGGGCTCACGGCGGCGATGGTGGCGAGGATGCCCAGGTAGCTCTCCATGCGGCCCATCTCCACCACCGAGGCCCGCTGGAGGGATCGCTCCACGGCCTCCATGCTCTTGATCTGGGCCCGGGCGCCCGGCACGGCCGGGCGGAGCTGGTAGGTCACCTCCGTGTAGCCGGCGGTGAACAGGCCCAGGAGGGGGCTGGGGGCGTAGTCGCCGGAGGCCGCCTTGAGCTCCCGCCAGTCCTTGGCCCGGCGGAACTGGGCGCGGAAGCGGTCGGTGAACCGGCGGCTGCGGTTGAGCAGCACGGTCTTCTGGAAGATCACCACCCAGCTCAGCACCGAGAACACGGCGAGGACCAGCAGGACGACCTTGGCCACCGGACCGCTGTGCAGGACCACTTCCCAGAGATTGACCCCCTGTCCGTCCATCATCGCGATCTGGACCATGCTGCCTCCGAGCCCCGGTTCCCCGGCCAGCCTCAAGTCTAGCAAGCCTCGCCCGGGGCCGTCGGCATGGATATACTGCATGGATCATCAACCTCCGCCCAGACCGCCGCGTACTGGGCGAAAGTGGGAGAGCCAGCATGCACGTTCTAGTGATCGGGTCCGGCTACGTCGGTCTGGTGGCCGCGGCGGGGTTCGCGGAGGCCGGGCACCAGGTGCTGGGCGTCGATGTGGACGTTGCCAAGATCAATAAGCTGCGCCAGGGCCAGCCTCCCATCTACGAGCCGGGCCTGGAGGAATGGCTGGCCCGGAACCAGGCCGCGGGCCGCCTGGCCTTCACCACCGAGCTCAAGGACGGCATCCGGGACGCCGACGCCGCCTTCATCTGCGTGGGGACTCCCCAGGGCGAGGACGGCAGCGCCGACCTGCAGGACGTGCTCAAGGTGGCCGCCCAGATCGGCGAGGCCATGGCCCTGCGGCCCCGGGACGCCAGTCCCCTGGTGGTGGTGGACAAGAGCACCGTCCCGGTGGGCACCGCCGCCCGGGTGCACGCGGCGATCGCGGCCCGCACCGACCGCGCCTTCGAGGTGGTCTCCAATCCCGAGTTCCTGCGGGAAGGCTGCGCCATCGACGATTTCGTCAAGCCGGACCGGGTGGTGGTGGGCTGCCGCACGGACTACGCGGAAGCGGTGATGAAGGCGCTCTACGGCAAGTTCCTGGAGGCGCGCGGGGGGCTCTGGCTGCGCATGGACCCGCCCAGCGCCGAGCTGACCAAGTACGCCGCCAACGCCATGCTGGCCCTGCGCATCAGCTTCATCAACGAGATCGCCGCCCTGTGCGAGAAGGTGGGCGCCGACGTGGCCCGGGTCCGGGACGGCATCGGCAGCGACCACCGCATCGGCAAGTACTTCCTGAACCCCGGGCCGGGCTTCGGCGGGAGCTGCTTCCCCAAGGACCTCCAGGCCCTGCTCAAGGTCGGGCGGGAGCACGGCCAGCCCCTGCGCGCCCTGGAGGCCACGGTGGAGGCCAACCGCCACCAGAAGCAGGTACTGGCCCTCAAGGTGCGCAGGCACTTCCAGTGCAAGGCCGGAACCCCCTCGCCCCTGGCCGGGCGCAGGTTCGCCCTCTGGGGCCTGGCCTTCAAGGCCCACACCGACGACATCCGGGAGGCCATGGCGCTGGAGCTGATCGACAGCCTCACCGCCCTGGGCGCCGAACTGGTGGTCCACGACTTCGAGGCCATGCCCAACGTGCGGGCCAGGCTGGGCGACCGGGTGCGCTACGCCGAGGACCCCCTGTCGGCCTGCGACGGAGCGGATGCCCTTCTCATCGCCACCGAATGGCCTCAATATGGCAAGGCCGACCTGGAGGCCGTGGCCGGTCGGCTCAAGCAAAAACTCATGTTCGATGGCCGCAACCTGTTCGAACCCGAGATCATGAAGGCCAAGGGATGGACCTACCATTCCATCGGCCGCCCCCCCGTGGGCCCCGTCTGACCCGCCGGGGTTCCATGACAAGACCACTGCCAGGAGCGCTCCATGGGTAATCTAGGTTTCGGCGAAATGCTGCTGATCGGCATCGCGCTCTTGATCTTCTTCGGTCCGTCCAAGCTGCCGGAGCTGGGCAAGGCGCTGGGCAAGGGCATCCAGGAGTTCAAGAAGGCGAGCCGCGAACTCACCGGCGACGTGGAAGAAAGTTCCAAGGACGACAAGAAGGAAGAGAAGAAATAGGACCGGGGAACCGGACCCGAACGCGCGCCGATGACCCAACCCGAACCGACCGACCAAATGACTTTCTGGGACCACCTGGGGGAACTGCGCTCCCGGCTGATCCGCTCCGTCATCATCCTGGTGGTGTTCTTCGCCATCACCTACACGTTCCGCTTCCGGCTCATGACCCTGGCCCAGAAGCCGTTCATGGATGTCTTCAAGGCCCACGCCATCGCCCAGGCCCTGAGCCTGCACCAGCCGGTCCCCACGGTGTTCGAGCCGTTCGCCTACACCAGCCTGACCGAGCCGTTCTTCTCCCTGATGCGGCTGTCCCTGTGGGCGGCGGTGTTCCTGGCCTCGCCCTTCCTGTTCCACCAGGTCTGGGGCTTCATCCGGCCCGGGCTCTACTCGCGGGAGCGGCGCCTGGTCATGCCCTTCGTCCTGGCCACCACCGGCTGCTTCCTGGCCGGGGCCGCCTTCGCCTACTTGAACGCCTTCAAGTTCCTGGGCGACATCCTGTTCCAGGAGGCCCTGAGCGCCGGGCTGCGCACCAACCTCCACCTGGAGGACTACCTGGACCTGTTCATCTACACGGTGGTGGGCACCGGGGCGATGTTCGAGCTGCCGGTGCTGATCTACTTCCTGGCCCGGTTCCGGCTGATCACCGCGAAGTGGATGCTGAAGTACTGGCGCCACGCCACCATCGCCATCCTGTTCGCGGCCGCCTTCCTCACGCCGGGGGACGTGGTGATCACCACCATCTTCTTCAGCGTGGTGCTGCTGGGGCTGTACTTCATCTCCATCCTGGTGGCGTGGCTGGCGGCGCCGAGGAAGCAGAAGGAAAGCTAAGAGCTGCCGATCAGGATCCCTGTCAGGAACACCAGCAGTCCGCCCACGATCACCTGGAAGGCGGCGGCGAGGAAGGGCGTGTCCATGTATTTCTTGCGGATATAGGATATGGCGGCCAGCTCCGCGGCCACGATGATGACCGCCACGGCGGTGGCGGTGCGGAAGTCGGGGATCAGGTAGGGCACCGTGTGGCCGATGCCGCCCAGGGTGGTCATCAGGCCGCATATGACGCCGCGCATCCATGGCTGCCCGCGGCCGGTGAGGTTGCCGTCGTCGGACAGGGCCTCGGCGAAGCCCATGCTGATGCCGGCGCCCACGGAGGCCGCCATGCCCACCAGGAAGGCGTCGTGGCTGGAGTGGGTGGCGAAGGCGGCGGCGAACACCGGGGCCAGGGTGGACACCGACCCGTCCATGAGCCCCGCCAGGCCCGGCTGCACCACCTGCATCACGAACAGGCGGTGGCGGACGTGGTCCTCCTCCAGGCGCACGTCGGGCTGGAGCTGCTGGGATTCCAGTTCCTCGGCCCGGAGGCTATGGGCCCGCTCATCCTCGGCCAACTCGGCGAGCAGCTCACGGATGCCCGGGTCCTGGGCCTTGGCCGCGGCCTGCTGGTAGAACCGGTGGGTCTCCATCTCCATGACCGCCGCCTGCCGGCGCACGGTGTCCAGCCCCAGGGGCTTCATCATCCACACGGGCTTGCGCTTGACGAAGCCGCGGATGTCCTCCCGGCGCAGCAGCGGCACGTGCTCCCCGAAGCGCTTGGTGTACAGGGCGTGCAGCCGGTTGCGGTGGCCGATCTCCTCCAGGCGCATCCCGGCGAACACCTCGGCGGAGGCCGGGTAGTTGCCCTTCAGGCCCTCGGCCAGGTCGGCATAGGTGCGGGCGTCGTCCTCTTCCAGGGTGATGGTGAGGGCCAGGATCTCTTGTTCGGTCAGGCTGTTGAAGGTGCGGGTAGCCATGGCGGGGCGGTCCTCGGAGGGGGGATGGGCATTGGGATGCTCAATTCTACCAGGGATGGAGGTTCACTCTGGCTCCCCGCCGTGGCCACGGAAGCGTGCCGGGAAGAGCTGGGTGCCGATACCACTGGCGACAAACACCGCGCGTCGATTGGCGGTGAGCTTCCCGAGCCAATCGAAGGCGCCAGCGGCCGTGCCTTGCCTTGCGGACTCGAACAGAGCCCTCACCGAAGGCCGCCCCAGGACGATGAAAGTGAACACCCCGAGCAGAGTCCCATAGGGCACCCCCAGGCAGGAGAAGCCCGCGATCACCATGCAGAACACCCGGGAGCGCCGCTTCGCCAGGCAGCGCCCGGCCCGGAGCTTGAGGAAGCCCGGGGTCAGCACCAGCAGGATCACCAGGCCGATGGTCATGTAGACCAGGCCGAGCAAGGAAAACAGCGCGCACATGCCGGCGGAGATGCAGTAGCCGACGGCAAGCAGCTTCAGGTGCTCGGCGTCGACGATCGCCTGACGGACCTCTTCCGGGGTGCCGGTGTCGTTGGCCATGGCGTGCATCACGACTGCGGCTTCACCCCCCCCAGCGGATCCGGGTTGGCGGTGAAGTCGGGGATGGGCTGTCGGCCATGGTCCAGGTCGAAGCCCAGGGAGCGGGCCAGGGCGTTGCCCCGGTCCTGGGGGGCAGCCAGGCGCAGGGCCCAGGCCTGGAGCCGGCGGGTCTCGGGATCCACGGGGACGTGCACGTCGGCCCGCTGCAGGCTGGCCAGGCCCTGGTTGAAGGGCAGGCGTGCCGGGTACACGTAGGCAACCAGGGGCGCCGCCAGGAGCAGGGCCACCAGGGGCCAGAACAGCAGGGAGGGGCCGGCGGGGATGGCGGCCTCCCGGTCCTTGCCGGGGGGCATGTTCCAGGCGGGCACGCGCAGTTCCAGGGACTGGTGGGACTGCTCCAGCAGGCCCATCTCCAGGAGCTCGGCGATGATCTTGCAGGTGTCCAGCTCGTCGTAGCGGCTGATCTGGAGCACGTCCTGGATGCTGGACGGCTCGGCGAAGTAGGTGAGGGCCACCTCCTGTTCGTGGGAGAGGCCCGAACCCTGGGCGTGCACCTGGCCGCCGCCCCCTTCCAGCAGGGTGGACAGGTCCTGGTCGATGTCCAGGCTGATCTGGCTGGCGACGGTGGTCTTGACCAGCAGGACCTTGGTGTCCGGAAGGCGGCGCTGGACTTCGGGCCACTCGTCCATGATCCGGGCCGCCTCCATCAGGACCGTGTCCACCGGGATGGGCGGGAAGTTCTCCCGGTCCAGGTCCAGGGGCAGGATGGAATCGAACCGGTAGTCCCCCTCCACCCAGCGGAAGGTCCGGTAGATGATGGACATGGCCTGATTGAACAGGGCGTCCTGGAGGTCCTGGCGGGTCACCCGGCCCGACTCCAGCAGCAGGGTCCCCATGCGCTTCAGGGTCTGGCGCTGGTGCTGGATCATGGCCATCAGCTCTTCCCCGGAGAGCCGGCCCAGGCGCACCAGCAGGGCCCCGACCCGGTCCTCCATGGGCACCTGGTTGGAGTCGCAGCCGACGATCTCCCCCGTGTCGAAGAAGATCTTCACGAACTCCTGGGCCCGGGACAGCACCAGGGTGCCGCTCTTGCCCTGGGTCTTGATCATGTTGAACAGGGAGAACAGGTCGAAATCCCGCAACGATCCTTCGAGCGCCATCTCAAGCCCTCCTGGGCAGCAGTTTCAGCCAGGAACGGAGGAACAGCACCGCCAGCAGCGCCACCCCCACCGGCAGCCAGGTGGAGGCGGGATCGGCGACGATCTCGCCGGGATAGCGCACCGATCGGCCGGTGGCCAGCACGATGCCCACGGCGAAACAGAAAAAGCCGTACTCGGTGAACCCGGCCCAGGTGTTGCCGATGAACGAGAGGTCAGCTCCCGGCAGGAAGACCAGGAACATTCTATGGAGCCGCCGCTGGACTTTCTGGTAGGAGGCCACGTCGTCCAGCTTGCGCTTCCGGCTCTCCCCATGGAGGCCGTCCTTGAGGATGAACAAGTGATGGCACTTGGAGCACACCCCGGTGTCCGGGCTGTCGGTGGTGTGGAAGGGGTCTCCGCACCGGCTGCACTGGGAGGGGTGCGCCTCGTTGATGCTCTTGCGGTTCCGGAGCAGGATGGCGCCGGCGGCCGCCAGGGGCAGCAGCAGGTTGAACAGCACCGCCAGGTCCCTCTCGGCATCCGCTGCGGAGATACGCGGGACGAACGGGTTGTCGGGGTCCTGCAGCAGCGGCGCCTCCCGGACTCCCGGCTCGGCATCCAGGATCCGGGTCCGGGCCGGCGTATCCGGCAGGGGCATGGCGAAGGTCCGCTGCTCCTCCCGGGCATGGTTGGCGGCCAGCATCCGGTTGTAGGCTTCGGGCGCCGCCCGGCTGGCCTCCACCTGCTTGGCGGTGCCCAGGGTGCTGTCCATCTCCTTGAACGCCACCACGCTCTGGTTCAGGAGGATTTCCGGGCTGCCGGACAGGACCTCCGCCGCCTCGTCGAAGCAGGTCTTGGCCCCGGCCACGTCCCCTTGCTGGAACCGGGCGACCCCCAGGTTGTTCATGACCTGGGCGTGGTCCGGATGGTCCCCGCGCAGGGCCTTGAAGGTGGCCTCGGCCTGGGCCCATTCCTGCATCTGCAGCTCGCGCCAGCCCTTGAGGAATTCCTGGTCCTGGCTGGGCAGGGCGGCCCAGACCCGGCTGTCCAGGGGCTGTGCCTGGGGCCGCATCTGCAGGGTCACGATGCTGGGATGGGGCCGGCCGGAAGCCAGGGGCTCCATGAGGGCCAGGGCCGGGTGCACCAGCTGCAGGAGGACGATGAAGAGGGTGGCGCGGATCTCCAGGGGGAGCATGAAGGGCGTGAGCAGCCAGAGCCAGAGCAGGGCCGAGACGCTGGGGTCCAGGCCCAGGATCACCGGGAAGGTGAGCAGGAAGGCCCCCAGGAAGGCCACCACGTGGCGGTTCAGGTGCCGGCGGCGGAGGGGCTCCTCCCAGAGGTAGCGGAACACCCGGCGGTAGCGCAGGGACAGGGTCACCGCCCAGCCCCAGAGCAGCAGGGACGCCATCAGGCGCAGCCAGGCCAGGTGCTGCAGGGCCCACAGCCACCGGTGGACCGGGTGGATGAGGCGGAACCGGGTCAGCTCCATGACCTCGGCGATGCTCAGGAAGTAGCCGCGCAGCCCCTGCTGGCGCATGAGCATCACCCGGGTGCCCAGCAGCGTGGGGTCGTTGGGCGCCCAGAAGTCCAAGGTCTGCACCACCTGCAGGCCCAGGGCGGGCTGGCCCCGGTCCCCCAGCTGCCGGGCGAAGATGACCATGGCGTCCACCAGGGGGGTCACGTCCAGGGTGCCGTAGGTCCTGCGCAGCAGTTCCACTTCCTGGACCGCGGCCTGGATGGCGGCGGGATCCTTGGACTGGAAGGCGGTCTTGAGGTGCTCCACCCGGTAGCTCAGGGCGACGGCCGGCGCCAGATCGGCCGGGGCCGGGGCCGCCCCGAGGCCGAGGGCCGCGGCCGCCACCAGGACGATGGCCCGGATCCAGACCAGGGCCCGGCGCTTGCCGCCGAGGATTCCCCACACCCGGAAGCCGACGGGGCCAGGGTCCAAGCCGGGCAAAACCCGCCGCGGATCCGCAGCGATCATGGTGCCTCCGTGGTGTTTCTCGAAGCCTATCACACTTTCCATTGGGGGGGAGGCGGCCCGCGGACAGTGCCTCCGGGGAACCTTTCCGGACCGCAGGTCACTGGGAATCCAGGACGTGATAGGCTGCTTTGGGATCCGGACCAGGATCCTTAGGGCAAGTCTATATTTTTCACCTTCTACAAAGGACCACCATGTCGTCAGAGAGGCTACCGGCGCCTTCGGGACCCTGTGCGAGGGGCGATCGGTTGGCCACCCGGGTGTGCCACGGGCGCAATGAAATTCTTATTGGCGGCGGCACCCCCATCGTCGTCCAGTCCATGACCAACACCGACACCGCGGACGTGGAGGCCACCGCCGCCCAGGTGCGCGACCTCGCCCTGGCCGGGTCCGAACTGGTGCGCATCACCGTCAACAGCCCGGCGGCGGCGGCGGCGGTGCCCGCCATCCGCGAGCGGCTGGACCGGGAGGGGGTGGAGGTGCCCCTGATCGGCGATTTCCACTTCAACGGGCACCGGCTCCTGGGCGACTTCCCGGACTGCGCCCGGGCCCTGTCCAAGTACCGGATCAACCCGGGCAACGTGGGCCAGGGGGAGAAGCACGACGTCCAGTTCGCGAAGATCGTGGAAGCTGCCTGCCGGCACGGCAAGCCGGTGCGCATCGGGGTCAACTGGGGCAGCCTGGACCAGGACCTGGTGGCCCGGATCATGGACGAGAACGCCCGCCGGGAGGTGCCTTGGGGCGCCGAGGCCATCATGTACGAGGCGCTGGTCACCTCGGCCCTGGACAGCGCGAGGCAGGCGGAGGCGGTTGGCCTGCCGGCGGACCGGATCATCCTTTCCTGCAAAGTCTCCGGGGTCCAGGACCTGATCGCCGTGTACCGGGAACTGGCCGGGCGCTGCCGCTACCCCCTGCACCTGGGCCTGACCGAGGCGGGCCTGGGCAGCAAGGGCATCGTGGCCTCCACCGCGGCCCTGGCGGTGCTGCTGCAGGAGGGCATCGGCGACACCATCCGGGTCTCCCTCACCCCCGAGCCGGGCGGCGACCGCACCCGGGAGGTGGTGGTGGCCCAGGAGATCCTGCAGACCATGGGCTTCCGCCAGTTCGCCCCGATGGTCACGGCCTGCCCCGGGTGCGGCCGGACCACCTCCACCGTGTTCCAGCAGCTGGCGGACCGTATCCAGGCCTTCCTGCGCGAGCAGATGCCGGCCTGGAAGGAGCGGTACCCCGGGGTGGAGTCCATGCGCGTGGCCGTGATGGGCTGCGTGGTGAACGGCCCGGGAGAGTCCCGGCACGCGGACATCGGCATCAGCCTGCCCGGCACCGGGGAGACCCCGGCCGCCCCGGTGTTCGTGGACGGCCGCAAGACGGTCACCCTGCGCGGCGACCGGATCGCCGAGGAATTCCAGACCCTCGTGCTGGACTACGTCAAAAGTCGTTATGTCTCGCGTATCCCCGAAGGGGATACCGAGAGGACCCGCTACGGAGCGGACACCCTCTAGAACCCACAAGGAGAGGCCATGCGGATCGCGGTCCTCTCGGACATCCACGGCAACCTGCTGGCCCTCGAGGCGGTGGTCCGGAACCTGCGAAGCCGCGGAGTGGACGCGGTGGTGAACCTGGGGGACAGCCTGTCCGGGCCCCTGATGCCCCGGGAGACCGCCCAGTTCCTCATGGGCCAGGGCTGGATGACCATCGCCGGCAACCACGAGCGCCAGGTGCTGACCCTGGGGCCCGGGACCTGGGGCCCCTCGGACGCCTACACCTACGCCCAGCTCTCCTCCCGGGAGCTGGATTGGCTGGCCTCCCAGCCCCCCACCCGGTTCTTCTCCCCGGACGTGCTGCTCTGCCACGGCACCCCGGACAGCGACCTGGATCCCCTGCTGGAGACCTTCGAGCCCAACGTCAACCGGCCCGCCTCCGCCCGGGAAGTGCACGTCCGCCTGGGCACCGCCGGGGCCGCGGTGGTCCTGTGCGGGCACACCCACATCCCCCGGGCCGTGCGCACCCGCTCCGGCCAGCTGGTGGTGAATCCCGGAAGCGTGGGCCTGCCGGCCTGGGAGGGCGACCAGCCGTGCCCGACCGTGGTGGAGACCGGCGCCCCCGATGCCCGCTACGCCATCGTCGAGCAGCGCAACGGGAAGTGGATGGCGGCCCTGATCTCGGTCCCCTACGACCACCACGCCATGGCCGACCTGGCCGCGGCCCGGAAGCGGCCCGACTGGGAGTGCGCGCTGCGGACGGGATACATGTCCTGATCAGCGCAACGGGATCCGCACCCGTACGATCGTCCCCTCCCCCAGGTTGTCCAGGCTGATCTCCCCGCGGTACACCGCCAGCAGCTGCTTGGCCTCGGCCAGCCCCTCTCCCGGGCTGCGCGATCCCAGCACCGCCTGCTGGTGCAGCCCGGAGAACGGCTCGAAGGCCGCGGCCAGCACGCTGGGCGGCACCGGCCCGCCTTCGTCCTGCACTTCCAGCAGGAAGTCCTCCCCTTCCCGCTCGGTGCGCACGGCCAGGACCGGGGACGGGGTGGGCCCGCCCAGGGCGTGGCGCACCACGTTCAGCACGGTGGTGGCGAAATCGGCGTAGACGCCGTAGATCATGGGCACCTGGGCGGCCAGTTCCAGGCTCAGCGCCACCGGGTCCGGGACCACGCCCTCCACCTGGAACAGGCCCAGCTCCTGCTGGAGCAGGTCGTTCAGGTCCAGCCACTCGGGGGTGGGGGGGCCGGACCGGCCCACGCGCCGCAGCAGGGCCTTGAGCAGGCCGTCGATCTTGAACACCGCCTCCCGGATCTCGGCCAGGGCCCGGGGCTGGACTTCCCGCAGGGCAACCTCCTCCCCCGGGGCGTCCAGGCTCATGGCCTGGTCCAGCAGCTGGCTCTGGCGGTGCAGGCTGGCCACCGGCGCCTCCAGGCGCTGGGTGATCTTGAAGGTGAGGTCGCCCACCAGGTCCTGGCGGTCCCGGCTCTTGAGCACGTCCTTGGCGCTCTGCAGGTCCTGGTAGGCCGTCTCCAGGCGCTCGTAGCTGGCGGCCAGGGCCCTGGTGGTGTGGTTGAGGGACTCGATCAGCTCGGCGTTCTCCAGGCTCACCATGGCCAGGCTGGCGTGCAGGGTGACCATCTCCAGCTCGGCCGGCAGCAGGCGCTGGTCCCCGGGCCGGGTCACGATCCAGAACCCGAACAGGTCCGGGTCGGGCTGGTGGTCCAGCTGCACCAGCAGGCAGGCCTCGGAGGCGGGCGCCCAGAAGCCCAGGCCCAGCCCCTCGTCCCACACGTGGTGGCCCCGCAGGCTCTCGCCCCGCAGGGGGCTGCCCGCGGGCAGGGTCCGGGCCCGCAGCACGAAGGGGTGGTCCAGGGGCAGCACCGGGGTGGGGTCGAACTGGCCTCCGGACCAGCGCAGTCCCTGCAGGTAGCCGCCGCTGGGGTGCATGCGGTAGGCCCACAGCCCGCTGGCCCGGACCTCGCTCCGCACTTCGCCCAGGACCCTCAGCAGCAGGGCCTCGGGATTGTGCTCGGTGAGGATGCCCTGGCTCAGGGCGAGCAGCCTGGCCAGGCTGCGGTTCCTGGTCTCCAGGGCCTCCTGGGCCGCCACCAGCTTGCGGTTGGCCTCCTGGGCCTCGTGCAGCTGGGTCTCGAGATGCTCCACCATGTGCCGGTTGAACTGGCGCAGGGCGGCCTTCTCCTGGGACTGGTCCAGCCGCTCCCGCGCCCCGCCCAGGAAGGCGCCCACCTGGCGCACGAAGGTGAAGGGGTCCAGGGGCTTGGGGATGAAGCCGTCGCAGCCCGCCACCAGGGCCGTCTCCCGGTCGCTCTTGAGGGTCTTGGCGGTGAGGGCCACCAGCGGGATGCCCTGGAGTTCGGGGGTCTGGCGGAACTTGGCGGCCACCTCGAACCCCGACAGCCCGGGCAGGTTGATGTCCAGCAGGATCAGGGCCGGCTTCACCGACCGGGCCAGCTCGAACCCTTTCAGCCCGTCGCTGGCCCAGTGCATCTGGTACCCGGCCTGGGCCAGGAGGCGCTGGACCAGCCGCCAGTTGTCGGGGTTGTCCTCGATGCAGAGGATCCGGATGGGTTCTTCGGGGGTCATGGCGCGGCCTCCTCCTGCACGGGCATCTCCACGGTGAAGGTGCTCCCCCGCCCCTTCTCGCTCTCCACGGTGATCCGGCCGTTCATCAGGCCCATCAGGCGCTGGGACAGGGCCAGGCCCAGCCCGGTGCCGCCGAACCGCCGGGTGATGCTGCCGTCCACCTGCTGGAAGGGCTGGAACAGCCGATTCAATTCTTGGGAGTTCATGCCGATCCCCGGGTCGGTGATGCGGATCCGCAGGCGGCTGGCCACCCGCTCCACGGCCATGTCCACCTCCCCTTCCTCGGTGAACTTGATGGCGTTGCCCACCAGGTTGGTGATCACCTGCTTGAACCGGGCCGGGTCGCCCTGGACCCGCACCGGCCAGGACGGCGGCTCGTAGTGGAACCGGATCGGCCGGTCCACGATCAGCCCGGCCGCCAGCGCCCGCACTTCCTCCAGCACCGCCAGGGGATCCATCCGCTCCAGCTCCAGCTCGAACTTGCCCGCCTCGATCTTGGACAGGTCGAGGATGGTGTCGATCATGGCCAGGAGGTTGCGGCCGTTCTGGTGGATCACCTGCAGGTCGTCCCGGGAGTCGTCGGGGATCCGGCCCGGGGGCTCCAGGAGCAGCAGGCCGGAGAAGCCGATCACGGCGTTGAGGGGGGTGCGCAGCTCGTGGCTCATGTTGGCCAGGAACTCGTCCTTCATCCGGTCCAGCTCCCGCAGGCGCTGCAGGCTGACGCTCAGGTCCCGGTTGACCTCGGTGAGCTCCCGGGTCTTCTCCCGCACCTTCTCCTCCAGCGTGCCCGCCCAGGCGGCCAGCTCGGCCCGGGACTGCTCCAGGCCCCGGGTGCGCTCCTGGACCAGCTGCTCCAGGTTGGCCCGGATCTCCTCCAGCTCCCAGATGGTCTCCATGAGCTGGCGGGTGCGCTCCTGCACCCTGGACTCCAGCAGCCGGTTCTGGCGCTCGATCTCGTCCCGGGAGACCCGCAGCTTGTTGGTCATCACCTCGAAGCTGCGGCTCAGCACCTCCAGCTCGTCGTGGGAGCGCACCCGCACGGCCGGCCCCTCGAAATTGCCCTGGGCCACCCGCTGGGCGGCGCCGGTGAGGGCCACCACCGGGCGGATGTAGAGGCTGGCCAGGAACAGGCCGGCGCCGACCCCCAGGGCCAGGGCCACCAGGCCCACCCACAGCCCGCGGGTGCGGTCCGCGCTGGCCAGCTGGCGGATGCCCTCGGTGGAGAAGCCCAGGATCAGGGTGCCGCGCTGGTCGGAGGCCTCCTGGAAGGAGATCGGCGCCACCGCCACCAGGGCGCCGTCCTGGGCGTGGAAGAAGGACCGGCTGGCGCCCCGTTCCCGGGCGTACTCCCGGGCCCAGGCGGGGGCGTCGGGGGTGGCGTCCACCACCCGTCCCGCCGGATCGGCCACCACGCTGAAGCGGAACGCGGGGATGCGCCGGACGCCGCGCAGGATGCGCCCGATCTCCGCCGGGTCCCCGCGCTCCAGGGGCGGGGCCAGGGCGAAGCTGGCGGCGTCGGCCACCTCCCGCGCATTGACCACCGCCTGGGCCTGGAACTGCTTCTCCACCTGGCGGGGGAAGTAGGCCACGTTGAACAGGGCGAAGCCCGCGACCAGGACAGCGATGACCGCGCTCAGTTTGGTCTTGATGGAGATCCGGAACATCCCAAGCAGTTTAGCTGCACTCGCTCATCCCCGGACCCGGAACAGGTGGAACACCGCCGCCCCGTAGTGCCGGGTCTCCAGCTCCTCCAGCCCCTCCGGCGCGGGCAGGTCCACGTCCAGCCCGGTCTCCCAGACCAGCACCCCCTCGGGGTGCAGCCAGTCCCGCAGCTTCGGCGCCAGGGCCCGCCACAACTCGGCGCCCGCCTCGTAGGGAGGATCGGCGAACACCACCGTCTGGGGCGGGAAGGCGTCCGGGCGCAGGCGCCGCGCGTCCCGGGGCAGCACCTGGACGTCCGTGCCCCGGGCGTTGGCCTTTATGCACCCCAGCGCCACGGTCTCCTGCTCCACGCAGGCAACCGGTGCGTAGCCCCGGGACCAGGCTTCAAGGGCCATCGCCCCGGTGCCGGCGAACAGGTCCAGGAACGGCCCCCGGGGCCAGCGCTGGAGGATGGAGAACAGGGCCTCCCGGGCCCGGTCGGAGGTGGGGCGGACCCGCAGGTCCCCGGGCGGGGGTGTCTGCAGCCGCCGTCCTTTGAGGGTCCCGGCGATGATCCGCACGGCCTAGTAGCCCCAGCGCACCAGGACGCCGCCCCAGGTGAAGCCGGCGCCGAAGGCGGCGAACACCACGTAGTCGCCCTTCTTGACCATGCCTTTCTCCAGGCTCTGGTGCAGGGCCGTGGGCAGGGTGGCGGAGGTGGTGTTGGCGTATTCACCGATGTTGTTGGCCATGCGCTCGTAGGGCAGTTCCAGGCGCTTGAGGGCGGCGTCCATGATCCGGACGTTGGCCTGGTGGGGCACGAACAGGGCCAGGTCGCCGGTGGTGAGGCCGTTGCGGTCCAGCATCAGCCGGCTCACCTCGGCCATGTCCCGCACGGCGCGCTTGTAGACCTCCTTGCCGTCCTGTTGGATGTAGTGCATCTTGGCGTCCACGGTGGCGTGGGTGGAGGGGTGCAGGGACCCGCCCCCGGGCATGCACAGGAACGGGGCGCCGGTGCCGTCCAGGTAGTGCTCGAAGTCCAGGATCCCGTAGCCGGGCTCCACCGGCTCCAGGATCACCGCCCCGGCCCCGTCCCCGAACAGCACGGCGGTGTTGCGGTCGGTCTTGTCGAAGATGGAGGTCATGATGTCGCAGCCCACCACCGCCACCTTCTTCATCCCGGCGCCGGCGACCAGCCCGGCGGCGGTGGTCAGGGCGAACAGGAAGCTGGAGCAGGCGGCGTTCAGGTCGAAGCCGTAGGCCCGCCCGGCGCCGACCTTGTGCTGGATCAGGGCGGCCGTGCAGGGGAAGAACATGTCGGGGGTGACCGTGGCCACCACGATGGCGTCCAGTTCGTCCGCCTTCATGCCCCGGCAGTCCAGGGCCATCGCCAGGGCCTTGGCGCCCAGGTCCGAGGAGGCCGTCCCCGGTTCGACCCAGTGCCGGGTCCGGATGCCGGTGCGGGTCCTGATCCACTCGTCGTTGGTATCCACCATCCGGGCCAGGTCGTCGTTGGTGACGACCCGTTCGGGAAAGAACTGGCCGGTGGCCGTGATCCCCACGGGAAGGGCAAGCCGCTGCATCAAGGAAACCTCCGGAAAAAGGCGCAAAAGGCGAACCCTTGATTGTGAAGGAATTCGATGAACTTTTCCAGCATGGGGCCGCCCCGGGCCCGGAACCGGCGTTTGCTATGATCGATGACGATCCGGAAAGGAAATCCATGCGCACCCTCGCCGTCCTGCCGTCCCGTTACCAGGCTTCCCGTTTTCCCGGCAAGCCCCTGGCCCCCATCGCCGGCCGGCCCATGATCCGGTGGGTCTGGGAGGCGGCCTCGGCGGCCGGGGTGGAGGCGGTGGTGGTGGCCACCGACGACGAGCGGATCAAGGCGGCCGTGGAAGCCTTCGGCGGCCGGGTGTGCATGACCGACCCGGCCCTGCCCTCGGGCACCGACCGGGTGGCGGCGGCGGTGGCGGCGGTGGGCGCGGGCTTCGACCTGATTCTCAATATCCAGGGCGACGAGCCCGCCATGCACCCCGAGACCATCGCCGCGGTGGTGGACCTCATGGCGCGGAGCCCGGACCTGCCCATGGGCACCGCGGCCTGCCCGTTCGCCCATGCCGATGAGCTGTTCAACCCGAACGCCGTGAAGGTGGTCACCGACGACGCCGGCCGGGCGCTCTACTTCAGCCGCAGCCCCATCCCCTACGTGCGCAACAGCCAGGTGTTCCAGGCGGACTTCCGGCCCTGGATGAAGCCCGAGCAGTTGGCCCGGTTCCAGCGCCACCTGGGGCTGTACGCCTATCGCCCGGACGCCCTGCGCCGGTATACCGCCCTGCCCCCCCACCCCCTGGAGCAGACCGAGATGCTGGAGCAGCTCCGGGCCCTGGCGGCGGGCATGGCCATCGGGGTGGCCAGCACCCCCCACCTGAGCCTGGGGGTGGACGTGCCCGGGGACGTGCCGGCGGTGGAGGCGCTGCTGGCGGGGCGGTGAGTCACTTGCCGGCTTTCTCGTCGAAGGGCTCGGCCTGGGCCTTGTGTTCCACCCGGTTCTGCCGGCCCATCCGGGCCCGCACCGAGTCCTCCCGCTCGGCCATCCGCGCCTGGGTCCACTCTTTCCGGCCGTCCAGGGACAGGGCCGCGATGCAGTGGCCCAGGGAGACGATGCACTCCCCGTCGGGGCCGAAGGCGAGGCTGTTGGGGAGCCCCAGCGCGGCGCGCTCCCCGGGGTTGAGCGGCTTGCCGTTGGGGAGCAGGCCGCAGCGGATGGTCCGCCGGCCCTCGTCCCAGCCGTCGTTCTCGTGCCCGGCGGGGTTGCCGGCCACCGTGACCAGGGTGCCGTCGTCCAGGCCCAGCTTGCGGATGGTGTGGTTGCCCCGGTCCACCACGTACAGGTGGCGGCCGCGCAGGATCAGGTAGCAGGGGTAGCGGAAGCAGCGGACTCCCGCAAGGCTTCCGGGGGCCTTGCCGTCCAGCCACTCCTCGAAGCCCTCGCAGTCGTCCTGGCCCTCCCCCTGGGCGCAGAGACGCCCGGCCACGGTGAACACCCGGCGGTCCTGCAGGCGCACGCCCCGCACGGTGCAGGCGTCGGTCACGTACAGGACCCCCTTGGGCTCGTCCAGGGCCAGGGCGTTGGGGAAGAGGAAGGTGCCCTTGTTGCCGTCGGTCTGGAAGGTGGTGTTGGTGCGGCCGGCGAAGGTGCTGACCTTGCCGTCCTTGATCATGCGGATGCAGTGGTTGTCCGTATCCGCCACGTAGAGGGTGCCGTCCGCGGCCGCCGCGATCCCCGTGGGGTGGGCGAACTGGGCGACGTTCAGCGGGCCGTTGCGGTAGCCCTCCTGCATGGCCTGTCCGGCGAGGGTGGTCACGGCGCCCTTGGCGTCCAGGAACCGGATGGTCTGGCCCAGGTGGTCGGTGAAGTAGGCCCGCCAGCCCTTGCTGTCGTTCCCCTGGCCCGGCACCAGGGCGAGGTGCGCGGGTCCGGCGAGGCCCGCCTTGGCGCCCTGGCCGTCGGTGAAGCTGGCCCCGCGCATCTGGACCCGGCTGCCCACCCAGGTCCAGGCCCGGCCACTGTCGGCCAGGACCTGCACCAGGCCGGTATCCTGGTCCAGCAGGAGCCACTGGCCGCGCAAGAGGTCCGGGGAGGTGGGGTGGTCGGGCACGTGGACCATGCCCTGGACGGCCCGGAACCTCATGTCCACCCCCCGGCGCTCGAGCGTGAAGCCGGGCTGGGCGGGGTCCCCGGCCAGCAGGCACATGGAAGGCTCCTTCCAGGACTTGCCCTGGCCGTCCCCGCTCTCCATGATCCGGCCCATCACCGTGCCGTTGCGCACGGTGACCTTGGCCTCGTCGACCACCTCGAGCTGGTTGGCCAGCCGGACCCGCACCGTGAAGGTCTCCTCCCCGTCGAACACCACGATCGGGGGCTTGTAGTACGCCTTGCCGCCGCCCAGGTTCACGATGGTGCCGCCGCCGGGGTCCACTTCGAATTCCAGGGGCGGCTGGGGGGCGCTGGTGGCCACCCCGGCGAAGAACTCGCAGTCCTGGTCGGTGGTGAGTTCCAGCTGGCGCGGGTGGATGCCCAGCTGGGCGGAGGCGGGCAGGGCCGCCAGGAGGGTGGTGAGCAGGGCGAATCGGGGGGACCGCATGGGACCTCGGGCATGGGCAGGCCGGCCGCAAGGGGGCGCCTGGGGTTATGCCCTTGGGGTGCTTAAACAATTAATAAGGTTCCCCGGAAGGTTCCAATCTGGCGGTGAACCCGGGTTGCCGGTCCCGGCCGGAGGGCGTAGCGTGGCTCCATCCCCGAGGCAACCCATGCGGCATCTGGTCTTTGGCCCCATCGCGGCCGGCGCCGCCCAGGTCCTCTGCGCCCAGGGGGCCATCCATCCGGCCCTGCCCCCCGGGATCCTTCCCCCCACCCTGGCCGAGACCCGCGCCGCCATGGCCATCCCTTCCGAAGGGGAGGTGCGCGGGCAGTACCACGGGGTGGGCTTCGCCTCCCGGGCCGAGCAGATGGCCGCGGTGTGGGAGCAGTCCGGCGCGCCCCCAGCGCCCGGAGTCCTGGGCCCCGCGCCCGCCCCTGGGGTGGCCGGGATCCTCTGCCCCCACGACGACTACCCCTTCACCGCCCGGGTGTACCGGGCGGTGGTGCCCCTGGTGCGGGCCCGGACCGTGGTGCTGGTGGGCGTGTTCCACCAGCACCGGCGCTTCGGCGCCCACGGGGTGCTGGGGTTCGACCCCTACCGCGCCTGGCGCTCCCCGGACGGGGAGATCCGCATCTCCGGGCTGCGGGAGGAGATCCTGGCCCGGCTGGAGCCCGGGGAGGCCGTGCAGGAGGCCGCCTGGCACGACAGCGAGCACTCGGTGGAGGCGGTGGCCTACTGGCTCAAGCACCAGGACCCGGAACTGGAGATCCTGCCGGTGCTGGTGCCCTCCGCCCCCTTCCCCCGCCTCCAGGCCCTGGCCTCCCGCCTGGGCGCGGCCCTGGCCGAGGCCATGGCCCGGCGCGGGTGGACCCTGGGGCGGGACGTGGCGGTGGCCATCTCCGCGGACGGGACCCACTACGGCGAGGACTTCGGCTACACCCCGTACGGGGCCGGGGGGCTGGAGGCGTACCAGCGGGCCCTGGCCTTCGACCGGGACCTGCTCCAGGGCCTCCTGGCCGGGGAAGTGAGCGCGGACATGGCCCGGGGGTTCTTCGCGGCCATGGTCGACCCGGACCAGCCCGACCGCTACCGCCGCACCTGGTGCGGGCGGTTCGCCATCCCCTTCGGGCTGCTGCTTCTGGCCGCGGCCTGCCGCGCCCTGGGCCGCCAGCCGCCCCGGGCCCTGCCCATCGCCCTGGGCACTTCCCTGGAAGGCCCGGAGCTGCCCCTGCGCCACCTGGGCCTGGAACCCACCTGCCCGCTCAACCTGCACCACTTCGTGACGGCGCCGGCGGTGGCCTACGTGGCCGATTGAGATTTACTAGTCTGGTTTTGTTGAAGTTCTATAATGTACAGATCTTCAATAATAATTTCATGCCGTTCTGACCCCTCCCAAGGAGGCCCCAATGAAGGTTTCGGTCAAGCTCGCGACCCGGGACTGGGCCACGGTCATGCCCCTCGCCCTGGGCGAGGTCCGCCCGAAGGATTTCGACCTGGAGATCGTCCGGCTTCCCGGGGTCCCCGACGACCTGACCGGGTGCGACGCCGGGGAGGTCTCCTTCAGCCGGTACGCCCTGTGGCGCGCCGCGGGGGAGGACGTGGTCACCGGGACGCCCCACTTCCTCATGCGGGTGTTCCGCCACCGCTGCATCCTCACCACCCGGGACAGCGGGCTGACCGCCATTGCGCAGCTCAAGGGCCGGCGCATCGGGCTCACCGGCTGGCATGACTCGGGCAACGTCTGGACCCGGGCCCTGCTGCGCCGGGAAGGCATCGGCGTCGACGACGCCGAGTGGTTCGTGGGGCGCGTGGGCGAGGACGAGAAGCCCGGGGACCGCCTGGGCCGCCACGGCCGCCCGGGCCGCATCAGCGCCGTGCCCGGCGACCGGCCCCTGCTGGAATGGCTGGCGAACGGCAAGCTGGACGCGGTGTTCGCGCCCTTCATGCCCCCCGCCCTGTTCACCGCCCGGTCCTGGCTGCGCCAACTCATCCCCGACTGCCGCGGCGCCGAGCTGGCCTACTTCCGCCAGACCGGATACGTGCCCGGGATCCACATCCTGGGGGTCCGTCCCGCCCTGGCGCGGGAGCACCCCTGGCTGCCCAGGGCCCTGAGCGAACTCCTGGACCAGTCCACCCGGGCCTGGCTGGAGAAGCAGCAGCGCTACGCCGACACCACCCTGCCCTGGGCCGCCCTGGAGCTGGCCCGCGCCGCCCAGGACCTGCCCGAGTCCTGGAACCGCAACGGGCTCGAGCCCAACCGCGCGATGATCGCCGATTTCGCCGCGGAGCTGCACGCCCAGGACCTGACCCCCCGCCGCCTGACCCCGGAGGAGCTGTTCCCCGCCGCCTGGTGAAGGCCCTTTCTCAACCACCCGTCCCAGATCATGGGGTCGATCCGACCCAAGGAGGATCCATGGAGAGATTCCTGAAGACAGCGACGCTCGCACCGGTGCTCACCCTGCTCCTCGGGGGCGGGCCGGCCCGGGCCTTCCCCCCGGCCAAGTTCCACATCGGCATCAGCACCACCACCGTCTACCAGGGCGAGGACGAGATCCGCGCCGTGGAGGCGCTGCAGAAGGAGTACGGCGACGTCAAGGACGGCGGCATGATCCGCCACGTGATCGCGCCGGACGACTTCATGTCCCAGCAGGAGACCCTGATCTCCAACATGGTGTCCCTGGCCGAGGACCCGCTGGTGAAGGTGGTCGTGACCGTCAGCATGCTCCCCGGCACCGCCGAGGCGTTCAAGCGGATCCGCGCCAAGCGCCCGGACATCCTGCTGCTGGGCGGCATCCCCAACGAGGATCCCCTGGTCATCTCCAAGGTGTGCGACATGTGCGTGGACCTGGACTTCGTGTCCCGGGGCTACACCATCCCGTGGGTGGCCAAGCAGCTGGGCGCCAAGACCATGGTCCACGTCTCCTTCCCCCGGCACATGGCCATGGAGTCCTTCGGCCGCCGCCGGGCCATCATGGAGGAGGCCTGCAAGGACCTCGGCCTGAAGTTCGTGTACCAGAGCACCCCCGACCCCCTGTCGGAAGTGGGCGTGGCCGGCACCCAGCAGTTCCTGCTGGAGAAGATGCCCCAGTGGATCGCCCAGTACGCCGGCCCCAACCACGACAAGGTGGCCTTCTTCACCAGCAACGACGCCCAGGCCTACCCCATCATCAAGCGGGTGGTGGAGAACCCGGACGCCATCTTCGTGGAGCCGGGATCGGCCTCCCCCATCCTGGGCTTCCCCGACGCCCTGGGCCTCAACCTCAAGAACGAGGCCGGCAACTGGCAGGCGATCATGGCCAAGATCGAGTCGGACCTGAAGGCCCGGGGCGCCGTGGGGCGCCTGGGCACCTGGCCCTACAGCTCGGGCTACGTGTTCCTGGCCGGGATGGCCGAGCTGGGCAAGCGGGTGGTGGAGGGCAAGGCCAAGCTCTCCAACCCCAAGGACGTGTTCGACGCCCTGGGCAAGTACAGCCCCGGCTCCACCTGGTTCGGCAACTACTACACCGACCTGAGCACCGGCACCCGGGTCAAGACCGAGATGCTGGTCTACATGGACACCTACGTCTTCGGCAGGGGCAACATGGGCACCACCAAGCTGAAGATCCCCGAGAAGTACGCCACGATCCGCAAGTAGCAGTCCCCCGCAGGAGGCCCGCATGTCCACCGACACCATCCAGGCGCTCGCCGGGAAGTACTACCCCGCGATGGTGGAGCTCCGCCACGCCATCCACCGGAACCCCGAGCTGGGCAACGAGGAGCATGCCACCGCGAAGCTGGTGGCGGACACCCTGGCCCACCTGGGCATCGAGCACCGCACCGGGATCGCGAAGACCGGCGTGGTGGGCCTGATCCGGGGCCGGCGCCCGGGCAAGACCGTGCTGCTCCGGGCCGACATGGATGCGCTGCCCATCCAGGAGGAGGCGGAGGTCGACTACAAGTCCACGGTGCCGGGGAAGATGCACGCCTGCGGCCACGACGGGCACACCGCCGGGCTCCTGGGCGCCGCCATGATCCTGAACGACCTGAAGGGCCAGTTCGACGGCAGCGTCAAGCTGGTGTTCCAGCCCGCCGAGGAGCCCCCCGACGGAGGCGGCCGGTACATGGTCGAGGCGGGCGTACTGGAGGACCCCCACGTGGACGCTGCCTTCGGCTTCCACCTCTGGGGCCCGATCCCCGAAGGCACCGTGCAGCTCCGCCCGGGGCCCATGATGGCCGGCTCGGTCACCTTCACCTTCGTGATCACCGGCAAGGGCGGCCACGGCGCCTACCCCCACCTGGCCATCGACCCGGTCACGGTGGGGGCCCAGGTGATCACCGCCCTGCAGACCATCATCAGCCGGCGCACCGATCCCCTGGACACGGCCGTGCTCACCATCGGCTCCCTCCACGCCGGCGAAGCCGGGAACGTCATCTCCGGCAAGATGGAGGCCAAGGGGATCGTCCGGATCTTCAACCCCCGCCTGGGCGAGGAGATCCCGCGCCAGATGGAAAGCATCCTCAAGGGCGTCACCGAGTCCCAGGGCGCCGGCTACACCTTCGACTACCGCCAGTCCTGCCCCCCCGTGGTCAACGACCCGGCCATGGCCGAGCTGGCGTGCCGCGCCTTCGCCAAGGTGGTGGGCGCGGCCAACGTCAACCCCAACGGCGCCCCCACCATGGGCGGCGAGGACTTCTCCTACTTCACCGCCCGGGTCCCCTCCGCCTTCGTCTTCGTGGGCATCGCCAAGGACAAGGACCACCCCGTCCTCCACCACCACCCCAGCTTCAGGTGGGACGACGAGAACCTCCTGGTGCTGTCCCGGGGCATGGTCCAGACCGCCCTGGATTTCCTGTCCGGCAGCTGATCGATCCGGGTCCCGCGCCGCGCACCCGCCGTCCCAGGTCCCGTGCATCGCGCCGCCCCACCGGTACGTGGTGTTGTCTGAGCGTCCTCGCAGGCTGCGGGCGCTCAGACAACACCGCGTCTGCCGTCGAAGCCCCTCCGATCCTTGGTTGCGTCTACTTCAAGGCGCTCCAGTAGATGAGACCGGTCCATCAAGAAACCGTCGCCATCAATTCAGCCGGGTTGAGGACGGCAAACGTGGTCGGATCAGATCGCCCGCAGCTTGCGAGGACGATCTGATCCGACCACGTACGCGTGGGTCGGCGCCATTCCGGGGGACCCGCGGTGGGTCGGCGCGGACAAGGGGGACACGGACCTCTCAGCTGGTCCTGGCCAGTTCCGGTACGATCCTCTGGGCCTTGCTGGCCCGGAAGAAGTACAGCCCCAGGGAGCTGGTGAGGCCGATGAGGAGGCCGCCGTACCAGATGGCGTGGGGGCTGATCTGGTCGTTCAGGAAGCCGCCCACCACCGGGGCGGCAGCGCGGGCCAGGCCCCAGGTCATCCAGTAGATGCTCATGTAGCGGCCCCGGACTTCGGGGGCCGAGCGGTTGGCCACGTAGGTGGTACCGGTGGGCGAGACGATCAGCTCGCCGAAGGTGAGGATGACCATGCTGGTCCAGAAACCCCAGAATCCGCTCATCAGGGCGACGCTGCCCACTCCGACCGCGTAAACCGCCATCCCCAGGGTGATCATGGCCAGGGGCTGGCGGTCGCGGGTGTAGCGGGTCACCAGGAACTGCACGAACACGCACATGAGCGCGTTGGTGATGGGCAGCCAGCTGTACAGGTGCTCAGGGAACCCGAAGGTCTGCTTGGTGTAGACCGCCAGCAGGGTCCACAGCATCAGGGGCGCGGTCATGCCCACGGTGACGAGCGCCGTGAACAGCATGAAGCCCCGGTCCCGGAACACCATGGGGTACCCTCCGGTCTTCCTGCGGGAGGCGACGGCGGCCCGGACCCGGACCGCCCGGGGCAGGGTCTCCCGCACGTACAGGACCAGGAACAGGCCGTAGGCGAGGATCACCAGGGCGGCGCCCTTGAAGGCCAGGGCGTAGGACCGGGACACGATGAACCCGCCCACCGCCGGCCCCAGGGCGACGCCGACGTTGTTGAGGATGCGCATGATGGAGTAGCCCGAGGCGCGCCGCTCGGGGGGGACCAGGTCGGCCATCATGGAGTCCGAGCCCACCGAATAGATGGGCTGGGACGCGGCCAGCAGGGTCATGGGGACCAGGAAGCCCAGGTAGGTGTGGGCGCGGACCATCAAGAGGTAGGCCACGGTCTGCATCCCCTGGGCGGCGATCATGGCCGGCTTGCGTCCCAGCCGGTCGGCCAGGGTCCCGGCCAGGAACAAGGCGGTCAGTCCCACCCCGGAGCTGACGGAGATGAGGGTGCCCACCATGGCCAGTTTCAGGCCCAGGATCCGGCTGATGTAGATGAGCTGGAAGGGCCAGACCAGGCTGGCCCCGGCCGAACTGACCAGGGTCCCGCAGGCGATCATCCAGAAAGGCTTGGAAAACCCATCAAACCGGGCAAGGAAGGGTCGGAGCAAAGGGGGGCACCTTTGAAGGCTATCCATTTATTTTACATAACTTTCCCGCCCCCTCCACCAGGTTTGAGCCTTCGGGGAGAGAACCCGGGAACCAGGAAGCCGGTGGGAGCATGAATGTTTTGTAGTTCGAGGTGCCCCATGTTGAGCTTCGATCCTTCTTCCCCCACCTTCCCCACCCGGACCACCGGCAGCATCGCCTTTGCCCTCGTCCTGGGTCTCGCCACCGGTTGCGGCGGCGGCGGCGGTTCGAGTTCCAGTGCGCCCCCGCCCCAGCAAGCACCTCAGGCTCCGGTTCCCCCGGTTGCGCCCCAGGCTCCCGTACTGAGAGGGGTCCTGCCCAACGTCGCGCGGCCGGGCGACCCCCTCGAACTGGTGGGCACGAACCTGTCGGGCGTCACCGGCGTCCTGGTCGACAGCGTGCTGGCCACGGAATTCACCTACCTCGGGCGCAGCGACAACCCGGCCCATTCAGGGGTGGACAAGGTCCAGCGGAACGTCGCCCGGGCGGGTGGTTTCGGGCGCAACAAGAGCCTGGACGGTTCCGCGCTGGAAGTCCTCCGGGTGCTCGCCCCGGTGGGAACCACCGAGGGCAGGATCAGCCTGGTGAAGGGCGCAGCCCAGATCGCGACCCCCGTCTCGGTGAAGCTCGAGCCGGACGCACCTGCATTGAAAAAGGTCCTGCCGGAGGTCGTCCGGGCGGGTGAATCCCTTGAACTGGTGGGCGCGAACCTGTCGAGCCTCACCCAGATCCTGATCGACGATCTGCCGGCCACGGGCTGGACCTACGTCGGCCGCAGCGACAACCCGGCCCATGCCGGGCTGGAAGTCTTCCGGATCAACGTACCCGCGGGCGTGACCACCGGCAGGATCACCATGGTGAAGGCTGCGACCCAGATCCTGACCCCCGTCCCGGTGAAGATCGCGACGGTGGCCCAGCCCCCGGCCCAACTCCCCGAACCCTTGACCCCGGACACCCGGCCCCTGGCCCCGGTGACCGAACCCACGCCCCCGGTGTCCGACCCCGTGACCCCCCGGCCCGAGCCCGTGGATCCGCGGCCCGTCGCGCCGGCGATCGACCTGGCCTGGGCTGCGGCCGAGGCCGCCCGGTTGGCCGAGGCGGCCCGGCATGCGGC
This sequence comes from Holophaga sp., assembly GCA_049508835.1. GTDB lineage: Bacteria > Acidobacteriota > Holophagae > Holophagales > Holophagaceae > Mesoterricola. Next base: position 19,525 of record JBELAL010000018.1, on the reverse strand, counting down.
GGATGCCACCCGGTCGGCCGAAGTGGCCAGGCGGACGGCGGAGGCCAGCCGATCGGCCGAAGAGACCCTGCGGGCGGCGGAAGCCACCCGGTTGGCCGGGGAAGCCCGGCGGGCGGCGGAGGCCAGCCGGATCGCCGAGGAGGCCCGGCGGGCGGCGGAAGTCGCCCGGTCGGCCGATGAGGCCAGGCTGACGGCGGAGGCCGCCCGGCTGGCCGAGGAGTCCCGGCTGGCGGCGGAGGCCAGCCGGTTGGCCGAGGCGTCCCGGCGGGCGGCAGAGGCCACCCGGGTGGCCGAGGAGTCCCGGCTGGCGGCCGAGGCCAGCAGAATTGCCGAGGAAGCCCGGCGCGCGGCGGCAGCCGCCCGGTCGGCCGATGAGGCCCGGCTGGCGGCCGAGGCCACCCGGTTGGCCGAGGAGGCCCGGCGGGCGGCGGAAGCCACCCGAACGGCCGAGGAGGCACGCCGGACGGCGGAAGCCGCCCGGTTGGCCGAGGAGGCCCGGCGGACGGCGGAGGCCACCCGGTTGGCCGAGGAGGCCCGGCGGGCGGCGGATGCCACCCGGTTGGCCGAGGAGGCCCGGCGGACGGCGGAAGCCACCCGGCTGGCCGAGGAGGCCCGGATGGCGGCGGAAGCCACCCGGTTGGCCGAGGAGGCCCGGATGGCGGCGGAGGCCACCCGGTTGGGCGATGAGGCCCGGCGGGCGGCGGAAGCCACCCGGTTGGCCGAGGAGGCCCGGCGGACGGCGGAAGCCACCCGGTTGGCCGAAGAGGCCCGGCGGGCGGCGGAAGCCGGCCGGTTGGCCGAGGAGGCCCGACTGGCGGCGGAAGCCACCCGGTTGGCCGAGGAGGCCCGGATGGCGGCGGAAGCCACCCGGTTGGGCGATGAGGCCCGGCGGGCGGCGGAAGCCACCCGGTTGGCCGAGGAGGCCCGGCGGACGGCGGAAGCCACCCGAGTGGCCGAGGAGGCCCGGCGGGCGGCGGAGGCTGCCCGAGCGGCTGAGCAGGCCCGGCAGGCCGCTGAGGCTGCGCGAGTGGCCGAGGAAGCCCGACAGGCCGCTGAGGCTGCCCGATTGGCCGAGGAGGCCCGGCAGGCGGCGGAGGCTGCCCGAGCGGCTGAGCAGGCCCGGCAGGCCGCTGAGGCCGCCCGATTGGCCGAGGAAGCCCGGCAGGCGGCGGAAGCTGTCCGAGCGGCTGAGCAGGCCCGGCAGGCGGCGGAGGCTGCCCGAGCGGCCGAAGAGGCCCAGCGGGCCCGGCGGGTCGCGGCGGACGCCGCGCGGTTCGATGCGGAAGACAATGCCAGGTTCCTCGGGATGACCCCGGCGCAGATCGAACGGGAGGGAGCCGAAGCCTGGGTCCGCGCCATGGGCCTCGCCCAGGGCCTGGACGCGACGCGCTTCCAGAACGAAGTGGGCAACGCCCTGGCGCTGTTCCGCGAGGAGGAGGCGGCTCGCCAGTGGCAGGCCAGATTAGACGCGGGCACCCGGGCAGGGGCTCAGGCGGCCCATCAGGCGGCCATCGCGCTGCGGGACGCCAACCTGGCCAGGAACGAATCGTTCACCACCGATCCCTTGTTCCTGGTGCTCACCTTCCGGGCGCGGGACGAGTACAACCTCGGGCACGGGGTGGTCACGACGGCCCAGGCCGCGGCCGGGACCCCGGGCACCTGGCGCGTCAACCTGGCCTACCTCTGCGCCGATCCCTTCCTCAAGCACCACAACCTGGACCCCAATGAACGGTGCCCCAACGACGTGACCGGTGCGCAGTGGACCGCCGTCAAGGACGGCCTGACCGGCTGCAATGGCGCGCCGGCGCCGAGCTTGCGGGCGGTGTTCGACCGGATCGATTTCGAGTCGAACGCGGTCCTCCAGCAGTCGGTGAAGAAGCGGTTCAAGTCCCTCTGCGATACCGCCCAGGAAAGGACCCTGGCCCACAACGGGACCGACGCGACGCCCCTCCAGGAACTGGCGCTCGCCATCAGCCAGAATGGTGGCCGCTGCATCGACGGCGTGGGGGACTGGCTGAACGACTACGAGCCCATGTTCTACAACACCGGGGAAATGAGGTTCGCCCATATGGGCGAGTTCATCAGCGGGGTGCTGGCGGATGACCGGCATGCGTTCATCCAGCGCCATACAGGCCTGGATGCCAACGCTGAGTTCGTGACCACCGCCGCCCAGCTCCTCAAGCACAAGATGCTCTACTCCCTGGGCCTGAGGGGCAAGTGGACCCGGGTGAGGTACGGCGGGATCATGGGGTCCAACCATGCGATCCTCGCCTCCAACGAGGTGATGCGGCGGTTCCTCAACGGGGAAGCGAACGTAAGGCTCGCTCAGCACTTCCCCGCCGTCACCTTCGAGGCCTACACCGTCGACCGGATGGTCCAGCTGCTCCAGGCGACCCGGGAAAACGCGCGACCAGGCGCACGTCCGCCCAAGGGAGCCCGGAAGCTGCGGGTCGACATGATCACGGCGGAATGTGTGCGGTGCGATATGAACGCTGAGGGCGAGTGGACGGCCCGGACCGACCCGGATGGGAACTTCATCGCCAAGGATCCGCTGCTGGCTCCCCTCTGGATCGCCTACATGAACTCCCTAGTCATGGGCGAGGACCCGCCACCAGCCAACACCTATTTCGAGGTCCTGGCGAACGGCCATGTGCGCCTGACCCGGGAATTCTGGCTTCACCTGCTGGACAAGTACGGCTACATCACCCGCGTTCCCTGAGCGCGGCCAGGATGGCCCGGGCCAGGGCCGCGAGGGAGGGGTCCCTGGCCCCCATCACCAGGACCAGGTCCCCCTCCCGGGCTTCGGCCGCGAGGATCGCCGTCAGCCGTTCCCGGGAGGGGGCCAGGTCCGCCTGGACGCCCCTCCCGGCGATTTCTTTCACCACTTCCCCGGAACTGATGGCGCGCTCGGTGGTGCCCCCGGCGTAGAACACGTCCAGGAACCACAGCCGGTCCCAGGCGCCCAGCCCGCCGGCGAAGGCGTCCACGAAGCCGTCCCGGAGGAAGCGCAGGGGGCCGAAGCCGTGGGGCTGGAACACCGCCAGCACCCGCTTGGCGCGCAGGTGGGCCGTGGCCAGGGCGGCGGCCACCTTGGCCGGGTTGTGGGCGAAGTCGTCCACCACCTCCACCCCCCGGTCCGTGCCCAGGCTCTGGAACCGCCGGGCCACCCCCTGGAAGCCCGCCAGGGGCGCCGCCATGGCCTCCAGGGGCACGCCCAGGGCGCGGCAGGCGGCGATGGCGGCCAGGGCGTTCTCCACGTTGTGCCGGCCTGGGACCGGGAGCTGGAACCGGACGCCGTCCACCCGGAAGGAGGATCCGTCCGGTTCGTCCCGCACGTCCTCGCCCGGCACCCGGGCCCCGGCGCCGAAGCCGAACACCTCCGCGCCCCGGGCGAACGACGCCAGGTTGTCCGCCTCGCCCAACACGAAGCCCTCCCGGGCCTGGGTCCGGAAGGCTGCGAACATCTCGGCCACCTCCTCCACTTCCTTGTGGTCCCGCTGCAGGTTGAGGATCACTCCCACCGCTGGGCGGTAGCGCACCACCGACCCATCGCTTTCGTCGGCCTCCACCACCAGCAGGTCGGAGCGCCCCGCCCAGGCGTTGCCCCACAGCCCCTCCCGCTGCAGGGCCACCAGCTCCCCGCCGGTGATCACCGACGGGTCCCGCCCCGCCCCCCGCAGGATCTCGAAGGCCATGGCCACGGTGGTGGACTTGCCGCTGGTGCCGGTGACGGCCAGGGTCCGGCGGTCGGCCACGAAGTGGGCCAGCAGTTCCGAGCGGTGCACCAGGGGGATGCCCAGCTGCTGGGCCCGGCTGATGTCCGGCACCTGCGCCTCCACCGCCGTGGAGTAGACCACCGCCGCGCAGCCGCCGTCCACCCCGCTGCCGTCCTGGGGGTAGATGGCCACCCCGATCCGCTCCAGGTGCGCCCGGGCCGGGGCGTCCAGGCCCCGGTCGAAGCTGCGGTCGCTGCCGCTGGCCCGGCCTCCGCGCAGGGCCACATACTGGGCCAGGGCGCTCATCCCGCTCCCGGCGGCCCCGGCGAAATGCAGCCGGCCCAGGCCCAGGGCGTCCGGTTCCGGCCCCCCCAGGGACAGGGCCCGGGCCCGGACGGCGGCAAGGGGATCGGCGCTGGTCATGAGGTCACCGACCAGCCCACGCCTTCACCAGCGCCTCGAAGTGCTCGCCCCGCCGCTCGAAGTTCTCGAACTGGTCGAAGCTGGCGCAGGCGGGGCTGAGCAGCACCTGGTCCCCGGGCCGGGCCAGTTCAAGGGCCGCGGCCACCGCCTCGTCGAAGGGCCGGATCGTGAGGTGGGGCAGGTCGCCCAGGTCCCGCTCCAGCTGGGGGATGGCCTCGCCCAGGAACACCAGCCGGCGCAGCTTGCCCTCCAGGGCCGCACGCAGGGGGAGGTAGCCGGCGCCCTTGTCCTGCCCGCCCAGGAGCAGCACCAGGGGTCCCGGCAAGGCCTTGACCGCGGTGACGGTGGCGTCCACGTTGGTGCCCTTGGAGTCGTTGTAGACCTTGATCCCGTCGCGCTCGCCGCAGAGCACCATGCGGTGGGCCAGCCCGGGGTAGCTGCGCAGCCCGATCCGGATGCCCTCCAGGTCGGCCCCGCCGTGCCGGGCCAGGACCGCCGCCGCCAGGGCGTTCTCCACGTTGTGGTCGCCCGGGATCCGCAGCTGGGTCCGGGGGACCAGGGGATGCTCCCCGAAGTCGTCCTGGAGCCACAACGTGCCGTGGGGGTCGCACCAGGCGCCCGGCCCCTCCGGGCACTCCCAGCCGAACCGGGCGCTGCGCCCCTGGCCCTCGGCGATGGTCTCGAACCCGGGATCGGCCAGGGGCGTGAGGCGCAGGTCGTCGGGGCTCTGGCGCTGGAAGATCCGGGCCTTGGCCCGGCGGTAGGCCTCCATGGTGCCGTGCCGGGCCAGGTGGTCGGGGGTGAGGTTGAGGGCGGCCGCGGCCTCGGCGTGGAACTCCCGCACCGTCTCCAGCTGGTAGCTGGAGCACTCCAGGGCGAACCGGGTGCCGGGGACCGCGCCCTCCATGGCGGTGACCAGGGGCGTGCCCAGGTTGCCGCAGGCCACGGCCGGCAGGTCGCAGGCCTGGAGCAGGTGGGCGGTGAGGTCGGTGGTGGTGCTCTTGCCGTTGGTGCCGGTGACGGCCAGCAGCACGGCCCCGTCCCCCCGGGCCCGCAGGGCGCGGTGGGCCAGCTCCAGCTCCCCGATGACGGAGATGCCCCGGGCCGCCGCCTCCCGCACGAACGGGATCCCGGGGTTGACCCCGGGGCTGAGCACCAGTTCCTCGCACCCGTCCAGGAGGGTGAGGGGGTGGGAGCCCCACACCGCCGGCACCGAGAGCTCCGCCAGCCGCGCGGCCGTCTTGGGATCGGGCCCGGGGCGGCTTTCGGTGACCACCACGTCCTTCCCCGCCCTGGCCAGGTGCTCCGCCGCCCCCAGTCCCGAACGCCCCGCTCCCACCACCACGATCCGGCCCATGCTGACTCCCGTCCCGTCCAGGATAGCGCAGCCCGGCCCCGCTCCCGGCCTGGCCCATTCTCTGCGAGAATACCCAGTGAGCCTCCGTCTACCCATGAACGAGACCCTTCTGCAGAGCATCCTCACCGGCGCCCGCCGGGCGGTGACCTATTCCCAGCCCATCCTGGAGCTCAAGTCCGGGGAGACCCGGGCCATGGAGATGCTCACCCGGTTCCCCGACGACTACGGCCGGATGCAGGCGGTAGGCGCCCTCCTGGAGGATGCGGCGCTCGCCCCCGAGCTGCGCGGCCGGCTCGACCTCCTCTGCGTGGGATCGGTGTTCGAGGCCATGGCCCGGAACCCCATCACCGAGCACCTGGTGTTCGTGAACATCAGCCCGGTGACCCTGGAGCAGCAGGCCTTCTGGAACCGCCTGCAGGCCTGGGTGTGGAACCTGTCCATCCCGCCCCACCGGATCGTGGTGGAGATCGCCGAGACCTGCGCCCAGTACGACCTGGACCGGATGGAGACCTTCGCCGGGCGCCTGCGGGACCTGGGCCTGCGGGTGGCCGTGGACAGCCTGGGCTCGGGGGTCGCCTCCCTGTCCCACATGGCCCGGCTGGCGCCCGACTTCATCAAGGTGGACCGCAGCCTGGTGCGCGAGGTCCACCGCCACCGCTACCAGGCGGCGCTGCTCAACGCCCTGGCCCTGTTCGCCGAGCGCATGCGGGTGGGCTACATCGCCGAGGGGATCGAGACCACGGCGGAGCTCCAGGCGGTCATCGACGCGGACGTGCCCTGGGGGCAGGGGTTCATCTTCGGGCAGCCGGAGCCGCTGGCATTGAACCCGAAGCTGCGTTGAAGGTTTGCGCCCAAAAGGCTTATCTTTTCAAGATGGGCCTTTGTTGAAAATAATGAAACATGGCCGCCTCCTTGTTATAATTTCCATATAAAGGAGGCTCCCATGCTGGTCCGTGAGCTGATGGTCCCCAAACCCCCGGTCCTGACCCCGGACACCACCCTGCCCCAGGCCTTGAGCCTCATGAAGGAGAAGGGCGTGCGCCGGATGCCCGTGGTGAACGCCTCGGGCCATCTGGTGGGCATCGTGTCCCAGACCGACCTGCACAACGCCGCCCCGTCCCAGGCCACTCTGCTCTCGTTCTGGGAGATCCCCACCCTGCTGGGCAAGATCACCGTCAACATGGTGATGGTGAAGGACGTGGCCACGACCACCGAGGACACCCCGGTGGAGGACGTGGCCAGGATCATGGCGGACCGGAACATCAGCTGCCTGCCGGTGATGGACGGGCGCACGGTGGTGGGGCTGGTGAACCAGGCCGACGTGTTCCGGGCCTTCATGGAGCAGCTGGGCTGCCGCCGGCACGGCGTGCGCGTCTGGGCCCGCACCTCCGACCAGAAGGGCACCGTCGCCAAGATCGCCTCCGCCATCACCAGCGTCTCCGGCGACATCGTGGGCCTGGGCTTCCAGGAGGTCACCGACGCCAAGGGCTCCCGCTGGGAGATCACCGTCAAGGTCGCGGACGTGTCCAAGGACAAGCTCGTGGCGGCCCTGAAGCCCCACCTGGTGGAGATCCTGGATGTGCGGGAGAGCTGACCGGATCAGCTCCGCAGATACTCGATCAGCGCCCCGGCCAACTCAAGGCGCAGGTCGATGAAACCGTGGCCGGCGTCCAGCCGGATCTCCGAGAGGCGCGCGCCGGCGCCGCGGAAGGCCGTGGCCACCGGGTCGTGGTGCAGCCCCGGGGCCACCGCCGCGTCCCGCTCCCCGCAGACCAGCAGCACCCGCCGGCCCCGGTAGGCCGGGCCCAGGGCGGCCAGGTCCCATTCCACCGGTCTCTCCCGGGCTTCCCACGCCAGGGCCTCGGCGGACGTGCCGCGCAGGGGCGGGATGAAGGAGGCCCAGTCCAGGTCGGCCCCGGCAGGGTCCCCCCGCCTGCGGGCCGCGGCGTAGCCGCCGAAGTTGAACCCGGCCACCGACACCACCCGGTCGGCCGCGCACCGCGCCCCGGCCATCAGGGCCGCGAACCCGCCCATGCTGTGCCCGACCAGGGCAAGGGACCGGAGCGGGCCGTACGCCTGCCGGAACCGGTCCGAGCCCATGAACGCCGCCGCCGCCGAAGCGTCGGCCAGCACGTGGGCCAGGGAGAAGTCCCCGGGCATGCCCCAGGACCCGCGGTAGTGGGGCAGCAGCACCAGGAACCCGGCGCGGCGCAGGGCATGGGCCAGGTCGAGGTTCAGCTCCACCCCAGGCAGCCCGTGGAACAGCGCCACTCCGTCGCAGGGGCAGGCTCCGGGCACGAACACCCGGGCGTAAAGGTCGACCCCGTCGCCCGGGAACGCCACGAAATCGAGGTCCCCGTCCCGGGCGGCGGGCGCGGCCCCGGCCTGGGCGGGTTCGGGCCATTCCAGGGGCCTGGTCATGGGGCCAGGACGCCGTCGGCGGGCATGGGCAACCTTCGCATGTCTCGGATGGCTCCATGGTAACCCGACCGGCCGGCCCCGCGGACGGGAACGTCGCCCCGGACCCCCGCCTACCTCAGCTTGAGCGAGCTCAGCGCCAGCACGCAGCAGACGATGCAGGTGATCCACAGCCGGATCACCACCTTGGTCTCCTTCAGCCCGCCCAGCTCCATGTGGTGGTGGAACGGGGCCATGCGGAAGATCCGCTTGCCGCCCCGCAGCTTGTAGCTGCCCACCTGGAGGATCACGCTGAAGGCCTCCAGCACGAACAGCCCGCCGGCGATGACCAGCAGCAGCTCCTGCTTGATCATGATGGCCACCGTGCCCAGCGCCCCACCCAGGGCCAGGGAGCCGGTGTCGCCCATGAACACCTCGGCCGGGTGGGCGTTGAACCACAGGAAGCCCAGGGAGGCCCCGCCCATGGCGGACATGAACACGGTCAGCTCGGCGCCCACCGGGATGTGGGACACCAGCAGGTAGGCGGCGACCTTGGCGTGGCCGGCCACGTAGGCCAGGATGGCGAAGGTGGTGGCCACGATCACGGTGCCTCCCACCGCCAGGCCGTCCAGGCCGTCGGTGAGGTTCACGGCGTTGCTGGTGCCCACCATCACCAGCCAGATCCAGGGCACCAGGAAGATCCCCACGTGGGGGGTGAAGTTCTTGAAGAACGGCACGGACAGCTGCTCGGTGTGGGCGCCGCGCAGGTTGAAGTGCAGGATCAGGTACGCCACCAGCAGGGTGATGGCGGTGAGCAGGACCATCTTCTGCCAGCTGCGCAGCCCCAGGTTCTCCTTGCGCAGGAGCTTCCTGGCGTCGTCGAAGGCCCCCACCAGCCCGAACCCGGCCAGGGAGATCAGGGCCACCCAGATGCCCAGGCTGGCCAGGTCGCACCACAGCAGGGTGGAGACCACGATGGCGCCCACGATCAGGGTGCCGCCCATGGTGGGGGTGCCGGCCTTGGCCTGGTGGTTCTCGGGGCCCTCCGCCCGGATCGGCTGGTTCATCTTGAGCCGGGCGAGGGTGCGGATGACCACCGGCCCGAAGATGAGCGAGAGCACCATGGCCGAGGCCGCCGCCATGGCCGCCCGGAAGGTCACGTAGCGGAAGACGCTGATGCCGGGGATGGATTCGCGCAGGGGAAAGAGCAGCCAAGGAATCATGACGGTCCATTATACGGGAAGTGGTTTGTTTTCGATTTTTTGCAAGCTGCGGACGGCCCCCGGGGGAAGCCCAAGGCGGAGCGCCCGGCCTCAGGCCGGGGGAGCCTGGCCCAGGCGCTCCAGGAGCCAGTCCACGGCCCTCGCCGCCCCCCAGTAGAGGCTGCCCTTGACCAGGATCCGGGCGTCCGCCGGGATGGCCCCCAGGCCCTGGGGGTCGTCCCGCAGGGACTCGAAATCCGGGAAGGCCAGGGCCCCCAGCCCGAACCCCTGGGCCAGGGCCTGGGCCTCGGTGCCGTAGACCAGGACCCGGTCCAGGCCCAGGGCCTTGAGCCCTGCGCCGGTCTGCCGGTGCAGGCGTTCCGCCTGGGGCCCCAGTTCGCGCATGCACCCCAGCACCGCCACCCGCTCGCCGCCCTCCAGGGTCCCCAGGGTCGCCGCGCAGGCCAGGACCGAGTCCATGACCGCGTTGTAGCTCTCGTCCAGGAGCCAGCCGCCACGGCGCAGGGGGTGCAGCCGGCCCCGCCCGGGGAGCGGCTCGGCCAGGCCCAGGCCCGCGGCCACCGCGCCGGGATCGAAGCCGGCCAGGATGGCCAGGGCTCCGGCCAGGGCGGCGTTGCGCACGTGGTGCGCGCCGGGCAGGCGCAGCCGCACCGGGACCCGGCCGCCCGGGTGGCGCAGCACGAAGGCCTCCCCGTGCAGGCCCAGGGTGGCCTCCTCCTCCCAGCCGAAGGACGCGCCCGGCCCCACGGCCACCGCCCGGGCCCGGGCCCAGGGCTGCAGCGCCACCCACCGGCACCAGGGGTCGTCGGCCAAGTGGACCCAGGCCCCGCTCTCGGGCAGCGCCTCCACCAGCTCGCCCTTGGCCCGGGCGATGCCCTGCTGGCCGTCCGGGAAGAACTCCATGTGCACCACCCCGATGTTGGTGATCAGCCCGTAGTCCGGGGGGGCGATCTCGGCGAGGCGGCGGATCTCCCCCGGGGTGCTCATGCCCATCTCCAGCACCACCGTCTCCAGCCCCTCGGGCAGGGTGGCCAGGGCCTCGGGCAGGCCGAAGGTGTTGTTGCGGTTGCCCGGGGTCTTCCAGGCGCCGGTGGCGGCGGCCAGCATCTCCTTGGTGCTGGTCTTGCCGACCGAGCCGGTGATGGCCAGCACCGTCCGGGGGCGCAGCGCCGCCAGCCGGGCCTGGCCCCAGCGCTGGAGCGCGGCCAGGGTGTCCGGGACCACCAGCTGGGGCACGTCCAGGGGCAGCTCGTGGTCCACCAGCAGGCAGGAGGCCCCCTTGGCCACCGCCTCGGCGGCGAACCCGTGGCCGTCCCGCTCGGCGCGGATGGCCACGAAGCAGGCCCCGGGCCGGAGGGTCCGGGAATCCATGCTCAGGGCTTCCGGCGCCAGCCCGCCGTCCCTGAGCACCTGGCCGCCCACCGCGGCCCGCACCTCGTCCAGGGTCCAGAAGCTCATGGCCGGCCCTCTTCCTTCTTCCCGGCCCCGTCCGCCCAGGGCCTGGGCACCGCCCCGCCCTGGAGGACGGCCTCCACCGCCTCCCGGTCGCTGTAGGGGTGCTTGATCCCCATCAAGTCCATGTAGGGCTCGTGGCCCTTCCCCGCCACCAGCAGCAGGTCGCCGGGGCGGCATGCGGCCACCGCCGCGGCCACCGCCAGGGCCCGGTCGGTGATCCGGTGGTACCGGGCCGGGTCCCGGCGCAGCGGCTCGGGGATGCCCTCGGCCCCGTCGTCCAGGATCCGCTCGGGATCCTCGCGCCGGGCGTTGTCGGAGGTGTGCCAGATGACGTCCGCGCTGCCGGCCACGGCCCGGGCCATGATGGGGCGCTTGGTGCGGTCCCGCTCGCCGCCGCAGCCGAACAGCACGTGCAGCCTCCCGCCGGGGGGCAGCAGGCGCCGGCCCTCGGCCAGCAGCTTCTCCAGGGCGTCCGGGGTGTGGGCGTAGTCCACCAGCACCCCGAAGGGCTGCCCGCGGTCCACCCGGTCCAGGCGCCCCGGGGCGCCGGTGACGCCCGGCACCGCCTCCAGCAGCCGGTCCAGGTCGAACCCGGCCTCCCGCAGGGCAGCCAGCGCCGCCAGCAGGTTATAGACGTTGAACCGCCCCAGTAGCGGGCTGCGCACCTCCCGGTCCCCGGCCGGGGTGGCCAGCCGGAAGCGGGTGCCGGTGGGGGTCAGGGCTAGGTCCAGGGCCCGGTAGTGCGCCTCCCGGTCGACGGCGTACGACAGCAGGCCCGCGTGGGCCGCCAGCAGCCGGCGCCCGAACGGGTCGTCGGCGTTGGCCAGGCCCTTGGCGCACTGCAGGAACAGCCTGGCCTTGGCCTGGAAGTAGGACTCCATGTCCCCGTGGAAGTCAAGGTGGTCCTGGGTCAGATTGGTGAACAGGCCCACCCGGAACCGGGCCCCGAACACCCGGTCCTGGGCCACGCTGTGGCTGGAGACCTCCATCGCCACCGCTGCGTCCCCGGCGTCCGCCGAGGTCTTCAGCCAGCGGTAGACCACCGGGCTCTCGGGGGTGGTGAGCGCGGCCGTCTCTTCCCAGTCGCCGGCGGCGTTCATGACCGTGCCCATGAGCCCGCAGCCCAGGCCCGCGCCGCGCAGCAGCTGGCGCATGAGGGTGGTGGTGGTGGTCTTGCCGTTGGTGCCGGTGACCCCGATCAGGGCCAGGGCGAGGTCCGGCTCGCCGTAGAGCCTGCGGGCCAGGAGGGCCATGGTGCGCCGGCCGTCCCCCAGCCGGGCGAAGGGCACCCCGGGCGGCAGGTCCAGGTCCCGGTCGCAGAGGATGGCCGAGGCCCCCTGCCGCAGCGCCGCCGGCACGAACTCCGCCCCGTCCCGCACGCCGCCCCGCAGGGCCGCGAACGCCCAGCCCGGCCCCGCCTCCCGGCTGTCGCAGGTGATGTGCTCCACCTCGGCGTCCCCCGCGGGCGGCCCGAAACGGCCGTGGGCGTCCTGCCCCTTCATCCAGTCAGCGAACCTCATCATCACGCTCCACGAAAAACATCCTCCGGATCAGGGCGCGGACGGGGGCGCCGCGGACGCCACCTTGATCCGCACCGGCGCCTGGGGCTCCAGCTGCGCTCCCGCGGGCGGGGCCTGGGACTGGACCCGGTACTCGCCGCCGCCCCCTTCCCCCAGGCCGTCCACCTGGGGCACGCCCCCGGCCAGGATCACCCGGTGGATGGCGGCCTTCAGGGTGAGGCCCTTCAGGTCCGGCGCCCGGCCGATCTCCACGTGCACCACCGCCTCGTCGTTCTCGCTGGCGGGCCAGTCCCGCAGCCCCAGCTTCAGGTCCGCCTCGGCCTCGTTGTCCCGGCCCGAGAGGCGGTAGCGCATGATGGCGTCGCCCACCTTCTTGAACAGCGGCGCGGCCACCTGGCCGCCCTCCACGTCCCCGGCCGGGTCGTCCAGCATGAACAGGATCCCGTACTGGGGCTTGTCCGCCGGGAAGAAGCCCATGAAGGACGCGTAGTGGCGCCTGGGATCGTAGTGGCCGTTGATGAGCTTGCGCGCCGTGCCGGTCTTGCCGAAGGCTTCCACGTTGCCGTCCAGCTTGGCCCGCCTCGCGGTGCCGTTGGTGATGACCCCCTTGAGGCTGCATCAGCCGCCCGCCGTTGGCCAGGGCGCAGCCGGCCATGAGGATCTGCAGGGGCGTCACCGACAGTCCGTAGCCGTAGCACATGGTCTGCTGGGTGGTGCCGCTCCAGCGGTCCGGGCTCAGCAGCCGCCCGGCGCTCTCGCCGGGGAAATTGAGCCCGGTGAGCTCGCCGAAGCCGAACTTGCGCAGGTACTGGTAGTGCACCGCCGGGTCCAGGCGGGTGCCGATCTTGGCGGCGCCGATGTTGGAGCTGTGCCACAGCACCTCTTCGAAGGTGAGCGAGCCGTAGTGGTGGTCGTCGGTGATCGTGGCCCCGTTGTGCAGCCAGTGCCCGTTCTCGGTGTTGATCGTTTCGCCCAGGTGCACCTTGTGCTCCTCCAGGGCCATGGACGCGGTGAAGATCTTCATGGTCGAGCCCGGCTCGTAGACGTCCTCCACCGGGTGGACCTTGCGGGCGGCCTTCTGCCGTTCCAGGTACTGCCGGTACTCCTCCCGGTCGGCGGCGGACCACTCGGATTCGGGGCGGACCAGGAACTTCCTGGGCACCACGTGGTTGGGGTCGAAGCTGGGGGTCCCGGCCATGGCCAGGATCTCGCCGGTGTTGGGGTCGACCACCACCGCGTAGGCCGTGGCCGGCTTGGCCCACTGCATGGCCTCCTCCAGCGCGTCCTCCACCAGGTGCTGGATGGTCGAGTCCAGGGTCAGCTGCAGGGTGGAGCCGTTCACCGGGATCTTGGAAAAGTTCTCCTCCAGGATCAGCAGGCGCCCCTTGGCGTCCCGGGGCGCCACCAGCTCGCCGGGCTTGCCGGAGAGCTGCTCGTCGAAGGTCTTCTCGATGCCCAGCTGGCCCACCCCGTCGATGTTGGTGAAGCCCAGCAGCTGGCAGGCCAGGCTGCCCCTCGGGTATTCGCGCATGCTCTCGGGCAGGAAGTCCACCCCGTCCAGCTTGAGGGCCTTGACCGCCGAGGCCTTGTTGGCCGGCAGCTGCCGCTGGATCCAGACGAAGGGCTTCCGGCGCAGGAGCTTCTCCAGCACCACCGCGCGGGGCAGCTCCAGGATCGGCGCCACCTGGGCGGCTACCTTGGCCGCGGCCTCCTTGTCCGGTTCGCCCCAGGGTCGGTCCCCTTCCATCTTTCCGGCCCGGTAGTCCGGGTAGAAGGACGGCGGGGTGCAGAACAGGCTTTCCACTTTCAGGGAGATGGCCAGGGATCCGCCCCGGCGGTCGCGCAGTTCGCCCCGGATCGGCTCGATGGGCACCACCACCGTGTGCTGGTGCTCGGCCCGGGTCCGGTAGTAGCCGTGCTCCACCACCTGCAGCCAGACCAGGCGCAGCAGGATCAGCACCACCCAGAACAGCATGCTGCCCAGGATCCAGGGCAGGCGGGCCACCAGCAGGTCCTGGGGCTCCGGCCTCCCCAGCAGGCGCCGGGGCGGATGCGGACTGCTGAGGATGTTGATGAACGCCACGGGGACTCCGGACAAGAGTCTACCAAATCCCCGGGGCGTCCGATCAGTCGGCGGGCTCGGAGACCTTCCGGCGCAGCCAGCCCGGCACCGCCAGGGTGGCCCCGGGCAGGTTCTCCTCGAGCCATTCCTGGGCGTACTCCAGCATCCGCCCGTCGTGGTACTTGAACCACTGCTCCTGCAGGTCGGGGAATTCCAGCAGGGTGTCCTTGAAGCAGCGGAACGGCCCCCGCATCCTCAGGGCCCGGGCCAGGGCCCGGGAGGGTTCGCCCTCGGGCAGGTCCGCCACGAAATCATCCATGATCTCGAAGGCCAGGCGGGGGTCCATGGGCTCGACCGCCAGGAACCGCTCCGGATCCTCCCAGTCCTCGTCTTCGGGCTCTCCGGTGATCGATTCCGGCGCGGCCATGATCACTTCGCCGGACTCCAGGTCCACCATCCAGGTGCCTTCGTCCAGGCGGCTGGCCAGGGCCTCGGCAAGGTCTCCCGCGTCGATGCGGAGGTGCGTGTAGGTTTCCATGGCCGCCCCCTCATGGGCAGAGAGGCTAACACTGTTGGCCCGGGATTTTGACCCGGAAAATGCACCCCGGGGCCCGGGCCCGGGGGCCTGGTGCGAAGTCCTTCCATCTCAGGGCCTTGGCTTCATCCTGAGACCTGGAGCCAGAGTCGGTTTCAGGGCAGCCGTCCCAGCACCTGCCGGATGAAGGGGGCCTTCCTGGTACCACTTACAGGGATACGCGAGACAAACTGACTTCTCGCGGCGGTGCAGGCCTCCCGGTCCAGGGCGAAGGTCCGGGCCAGCCGGATCTTGAGTCCGGCATAATGTGCCGCCAGGTCCGGGTCCCGCCGCAGGGCGTCCCGGAAGGCCAGGAGGGCCCGCTCCGCCTCGAACCGGTCCGGCCAGGCGGGATCGTAGGGCACCACCTCGACCCCCGCCTCCAGGGGTCTGAGCCGGCCGGAAGGACCTTGCGCATCCGGAAGTTGGGCAGGGCCACCCCGCGCTTCTCCACCGTCTGGGCGGCCTTCACCTGGAATCCCCAGCGCTCGAAGAAGGGCCGGGCGGTGAGGCTCACCTCCGAGTGCAGGGCGGGCATGCCCCGGGCCAGGGCGGTGCCGTGGACCGCGGAGCGGAACACGTCCCACAGCGCCATCTCCTCGCCTTCCCTGAAGGGCCTGATGATCATCCGGTGCCTCCTCCCAGCGCCAGCCGCCCCTTCAGCAGCGCGGGATCGGCAGGCGGTGCTGGCGCAGGAAACTCAGTTTGTCCCAATATCCCCGCTGGAACACGATCAGCCCGTCCACCACGTGGAAGAACCCGCAGCCCCGCAGGCCCAGGGGGTCGGACCATTCCAGGATGGCCCACTCCCCGTCCTCGAACAGGTTCTCCACCTGGCAGACCATCTCCGCCCGGGCGAATCCGTCGGCGAACATCCGCCGGATGGCGGGCCGGCCGAACACCGGCCCTTCGGCCACCTGGTGGTTGACCGCCTCCTCCGCGTAGAACCCGGCCAGCCGCTCCGGGTCCTTGCCGTTGAAGGCATCCACCCAGGCCTGGACGAGTTCTTTGGGGCGCATGGCGCGGTCCTCATGGCGGGGAGGGCCCCCGGACGGTGTCTCGCCAATGTAGTTCCCGCCGGCGTCCCCGCCAGGGCGCTACGCCCGGTTGGAAACCGCAACTGACTCCAGCAGTTCCAGCAGGGCCAGGGCCACGGCCCTGGGGCCCTCGGTCTCCATGCCCGGGATGGCCAGCTGGGTGCGGATCTGGCCCACGAACACCCCGTGCTCGAAGGCGGCCTTGAAGGTGCGCCGGGCCAGGGCCTCGTGCACTGCGCGGCACTGGGGCGCCCCGAACGGGTTGGCGAAGTAGCTGGTGGTGAGGCCCTTGGAGCTGGTGGTGCCCTTGGACATGGCCTGGCCGGCGGAGAAGGTCTCCAGGGCCCGCTCCAGGTCCGGCAGCCGCTCCAGGACCGGGTGGGCGTCGTCGGTGGGCTCGAAGTTGTTGGCGTACAGGATGGCGTCCAGGGGATGCCCGGCCAGGACGTCCTCCAGGCGGGTCACCGGCAGCACCACCCTGGCGTTCACCTTCTGCGGGCTCATGAAGATCGCCCGGTCCAGGCGGCCGAAGGCGTAGCCCTGCTGCAAGTCGTCCAGGCGCACGAAGGCCCCGGTCTCGGTGCCGAAGCCGCGCACGTGGCCGTCGGGGGCCACTTCCAGGGAGCCCATGTCGTCGGCGATCACCCGCATGTCCCGGATGCGCCCGGCTCCGAGGGTGCGGAAGGCCTCCAGGGACTCGGACTTGCCCGTGGCCGTGTCGCCGATGATGAGGATCGAGGGCGCCCACCCGCCCTGGAGCTGGATGCGCACCATGGCGCCGTGGAACGGCAGCCGCCCCCGGGCCAGCATGGTGATGTTGTGCAGGGTGAGGGCCATCTTCTTGAGGTAGCCGAAGTAGCCGAACCGCGGCTCGCCGGGCACGGCGCCCACCAGCGGCCCGTGCGGATGGCGGTGGTACACCGTGGGCACCTCCCCGAAGGCCCGGAGCGCCTCGGGCGGCGCGCCGAACAGGAACAGGGCGTCCGGCCCGGCGCCGATCTGCCGGTCGGTGGCGATCTCGAACAGGTTGGCCAGGGCGCAGCCCAGGCCCACGAACTGGAGGTGCACGTAGATGAAGACCACCAGGGGCCCCACCTGGGCCGGGTAGCACAGCCACTGGGCCGGGTCCAGCTCCATGCCCGCCAGGGGATCCCGGTCCACTTCGGTGAAGGTGCCGGTGCGGGTGTTGCTGGGGGGATCCAGGATCATCGGCGGGTCGATCCACATCTGGCGGATGAAGGGGATCCCCGCCAGCCGCTCGCGCAGGTCCGGAGGCAGCGGGCTGGCCTTGGGCACCGCGATCAGCCCGGCGTTGCACCCGGCCGGCACCTGCCGGTAGATGCGCGGGTGGTCACCGCTGATGTTCTCGCACAGGTCCCGGTACACCCCCCGCACCAGGTGGGTGAAGGCCTCGATGGTGGCGGCGAAGGCCCGGTAAGGGTTGCGGTCGTGGCCGGAGGCCCCCGGCTCCCCGTGCAGCACCATGAAGCGGTCGAAGCTCCGCCAGAAGTCGTAGAACCCTTCCACGAAATCCAGCAGGGCGCTGCGCCGCGCCGGGGCCAGGAAGTCCACCGCCAGGGGCTGCTCCAGGGCCAGGTCCTCCAGCGGGGCCCGGGACAGTCCGGCCAGCACCGACTGGAACTGCCGGGCCGAGAGGGCGCTGTCCCCCTTCTGCCCCAGCGCCTCCAGCAGGGGGTGGTCGGTCTCCCGCAGGTGGTCCAGCCAGGCGCCCAGGAAGTAGAGGAAGGTCTCGCTCTCGATGAACTCCTTGGTATGGAGGCAGACAGCTCCCGGCGTGTGGAAGACCGCCTGCCGCCCGAAAAGCTGGAGCTGCTTGTCGCGCATGGCCGACCCCCTGGGTGTCGTCCAGGCTACCACGCCGGTCCGCGGCCGCCCTTCAGTGGACGAAGGGGATCAGCTTGCGCACCCGCCTGGCGTAGTCCGGGTAGTCCGGGAACCTCTCCCGCAGCCAGCGTTCCTCGCGGGTGGCCTTGAAGTCGGCGAACAGGGCCATGGCCGCGGCGTAGATCAGGGTCGGCAGGGCGCGCGCCGTCAGTGCCCAGCCGAACGCCAGGGCGATGCCGCCGGCATAGATGGGATGCCGGACCAGGCGGTAGGCCCCGGTCCGGACCAGCCGGCCGCGGGCCCGGGGCCGGGGCAGCGGGGTCAGGTTGGCCGGGCCGAGGGCCGCCAGGCCCGCCAGCGCCAGGGCCGCGCCCGCAACCATGAGGACGATCCCGGCGGCCCGGGAGATCCGCGCCAGCGCCGCCGGCCAGGGCCCCAGCCCCGGCCAGGACCTGGGTCCCAGGATCACCAGGGCGATCAGCAGCAGCTGGACGACGACGTAGACCTCACCGCGACTTCCCGGACGGGACTCCATACCGCCTCCCGAGGAACAGGATCGAAGGCATGGTTGAAGTTTGACAGAAGATCGAGCCCCGGGACGGCCCCTGCCGGGAAGCCGACCCGCCCGGAGGCCCCTCCCCATCCCAAGCTAAGTTGCAAAAAACAGTGGACAAGGGTCCGTGCGTGTGGTTCCTTGGTCCTCCCCGCCGAGGGACCGGCCGGACAAAAGGACCGGCCGGAATCCAGAGGCCGAACGCCGCCCGGGAGCCGCCATGACCAGGTACCTCGCCACCGCCGCCCGCGTCCTGATGGGACTGCTGTTCCTCGTGACCGGCCTCAATGGCTTCTTCAACTTCCTGCCCCAGCCCAGGACCCCCCTGCCCGAGGGGGCCGTGGCCTTCGCCACGGCCATGATGAAGACCGGCTACCTGTTCCGGCTGGTCATGGCCACCCAGCTGGCGGCCGGGGCCCTGCTCCTGGCCAACCGGTTCGTGCCCCTGGCCCTGGCCCTGATCGCCCCGGTGGTGGTCAACATCCTCGCCTTCCACCTGTTCCTGGCCCCTTCCGGGCTGCCCCTGGCCCTGGTGGTGCTGGTCCTGGAGGTCTACCTGGCCTGGACCTACCGGGCCGCCTTCCGGGCCATGCTCGCGGCCCGGGTCCAGCCGGGGACGGCCCCGGCCCCTGGGAAGGCGAGCCGGGAACCCACCGGCCGAATCTAGGAGCCTGTCCATGTATTTGATCCGGGTCCCCCCAGGTCGTCCGTAAGCCGGTTCGGTTCCTTGACCTCCGCTCCTTCGTCGCTCCGATCAAGGAACCAAACCGAGGTATGGCCTTCGGATCAAGGTCCTTGTTTCACCCATTAATGGACTCTAAACAGGGCCCTTATAGTGCCCTGGGGAGGCAATCCGGCGGATGTTTCCTTACGCGGAGGCCCTCGCCAACTTGAGCAGGTTGTGAGCCGTGCAGACCAAGCAGGCCTTGGGTTTCCGCCCCAGGTTGGCCCGGACCTGGTCCACCAGGCCCAGCAGTTGGGGGCAGTCCGCGTTGGTGTTCACCACCTCGCAGGCCACGACCACCTGGGCTTTGGCGCCCACCCCGGCCTGGGCGTTGTAGCACTGCTCGAAACCGTTCTTGGTGGGCATGATCCGGCTCTCCGGATCAGTGAAGTTTCGCTGCGCCTTGGGTTCCGGTTCCGGGGGCGGAGGCGGATCCTCATCGTCGTCCTTCTTCTTGGGCTTGTTCTGGTCTTCCTTGGCCTTCGCAATGGCTTCCTGCTCCAGGGCGGCCTTGGCCTCCCGGATCTTTTTCATCCTCTCCGCCTTGTTGGCCACCCAGGTCGGCAACTCATCGCCCTGGCGGTTCCGGAACCGGAAGTCCTCGCCCAAGTCGGTGATCTCCGCCTGGTCCAGCCAGCC
>JBELAL010000017.1:0-86383 GCA_049508835.1 Holophaga sp. | reverse complement strand
AATCATCCTAAAGGGGTCTGGCCCGCACCTAAAATACCTGGCGCCCCAAGTTACCGGAGCGCCAGCATGTTTTCAGCCCTCGGGGTGCCCGCCAGGGCACCCAGTCTTGGACGGTCTCCTAGCGAGCAACGCGAGCGGGCGGTCCCCCCACCTAGACTAGACTCCATGCCCGGGCTTCGCCCGGGCATGGAGTGGGGGTGTGGGGGGACGCAGAGCGAGCTTTGCGAGCGGGTGGTCCCCCCACCTAGACTAGACTCCATGCCCGGGCTTCGCCCGGGCATGGAGTGGGGGTGTGGGGGGACGCAGAGCGAGCTTTGCGAGCGGGCGGTCCCCCCACTCAGAATCGCACGCTGAGGTCGGTCTCGTAGGTCACGTAGGTGGTGCCGTCGATGTCGATGTAGGTGCAGCGCCCGGCCAGGGTGAAGTTCCTGCTGAGGTCGAAGCCCACGCCCACGTCCGCGCCCAGCTTCAGGTTGGTCTTGTACTTGTTGCCCTGGATCTTGGCGGTGGCCTGCTGGGTCACGGGGTCGGTCGTGCTGGTGGCGAGGGTGTACGAGAACTCGTAGCGGATGCCCATCATGCCGGCCAGCAGGAAGCACCGGCCCAGGGAGGGGTAGGGCAGGTGGTAGTGCACGTCCGCGCCCACGTCGACCGAGTTGGCGGAGAGGGTGAGATCGGTTGCGGTGAGGCCCGTGACCCCGGGGGCGAACCCGCCGATGTAGGAGCCGTTGACCTGGGGAAAGCGGATGTAGTCGAACCGGGACTGGACCCGCCAGCCGTGGCCCAGTTCGTTCTCGACGAGCACCCCGGCGCCGTACCCGGTCCGGCTGGTGATCTCCCGGAAATCCTGGCGGGGGGAGGAACCCAGCAACTGGAAGCCGTAGCGCCAGGTGCCCCGCTCCCGCTCCTCGTCGGTGCGCATGTCCGCCACGGGCTCCGGCGGGGCTTCGCCCTGGAGCTGGCGCAGCGCCTGGGCCTCGTCGGGGGTCAGGACGAAGTCGCCGGCCCGGAGCGCGGAGTTCCAGGAAAGGCAGACGAGGGTCAGGACCCAACCCCCGAGTGTTGCTTTGGTCATGACGATCTCCGGCGGGGAGGCGTGCGCGTGGGGCAACTTTATAAACTAACAATAAAAACAGTGTTCGCCTCCCGGTCCGCAAGGTCCGGATGCCGAAAGCCAGGGCTCGTCACAGGTCCCGGATGCCGTGGGGGTTGTGGGGCAGGCGCTGGCGGAACCCCTCCACTTCGTCCTGCCGGGCCTCCTGGCTGGGCCGGGGCGGGGGCGGCGGGTTGCGGGGATTCGGCGGCGGGGGGGACGGATCCGGCACCAGGGTCTGGAGGTTGTGCACCGCCTCCGGGCACCCGGGCCGTTCCAGCAGGGCCCGCTCCAGCAGGGCCCGGGCTTCCTGGGGCCGGCCCAGGGCCGCCTGGGCCCGGGCCGCCAGGAGCAGGGCCGGGGTGCGCCAGGGGGGCAGGGGCCGGGGAGCGCCCTGGCCGGTGAGGGGGGCCAGGTCGTCCAGGGCGTCCTGGTAGGCCTGGGCCCGCAGGTCGATCCCGGCCGCCAGCAGCCGGTGGCGGGGATCGGGATCCCGGGGCCGCAGCCGCTGGGCCGTGGCCAGGTCGCCCCGTTCCAGGGCCTGCTGGGCCAGCCAGGCCTGGACGCTGGGCGGCAGCGGGACCGAGGCCCGGGCCGTTCCGCCCAGGCCGAGGACCAGGGCCAGGACCAGGACCAGGATCGGGCGCCACCGGCGCATGGGGCGGCCCGCCGCCAGCAGCCACAGGCCCAGCCCGGCCAGGGCCGGCCAGGCGCCCCACTCCGGGTGCCCGGGGACCAGGGAGCGCGCCAGGGGCAGGGGCTCCCGGCCCTGGGCCAGGCGCTGGAACAGGGCGCCGAGGTCCTCGTCGGGACGCACCAGGCGGCCCCCGGTCCGCTCCGCCAGCGCCTTGAGGAAATCCGGCTGGGCCTGGCTGCTCAGGAAGGCCTCCGGCGCTCCCGGGGAACCGGTTGCCGGCACCGGCTGGGACACGGGCTGGCCCAGGGGCAGGGCGTACACCGGGATCCCGGCCTTGCCCAGGAAGGACGCGGCCCGGTCCAGGGCCGCCGCCCGGGGCTCCACGGTCTCCTCCCCGTCGCTCAGCACCAGCATCGCCGCGGGCTCCCCCGGGCCGGCCCGGGTCCCGGCCTGGGCCAGGGCCAGGCCCAGGGCGGTGCCCGGGGAGCCGATCTCGCCCGGCTGGACGGCCTTGAGCAGGTCCCGCAGCAGGGGCAGGTCGTCTCCGGGGGGCAGCAGCGGAACGGCATCCCCGGTGACCAGGTCCAGGCTGTAGCGCACTCCGGGCGCGGGCCGGGACCAGAGGCGGTCCAGGACGGCGCAGGCCGCCTGCCAACGGGTGGCCCCGGCGCAGTCGGGCACGGCCATGGAGCGGGTGGCGTCCAGGGCCACCAGCACGGTCAGGCGCGGCACCTCCACCTGGCCCCAGCGGGGCTCCGCCAGCCCCAGCCCGGCGCCCGCCAGCACCAGGGCCAAGCCCAGTCCCTGGGCCAGGGGGTGCTGGCCCACCACCCGCACCCCCAGCCCGGGCCGCAGGCGGGCCGCCACGCCCAGGGCCAGGGCCAGGATCGCCAGCACGCCGGCGGGCCACAGCAGGAACGGGTGGGTGAAGGCGGGCATCATGGGGCCCCCGTCCGCAGCCACGCGGGAGGCCGCCGTCCGCGCTTGCGCCCAAGGTCCAGGGCCAGGGGCAGGGCCAGGACCCCGGCCGCCAGCAGCAGCCATGCCGCCAGGGGCTCCCCCTCGGTGGGAGGATCCACCGGCAGGGCCGAACGCTCCAGCCGGTCCACCGCGGCCATGCCCCGGGCCAGCCCGGCCGGGTCGTCGGCGGGGAACTCCTCCCCGCCGGTGAGCGCGGCGATCTGCTTCAGGGTCCCGGGGTCGGTGTCCACCCGCAGCCGGGCGTAGCCGCCGCCGGGCAGGGGATACAGGCTCTCCCCTTCCCCCCCCAGGGCCACCGTGTAGACCCGGATGCCCCGGTCCCGGGCCTCCGCCGCCGCCTCCAGGGGCTGCACCCGGCCCCGGTTGTTGGCGCCGTCGGTGAGCAGCAGGATCACCCGGGAGCGGGCCGGGCTGTCCTGGAGCCGGCGCACCGCGGTCATCAGGGCGCTGCCGATGGCGGTGCCGTCGTCCGGGCTCTCGATGCGCAGCTTGCCCAGGATGTTCCACAGCCGCGCGTGGTCGGCGGTGAGCGGGCTGAGGGTGACCGGGTGGGCGCTGAACACGATCAGGGCGAAGCGGTCATGGGGGCGCTCGGCGATGAACCGCCGGATCAGGCGCCGGGCCGCGTCCCAGCGGCTCTCCTTGCCGTCGTCCAGGGCGGTCATGGAACTGGAGCCGTCCAGCAGCACGGCGAAGTCCACCCCCGGCGCCACGCCCCGCACCACGTGCCGCCGTTCCGGCCCGGCGGCAGCCAGCACCAGCAGCGCCGCCAGCAGGGCCGGCAGGAGCCGCGCCGCGAAGCGCGCCGCCCTCCCGGCCGGGCGGGGGTTGGGGATGCCCCAGCGGTAGCTGGTGCGCACCGCCGCCCACAGCCCCGGGACCAGGAGCAGCAGCAGCCAGGGGTAGCGGAAGTCGAAGCTCACTTGCCCTCCAGGGAGGACAGGAGGTTCGTCAGCGGGGGCCATTCGGCGGAGCCGGCCGCGCCGAACCGCGCCGCGTCCATCAGCCCGACCCAGACCGCCCAGGGCGCCAGGCCCCGGGTCCGGCAGGTCCGGGCGTCCCAGCTCAGGGCCTCGGGGCCGAAGTGGGCGGCCAGCAGGGAACGCCCGGCGGCGTGGGCGGCGTCCAGGGTTCCACGTCCACCGTCCAGGGGCGGCCAGTGGTGGGCGAAGGCGCGCCGGGCCGCGTGCCGGCGCCGGCCCGGGGCCCCCTTGCGCCAGCGCCGGACCAGGATCCAGCCCAGGAGCGCCAGGGGCAGCAGCAGGACCAGGGCCCAGGGCCAGGGGAAGGGCACCGGGGGCAGCCGGTCCTGGCCGCCCCCGCCCACCCCCATCCAGGCGGCGCCGTACGGCACCGTGCGGGGCACGGTGACGCGCAGGGCGGGGGCGGACCGGCCGTCGCCCAGGTCCTGGGGCGGCACCAGGTACGTTCCCGGCGCCAGGGGCTGCACCGTCAGGCGCCAGCCGCGCCCGTCCGGGAGGGGCTCCACCGCGCGCACCGCCAGCGGGCCAAGCTTGTCCTCCCCGGGCCGGGGCAGGGGCGGCTGGGCCGGGTCCTCCTGGCGCAGTTCCAGGATCTCCAGCCGGCCCAGGGCCAGCTCGGGAGGCGCCTGCCACACCGCGCCGCTCACGCTCCGGCCCCCTTCAGCCACGCCCCCAGGCGGACCACGGGATCGTCCAGGATGTTCCAGACCGTCTTCTCCACCGCGGCGGGGAAGCCCGGGTCCGGCCAGTTGGGCAGGTGGCGCAGATGGGGCTGCTCGGGGCGGAACCAGACCACGTGGTGCCGGGCGGCGATGGGCTTGATCAGGGTGGCCAGCCCGCGCAGTCCGGCGCCGTTGCTGAGGATCCACAGGCGGTGCCCGCGGCCCCGGTCGCCCCAGTGGCCCAGGGCCTGCTGCCAGGAGGCCGGGGTGGGGATGGCCGGGCCCCGGTCCGCCAGCAGCTCCAGCAGGCGCAGCCCCGGCGCGCGCCCACGCCGGGGCGCCAGGCGCAGGGCCGGGGTGCGCTCGTCCCCGGGCACCACCAGCCCCAGCCGGTCCTTGCCGGCGTTCACCGTGGCCTGGGCCGCCGCGCAGATCTCCAGGGCCCAGCGGATGGGGCTCACCGGGTCGCCCAGGAACATGGACGGCGACGGGTCCACCACCAGCCACAGGATCAGCTCCCGGCTGGACTCGAAGCGCTTGACGATGGGCTCCCCGGTGCGGGCGGTGAGGGGCCAGTTGATGGCCCGGGGATCGTCCCCGGGGACGTACGGCCGGTTCTCCACCATGGTGAGCCCGGAGCCCTTGATCCGGCTGGGGTGCAGCCCCTCGGTGCCGCCGCGCAGCACCTTGCGCAGGCGCAGGGGGAGCCGGCGCAGGCGGGCGAGAAAACGGGACCAGCCGGGGGGGCGGGACATGAGGACATCTTACCGTCGCCGCCTGGGGCCTCGATGGGAAGCGCGCAGGTCTTCGCCCTGAGGAAGCCACGAAAGAAGGATGCGAGGCGTGGGTGCCGGTATCGGAGTCTGGGCCAGGGCATGATCCAGGCGATCACGGCATGAGCGGGCATCAGGCAGTGGGCCCCGCGAAATCTCGATCGAGCAAGGCCCCGGCTCGAACCCTCATCGCCGTTCCGCCCGGGCGATCGCCTCCCCGAACACCCGCATCAGGTTCCCGCCCCAGATCTTCCGCAGGTCCTCCTCCGAGTACCCCCGCCTCATCAGCTCCACCGTCAGCGCCGGCAGCTCCGACGCGTCCCGGCAGTCCTCCACCCGGGCCCCGCCGTCGAAGTCGCTGCCGATGCCCACGTGTTCGATGCCGGCCACGTTCACCACGTGGTCGATGTGGTCGGCCACGTCCTTGACCCGCACCCGCAGGGGCGGCCAGCGCTTGCAGAGGTCCTGGTGCTCGGCCTCGAAGGCGGCGTCCTGGGCCGGGTCGTCGCCGATGGGGTGTTCCCGGTAGTGGGCCTTGACCCGCTTGCGCAGGGTTCGGTGGGCCTTGTCGCCTTCGGGGTCCTCGGGCCGGGGCTTGATGAAGTCCGGCACGAACAGCACCTGGGTCACCCCGCCTCCGGCGGCGATGGCCCTGAGCTGGCGGTCGGTGAGGTTGCGGGGATGGTCGCCCAGGGCCCGGGCGCCCGAATGGGACGCCAGCACCGGGGTGCGGCTCTGGGCCAGCACGTCGTCCACGGTGCCCTCGGACAGGTGGGACACGTCCACCATCATGCCCAGCCGGTTCATGCGTTCCACCACCCGCTCGCCGAAGACGGTGAGCCCGCCGTCGGGCGCCGCCCGGCGGGCCATGGGCCCATCGCCCCAGGCCGGGCAGGAGGTGCTGGAGGCGCACAGCGCGTTGTCGGCGGCGTGGCACAGGGTGAGGTAGCGGATCCCGCGCCCGTAGTATTCGTCCAGCAGATCCAGGTCCTGGCCCAGGGGGTGGCCGTTCTCCATGCCCAGGAAGATGGCCCGGCGCCCGGTGCCGTGGATGCGCGCGGCGTCCCGGGGGGTGAGGGCCAGCTCGCAGTCGTAGGGATGGGACTGGAACATGCGGTCCAGGCGGTCCAGGGTGGCCAGGGCCGCGGCCCGGGCCTGGGCGAACCCTTCGGCGTCGCACGCCCCTTGGGGCACGAACACGGCGAAGAAGACCGCGGCCAGGCCCCCGGCGCGCATGCGCGGCAGGTCCAGGTCCCCGCCCAGCAGGGTCCCGGGCTCGTGCCGGCGGTCGATGCGGTAGCCCTTCCAGGCCAGGGACCCCGGGGTGTCGCAGTGGGTGTCCACGGTGAGCATGCTGCGGTGCAGCGCCAGGGCCTCGTCGTAGGGTACGGTCATGGCAGGGTCTCCAGGTCCAGCAGCTCCCGGATGGTCTGGCGGCGGCGGATCAGCCGGTCGCCGGAGCCGTCCAGGAGCACTTCCGGCAGCAGGGGCCGGCTGTTGTAGTTTGAGGACATGGACGCCCCGTAGGCGCCCGCGTCGTGGAACACCAGGAAGTCGCCCACCCGGGCCGGGGGCAGGGGACGCGGGGCCACCAGCCCGCCGTCGTGCTGGGTGAAGATGTCCCCCGACTCGCACAGGGGCCCGGCCACCACCGTGGGGCGGAGATCGCCCTCGGCAGCGGCGCCGTCGGGGCGGAACAGGCTGATGGCGTGGTAGCTGCCGTACAGCGCCGGGCGCATGAGGTCGTTGAAGCCGGCGTCCACCAGGACGAAGTGGTTGGCGCCCATGTCCTTCACCGCCCGCACCTGGGCCAGCAGGATGCCGGCCTCGGCCACCAGGAACCGCCCTGGCTCGAGCTCCAGCCGCAGGGGATGGCCCAGCGCCTGGGCCATGCGCTCGCGGGCGGCGTTCCAGATGGAGAAGTAGTGGGCGGTGTCCACCCGCGGCTCCTGGGGCCGGTACGGGATGGACAGCCCGCCCCCGGCCGAGACCGCCTGGATGTCGTGGTCCAGTTCCTGCACCGTGCGCACCATGGCCCCGCACACCCGCTCCAGGTGGCCGTAGTCCGCCCCGGAGCCGATGTGCATGTGGATCCCGATCAGGCGCAGGCGGTGGCGGCGCACCACCTCCAGGGCCGCGGGCAGGTCGGCGTGCCACACGCCGTGCTTGCTGGCCTCCCCGCCGGTGTTGGTCTTCTGGCTGTGGCCGTGGCCGAAGCCCGGGTTGACCCGGATCCACACCCGGTGCCCGGGGTGGGCGCGGCCCACCTGGTCGAGCATGTCGATGGACCCGGCGTTGACCTCCACGTCCAGCTCCATCGCCCGGGCCAGGGCGGAGGCGTCCAGGATGTCGGCGGTGAGCACCACCCCGGGCGGGTCGCCCGCCGTGGAGAAGCCCGCGGCCAGGGCCCGCTCCAGTTCCCCCTCGGACACCGCGTCCACCAGCACCCCCTGGTCCTTCACCAGGCGCAGGATGTGCAGGTTGGAGCAGGCCTTCTGGGCGTAGCGGACGACATCGAAAGCCTGCAGCTGGGCGATGCGCTCGCGCAGGACGGCGGCGTCGTAGACCCAGAGGGGAGTGCCATGCCGCCCGGCCAAACGGGCGAGACGAGAGGTGTCCAGGGGCTGCTGCATGGGCTCCCAAAAGCCATTTATGGCTTGCGTTCAGCATGCCTTCATAAGATGATCCAGGAAAATAGTATTTCTTCGTCCATCCATCCATTCCTGATATGCCCGTCACCCATCGCCACCTCGAAGTGTTCCGGGCGGTCATGACCACCCGCGGGGTCACCTCCGCCGCGGCCCTGCTGTGCACCTCCCAGCCCACCGTGAGCCGGGAGCTGGCCGAGTTCGAGCGGCTGCTGGGGTTCGCCCTGTTCGACCGGGTCCGGGGCCGGCTCCAGCCCACCGCGAGGGCCCTGGAGCTCATGGAGGAGGTCCAGCGCTCCTACCTGGGCCTGGACCGGATCCTGGCCCGGGCGGCCCAGCTGGGCGCCAGCGGCCAGGGCCGGCTGGCCATCCTGTGCATGCCTTCCTTCGCCCATACGCCCCTGCCGGCGGTGTGCCGGCGGTTCCGGGCCGCGCACCCGGAGGTGGGGGTGGCCATCACCCCCCAGGACTCCCCTCTGCTGGAAGAGCAGCTGGCGGAGCAGCACTACGACCTGGGCCTCACCGAGCACAACGACCCGCCCCCGGGCACCCGCCTGGAGCCCCTGCTGACCGCCGACGAGGTGTGCGTGCTGCCCGAAGGCCACCGGCTGCTGGCCAAGGCCGTGCTGCAGCCGGCGGATTTCACTGGCGAGCGGTTCGTGAGCCTGGCCGCCGCCGACCCGTACCGCATCCAGTTCGACGAAGTGTTCCGCCATCACGGCGTGGACCGGGTGATGGCGGTGGAGACCCACAGCGCCGTGTCCGTGTGCGCCATGGTGCGGGAGGGCCTCGGCATCGCCCTGGTGAACCCCCTCACCGCCCTGGCCTTCAGCGGCGACGGCCTGGTCCTGCGCCCGTTCGCGGTGGCGATCCCGTTCCGAGTGAGCGTGGTGCGGCCGGAGCGGCGGTCGCCCACCGCGCTGGCGGAGGCGTTCGTGGCGGCGCTGCGGGACGAGGCGGCGGCGATCCTGGTGCGGCTGCAGGGAATGCTGCGGGTGGGATCGGGAACGGTCCAGGCCTGAGCCGGGCCGGCGCGCGCCACCAGCCCACCGTGAGCCTGGCCGCTTCCGCTACTTCGTCACCTGGTCGCTGACAATACTGTATTGATACATCATGGTGTCCTGCTCTTTGCCATCCTTTTTGACCTTGAACCTGTTTTCCGCTCTCTTGATGGCCTGCCCGGAGGCGGCTTCAAAAGTCTTCTTGGGGTTGAAGTCGATCAGGGCGCCGGAGGTCCAGGTCCGGATTGGTCTTTTCTTTGGGATCATCCCCTTTGGGGACTTTCAAGGTCCATTCGCTGTTTGAACTGTTGTTCATGCCGAAACAGTTGATGCCTGGCTTCAGTTCGGGATAGTCGGACTTTTGCGCTTTCTTGTATACCGCATGCCCTTTCTCGACCACAAGCACCACGAAATCGGCCGTCAGGCTCAGGAGAGCCACGACGCCCTTCCCGGCCCAGTAGGCGGCGACGATGGGGTCCAGGCCGCTTTGCGCGTACGCTGCAACCCCCAAGGCAGATACCAGGGCCACGCCGAGGATCTTGATCTTTGCATTCAACATGAAAGGGCCTCCTGGAAGCAAGAAGCTTGAATCTGAATCTAATATTATTATTTAATAAAAATAGACAAGCATTTCGTACAACACTTAACCGTGCCCTGGCACGCGTTTGAACGCGCCCGGCACGGCGGACAGGCCTGGTCACCTCCTACCTGGGGTAACGGGCCTTCGCCCTGCGATAAGCCTCATCATGATCCCGGTGGGCGGCAAAGATCAGGATGTACGGCGCCCGGATGGTGTAGACGACTCTTCCGGAACAGCGCGTGTCCTTCGGGCCGGTCTTGAACGAGGCGGAAAACGCACCAAGGAGCCTCCCTTTCTTGGGTTTCGCCTCGTCCCGGCGCGCCTTGATCCGGGCGATCGCGTCCAGGAAACCTTTGTAGCCGGACGGGAACCGATGGACTATTTCCGGGATGTCGGTACCGACAACGTCCTGGTGGAAATCAAGTCTGAAGCGGATTCTCGCTGCATTCACCGGGTGACACCCGCCCGGATTGCAGCCATCAGTTCCCGGACGGACTTCAGACTGGTGGTTCGATAGACCAGGGCCTGGGCGCCCGGATCATAGACGATGCACACGCCCTTGGGCATCGGCTTCGGAACCGTCACCTGGACCAGTTCCACGGCCCGGCCCTGCCGCTTCTGAGGGCGTCGGGCAGGCAGGTTCTTTTTGGCGGTTGGCATTGCAGGCCCCATCATCCAGGCCAATATACACGCCCCGCGATCCTTGTCATTCACTTTTTTTTCGTGCATCAAAGTTGCCGCGCAGGCGCGTCCCTGAACGCGCCCGGCACGGCGGGCCGGCCTGGGTCCGGGGTCAGACCAGCGCCGGAGCTTTGGGTCCCTTCTCCTTCTTCGTGTACTTGTCCAGGATGGTGGCGATGTCGCCCGGGGCCACGGGGCCGTGGACCTGGTCGTCGATCATCACCACCGGGGCCAGGCCGCAGCAGCCCACGCAGCGCGCGGACTCCAGGGAGAACAGGCCATCCTTGGTGGTCTCGCCGAAGCCGATGCCCAGGTCGTTCATGAGGCGCTCGGCCACTTTGTCGGCGCCCTTCACGTAGCAGGCGGTGCCCAGGCACACGTTGATCATGTGCTTGCCCCGGGGGTGCAGGCGGAAATAGTGGTAGAAGGTGGCCACCCCGGTGACCTTGGCCAGGGGGATCTGGGCCAGCTGGGCCACGGCGTGCATGGCCTCCCTGGACAGGTAGCCGTTGGCGGCCTGCACCATGTGCAGGATGGCGATAAGGTTGCTTTCGGCGTGGACGGAGCCGCGGTGGCGGTCGATGTAGGCCACCACGTCCTTGGGCAGGACCTGCTCGCAGGCCTCCTTGATGTCGGTCCAGTTGTCGGTCGTCATGGTGGTGTTCACCGGATCCCCCTGGGCAGTCGGGCTTGGTAGTGGGTGTGCAGCAGGTGGTGGGCCTTCTCGCCGTTGGGCTCGCCGAGGAAGTCCTGGTAGAGGTGCTCGATGGCCGGGTTCTCGTGGGAGCGCCGCAGCTGCTTGTCGGTGTCGATCCTGTACAGGGCCTGGGCGCGCAGCTTCGGCAGGCTCGGGTCCAGCACGTCCATGTCGGTGGGCGGGTAGGGCTGGCCGCCGCCGGCCACGCACCCGCCGGGGCAGGCCATGATCTCGATCAGGTGGTACGGCGTGCCGCCGGCCTTGACCTTGTCCAGGATGGTCTTGGCGTTGGTGAGGCCGTTGGAGACGGCGATATGGACCTCGGTGCCGCCCACGTTGACGGTGGCCTCCTTGAGCCCGGTGACGCCGCGCACGTGCTCGGACTCCAGAGGCCCCAGCTCCTGGCCGGTGAGCTTGACCGCGGCGGTGCGCAGGGCGGCCTCCATCACCCCGCCGGTGGCCCCGAAGATGTCCGCGGCGCCGGAGGAGATGCCCAAGGGGCGGTCGAATTCGCCGTCGGGCAGGTTGACGAAGTCGATGCCGTAGGACTTGATCATCCAGGCCAGCTCGCGGGTGGTGAGCACGGCGTCGGTGTAGGGGGTGCCGTTCTCCATGGCGTGCTCGGGGCGGGATGCCTCGAACTTCTTGGCCACGCAGGGCATGATCGCCACCATGTAGATGTCCTCGGGCTTGAGCCCCTTCTCCTCCGCATAGTAGGTCTTCGCCAAGGTGGAGAGCATGCTCATGGGGGATTTGCAGGAGGAGGTGTGGGGGATCATCTCCGGGTAGAACTTCTCCAGGAAGTTCACCCAGCCCGGGGAGCAGGAGGTGAGCAGGGGCAGGGGGCCCTCGCCCTGCAGGCGGCGCAGGAACTCGTTGGCCTCCTCGATGATGGTCAGGTCGGCGCCGAAGTTGGTGTCGAACACAGCGTCGAAGCCCATGCGGCGCAGGGCGGTGACCAGCTTGCCGGTGACCGGGGTGCCGATGGGCATGCCGAAGCACTCGCCGATGGCGGCTCGGATGGAGGGCGCCGGCTGGACCACCACGTGCTTGACCCCCTTGGGCAGGGACAGGGCCTCCCAGACCCGCTCGGTGTGGTCCTTCTCCAGGAAGGCGGCGGTGGGGCAGACGTTGATGCACTGCCCGCACATGATGCAGGCGGAGTCGTCCATCTTCGAGAGGTCGGCCGGGCCCACCACGGTGTCGAAGCCGCGTCCGTGCTGGCTCAGGTTGTGCACTCCCTGGACCTCCTCGCACACCCGCACGCAGCGGCCGCACAGGATGCACTTCTCGGGGGTGCGCACCACCGAGGCGCTGGAGTCGTCGGGGGGGAACTGCTTGCGCCTGCCCTCGAACAGCCGCTCGCGCACGCCCAGGCGGTAGGCCAGCTTCTGCAGTTCGCAGATGCCGTCCCGGTCGCAGGTCTGGCAGTCCTTGGGGTGGTTGTCCAGCAGCAGTTCGACGATGTCGCGCCGGGCCAGGCGGATCTGGGGGGAGTTGGTCTGGACCTTCATCCCCTCCCAGACCTCCTGGCTGCAGGCGGTGAGGAAGTGGTTGAAGCCCTCCACCTGCACCACGCAGACCCGGCAGGCGCCTTCCAGGCTGAGGTGGGGGTGGTAGCACAGGCGGGGGATGTGGATGCCCAGCCGTTCCGCGGCCTTGAGCAGGGTGGTGCCGGCCGGGACCTGGACGGGCTCGTCGTCGATGACGATGTTGATCATGGGATCTGTCATGGTTTGGGTTCCTTTGTCGGGGCTGGGCTCCATGCCCGGGCTCCGCACGGGCAGGGAGCGGGGTGTGGGGGACGGAGAGCGAGCATCGCGAGCGCGCGGTCCCCCGCAGTCATGTCAGACTCGTTCGACCGCGCCGAAGCGGCACACCTGGAAGCACTGGCCGCACTTGACGCAGCGCTCCTGGTCCACCACGTGGGCTTCCTTGCGGGTGCCGGTGATGCACTCCACCGGGCAGTTGCGGGCGCAGACCGTGCAGCCGATGCAGGCTTCGGGGTTGATCTCGTAGCGGATGAGGGACACGCACTTCTTGGACCGGCAGCTCTTGTGCACGATGTGCTCGAGGTACTCGTCCTTGAAGTTCTTGATCGAGCTCAGCACCGGGTTGGGCGCGGCCCGGCCCAGGCCGCACAGGGCGGTCTGCTGGCACAGCCGGGCCAGGCGCTCCAGCTTGTCCAGGTCGGCCAGCTCGGCCTTGCCGGAGGTGATCTTCTCCAGGATCTCCAGCATCCTCGTGGTGCCCTCCCGGCAGGGGGTGCACTTGCCGCAGGACTCCTCCTGGGTGAACGACAGGTAGAACTTGGCCAGGTCCACCATGCAGTCGTCCTCGCTCAGGACGATCATGCCGCCCGAGCCCATGATGGAGCCGGCCCGGGCCAGGGGGGCGAAGTCCACCTCCATGTCCGCGTCCTGGGCCGGGATGAACCCGCCGGCGGGGCCCCCGGTCTGGATCGCCTTCAGGGCCCGGTCGCCCAGCACGCCGCCGCCGATGTCGAACACCACCTTGCGCAGGGGGGTGCCCAGGGGCACCTCCACCAGCCCGGTGTGCTTGACCTTCCCGGCCAGGGCGAACACCTTGGTGCCGCCGCTGTCGGAGGTGCCCACCTGGGCGAACCAGTCGCCGCCGAAGTTGACGATCGCGGTGATGTTGGCGAAGGTCTCCACGTTGTTGATGCAGGTAGGCTTGCCCCACAGGCCGCGCACCGACGGGTAGGGCGGGCGGACCTTGGGCTGGCCCCGCTCGCCCTCGATGGAGCGGATCAGGGCGGTCTCCTCGCCGCACACGAAGGCGCCGGCGCCCAGCCGGATCTCCAGGTCGAACGACCACCCGGTGCCCATGACGTCCCCGCCCAGGAGACCGGCCGCGCGGCACCGGTCCAGGGCGTTCTGGATCCGCTTGATGGCCAGGGGGTACTCGGCGCGGATGTAGAAGAAGCCGCGGCCGCAGCCGATGGCGAAGGCGGCGATGATCATGCCCTCCACCACGCTGAACGGGTCGCTCTCCAGCATGCCCCGGTCCATGAACGCCCCCGGGTCGCCCTCGTCGCCGTTGCAGATGAGGTAGCGGGTGGTCTCCGGCTGGTCCCGGGTGAGCTGCCACTTCTTCCCGGTGGGGAAGCCGCCGCCGCCGCGGCCCCGCAGCCGGGCCTTGAGCACTTCGTTGATGGCCCACTCGGGATCGTTCCTGCCCAGCACCTTGGCCAGGGCCTTGAAGCCCCCCAGGTGCACGTACTCGTCCAGGCTCTCGGGGTCGACGATGCCGCACTTGCGCATGGCGATGCGGCTCTGGTGGTTGAAGAAGTGCACGTCCCCGTACAGGTCCAGGAAGTCCTTGGTGACGGGCTTTTCCTTGCGCACCAGCCGGTCCACCACCTGGCCGCCCTGCACGTGGCCGGCGATGATCTCGTCCAGGTCCTGCTCATTGGCGAGCCGGTAGATCACCTTGGCCGGGCGCGCCAGCACGTGGGCGCACTGCCCCCGGGTCTCCTCGCTGCAGGCCCCGAAGCACTTCACGCTGCCGGTCTTCACGGTCTCCGGCCCGATCCCGGCGGCCCTGAGCTTGTACTCGAACTTCTCCCGCATGCCGCGCAGCTCCGTGCAGCGCAGCCCTTCGCAGAACAGGAACTCCAGGGCGGCCGGGTGGTCCAGGGAGCCGTCCAGGGCGTGCTCGGGCAGGGGCTCCCCCCTCTGCACGTGGCTGGCGAAGATCTTGTGGGCCAGCTCCCGGGTGACCCGCTCGTACTTCACCGGCATCTTCCCGGGCAGGGTGACCCCCACGATGGGCTCCTTGCTGCACCGCCCGGTGCAGCCGGTCTGATGCAGCACGATGTCGTTGCGCCCGGAGGACTGGATGTGCTTGCGGAACTCGTCCATGGTCTCCAGGGAGCCGGCGGCGTGCTCGCAGGTGGCCGAGCCGATCTGGATCTGGATCTTGTCCGCCGCGCCGCTCTCGGCCAGGGCCGCGTTGGCCCGGGCGGTCAGGGTCTGGAGGAACTGGCTTGCGGGGTTGTCCATGGCGCTCTCCATGCGGTCAGGCGGGGGGGTATATCGTGAAAAATTAATCGATATAAAATTATCGAATACGCGCACAGCCTCTGGAGTCGGCCCCCTTCCGTCTCTCCGGGAACCCTCCGGCCGCATTCAAGGCCAGAGCTTCCCCCGGGACTCGGTGAGTCCATCTCCCTTGCGGTCCTGCTCGGGGTTTTCACCGGCTGTGGATCCGGTCACGCCCCAAAGCGACCACGGGACCACTGTATTCCCGTTCCGGCCCAAGTTGCGTTGATCAAAATCACAAGCGAGCGGGCGGCGCTTGTTAGCCCAGTCGATGCAATCTTAACAATCGTTATAATTTTCACGAAAGGCATTCTTGAACGGAGTACCGGCCGTTACCTTGTTCACCAACGAACCCGGGCCCGGTAGGTGAGGGTCGCCTTGCCTTCCGCCTGCACCGGCACCAGGAATTTGGCCAGGGTGGAGGTCTCCTTGGTGAACGGCTGGCTGTTCTGGAAGATCTCCCAGTCCCCCACCAGGGGCTCCAGGACCGTGACCGTGACCGGCTCCTTCTTGGCGTTCTGCAGGTCCAACTGGAAGGCGGTCTCGTACACGTTCTGGTACTGCCCCTGCTTCCCGAGGCTCTTGAAGTCGGTCTGGCGGCGCCTCGCGGTGACGTCGAAGGCGTCGCCCAGCTTGAGCCGGACCTTCTCGTTGACCGGGGTGTGGTCGATGGAATCCTCGCCCACGAACTGGGCCCGGCCGCCGCTGTCCCGCTGGTAGACCCGCACCACCCCCTTGGGCAGGGGCAGCCCCAGCCCGGACCCGGCCTTGTTCTCGAACTCCAGGTACACGCCCACCTTGAGCTTGTCGCCCAGGTCGGCGAAGCGGTCCTGGTACCAGCGGCTCTCGCCCTTGAGCAGGTAGTCCTTGCGCACCGGCACGGTCTTGCCGCTGAGCAGGGACACCTGCTTGGTCTGGTTGTCCTTGAGGGTGGTGGGCCGGTCCAGGGAGTAGAGGTGGTATTCGAACAGGCCCTCCTCCCGCATCTGGGGCGCCATGGCCATGCCCATGGGGGCGTTGGGCACGGCCTTCATCATCCGCATCGCGGGCTCGACCCGGTGCACGTCCCCGGCCACCAGCTGCAGGGTAGCGCGGGGATAGGCGGCGCCGCTCTGGTTGGTGAGGGTGACCCAGCCCGCCAGGTCCAGGGCCTTCTCGTCGGGGGAGAGGTTGGCCACGTAGTCGGCCTGCCAGGACAGCCCGCCGGTGAGGTAGGTCAATTCGACTTTCTGGACCCGCTCGGCGCCGGAATGGAGCTCGAGCACCAGGGTGGGCCGGGCCCGGAGGTTGGCGGGCACGCCGGGGAAGACGATGCGGCCGGGCGGAGCGGTCTCGATCCGGTCCGGGAACTTGAGCACCACGCCATTGTTGGTGGAGAGCACCTCGGCCTCCTCCCGGCGCTCCCTGGCCGTGGGGTCGTTCTTGGCCGGCGGGATCACCACCGTGACCTTGGCGCCCACGTATTTGTCCAGCAGCTTCTGGGGCGTGAGGAGGTCGAAGTCGAAGTTCTGCTCGTAGACCCAGAAGTTCTTCGGCTCGGAGAGGTTGCGCAGGAGCGCCGTCTCCGGGCGGATCTGGGCGGAGACCTCCTGGAACGCCAGCTCCAGGTCGCCCGCGGGCAGCTTCACCTCCCGCAGATCGCGCACCAGGGCCAGGTTGGTGTTGTAGACGGTCACCGCCAGCTCGCGCTGGTCCTTGAGGGTGGTGACGGTCTCACCGGGGACCTGGGCCCCCAGCAGGCAGGGCAGGGCGGCGGCGACCGCCGCGCGCCCGGCGGTCCAGACGAATCGGGCCGGCAGGGAAGGAGACATGGCGAACTCCTTGGGGGGTGGGTTCCAAAGGCGGATTCGGCACCACTATGGCCCCAAGGAGCCCGGAGTTCTACTGCGCGCTCACTGCTTCTGGCCGTTGTCCCCCGACTGCTGGGGCGGATTGGACGGCGGGGTCTGCTTGCCGCTGCCGTCGCAGGTGCCGTCGCAGCTGCCGCCGCAGCAGCCGCCGTTGCAGCAGCTGCCGCGCAGGCCGGTCCCGGCCAGGGCGGGAAGGGCCACGCAAAGGGCCAGAAGGAGGGCGGAGGGGAGGAGCCTTGTGCGCATGGGATGACCTCCTCGAGTAAATTAATAAATTATAAAGACTGTTCCAGATCCGGCAAGTCCCGGTCCAGGTCCTCGATCCACCAGGGCCCGAATTCCCAGGCGAAGGGGCAGGCCCCGGACAGCCCGATCCATTCCACCCACCGGTCGGGATGAGACTTGTCTTCTTCAGGTTGCTTGGGGTTTTCCATGGCGGCCGTCCTTTCCGCCGGTGGGGCCAAGGGCATGCCGCCGGTCGGAACAGGGATGCGCCGGGGGAGATGGGAAGTTTCAGAAGTTAATAAATGATTTAAAAATCAGGATGCGATCCTCAGGGTCCCATAGAAGGTCGGGCCCTGGTCATCGGGGGTCGGTGATGACCGCCGTCGCCCGGTAGGTGGCCGGCTGAGTGGGTTGGGTCTGGGTGGGCTGACCGATGCCCTCCTGGAAGGTGAGAGTCCTCGCCACGCCGGAGGGGTTGGTGATGGCCTTGACCGCCATGGGCGTGCCGTCCTTGTCGCGGTCAATCTTGAATCGGCTTGAAATATCCGAGAATGCAGGCCGCTGACCGCACGCAAATAAGCCATTACCTCGCCGCGCACGCGTTCCATTTCCGCGGCGGCAGCTTCCCCTTCAATCCAAAAGGATTTGCAGTAAGTATGTTTTTTGAATGAATAATCGATTTAGCCTTTGACATCTTGCAATAGTCCTCAAACCAACCTGAGGAAAACTTGCAACATGATTCACGCCGAGGCAATCCCCGCCGGAGTCCGACCTTACCGCAGCGTGATCACCGTCGCCCCCGCCCCGCCCTGGTTCTGGGGCGCGTCCTCCACCTTGGCGATGCCCGGGTGCCCCTTCAGGGCTTCGCGCACCGCCGCCTTGAGCCTGCCGGTGCCGTGGCCGTGCACCACCCGGATGAACTTCTGCCCGGCGGCGATGGAGGCCTCCACGAACCGGTGCACCTCCATGTCGATGTCGTCCGAGGCGCGGCCGATGAGGTTGATCTCCGCATGCACCGGGTCCCCCCGGAGGTGCAGGCGCACCCGGCCCTTGGCCGGCGGCGGGGGGGCACCCAGGTCGCCCCGGAACAGGGGCTCCAGCTCCCCGGCCCGGGCCTCGAATGTGCGCCCCTGGGTGGTCTGCAGCACCACCCGGTCGCCCTTCAGGGAACTGATGCGCCCCTCCACGCCCAATCCCCGGTGCCGGGCGTAGCCGCCCTCCTTGAGGTCCGGCAGGTCCTGGGCCGGGCGGGGGGCGGGGGCCCCGGCATTCAGCTCAGTTCTGGCGATATGCTCCATGGTGCGGATCCGCTCCCGGGCCTCGGTGCCCACCCGGTCGGGGTTGGACTCGATGGCCGCCTTCTGCCGCTCTTTCAGTTCCTTCACCAGCCGCTTCGTCTCGTGGTCCAGGAATTCCAGCACCCGCTGGACCTTCTCCTGGGACTCGCGCTGGAACTTCTCCTGCCGGGCGCGCAGGTCCTCCTCCCGCCGGGCCAGGATCTGCCGGTCCTTTTCCGCCGCGGCCTCGCGCTGGGCCAGCTCCTCGGCCTGCTCCAGCACCTTGACCCGGTCGGCTTCCAGCTGGCGCAGGAACTCGCGCCAGTCCTGCTCCCGGCGGCCCAGGACCTTCTCCGCGTGCTCCAGGATGTAGGGCGGCAGCCCCAGCTTGGCGGCGATGGTGATGGCCCGGCTCTGCCCGGGCATGCCCACCAGCAGGCGGTAGGTGGGGGCGAGCCGCTCCTCGTCGAACTGCACCGAGGCGTTCTGGAATTTCGGGTGGCGCAGGGCCCACTGGCTGATCTCGCCCAGGTGGGTGGAGCACAGCACCCAGCACTGGCGCCGGGACAGGGCCTGGAGCAGGGCGATGCCCAGGGCCGCGCCCTCCTTGGGGTCGGTGCCGGTGCCCAGCTCGTCCAGCAGCACCAGCCCGCCGCGCTTGGCCTGGGCCAGGATCCG
This sequence comes from Holophaga sp., assembly GCA_049508835.1. Classification (GTDB taxonomy): domain Bacteria; phylum Acidobacteriota; class Holophagae; order Holophagales; family Holophagaceae; genus Mesoterricola. The sequence continues at coordinate 67,553 of JBELAL010000017.1, read as the reverse complement.
CTTCAGGTGCAGGATGTGGCTGGAGAAGGTGGAGAGGCTGCCCACCAGGGTCTGGTGGTCGCCGATGTCGGCGTGCAGGGTGGCCAGCTCCGGCACCTCGGTCCCGGGCCGGGCGGGGATGGCGCACCCGGAGCGGGCCAGGGCGGTGAGCAGCCCGACGGTCTTGAGGACGACGGTCTTGCCGCCGGTGTTGGAGCCGGAGATGACCACCCCCGGGCGCTCCCGGTCCAGTTCCAGGGTCAGGGGCACCGCCTCGTGGTCCAGGGACTCCAGCTCCAGGGCGGCGCGCACGCCGGGCAGCAACAGGGGATGCCGGGCCTCCAGCAGGTGCAGGCGGTCCTGGCCCAGGTCGGGCAGGATCCCCTCGCACAGGGCGCCCCAGCGCAGCAGGGCCAGGGTCTCGTCGGCGTCCGCCTGGAACCGGTGCCAGCGTTCGAAGTCGAACCTCCTGGCGCGCAGGCGGTCCAGCAGGTCGCGCAGGAAGGCGTACACGGCCTGGTTGTATTCCTGGTCGGCCTCCACCAGGTCGTTGTTCAGCCCGACCGCCTCGAACGGCTCCAGGAACACGGTGGCGCCGCTGCTGGAGCGGTCCAGCACCAGCCCGGGCACCAGGCTCCGGCGCTCGACTCGCACCGGCAGGCACTGGCGGCCGTTGCGCTCCACCACGTTGGACTCCTGGAAGGCCTCGGGGAAGTCCTTGAGCAGCCGCTGCAGCCGGGCCTGGACCGCCTGGAAGCAGCGGCTGCGGGCCCGGTACAGCTCGGCCAGGCCGGGCACCTTCATGGGGTCCAGCTGGCCGTCGTCGGTGAAGCTGCGGGCCAGCAGGTCGGCCAGGGGCGTGGGGTCCGGCAGGACCTCGGCGGTCACCTGCAGGCGGTCGATGCCCAGCTCGGTGCCTTCCGGGGCCGGCGCCCCCTCGGGCCAGGCCAGCCCGGCGCAGGTGCGCAGAAGCCGGGCCGTGGCCCGCAGGCCCTCCCGCAGCTGCCGCCAGTGCTCGGGCAGGGGCCAGCCCCGGGGGTCCAGGATCTGCTCCAGCGCCTCGTCGAAGGGCACGATGGCCAGCCCGGAAGGATCCGAGGCCCAGAGCGGGCCCAGCTCCATCTGGCGCAGCCGGCGCAGGCCCCGAAGCCCGTCCCAGGGCGACATCCGCTCCAGGGACCCCCGGGCCAGGCGGGTGCGCGCGCCGCGGGCCACCAGCCCGGTGAGGGTGGGGAACTCGACGGCATCCAGCTCGGCGGCGGGGATCGGGGCGGGGACGGGGTGGGGCATGGGTTCCGGACATTGAAAAGGCCCGCCAGGCGGGCCTTTCCAGCTTATCCGATCGGACGGGCATCAGCCCATCAACCTCCGCTCCTGGGCCAGGCGCTTGAGGGTCTTTTTCCTGGCAGCGAGCATCTTGCGCTTGCGCTTCGCGCTGGGTTTCTCGTAGTGCTGGCGCTTCTTGAGCTCGCTGAGAATGCCGGACTTTTCGCACTTGCGCTTGAACCGGCGCAGGGCGTTCTCGAAGGTCTCGTCTTCCTTGATCTTCACTAGTGGCATTGGGACACCTCCTTTCGCCGTGGATTCGCCCAGCGGACTGGGCCGTCCTGCAGGATAGCTTGAGTCGGTAGGCATTTCCAGCATTGATTCGGCAGGGCGCGGTGCGGCCTACCGCCACGCGGTCTTTCCGCACGCGCCGCCATCCTCCCCGTTCCACCGCCTGGCGAGGGGGGTACAATGGCACTATTCCCCGAGGTTCCATGGCTCATCCAGGCCCGTACCGACCGCCGCAGCGCAAGCTCACCACCGAGGACCTGTTCGGGGACATTCTCAGCGAACTGGAGGGCGCTCCCCCCCGGCCCCCCGCCCCGGCCGCCCCGCCTCCCCCGCCCGGACCGCCGGCGGATGAGGCTTCCGGCGTGCAGACCGCGGACCTGGAGCCGGTGCTCTCCGCTCAGGAGTTGGCCGCGCCGGAGCCTCCCGCCCCCGGGCCGGCCCCCGCCGCGCCGGAGCCCCCAGCGTCCGAACCCGCCGGGTCGGCCCCCGCCGGACCGGCCCCCGCCGACCGCGAGGAGGAGCCCGTCCTGGAGCAGTTCGGCAACTACAACCTGCTGGAGAAGGTGGCGGTGGGGGGCATGGCCGAGCTGTTCAAGGCACGCCAGCGGGGCCCGCACGCCTTCGAGAAGATCGTCGCCATCAAGCGCATCCTGCCCCACCTCTCGGACAACGACGAGTTCGTCCGGATGTTCATCGACGAGGCCAAGCTGGCGGCCCAGCTCAGCCACCCCAACATCGTGCAGATCTTCGACCTGGGGAAGGCCGAGGGCTCCTACTACATCGCCATGGAGTTCGTCGACGGGCGGGACCTGCGCAGCCTCCTGCGCCGGGTGCGGGAAACCAAGCTGCCCATGCCGGAAGTCCTGGCCGCCAGCGTGGTCATGAAGGTGGCCAGCGCCCTGGACTACGCCCACCGCAAGCGGGGCATCGACGACCGGGAGCTGCGGCTGGTGCACCGGGACATCAGCCCCCAGAACATCCTGATCTCCTTTGACGGGGTGGTGAAGCTGGTGGACTTCGGGATCGCCAACGCCGCCACCAAGAGCACCCAGACCCAGGGCGGGGCGCTCAAGGGCAAGCTGCTCTACATGAGCCCGGAGCAGGCCCTGGGGCTGCCGGTGGACAGCCGGTCCGATCTCTACTCCCTCGGCCTGGTCCTGGCCGAGCTGCTCACCGGCGAGCGGTGCTTCCAGGCGGATTCCGAACTGGGCGTCCTGGAGAAGGTCCGGCTGGGCCGGGTGATGGATGTCCGGGCCACCAACCCATCCATTTCCAAGGAGATGGGCGTGATCCTGGACCGGGTCCTGGAGAAGAAGGTGGACCAGCGTTATACCTCCGCCCGGCTGCTGGAGCGGGACCTGAAGGACCTGCTGGCCCGCAGCGGCCGCGAGCCGGGCGAGGCGGACCTGGCGGAATACGTGAACACGCTCCTGAGAGGCAGCCGGGAGGATCTGGAAGCCCTCCTGGACGCCCGCTATCCCCGTCCGGCCGAATCGGTGGAGGCCACGGCCCCGCACCCCCAGGGGGTCCTGGCCGGCGCCATGACCGAGGACCCGCCCACCCTGCCCGGGGTCGAGACCGGCTCCCTGGGTACGCCCCCGCCCGCCCCACGGCCCGCGCCCGTGGCCGCCAGGACGCCCGGCCCGGGGCGCAGCCGGGTCCGCCTGCTGCTGCTCCTCGGCCTCCTGGTCGCCCTGGCGGCGTGGCTGGCCCTGAGGGCAGTCCGGTAGGCCGGACCGCGCCCCCGGGGCCCGGGCTTGACCTGTGGGGGTATCCTAGTTGCAACCCCCCTGTCCAACCTTCCCTTCTTTCCCCCCGGAGCACCCATGGATCTCAACCAAGACCAGCAGGACTTCTACCGCCAGGCCCGGGAACACTGCCGGTTGGAAGTGGAGCAGATGAACCGCACCATCCTGTTGGAGTGGCAGAAGCTCAACAACGAGATCAAGCGCGTGCAGGATCTCATCCAGATCCTCGAGACCCGCAAGCAGACCGTAGCCCAGATCTATGCCTCCTCCAGCGAAATGCTCGGCCTGGAATCCGACCTTGACGTCTCGCCCGCCATCAAGGATGGTAGTGAGGAATCAGCCGAAGAACTGGGCGTCGGGGAGATCGACCTGTAGCTCCCGCCGCTCCCTGACCAATTCGTGGACGTTAGGTTGCGGGTCCCTGGGACCGGCAGGAGGTTCCCCTGGCAGAACCGTTGGAAGCAGGCCGGCCGGCAAGCGCACGTGTTGGCCAGGCTCTGCCTGGCCAACACGTGGGGGTCGAAGGGGGGGCCGGAGCGAGCCTCGCGAGCGGAGGTCCCCCCTTCAAGGGCAGAGGCAGGCCGTTCACCGCCATGGCGGTGGCCTACTTCCTGGGGGTCTTCAACGACAACTTCTACAAGCAGGCGATCCTGGTCATGGCCGTGTCCGCGGGCCGGACCGGCATGCAGGGGCTGGCCTTGTCGGTGTTCACCTTCCCCTTCCTGGTGTTCGCGGCGCCGGCCGGTTGGGTGGCGGACCGGTTCTCCAAGGGCCGGGTGGCCATCTGCGCCAAGGCCACCGAACTGGCCGCCATGATGGTGGGCGCGGTGGGCATCTGCCTGTCGCGGTGGAGCCTGCTCCTGGTGATGCTGGGGCTCATGGGGACCCAGGCCACTTTCTTCAGCCCGGCGCTGAACGGGTCCATCCCCGAACTGTTCCCCCGGGACCGGGTCACGCGGGTCAACGGGATCGTGCGCCTGGTGGTCACCGTGGCCATCCTGGCGGGCATCGCCCTGGCGGGCGTGGCCCAGGACCGGCCCGGCACCGGGTGGCTGGGGATCGAGAACGGCCGCCTGGCCACCGGGGCGGGAGCGATCCTGGTGGCCGTGGCCGGGCTGCTGGTGAGCCTGGCGGGGGCGCGGCGCCCGGCGGCCGATCCGCGCGCGCCCTTCCCCTGGTCCGGGCCGCTGGTCACCCTGCGCAACTTCGCGGCCATCCGCCGGGATTCCTGGCTGGCCTTCGCGGTGTGCGGGTCGGTGTTCATCTGGTTCACCGGCTCCCTGCAGATCCTGCTCATCAATCCCCTGGGGCTCCGGCAACTGGGCCTGGGCAAGACCCTCACCAGCGCGCTCATCGTGGTGCAGATGCTGGGCGTCGGCGTGGGCGGGCTGTCCAGCGCCAGGCTGGCCAAGGGGGTCCGCTGGCACCGGGTGCTGGCCCCGGCCGGCGCCGGCATGGGCCTGGCCATGCTGGCCCTGGCGGCCGCTCCGCTCCTGCCCGGACCGGTCCGGCTGCCGGGGTTCTTCCTGCTCATGGCCCTGGTGGGGGCGTTCGGGGGGCTGTTCATGATCCCGGTGGAGAGCTTCATCCAGGTGCGCCCGGATCCCGCCCGGCGGGGGGCGGTGCTGGCGGCGGCCAATTTCGCGGTGTTCGGGGGCATCCTCCTGTCCGGGCCCCTGTCCAGCCTGCTCAACGCCCTGTGGCGGCCCACCGTCAGCTTCGCCGTGGTGGGGGTGTTCGCCCTGGCCCTGAGCCCGGTGATCCGGACCGTGCTGGGGCGGCTCGAGGGCGGGACTGCGGCCGCCCTGGCGAGTTCCCTGTGAGGACTCTGAGGAGGTCCGCATGGGCGTGACGGCCAGCCTGCTGATGGCGCTGGGGCGGGGGCTGGTGCGCCTGCGCTACCGCATCCGGAGCCGGGGGATCGAGAGGGTGGCGGCCCGGGGCCGGAAAGGGATCCTGTTCCTGCCCAACCACCCGGCCTTGATCGACCCGGTGATCGTCATCAGCGAGCTGTACGGCCGGTTCGCGCCGGCCTCCCTGGCGGACAAGGACCGCATCACCATGCCGGTCCTGGGCTGGCTCACCCGCAAGTTCGGGGCCCTGCCCATGCCCGACCTGGCCCGGTACGGGGAGTCGGGGCGCCAGGAGGTGGAGCGGGCCATCCAGGACTGCGCCGGACTGCTGAACCGGGGCGGCAACCTGGTGCTGTACCCCGGGGGCCACCTGATGACCTCCCGGCAGGAGGAGCTGGGCGGCAACAGCGCGGTGGAGACCATCCTGCGCCTGGCCCCGGAGACCCGGGTGGTGCTGGTGCGCACCCGCGGGCTGTGGGGCAGCCGGTTCAGCCGCGCCCAGGGCCATCCGGACTTCCTCAAGGTGCTGCTGGCGGAACTGCGGGACCTGGCGGCCAACTTCATCTTCTTCTCGCCCCGGCGCCCGGTGACGGTGGAGCTGGCCGAGCCGGAGGACCTGCCCCGGCAGGCCGGGCGGGAAGTGCTCAACCGCCGGCTGGAGGCGTACTACAACGAGGACGCCCCGCCGGCGCTGCACGTGCCGCACACCCTCTGGGAGACGGGCGGCACCCGCCCCCTGCCGGACCCGCCCCGGGTCCGCCTGGAGGGAGACCTGGCCGAAGTGCCCGGCCACACCCGGGAGCAGGTGCTGGCCCAGCTGGAGCGCATGCTCGGCCGGGGCGGCTTCCCGGACGCGGCCGAGCTGGCCCGGGACCTGGGCATGGACAGCCTCATGCGCCTGGAGCTGCAGGTCTGGATCGAGCAGGAGTTCGGCCACCCGGTGGGCGACCCGGACACCCTGCAGACGGTGGGCGACGTGCTGCTGGCGGCCTGCGGCAAGGCCGTCGACCCGGGCGGCGCGCCGCTGTCCCCGGTCCCCTCCCGGTGGTTCGGCGCTTCGGGGCGGCCGGTCCTGGTGCCGGCGGGGCGCACCGTGCCCGAGGTGTTCCTGGCCCAGGCCGCCCGGCACCCGGACCGGGCCGCGGTGGCGGACCAGGCGGGGGGCGTGCGCACCTACCGGGACCTGGTCACCGCCGTCTTCGCCCTGCTCCCCATCATCCGCCGGATCGAGGGGCCGTACGTGGGCATCATGCTGCCCGCCTCCGGCGGCGCCGCGGCGCTGTTCCTGGCGGTCTCCTGCGCCGGCAAGGTCCCGGTGATGGTGAACTGGAGCACCGGCATGAAGAACATGGTCCACGGCCTGGACCTGCTGGGCGTGAAGACGGTGCTCACCGTCTCCAAGGTGGTGGCCCGGCTCCAGGCCCAGGGCCTGGACCTGGCGCCCCTGGAGGACCGCCTGCTTCCCCTGGAGCGGGCGGCGGCGGGCCTGACCCGGGCCGCGAAGCTGAAGGCCTGGCTGCGGGCCCGGATATCCTGGCGCGAACTGCGCCGCCCGGTGCCGGAGACGGCGGTGGTCCTGTTCACCAGCGGCAGCGAGACCCTGCCCAAGGCCGTGCCCCTCACCCACGCCAACATCCTGGCCAACATCCGGGACGTGGCGGGCGAGTACGGACTGTGGCCCGAGGACTGTTTGCTTGGCATGCTGCCGCCCTTCCACTCCTTCGGCCTGACCTGCACCATGCTCCTGCCCCTGTGCGCGGGGATCAAGGCCGTCTACTACCCGGTGCCCACCGACGGCGGGGTGCTGGCCCGGCACGTCGAGGCCTACGGGGTCACCCTGCTGGTGGGCACCCCCACCTTCCTGGGCGGCATCGTCCGGGCGGCCCGCGAACCGGAACTGAAGACCCTGCGCTACGTCATCACCGGCGCCGAGAAGTGCCCGGACGCCCTGTTCGCCGCCATCGCCACCCGCTGGCCCGGGATGCGGATCCTCGAGGGCTACGGCATCACCGAGTGCTCCCCGGTGGTGAGCGGCAACCGCGAGGACGACATCGTGCGGGGCAGCATCGGCCGGCCCATGCCCTCCCTGGCTTCCGCGGTGGTGGACCTGGAGGGGGACCGCCGGGCGGAGCCCGGGGAGATCGGCATGCTTCTGGTCCGGGGCCCCAGCGTGTTCGGCGGCTACCTGGGCTTCGAGGGCCCCCAGCCGTTCGTGGCCTTCGAAGGGGAGACCTGGTACCGCACCGGCGACCTGGTGCGGGAGGACGGACGGGGCAACCTGGTCTTCGCCGGGCGGCTCAAGCGGTTCGTCAAGATGGGCGGGGAGATGGTGAGCCTGCCGGCGGTGGAGGAGGTCCTGCTGGCCCGGTTCGGCCTCCCCGAGGACGAGGAGCCGCCCCTGGCGGTGGAGGCACTGGAGACCGACGGCCGGGCCGACCTGGTGCTGTTCGCCGCCCGCCCCATCACCCGGGAGGACGCCAACGCCGCCATCCGCGAAGCCGGGCTCAGCCCCATCCACAACATCCGCCTGGTGCGCGAGCTGGAGCGGATCCCCCTGCTGGGCACCGGCAAGACCGACTACCGCGCGCTGAAGGGCGTGCTGGACCCCTCAAACATTGCCGGATGACGGTCCCGGCGCGTCGTCCGGGGTGCGCTCCCGCGGCCCCAGCATGGTCGCTGGCGGGAACCAGGCGTCCCAGACCGCCAGGTGCCGGGCCACGTATTCCCGGAACCAGAACCCCAGCCGCTGGTGCAGGGTCATCTCCTCGGTGCTGGCGGGCACCCCGTAGGCGTCCAGACCCAGGCGCCGGGCCAGGTACAGGGCCCGGGGCAGGTGGAAGTCCGAGGTGACGATGATCAGCCGGCGGACCCCGAACACCGCCTGGGCCCGCTTCAGGCTGTCGTAGGTGCGGCGCCCGGCGAAGTCGCTGATCACCAGGTCGGGCGGCACCGCCCGCTTCAGCAGCCAGCGGCGCATGGCCTGGGGCTCGTTGTAGTTGGCGGCCCGGTTGTCCCCGGAGACCAGGAACCAGCCGCCCTTCCCCTGGAGATACAGCTCCAGGCCGGTGTCCAGCCGGGACTGGAGCACCTGGGTGGGCTCCCGGTCCCGCAGCACGCCCGCCCCCAGGATCAGCACCGGGACGTGGTCCACCGGCACCGAAGCCACCGAGAAGACGCGCCCGCGGCCCGCCCCGGGGAAGGCGACGAACGCCCACCACAGGTCGGTTGCCAGGGCCGCCAGCAGCACCAGGCACGCGATCCACAACCTGAGCCCGCGGCCCGGGCAAAGAGTCGCTGGGGAAGAGCGTCGCATCGAGGTAGCATAGTCCCTTACCCTGCCCTGGGTTCAACTGCGAGTAGATAATGAATAATAAGACCACCCGGCTTCTGCCCCTGATCAGCCTCCCGCGCCTGCTGGGCGGCAAGGCACGCAGGCGGGTGGTCCCCGAGTCCCTGGCCCTGGCCGTCCTGGCCTTGGGCGCCTGCTGCCTGAGCGGGTGCTACCGTTCCACCGGCATCCAGCGCAACCCGATGGTGGCGGAGGTGATCCCCGCCACCGCCGGCGACTCGGTCCCGGGGCTGAAGTCCAAGGCCGGGCAGGGGGACTACTACCTGGGCAACGACTTCATCAACCTGACCATCGACAGCACCGTGTACGAAGACCCGGTGCGCACGCCCATGGCCGGCGCCGCCTCGGGCGGCAGCATCGTCGACGCGGGCTACATCAACCTGGACGCCAGCTTCGCCCGGGTGGGCATCCCCAGCACGGTCATGAACCGGCTGACCCCGGTGGTGAACCAGGACCCCGGTCTGCCGGTGGTGTTCAGGCAGTACCAGATGCTCAACCCCGGGGGCATCGCCAGCCTCACCATGACCGGGCAGGTGCTGGACGCCGGCAACAAGCTGGGCGCCGGCGCCGGGCTGGTGCCCGGGGTCACGGTGAGCCACACCCTGGCGGTGGCCCAGCTGGACCGGTTCTTCACCATTACCACCATCGTCACCAACAACGGCTCCGTCCGCCTGCCGATCCAGAGCGTGGGCGACTGTCTGGTGCAGTCGGGCGGCGGCTACGCCTTCAACATCCCCGCCAACTTCGACTACCAGGGCAATGCCCTGGCCGCCCGCTGGGGCGTGCAGATCCCCGGCAGCGACTTCTCCGCGCCGCTGACCAACAGCGTGCAGGCGTCCGCGGTGGGACTGATGAGCCTGGAGCCGGGCTCCCACACCGTGGACGCCCACGCCAGCCTGGGGTTCCTGCCCGTGGACGCGGACCGGCTGCTGGTGGCGGCCGACGCCCAGGACCTGCTGACCCTGCCCAACCGGCCCGAGTTCCCCCAGCGCCTGGCGGTGGGGAGCCTGCCGGTCCCGTACCTGGATCCCGGGGAGAGCATCACCTTCCACCGCCGGCTCTTCATCGTCGGCGGCACCAGCGTGGCCACCAGCGTGGTGGGCGGCTCCGGCCTGCCCATCAGCTACCCCAACCAGTCCACCGGGCTGTTCAACCTCATGGACATGGCCCGGTATCGGGACATCACCATCCGGCCGGCCCAGGAGACCGGTCTGCTGACCTTCACCCTGTCCGGTTCCTCCCAGCGCCAGGGAGCCCTGCCCACGGAGATCCGGATCGAGCGCAACGTCACCGCCGGCGTGCCCGGCGCCGACCCCGCCGGCACCTGGCAGGTGCAGCGGGTGGAATGGTCCGAGCCCAACGAGAACCTGGGCTCCACCACCACGCTGGCCCCCTCGACCCTGCAGGTGCTGCTGCCCGTGGGCTTCTACCGCATGATCCTGCGCAACCAGAACGCCACCCAGACCCGGACCCTGTTCGACAACATCAACCCGGTGGACAACGGCGCCAACCAGAACCAGATCAACCTGCCCGGGCCCATCTGGATCCAGGTGAACCAGAACTTTGTGGTCGATCCCAACGATGTCCTCAGTCCCGACTCGGCCAACGACGCCGCCGGCACCTCCAACCTGTCCGGCCCCGTCACCAACAGCGTCTATTCGCTCCACTACTTCCAGACCATGGAGGCCAACGGCCCGTACGGCAGCATGCAGCCCCTGCGCTTCACCTTCAAGGGCCTGAACGGCGCCCCGGACCCGGTGCTGCGCCGGCAGCGGACCCTGGGCAGCTACTGGGACCCGTACATCGGCACCCCCGCGGTGTCCCCGGGAATCATCCCCGGGCAGTACCAGTTCCGGGGCGGCAACGAGATGTTCGGCGCGGCCTTCTCCCGCCTCCTCCCGGCCGAGTTCGCCTGGTTCCCCAACGGCGGCACCTACACCGTCTACGGCCAGCGGGGGCCGCTGTCCCAGCTCCTGACCGCGACTTTCGCCACCTTCAACGGCAACCCCGACGTGAACCACAACTTCGTCGTCACCCCCATGGGACTGCCCCCGGGCTGGACCAGCTTCGACCTGCCCGGTCCCGGCCAGGCCAGCACCGGCGGCTACCTCACCGGGGAGAAGCTGTCCTCGGCCACCGCCAACGGGGTCCAGGTGGTGGGCAACACCGAGCAGGACCTGGCGGTGGACGCGCCTTCGGTCTACACCCAGTGGCGGGACGAGTACGCATACATCACCGTGACCGAGAACATGATCCCGGCCAGCCTGAGCGCCATCAACCGGCCCTACGACTTCCCGTTCGGCTACGATCCGTTCGTGGTGCCCGGGCGCACCTCCACCCTGGACTACTCGACGCCCAACGCCAGCTTCGGCACGGTCACCGCCCTGTTCACCCCCCGGAGCACCAACGCGCCCCTGGGCGGAGCCCCCATGCCCCAGCCGGGCCAGACCTGGAACCTGGCGGACTTCGCCGCCCAGTCCCTGGGGCAGTACATCGTGGTGCACCGGCCCCGGGCCCCCCAGGGCAACCCCCAGGGGGACTCCGCCGGGCTGTTCGTCCTGCAGTCGGCGCCGGTCCCCGCCCCGCCCGCCCCCAACAACGCCCTGGGCGCCTGGTGGCGGGGCTGGTCCACCCAGACCGGTCCCTACGCCTTCGGCAAGACCTTCCAGTTCGACGCCCTGGAACTCCTCCGGGGGGCCAGCCTGCCCCCGTACCAGCCCGGCGTCGTCCCCGACCCCACCGCCTGGTTCAACGAGTTCCTCCAGGTCCGCTCGGACTGGTTCGGGCTGCTGAACTACCAGTCCCCGTCCTTCTTCACCAAGGCCTTGGGGTTGTCCTCCGCGGTGTTCAGCCTGGACACCCCGGTGGGCCTTGCGCGCACCTACCTGCAGGCGAACCCGACCATGGAGTGGGACGAATTCGGCAATGTCGCGGTCCAGGGCGTGCTGGCGGCGCTCCAGTCCGGGGCGGCGGTGGCGTCCACCGGCCCGTTCCTGGACGTGAACGTGGGCGGCGCAGGCCCCGGGCAGACGGCCGTGGCCGGGCCCGTCGCCAGCGTCACCCTGGCCATCAACCTCTGGCGGACCGACTGGCTGCCGGTGGACGAGATCCGGGTGATCGTGGACGGGGTGCAGGCCCTGACGGTCAACCCGGCGACCCTGGCTCCCTCAGGCGCCGACCCCCGCCTGTTCACCGGCCAGGTCCAGGTGCCCATCCCCAGCAACGGGAAGGATTCCTGGATCGTGGTGGAGGCGGGGGTGCCCCTGACCGCCACCGGGCCCTACACTGCGGTCCAGAACCCGCTGGCGCCCGTCTGGAGTGCCATAATGAGGGGAATCTACCCCATTGCCGTCACCAACCCGATTTTCGTGAAGGTCACATCCGGCAATTCGTACGTACCCCCACTGCCCTGACCTGGATCATGAGCGACTGGCTACCTGAACGTCTTCCCGAAGACATAGAGGCGGAACGCGCCCTGCTCGCCACCTGCTGCGCCGCCGGGGCGGAACTGGCGGCCGCCGAGGCGGTGTTCGCCCTGGGCGAGGACGACTTCGTCCACCCGGCGCACCGGGCCGTGTTCAAGTCCCTCAAGACCCTGGTGGAAGCCCAGGTGGAGATCAACTCCATCACCCTCAAGGACGCCCTGGACCAGGCCGGGGACCTGTCCCGGGTCGGGGGCTTCACCGGGCTGGTGGAGCTGCTCAGCGCCGAGGAGGTGGGCCGGCCCCAGGTGCTGGTGGACCTGCTCTCCCGGAAGCGCAAGCTGCGCCAGCTGATCCGGCTGGGCGCGCGGCTGGTCCGCCAGGCCGCAGACGAGGAGGAACCCCCCGACACCCTGGTGGAGCAGGCCGGCACCGACCTGTTCCGCCTGGCCCAGGGCCACTTGCGCAAGGGCCTGGAGCACATCGGCGACGTGGCCCGGGACACCATGGAGGGCCTGCTGGACCGCCTGGAGGGGCGGGGCTCCACCGGGCTCAAGGTGAGTTTCAGCCGTTTGGACAACATCACCCAAGGCTTCCAGCCGGGGAATTTGATCATCCTGGCCGCCCGTCCGGGCATCGGCAAGACCGCCCTGGCCCTCAACTGGGTACTTCACGCCGCAGATAAATCCAAGGCGCATGTGGCCTTCTTCTCCCTGGAAATGTCCAATGAGGAAGTCTTCACCCGTCTGCTCGCCGCAAAAAGCGGAGTAGATATGAAGGCGGTAGCGGCTGGCGCTTTCGACGTGATAGTCCAGAAAAAGCTCCTGGAGGCCCGGGACGCGCTCCTGAACATGCATATCTATGTCAACGACCAGGCTGGGATCACGGTACGGGAGATCACCGCCATGGTGGACCGCCACCTGTCCCATTCCAACCAGAAGCTGGACATGGTTGTCGTGGACTACCTCCAGCTCCTGTCGAGCCCCGAGGGTTCCCGTGCCGCCAAGCAGAGCGAGGCCGTGCGCATCGGCGAGATCAGCCGGGGATTTAAGTTGCTGGCAAAGGACCATGGGATCCCGGTGTTGGTGCTCAGCCAGTTGAACCGGGAGGTCGAGCACCGCCAGAGCGGGAGACCGCAACTGTCGGACCTGAGGGACTGCGTGGCCGGAGACACACTGGTGGTGCTGGCGGATGGGAGCCGCAGGCCCATACGGGAACTTGTGGGGGAGACGCCGGAGGTGCTGGCCATGGACCCGTCCGGCCGCATCGTTTCCGCCCAATCGGACAGGATCTGGATGGTGGGCCAACGCCCCACCCGGACGATCAGGACCGCTTCCGGCCGCAGACTGGAGGCTACCGATCGGCACCGGACCTGGACCCAGAGGGGTTGGCAACGTTTGTGCGAACTGGTACCCGGGGATAGGGTGGCCCTTGCGCGGCAGCTTCCGGAACCGGCGGGAGCCCTCCATTGGCCCGATCTGACCATGGCCCTGCTGGGCCAGATGATCGGGGATGGGAGCTACCTCAAGCACCAGCCCATGCGCTATACCACAGCATCGGAGGAAAACAGCGCGCTGGTCAGGGAAGCCGCCGAAACCTGCTTCGGCATGAAAGTGACCCGTTATTCGGGGTGCGGCAACTGGCACGGACTCCTTCTCAGCGGGAACGGCGACCGCTGGCATCCATCGGGAATGGGCAAGTGGTTCCGGGATCTCGGCATCTTCGACCAACGCAGCCACGAGAAGCGGATCCCTGAGGCGGTCTTCCGCTTGTCTAACGCCCAGATCGCGATCCTGCTTCGGCACCTATGGGCAACGGACGGATGCATCAGCGTCGGCAAGAACCTGAGACGCGGGATGCATTTCTCCACCTGCAGCCTGGGCTTGGCCAATGATGTGGCCGCCTTGCTTCTCCGGCTGGGCATAGTGGCCCGGACCCGAGTCGTTCCCCAGGGACCTGGATACCGTCACTTGTTCGTGGTGTGGGTGAACGGAGCGGACGGCCAGAAGGCGTTTCTGGACAGGGTGGGCGCTTTTGGGCCACGTCTCGAACCCGCGATGCGGCTTCGGACCGCGCTCCAGGGGGTCATCGCCAACACCAATGTGGATACCCTCCCGGTCAACGTGGTGCCTCTCATCCGAGCTTCTATGAAGGCAAAGGGCGTGACGACCCGAGCCATGTCGGCCATGAGATCCGTGGCCTACAACGGTACCGCTGCCTACCGGTTCGCTCCAAGCCGCAAGCTTCTGGGGCTTTATGCCCGGCTATTGGAAGATTCACAGTTGGCCGCATTCGCCCAGTCCGACATCTTCTGGGACACGATCGTCGCCATCGAGGACGGCCCCATCCAGGACGTCTACGACCTCACCGTCCCCGGGCCCGCGTCCTGGCTCGCGGACGGCCTCGTCAGCCATAATTCCGGCGCGATCGAGCAGGATGCTGACATCGTCATGTTCATTCACCGGAAAATGAAACCTGTCGTGGAAGGCGAGCCAGAGGACCGCACCGCCGAACTCCTTATCGCCAAGCATCGCAACGGACCAATCGGAGTGGTTCCACTTTTCTTTGAGGCCGAGTGCACCCGCTACCGCGAGATGGAGCGCTCTACCGACTCCGAATACGGCGCCGACTACGCCTGAGCCTGACTATGGCCGAGGCCCTGCCCATCTATCCGCTCACCGCCAAGGTCACCGCCCTGCGCGGGGTGGGGCCGGTGTTCGCCGAGGCCTTCCACGAGAACGGCATCGACACCCTGCGCGACCTGCTGTGGTCGCTGCCGTACCGCTACATCGACCGGGGCAGCCTGCAGAAGATCGGCGAGCTGGACCGCCGCCCGGTGTCCGGCGAGCGGGAGATCGTCACGGTGCTGGGCACCGTCAAGGACCTGCGCCAGACCACCACCCGGGTGCGGCGCATGGCCCTCACCGAGGCCCTGCTGGACGACGGCACCGGCGCCCTGCGCCTGGTGTGGTTCAACCAGGCCTACCTGGCCAAGGTCCTGCGCCCCGGGGACCGGGTGCTGGCGTTCGGCCCGCCCAGCTTCGGCCGCCACGGCCTGGAGCTGCGCGGGCCGGCGTTCGAGCTCATGGGCCGCAACGGCGACGAGGCGGACCTCTGGGTGCGCCGGTACCTGCCGTTGTACCGCAAGCTGGGGCCGGTGCTGGGCCGGGCCCGCCAGCGCCTGGTGCAGGAAGCCCTGGCCCGGGCGGCGGACCCGCCGGAATGGCTGCCGCCGGACCTGGCCCGGGGGGTGCCGGCCAACCTGGTCTCCCTGAGGCTGCTGCACCAGCCCCCGGACGACAGCGACCCGGCCGGGCTGGACGCTCGCGCCACCCCCGCCCACCAGCGCCTGGCCAGCGAGGAGCTGTTCGCCTTCGCCCTGGGGGTGGGCCTGCGCCGGGCGGGGCGGCTGGCCCGCCCGGGCCAGGTGGTGCCCACCACCCCGGAACTGCGGGACAAGCTCCGGGACTACCTGCCGTTCCGCCTCACCGCCGCCCAGCGGGTGGCGTTCAAGGAGATCGTCGCCGACCTCACCTCGGGCCGGGTCATGCACCGCCTGCTCCAGGGCGACGTGGGCAGCGGCAAGACCCTGGTGGCCTTCCTGGCCATGGCCATGGTGGCCGAGACCGGGGGCCAGGCGGCCCTGCTGGTGCCCACCGAAGTCCTGGCCCGCCAGCACGCCGCCACCTTCCAGCGCCTGCTCAAGGACCAGGCCCAGGGCCTGGAGCTGCTCCTGGGCCCCATGCGCGCCGCCGACAAGCGCCAGGCCCTGGCCCGGATCGCCTCCGGGGAGGCGCGCTACATCCTGGGCACCCACGCCCTGTTCCAGGAGGCGGTGAGCTTCTCCCGGCTGCAGCTGGTGGTGGTGGACGAGCAGCACCGGTTCGGCGTTCGCCAGCGGGAGGCCCTCAAGCAGAAGGGGGTGGACCCCCACTGGCTGGTGATGAGCGCCACCCCCATCCCCCGCTCCCTGGCCCTGGCCCTGTTCGGGGACCTGGAGCAGTCGGTGCTGGACGAGCTGCCTCCCGGGCGCCAGCCCATCACCACCCGGCTGCTGGACCCGGACGATTCCGAACGGGCCTGGGACCTGGTGGAGCATGAGCTGGAGGCCGGGCGCCAGGCGTTCGTGGTGAGCCCGGCCATCGACCCCCAGGACGAGACCCAGGTGCCCCTGCGGGACATCCAGAAGATGGAGGCCCTGCTGCGGGCCCGGTTCCCCGGGACGGAGCTGGCGGTGGTGCACGGACGGCTCAAGGCCGAGGGGCTGGCCGCGCGCATGGAACTGTTCGTCACCGGCGCGGCCAGGATCCTGCTGGCCACCACGGTCATCGAAGTGGGGGTGGACGTGCCCAACGCCACCGTGATGGTGGTGGACCACGCCGAGCGGTTCGGGCTCAGCCAGCTGCACCAGTTGCGGGGCCGGGTGGGGCGCGGGGAGGCGCGCAGCCACTTCGTCATGCTCTCCGGCAGCGACACCGAGCGGCTGCGGGCGCTGGTGGAGACCCAGGACGGCTTCCGCATCGCCCAGAAGGACCTGGAGCTGCGCGGGCCGGGGGAGTTCTTCGGGACGCGGCAGGCCGGGCTGCCCCAGTTCCAGGTGGCCGACCTGGTCCGGGACCGCCAGCTCCTGGGCCAGTGCCGGGAAGCGGCGGACCGGGCCATCCAGCGCGGGTTGAGCGAGGCGCAGATGGGATGGCTGAGGCAGGAGCAGGCGCGCTTGAAGTTAGCAGAAATTTCCTAGTTCCATCCCCTTGCCACGACTGATGCGCATTGCCTCTTGACAATGCGTATTGAATGCGCATCATAAATAATAGACAGTCGTTCGATCATCAGGATGCTTGAAGCCGATGGATGGAAGTTGGTCGCTGTCCGAGGGTCGCACCACCAGTTCAAGCACCCGGTCAAGCCAGGCCGGGTCACGGTGCCCCACCCCACGAAGGATGTCCCACCTGGAACAGAACGATCCATCCGAATGCAGGCCGGGCTTCCCAAAAGGTGAACCATGAGGAACTACATCGCCATCCTGCACAAGGACGCCAACTCCGACTACGGCGTCAGCTTCCCTGACTTTCCCGGCTGCATCACTGCCGGCAGCACCCTCGAGGAAGCCAAGGAGATGGCCCGCGAAGCGCTGCCCTTCCATATCGAAGGAATGAAGGCCGACGGCCTGGCGATTCCGGATCCCATGAGCCTGGATGACGCGGCGCGACATGAATTCGCGGAAGGGGCCCAGGCGTTCTTCCTGGTGGAAATCCCCTGGGACGATCCCGTCGTCCGGGCCAATATCACCATCTCCAAGGGCATCCTGGACCGGATCGACCGCTACGCCAAGGCGCACCACCTGAGCCGCAGCGCGTTCCTCGCCCAGGCGGCGCAGCAGGCGATGCGCTGAGCCGTCAGATTCCCCCTAGCTCCACCGACAGGATCCCCCGGCACAGCGGGCACGCCACCACGTGCCCCCGTCGCGGAAGGCTGGACACGAAGTTCACCCGCGCCCGCAGCAGGCGCACGATCACCACCGAGCGGATCTCCTCCTTGCAGTAGGGGCAGGGCAGGGCCCGCTCCATGGCGTACTCGGCTTCACCGAAGCAATCCTGCGGGGCGACGCGGTCGTCCATGGGGCCACCTGCATGAAGCGATGGTTGGAAAGTGCATTCATGATGCCCCCAACCGGCCCCCCCGGCAATAGCCATGGATATACTGGGGCACCCAATCACGCAGCATGGATGCCTCGGAAAGGCGGTGGCCGGATGGACAAGTTCGCCGAAATCCGCAAGCTCTATCCCGCCGCCGGCCACATGGTGTACCTGGACACCCCGACCAGCGGCCTCATCTCCACGTCCAGCTACGAAGCGATCCGCGCGCACCTGGACCGGCGCTTCCAGGAAGGCATGGACATCCCGGGGGTGGTCTCCTGCTGGGACGGAACGGAGCGGATGAGGGCGCTGGCGGCCGTGGCCATCAACGCGGTCCCCGACGCCATCTTCTTCGACGCCAACTGTTCCTCGATCCTGAACGTGCTGTCGGCTGGCCTGGAGGTCCGGCCCGGGGCCAACGTGGTGACGACCGGACTGGCTTTCCCGGCCACCGTCTATTCCTGGCTCAACCAGGCCAAGCGGGGCCTGTCCCTGCGCATGGCCCCGCCCGAAAACGGCGCGGTTCCGCTGGATCGCCTGCTGGCCTGCGTGGACTCGGACACGGCCGTGATCAGCCTCTGCGCCGTGGAAAACACCACCGGATTCAGGCAGGATCTCGCCGCCGTCGGAGCCTTCTGCCGCCAGCGGGGGATCACCCTGGCGGTGGATGCGACCCAGTGCATCGGCGCCCTGGAAATCGATGTGGAACGCATGGGCATCGACTTCCTGGCGGCGGCCAGTTATAAATGGCTTAACAACCTGTTCGGTATCGGGTTCGGCTACATCCGCCCCGGGCTCCTGGACCGGATCCGCCAGCCGTACATGGGCTGGAGCGGCAACCTCGACCGCCACGACCAGTCGCACTACCACTTCGACCCGGCCCCCTCCGCGGCCCGCTTCGAGACCGGCGGCCTCAGTTGGACCGGCCTGGCCGGCATGACGGCGGCCCTGGAAACCTATCTGGGCCTGGGCAAGCACGCGGTCGAACGCTACATCCTGTCGCTCACGGACGCGGTCTACGAATACGCGGCGCGGCACCCGGACGTCCGGCTGGCGTACCCCTTTCCCGCCGCCCATCGCTCGGGGATCGTCTGCCTGGCGGTCCCGGAAGCCTGGCGCCTGGACGACGCCACCCTGCGCCGGAACCAGGTCCGGGCCCACATGCAGACGCCCGGCCGGATGCGCATCGGCCTGCACTTCTACAACAACCTGGAGGACATCGCCGGCCTGTTCGATTTCTTCAACCGCTGCCGCGGCAACGACATCGAACGCTAGCAACCGTTGCAGGCTTTGCCTGCTGCGGTTGCTGGAGCCTGGCACGGGCGACCGAAGCCGGTCGTACAAACGGTGCTAGTTGTCGCTTAGGGGTTGGATCGATCCGCCCCGCCGGGGTTGCCCGGGGTCGATGCGTTCCACCCTAGGCGGTTGTACCACTGGTAGCGCAAAATCCCCAGGTGCTCGTTCAAGGCGAGGTCGGCCAGAGCAAGATTGAGGCCCAGGGGGACCCAACAGCGAACGGGGAGCACCTGATCGGCGGGGGCTGCCTGGCAGCAGACCTGGAAGTGGGCGAAGTAGAGCATGGCCCTCTTCATGTGCAGGCCCGATGTCGCCAAGACTGCATTGTCCAGACCTCGTTCCCGGATCAAGGCGGAGGTGAACTGGGCGTTCTGGGAGGTGTTCAGACTCTGGGATTCCAGGAGCAGATCGCATGCCGGCAGACCGTTGAGGATTAGTTCATTGCGGTAGACGATGGCTTCACTGGACCCCAGGTTGGCCGGATCCCCTCCGCTGATGATCACCATGCACGCCCCCAGCCACCGCCCCATGCTGCTCCGGTTCGTTCAGCAGCATGGGGACCAGGTGCGAGATCCGGTGGCTCTTCTGGACCGGGTGGAATACTGGAACATCGAAGACGTGGGCAGTTCCCCGTTCGGACTGCTCACCGCGTGGTGGCGTGCGACCCGGACCTTGAACGAGGTGCAGAAGGCGGTTCAGAAGTTGTTTGATTCCCTTTGATGGCAGTGACTGCCCTGGATCTTATTTGCCGAACCAGCTCTGGTTCACCTGCGCTTGGCGATGGCTGGAACCTTGGCCCCGACATCGAACGCTGACGACAGGCCCCTATCCCAGCTGGGCGGGGTTCTGCAGCCGGGCTGCGATCCGCTCGCACAGCTGCTCCGGCACCAGCCTGGAAATGTCCCCGCCCATGGCGCCCACCTCCCGCACCATGCGGCTGCTCACCACGCTGTACTCCTCCTTGGGCATGAGGAACACCGTCTCCAGGTCCGGGGCCAGCTTGCGGTTCATGAGGGCCATCTGGAACTCGTACTCGAAGTCCGAGAAGGCTCGCACCCCGCGCACGATGAAGGCGGCGCCCTGCTGCCGGGCGAAGTCCACCAGGAGCCCGTGGAAGGTGCAGACCTCGACGTTGGGGGCGCTCCCCAGCAGTTCCCGCAGGAAATCCACCCGCTCGGCCACCGAGAAGGCACACTGCTTGGCCGGGTTGTGCAGCACCGCCACCACCAGGCGGTCCACCAGCGTTTCCGCGCGCTGGATCAGGTCCCAGTGGCCCAGGGTGACGGGATCGAAGGAACCAGGATAGATGGCGATGCGCAAGGGAACCCCCGTAAGGACATAAGTCTAGCAGCCGTTGCGGGGTTTCCCCGCTACGGCTGCTGTGCCTGGCACGGGCGACCGATGTCTGAAGATTCCTGCGGTGCTAGTCGGTCTGGGCGGGGCGGGCCGGGAATGTTAGGGAAAATATACAACTAACAGATATTTACCCAGAGCGCAGGGCCGCTGCACTACCATGGGGCCATGACCACGTCGCGCCTTTCCGTTGGGTTGCTGTTCGGCGGCGAAAGCCCCGAGCACGAGGTGAGCATCGTGACCGCCCGCAGCATCGCCACCCACCTGGATCCGTCCCGGTTCGAGGTCCGGCCCATGGGCATCGCCCGCAACGGCGTGTGGGTGCTCAACGGCGACCCCTTCGCCCGGCTCGCGGCAGGGGAACTGCCCGAGCGCAGCGGGCACCCCTTCCTGCCCCTGGAGCGGGGCGCCGAGGACGCCGCCCTGCCGGACGTGTTCTTCAACGCCATCCACGGGGCGGGCGGCGAAGACGGGCAGATCCAGGGCTTCCTGGAGCCCCTGCACCGGGCCTACACCGGCGCCGGGCTCCTGGCCATGGCCGTTGCCCTGGACAAGTGGATCACCAAGCGCATCTGGGAGTCCGAGGGCCTGCCGGTGGTGCCCTACCGGGGCCTCACCGAGGAGGGCTGGCGCCGCGCGCCCGACCAGGTCCTGTGCACCCTGGAGCCCCTGGGCCTGCCGGTGTTCGTCAAGCCCGCCAACCTCGGCTCCAGCATCGGCATCGAGAAGGTGCGCCGGGCCGATGAACTGCCCGGAGCCCTGGACCGCGCGTTCGGCTACGACCGCCGGGTGGTGGTGGAGCAGGGCCTGCGCGCCCGGGAGCTGGAGGTGGCGGTGCTGGGCGGGGACGACCCGTTCGTGAGCGTGCCCGGGGAGATCATCGTCGCCGGCGAGTTCTACGACTTCAAGGACAAGTACGTCAACGGCAAGAGCACCACCCGGATCCCGGCCGAGCTGCCCGAGGGCATGGGCAACCTGATCGCCCGCTACGCCGTGGACGCCTTCCGCGCCCTGGACGCCTACGGCATGGCCCGGGTGGACTTCTTCCTGGACCGGGACACCGGGAGGCTGTTCCTCAACGAGATCAACCTGATCCCCGGCTTCACCAGCATCTCCATGTACCCCAAGCTGATGGAGGCCAGCGGCGTCCCCTACCAGGAGCTGCTCACCCGCCTGGTCGACCTGGCCCTGCGCCGGCACCAGGAGAAGACCGCCAAGACCCGGTTCTTCCAGAGCGGGAGCAAGTGGTACCAATCCTGATTGTTGCGTCTTGCTTGTTGGCCCCCGCAACTTATCCTGGAGCCAACGGGAGGCGGATCATGGACCCCATGTCGGTGAGCCTGACGGGATTGCAGACCGCGGCCCAGAGCGTTGCCCTGTCGGCCAACAACGTCGCCAACCTCAATTCCGCCGGGTACCGGGCCGGCAGCCTGGTGCAGGAGGAGCTGCCCCAGGGCGGGGTGGCGGCGGTGGCGGTGCAGCGCAGCCAGGAGCCCACGGCGCCGGGCGGATCCAACGTGGACCTGGCCACCGAGGCGGTCAACCTGGACCTGGCCGGGACCGGCTACCAGGCCAACCTGGCGGTCATCAAGACCCAGGAGAAGGTGCTGGGCACCGCCCTGGACCTGAAAGCCTGAGACTCAGTTCGAGGACGCCCGCCGGATTGCTGGCATCCTAGGGGGATGTCCGCCGCCCCCGAGCGCCCTTTCCGCCTGCCCGTCCTGGTGACCATCGGCGTCCTGGGGTTCGCCTCCGGCGTGCCCCTGGTGCTCACCCAGTCCACCCTGTTCGCATGGATGCACGACGCCGGAGTGGACATCCGCACCATCGGCTTCTTCACCCTGGCGCAGATGCCCTACACGCTGAAATTCCTGTGGTCGCCCCTGCTGGACCGGTTCCGCCTGCCGTTCCTGGGCCGCCGCCGGGGCTGGATCCTGGTGCTTATGCTGGCCGTCATGGTCCTGCTGGCCCTGGTGGGCCGCTCGGACCCCGCCTTCCACCTGGAGCGGATGGCGCTGGTGGCGGTGCTGCTGGCGTTCTTCAGCGCCAGCGTGGACATCAACGTGGACGCCTACCGCACCGAGCTGCTTCCGCCCCGCCAGCTGGGGCCGGGTACCTCCCTGCACATCACCCTGTACCGGGTGGGCATGCTCTATGCCGGGGCCTTCGCCCTGTTCCTGGCCGACCGCATCCCCTGGCAGGGCGTGTACCTGGTCATGGCGCTGGGGCTGGTGCCCGGGGTCGTAGCCGCGTTCCTGGCCCCGGAACCCAGGGACCACGGCGCCCCCAGGACCCTGCGGGAAGCGGCGGTGGACCCCTTCCGCGAATTCCTGCGCCGCAAGGGCGCGCTGGAGGTGCTGGCCTTCATCGTGCTGTTCAAGCTGGGCGACAACCTCTGCGTGGCCCTGAACGTGCCCTTCCTCCAGGAGCTGGGCTTCTCCAAGACCGAGATCGGGCTGGCCACCAAGATGGTGGGAATGGCCTGCCTGCTCGGGGGCGGGCTGGTGGGGGGGCTGATCATGAGCCGGCTGAGCCTGATCCGCGCCCTGTGGCTGTTCGGCGTGCTGCAGATGCTCTCCATGTCCGGGCACGTCGCCCTGGCCCTGGTCGGCAAGAGCCACACCCTGATGCTGCTCACCATCGCGGTGGAGAACTCCATCTTCTCCATGGGCACGGTCGCCTCCGTCGCCCTGATCCAGCGCCTGTGCAACCTGCAGAGCGCCGCCACCCAGTTCGCCCTGCTCACCAGCCTCTCGGCCCTGGGGCGGGTGGTGTTCGCCAGTCCCGCCGGCGTCCTGGTCAAGGCCATGGGGTGGCCGGCGTTCTTCCTGACCTGCATGGCCCTGGCCCTGCCCGGGCTGCTCCTGCTGCGCCGGTTCAACGCCTGGGAACTGCCGGAGCCGGCCGGGTGAATTAACCCTCCCACTGGGAGAAAATCCAGACTAGGATGCTGGACAAATCCCACAGGGAGCCGCCATGTTCGAGTCCGCCGAACTGGGCCACCGCGTCGACAAGGCCACCTACGCCCAGGAAGTGCCCGCCCTGCGGGAGGCCCTGCTCAACGCCCAGTTCGACCTGGAGACCAGCGGCAAGTTCCCGGTCATCATCCTCATCGCCGGGCTGGACGGCGCCGGCAAGAGCGCCACCACCAGCACCCTGAACGAGTGGATGGACCCGCGCTACATCCGCACCCACGGCACCAGCGAGCCCTCCGACGAGGAGCTGGAGCGCCCGCACATGTGGCGGTTCTGGCGCCAGCTCCCGCCCAAGGGCCGGATCGCCATCTTCGACGGCAGCTGGTACCACTGGCCCGTCTTCGAGCGCGCCGCCGGGCGCATCAGCAACCCCGTGTTCGACCAGGCCCTGGAGGAGGTGCACCGGTTCGAGCAGATGCTCATCGACGAGGGGGCCCTGATCCTCAAGTTCTGGATGCACCTGTCCAAGCAGGCCCAGCGCAAGCGCCTCAAGAAGCTGGAGGGCGACCCCCTCACCCGCTGGCGGGTGACCAGGCGGGACTGGGACCACTTCAAGCTGTACGACACCTTCCAGGAGATCAGCGAGCGGGCCCTGCGGCGCACCAGCACCGCCGCCAGCCCCTGGATCCAGGTGGAGGCCACCGACCCGCGCTACCAGAAGCTGACCGTGGGCCGCATCCTGCTGGAGCAGCTGCGCCGGCGCCTGGACGCCCCCGCGCCCCAGCCGCCCGTGATCCAGGCCCCCCCGACCCGGCCCAGCTTCGACGGGCTGAACATCCTGCGCTCCCTGGACCTCGCCCAGAAGATCGACAAGGCCACCTACGACCGGGACCTGGAGAAGTACCAGGGCCGGCTCAACCTCCTGACCCGGCACAAGGCCTTCGGGGACCACAACGTGATCGTGGTGTTCGAGGGCATGGACGCCGCCGGCAAGGGCGGCTCCATCCGCCGCATCACCCAGGCCATCGACGCCCGCCTGTGCTCCATCACGCCCATCGCCGCCCCCTCCGAGGAGGAGCGGGCCCAGCCCTACCTCTGGCGGTTCTGGCGCGTCCTGCCGCGCAAGGGCCGGCTCGCCATCTTCGACCGCAGCTGGTACGGGCGGGTGCTGGTGGAGCGGGTGGAGGGCTTTTGCTCCGAGGCCGACTGGATGCGCGCCTACGGCGAGATCAACGACTTCGAGGAGCAGATCGTGCGCAGCAAGGGCATCATCCTGAAGTTCTTCGTGAGCATCAGCCAGGAGGAGCAGCTGCGCCGCTTCCAGGAGCGCCAGGAGAGCGCGTTCAAGCGCTTCAAGATCACCGACGAGGACTGGCGCAACCGGGAGAAGTGGCCCCAGTACGAGACCGCCGTCTGCGACATGCTGGACCGCACCAGCACCGAGATCGCGCCGTGGACCCTGGTGGAGAGCGAGGATAAGAATTTCGGGCGGATCAAGATACTGCGGACTTTGTGCGAGCGGATCGAGGAGAGGCTGTAGGGCGGGCTGGCGAAGTTTGAGAATTCCATCCCGACAGAAAGATGGCTCGGGGGCTTCAGGGTTTTAATAAAATTATTATACTTCGTTGAAGTCCTACCCTGGACCCCCGGACCATGCCCCGCCCCCTCCCCATCCTCGTGACCGCCATCCTGGTGGGCGCCCGTCCCGCCCTGGCCGACGCCAAGGCTCAGCCGGCGATCCGCGACCTCAACATGGACCGGGAGCGGCGCTGTTTCCTGGGGTTGTGCGGGGTCCGGAAGGCCCTGGGCAGGACCTCCCAGGATCCCCTCAAGCGGCTCCAGGTCATGAAGGAGCATCTGGACAAGATCCATGCGGATTCCAAGACCTGGTCCGATACCGGGCTTTGAATCCGGTTCGGACGCACGGAATCGGCCCCAGGCCGTAAACCAAGGAGGGGGGGGCGGGTCAGTTCCCCCGAGCTTGGAAAACGCTCATCCTCTCGAGGTAACCCATGAAACCCATGTCTATCATGCAAGGACTCAGCTTGGCTCTGGCCCTGGGAGCGGCGGCGCTGCCGGGCTTGGCCCAAGGGGCGCCGGCGCCCGGCGCCAAGCCGCCCATGGCCGACGGGCCGGGAGGGCGCGACCACGGCCGGATGCTGGCCTGGATGGCCCAGAAACTGCAGCTGACCGAGGACCAGAAGACCAAGTGCAAGACCATCATTGACAAGCACAAGGACAGCCTGAGGAGCCGGGGCAAGGCCATCCGGGAGGCCCGGAAGGCCAACCGGGAGGCGTGGGAGAAGTCCGACAACTCCCCCGAGAGCCTGAAGGCCATGACCCTCTCCCTGGCCACCCTCAAGTTCGACCAGAAGATGGAGTTCAAGACCCTGCACAAGGAACTGTTCGCCGTCCTCACTCCTGAGCAGCAGGTGAAGGCGGCGCGCATGGAGGGCCGGATGGAAGGCATGCGCATGGCCCGGGGCGGCCGGGGCATGGGCTGCGGCCCCATGGGCAAGGGGATGGGCTGCGGCCCCATGGGCAAGGGGATGGGCGGCGGCCCCATGGGCAAGCCCGGATCGACTCCGCCCCCGCCCCCCGGGGCCCCGGCCGAGTAGGACGCCAGCGTATTCCCCCGGGAGGCGGCTGAACCCGCTCCCGGGGACACCTATATAATCAACCCGTGACCCATCCCAGCCCAGCCTTCCACTGGATCATCCTCGGCCTGCCCCTGGGCGTGGCGCTGGTGGCGGTGTTCATGTTCATCAGCCGATGGATCCGGCTGCGGCCCCGGTCCGGGGCGGAGTCGGAGGAGCTGCTGCTGGGCGCCGTGTCCCAGAGCCTGGCCGAGCGGGGCCAGCTGGCCGCCACCCTCGGGGAGCTGCGCACGGTGCACGAACGGCTGCTGGATGCGCTGCCGTCCGGGATCCTCTGGGTGGACCAGCGCCAGCAGGTGGCCGCCCTCAACGCCGCCGGACGGACCCTGCTGGGGGTCAAGGCGGGGGTCCTGGGGCTGGACGCGAAGTTCGTGCTGGAGCCCTTCCCCTGGCTCCTGGAGGGCCTGGGCCGGGCCACCGGCGCCGCCTGGCGCTGCGCCGGCGGCGGCCGGCGCTGGCGCCTGCGCCGGATCGAGGCCCCCAACCGGGTGGGGGCCCTGCTGGAGTTCGAGGACATCACCGAGTGGGAGCAGGACGAGCGCCGCCGGCAGCTGCGGGAGCGCTTCGCCGAACTGGGCGAGATGACCGCCGGGGTGGCCCACCAGCTCAAGAACAGCCTGGCCGTGCTCAAGGGCCAGGGCCAGCTGCTGCAGCGGGCCGGGCAGGAGGAGGCGGCCCGGGGCCTGCTGGACGAGACCGCCGACCTGGAGCGGCTGGTGCAGCGCTTCCTGCAGTGGGCCAAGCCCCTGGAGCCCCAGTGCGGCCCCGTGCGGCTGGAGGAGGTGGCGGCCCAGGCGGTGGCGGAGATCCGCCGCCGGCCGGCCCTGCAGGGCAGGGACCTGACCCTGGCCGGCCACGGCCAGGCCCTGGCCGACGCCATGCTGCTGCACCAGGCCCTGGTGAACCTGCTGGAGAACAGCGTCCAGGCCACGCCCCCCGGGGGGAGGGTGCAGGTGAAGGTGGACGAGGGCAGGGTGGAGATCCTGGACGAAGGCCCGGGGCTGGGGCCCGAGGCCGCGGCCCGGATGCTCAAGCCCTTCGAGAGCGGGCGCGCCGACGGCACGGGCCTGGGGCTGCCCCTGGCGCTGAAGTGGCTCAACGCCCAGGGGGCGGACCTGGAGATCGGGCTGCGGGAGGAGGGGGGGAGCCGGTTCACCGTGCGGTGGTAGACGGCTATAGCGGCCTCCTGCCATCCATGGCCCGGTCCAGGGTGAGGTCGTCGGCGTACTCCAGGTCCGCCCCGATGGGCAGTCCCAGCCCGATCCTCGTGGTGCGGATGCCCAGGGGCTCCAGGATGCGCGCCAGCCACACCGCGGTGGCCTCGCCGTCCAGGGTGGGGTTGGTGGCCAGGACGATCTCCCGGATCTTCCCATCCTCCAATCGCTTGAGCAGTTCCCGGACGCGCAGCTGGTCCGGGCCCACGCCCCGGAGCGGGGAGATCAGCCCGCCCAGCACGTGGTAGTGGCCCCGGAAGTGGCCGGAACGCTCGAAGCTGAGCACGTTGCTGGCCTCGGCCACCACCACCAGGGTGGCGTCGTCCCGCTGGGGGTCGGCGCAGACGGCGCACACCGGGCGGTCGGTGAAGGCCCCGCACACCTGGCAGAAGCCCACCGAATGGGCCGCGCTGCGCAGCAGGTCGCCCAGGTGCTCCATGGCCGCCGGGCCCTCCTTGAGCAGGTGCAGCGCCATGCGCTGGGCGGACTTGGTGCCCACCCCCGGCAGTTTCTGGAAGGCGGTCACCACCGCCTCCAGGGAGTCCGGCAGGCGCATGGGTCAGAGGCCCAGGCCCGGGATGTTCAATCCCCCGGTCATGCTCCCGGTGACTTTGGCCATGGCCTCGTCGGCCTTGGCGGCGGCGTCCTTGAAGGCGGCCAGGATCAGGTCCTCCAGCATGCTGGGGTCCTCGAGGTCCATGGCCTCCTTGGCCACGGAGATGGCCAGTAGCTCCTTGGCCCCGTTCAGTGTGACCTTGACCATCTCGCCGCCGGCGGTGCCCTCGGCCCGGAGATTCTTCTGGGCCTCCTGCATCTTGGTCTGCATCTGTTGCGCCTGGCGCATGAGGAAGCGCATGTCCATGGTCACACTCCTAGTCTTCGGGGTTTTGCCGGGGGCGGTGGAGCCCGGACAGCTTCACCGGCGGCAGGCGGAAGTGCAGCCGCCGCAGGTGCCGGGTGAGGATCAGCATCCCGTAGTATCCCACCGGCAGGGCCAGGAGGCTCAGCACCATGCCCCCGACCAGGTACGGGGCCAGGATCGGCTTGAGCATGTGGCACATGGTGTCGAAGCCTTCCCGGGTGAGGAAGTTGCGCCAGCCGATGGCCTGCCACTTGACGTGCCGGAAGTACAGGTGCCAGCCCCGGCCCAGGATCAGGTTCCCCACCAGGCTGCTGACGGAGGCCATGGGCAGCATGGTCCAGGGGTTGTTCAGGTAGCAGGCCAGGAGCATCAGGGGCCGGTGCAGGCGGCCGAAGATGATGCACAGCAGCAGGATGATCCAGGTGTGCATGCCGATGAAGGGGTTCCAGGCCAGGGAGAAGCCGATGGCAAAGCTGAGCGCCACCTGCTCGGGGCTCATCTCCGGGTGCAGGATGAAGCGCTTCAGGGATTCCCGGAGACCTTCCCGCAGCCGCTTGGTCCGAGGGGCGCTGGGCTGGGGATCGGTCATGGGGACGAGGCGCTCCAGGGCAAGTCAGCGGGCGAAGTGGTCGAAGCTCTGGTCCGGATAGGGGCGCAGGCCACTTTCATCATAGTGGAGAAGCGCCGCCTCCGCCCGCGCCACGGCCGAACCAACGGGAATCAGCGGCATTCCGAGGATCCGCTCCAGCTCCGCCCGGGGCAGGGAGGAGGAGAAGCAGCGGGCGTAGTCCTCGCCCCCCCGCACCTGGTCCGGGCCCAGGGCGGGGTCCAGGATCACGCTGAGGCCCGCGGCCTCGGCCAGGTTGCGCAGGTCCCGGGACAGCCCGTCGGACAGGTCTATGCAGGCGTGCACCTCCGGGATGGCGGCCAGGCGCGGGCCCAGGCCCAGGTTCGGGTCGGGGTCCAGGTGGGCCTTCAGGTCCGGGTCCGGGGCCGCCGGGTCCCAGCGCATCCCGGCCTGCAGCTTGCGCAGCCCGCGCAGGCTGGCCCCGGGCTCCTGGTCCACGAACAACTGGTCCCCGGCCTCCAGGGCGTCCCGGCGCAGCCAGCGACCCACCGTGCCGAAGGCGGTGATCCCCAGCCCCAGCCCGGAGGGGCGGCCCACAGTATCGCCTCCGATCACCGTCACCCCGGCCGCGGCCGCGGCCGCCGCCAGCCCGTCCAGGAACCGTTCCAGCCAGCCGGACTCCAGTTCCGGGCCCAGGGCCAGGGTGAGGGTGAAGCCGGCGGGCACGGCGCCGCTGGCGTCCAGGTCCGAGAGGTTCACCATCAACAGCTTTCGTCCCAACAGTTCGGGCGGGTGCCAGGCCAGGCGGAAATGCTGGCCTTCCTCCATCACGTCGGTGGTCACCAGGATCCTCTGGCCGGGCGGCGGCACGACGAGGGCCCCGCAGTCGTCCACCAGCTCGCGCCCCCCCGGGAAGGTCTCCCGGATGCGGCGGATGATGTCCAGTTCCGAGAGCGCCACGGCTCCTCCCGCCTACCAAGATACCGCGACCGCCGCCGCCGGTCACATTCCCCGCTTGGTGCCGGACGGCGCCGGTGCTAGCGTTGAGGGACGCGGAAGCGGGGCGCCGCCGCTCCGCCCAGGGAGGACGGCAATGGCCATCACCAAGGTTTGGATCGAAGAAGGCTGCATCGTCTGCAACGCCTGCGAAGCGGAATGCCCGGACGTGTTCCTGGTGACCGACACCACCTGCGTGATCAAGGCCGATGTGCGCGTCGACGGCCAGGAGACCGAGAACCGCGATGAGAAGGCTGAACTGAAGGAAGAGCTCCAGACTTCCCTGGAGGCGGCCATCGAGGCCGCCGCCGCCGGGTGCCCGGTGGAAGTCATCAAGTACGAAAAGGTCTGATCCGCTTGGATACGGCGTGGGACGGGGCGCCCTGGTGGACGGGGCGCCCCGTCGCATGTCCCGGAGGCCGCGATGCCCGAACCGGTCGAACTCGCCCGCCTGGAGCTTCCGGAGAGCTCGGAGATCCTCCGGCTGATCGTCCGCTTCCCGGACCTGGCCCTGGACCTGCTGGCAGAACCCTGACCCCCCCTCTGCAAGGGTGGAACAAGGCCCCCGCACCCCCGCCGCCGAACTGGCCGCCGGGTCGGAACCCGGACGCCCCCGCCGGACCCGCCGCCCCTCAGTTCTCCCGCAGTCCGACGTTCACTTCGAACTGGCCGAACTGGGTGGTGAACGGAATCGCGATGCAGGGCACGTCGCCGGAGCGGCTGATCTTGTGGCCCGCGCCGATCACCACGGTGGGGATGGAGATGTTCAGGGAATGGCCGTCCTGGATCAGGGCGCGGCGGGCGTCGCCCACCACGATATTGCCGATCTCGCCGATGGCGTCCTCGACGTTCTTGTTGATGGTGGCGATCTCCTCCATGAGCATGTTGGAGGCGATCCGGCAGGCCAGCTGCTGGGGCATGCTGATGATGATCGAACCGGAAGTCTCGCCGGTGAGGCCGATGATGGCGGAAACGTCGTAGGTGGTTATAAGATCCTCTTTCAGTTCCAACCCCGCCTTTTCCGCCTGGATGCCGGCCATCATGTCCAGGCTCCGCAGGGTGGATTCGATAAAAGGATTAATGAATGCGACGTTCATGACAAGCTGCGCCCCCTTCGGTCACTGCTCATTATTTCATCGGTTTGTCTGGATTTAACCTGAAATCTTCCACAACTGATTGATGGGGGCGCCTTTCAAGGGCACGATAAAGCTGTTGGAGCCCATCATGCTGGATCGTTTGCAAGCTCAATTGAAGGCGGCCATGCTGGCCAAGGACAATCCCCGCACCCTGGTGCTGCGCATGGCCCTGGCCGCCTACAAGAACGAGGCGGTGGCCAAGGGCCTGGGGCCCCAGGGCGTGCTGGGGGACGCCGAGGCGGTGGCGGTGTTCAAGCGTCTGGTGAAGAGCCGCGAGGACAGCGTGGAGCAGTACACCAAGGCCGGTGCCCCGGACCGGGCCGCCGTGGAACAGGCCGAAATCCTGGTATTGAAGGAATTCCTCCCTGCCATGCTGGAGGGAGTCCAGCTCGAAACCGCCGTCCGGGAAGCCATCCAGGCCGCCGGCGCCAAGAGCCGCAAGGACATGGGCGCCGTCATGAAGGCCCTCCAGGCCAGGCATGGAGCCGCCTACGACGGCAAGACCGCCTCTCAGCTCGTCCAGTCCCTGCTTCCGTAACCCATGTCCAAGTCGCGGGCGCGCGGCGCGAAGGGTCATCCCCGTCCGCGCCGGATCCTTCCGATGAAAGATTAGAAGATGAAACAAACCAAGCTGTTGATCCATACCCTCCGGGAAGTGCCCCGGGACGCCGACGTGATCAGCCAGCAGCTGATGATGCGGTGCGGCATGATCCAGAAAGCGGCGGCCGGCATCTACAGCTACCTGCCCCTGGCCTACCGCAGCGTGCGCAAGTTCGAGGAGATCCTGCGGGAGGAGCTGGCCAAGGACGGCTGCCAGGAACTCCTGATGCCCACCGTGCAGCCCGCCGAGCTGTGGCAGGAATCCGGGCGGTGGAGCTTCTACGGCAAGGAGCTGCTGCGCCTCAAGGACCGCAAGGACGCCCCGTTCTGCCTGGGGCCCACCCACGAGGAGGTCATCACCGACATCGTGCGGCGCAACGTCAGCAGCTACAAGCAGCTGCCCATGAACCTGTACCAGATCCAGACCAAGTTCCGGGACGAGATCCGGCCCCGGTTCGGGCTCATGCGTGGACGGGAGTTCATCATGAAGGACGCCTACTCCTTCGACGTGGACGACGCCGCCTCGGACCAGAGCTACTGGGCCATGTACAACTGCTACACCCGCATCTTCTCCCGCCTGGGGGTCAAGTTCCGCCAGGTGGAGGCCGACAGCGGCGCCATCGGCGGCAGCTTCACCCACGAGTTCCACGTGCTGGCCGGCTCCGGCGAGGACGCCCTGCTGTGCTGCGACACCTGCGACTACGCCTCCAACGTGGAGAAGACCGAGGCGCCCCAGCTGCCGCCGGTGGACCACGGCCCGGCCTTCGCCCTCAAGCCCGCCCACTTCCGGACCCCGGGCATCCTGGGCATGGTGGAGCAGGCGGCGGCCTTCAAGGACGCCGAGCACGACGGCATGCCGCTGCACCAGACCTCGAAGGTCTACTGGATGGACGCCGACCTGGTGGTGGGCAAGGAGGGCCTGGAGCACGTCACCCGCCGCCTGAAGGTGGCGGTGATCCTGCGCGGGGACCACGAGATGAATCCCGTGAAGGTGAAGAACTTCCTGGGCGCCGCGGACCTGCAGCCCATGCCCGACGCCGAGGAGTTCACCGGCGCCCTGAGCGGCTTCCTGGGCCCGGTCCCGCGCCAAGGCACCCCCCATTGGCAGCTGCAGCAGTCCGGCTCCGAGGATCTGGTCTACCTGGTGGACCGCTCCCTGGAGGGCGCCGTGAACCTCACCTGCGGCGCCAACGTCACCGACGGCCACCACTTCGGCTTCGACCCCAAGCGCGACCTGTCCCGGGTGAAGTACGCCGACCTGCGCCTGGCCCAGGAGGGCGAGGCCTGCCCCCGCTGCGGCAAGGGCCACTACCAGGCGTTCCGGGGCATCGAGGTGGGGCAGGTGTTCAAGCTGGGCCTCAAGTACTCCAAGTCCATGAACTGCGTCTACCTGGACGAGCACGGCAAGGAGCGCCCCATGGTCATGGGCTGCTACGGCATCGGCGTGGGCCGCACCGTGGCCGCCGCCATCGAGCAGAACTACGACGCCGACGGCATCATCTGGCCCTGGCCCATCGCCCCGTACCAGGTGCACCTGCTGGACCTGGACCCCACCAACCCTAAGGTGGCCGAGGTGGCCGACCGGATCGAGCAGGAGCTGGAGGCGGCCGGGTTCGAGGTGCTGCACGACGACCGGGAGGGCCTGAGCCCCGGGGCCAAGTTCAAGGACGCCGACCTGCTGGGGTTCCCCCTGCGGGTCATGGCCGGCTCCAAGGGCCTCAAGGACGGCGTGGTGGAGCTGCGCGACCGCCGCACCAAGGAAGTGCTGAAGTTCAAACCGGAAGAGATCGTGGCCCAGGTGAGCGCGGCCCGGGACCGGATCATGGCCGAGCTGCACAGCCGGCACGGGAGGTAGAGGGATGGCGGAGGGCCCGGTCTACCTGACGACCTTCATCGAGGGAGTGCTGGTGCATGGCTCGAGCATGCCCTTCCTCCTGCTGGTGCCCTCCGCCCATTCGCCCCACAAGGGCCTGCTCATGCCGCCCCAGGTGCCCTGGTCCCCGGGCTACCTGCCCCCGGCCCTGCTCCAGGCCCTGATCGACACCACCTGGAAGATCCCGTTCCGGTTCCACGACCCGTCCCGGCTTCCGGTGGTGTTCGACGAGCGCACCTCGCGCCTGCCCACCCCCTGGCTGCTGCGCCTGGAGGGCCTGGAGAACCAGCAGCGGCTCTACCTCTCCCACCTGCTGCGCACCCGCTGCCCCGAGAACCAGCTGCCCCCGCCCCCGGAAGGGGGCCAGTGGGTGGGCGAGAAGGCCCTGGCGGCCATGGACCTGGTGCCGGGAGTGCGGCGGTTGTGCCAGGCGGCCCTGACGCTGGTGAAGGAGTTAGCTTGACGCCTTCAACCACTGTCCAAGCAGGTCCTGGACCAGGCCACTGAAGGTCCGCCGTTCCCGAGCCAGGCGGCGCTCGACCTGGGCCAGGAACTCCGGGTCCAGGCGTACTCCCTTCATCCGGCTGGTGCGCGGGCCTTCGGTTTTCCTTGGCCGACCCAACTTCAGCCGGGCCGGACGGTCAGGGGTAATCCGGGTTGTGACTGTATCTGCCCTCGACCCGGTCTTCATAGAGAATTTGTGGCTCCGCTTCATTGAGGATCCGTTCCACGAAATGGGGCTGGATTTCTGGGTCTTCGGCAGAGTGCTTGTAAAGGTGAGCCTCGGAAGCCGGTGTGAAACGAACGATGAAAGCCATTCAGGCTCCAGAAAAAATGTTAAACATTTTCCCAGGGGTGTCAAGGGAAACTGTTCAACACTTTTCCCGGGTCGGTCGGGCCTCCAGCAGGAGTCGCCTGTTCATGGGATGATCCGTTCTGGAGAACCATCACCATGCCTCTGCGCCCAGCCGTGTTCATCGACCGGGACGGCACCCTCAACGAGGAGATCGGCTACCTGTGCCGCCCCGAGGACGTAATGCTGATCCCCGGCGCCCGGGAGGCGGTGGCGCGGCTCAACGCCGCCGGGGTCCCGGTGATCGTGGTGACCAACCAGGCCGGGATCGGGCAGGGCAAGTACGGCTGGGAGGACTACCGCGCGGTCATGGCCCGCATCGGCGAGCTGCTGGCCGAGGGCGGGGCGCGCCTGGACGGGACCTACGCCGCGCCCCACCACCCCAAGGGGGTGGGGGAGTACGCCCACCCCGACCACCCCGACCGCAAGCCCAACCCCGGCATGCTGCTCCAGGCGGCCCGGGAGCACGACCTGGACCTGGCCCGGTCGTGGATGGTGGGCGACAAGGAACTGGACCTGCGGGCCGGGCGCAACGCCGGGTGCAGGGCGGCGCTGGTGCTCACCGGCTACGGGCGGGAAGTGGAGCGGAGCCTGGCGGACCTGGTGGCGGAGGACCTGGGGAAGGCGGTGGCGGGGATCCTGAGGACGATGGCGGCCACGTAGCGGGCTTTGTCGGTGAGGATGGTCCGGTCGGCGATGTCCCGGTGATGGGGGTCCAGGGACCAGGGGTGCCCGGCGGTACCGAACTTGAGCCTGGGCAGGTCTTCCGGCAGGAGCACCGCCTCGACCCCGGGCAGGGCCCGGGCCCGGTCCGCGTCGATGCGCACCACCCGGGCGTGGGCGTGGGGGCTGCGCAGGACCTTGCCCACCAGCATGTCCCGCTGCTGGAAGTCCTCGGAGTAGCGGGCCCGCCCGGTGACCTTCTCCACCGCGTCCAGGCGCTGGACGCTCTTGCCCACAACTTTGAAGCCCATGGTGCACCCCGGAATGGCTGGCCGTCGATGCACCTCAGTATGAAGGGGCGCATTCCATCATTCAAATTTTTTCCATGAATTATCTATTTTTTTCCACGGACTGAGTCTCCCGATCCATAGTTTGGAGACAGCGGTCTGACACACAATAACTAACCATTAATTTTTTCCTGACATCGAGGTCCATTATCTGATAAAAAATAATTCGCTGGTCTTTGAGGCGTCATGCGTTCCCGTTTTGCCCTGTCGGCCCTGCTTGTGCTCGTCCTGGCCCGGCCGGGGTTGGCCCTCGACCCGGACAGCCGCTTCAAGCTGAGCGGGTACGGCACCCTGGGCCTGGCCTGGAACAGCACCGGGCAGGCCGCTTTCCTGCGCGACCTGTCCCAGCCCGACGGGGCCACCCGGCATCCGGATGGAAGGGTGGACAGCCGGCTCGGGGTGCAAGGGGACGCGACCCTCACCGACACCTTGCGCGTCACCGCGCAGGTGATCAGCCGGTACCGCTTCGACCGCACCTTCACCCCCCAGTTGCCGTACCTGGTGTGGTCGCGCATGTCCTCCAGCCATCCCGGGCTGCCGTACCTGGACGGCCTGGCCGCGAGCCCCGATCCCAGCGACCAGGCCCTGGCCCAGGGGGCCGCCCAGGCGGACCTCAAGCTCCAGGTGGACCGGGTCCACTCCCGCACGCCCAGCAGCCTCTGGAACGACCCCCAGCCGGGCTGGAACGGCAACGCCACGGTGGTCGCGGTCACCGTGGACTTCGTGTTCTGAGTACACTGGCCGCCGGGAGATCCCATGCTGATCCGCAAGACAGGCCTGGTGCCGGCGACCATCCTCCGGCGCTACAAGCGGTTCCTGGCGGACGTGGAACTGCCCGACGGCACCGTGGCCACCGCCCACTGCACCAACACCGGGACCATGGCCACCTGCTGGGAGCCGGGCGACCTGGTGCTGCTGGAGCCCTGCCTCAACCCGGCCCGCAAGCTGCGCTTCACCTGGCTGGCCTGCCGCCGGGACGGGGCCTGGGTGGGGGTGGAGACGGGCATGCCCAACCGGGTGGTGGCCGAGGCGGCGCGCCGGGACCGCCTGCCGGGCCTGCCCGGGCTGGACCGGGTGCTGGTGGAGCAGCGCTACGGCGACGAGCGCAGCCGGATCGACGTCCTGGCCCGGGACCGGGACGGCCGCTGCGTCTACATCGAAGTGAAGAACACCACCCTGCGGGTCGGCGCCGGCGCCTGCTTCCCCGACGCCGTCACCGTGCGCGGCGCCAAGCACCTGCGCGAACTGCGCGCCATGGTCCGCCTGGGCCACCGGGCCGCCCTGGCCTTCTACGTCCAGCGCCCCGACGCCGCCTGGTTCGACGCCGCCCGGGAGATCGACCCCGTCTACGCCCTGGAACTGGACCGGGCCGCCGCGGACGGGGTGGAAGTCCTGCCCCTGGACGGGGCCATCCGGGCCGAACCGGGACCGGACGGGCTGTGGAGCCTGGGCTGGGACCTGCCGGGGCTGCTGCCGTGGGTGCGGCGGGGCTGAGTGGACTCCATCGGCCTGGTAATTTCCCCCAGGACCCAGGGCCGGATGCCCACCGGTTCCCAGGGCGGTCCAACCCGCCAGGGAGACCCTTCGCCCGCGCCCGGCGCCGCATCGGCACGGACACCCGGGAACCCCCTTCCGCATCCCCGGTGGGGTGGTCAGAATGAAGCATTCCCTTCCTTTTTTCCCTTCCTGTGGCCGGAGCATCCATGAGCGAGCTGAAGAAGACACCCCTGAACGCAGTGCACCGGGCGCTGGGCGCCAAGATGGTGGATTTCGGCGGCTGGGACATGCCGGTCCAGTACCCGTCCGGGATCATCGCCGAGCACGTGGCGGTGCGGACCAAGGTCGGCCTGTTCGACGTGGCCCACATGGGCGAGATCCGGGTCAAGGGGCCCCAGGCCATGGCGTTCCTGGACTGGCTCACCCCCAACGCGGTGGTCAAGCTGGCCCACGGCCAGATCCACTACACGGCCTTCCTCTACGAGAACGGCACCTTCGTGGACGACCTGCTGCTGCACAAGATCTCCGACGACGAGTTCCTGCTGGTGGTGAACGCCTCCAACGTGGACAAGGACTTCGCCTGGGTGAAGCAGCACGCCGCGAAGTGGGACGTCACCGTCGCCAACGAGAGCGGCGAGACCACCTCGGTGGCCCTGCAGGGGCCCCTGTCCTTGGCGGTGCTGCAGCCCCTGATGGACATCGACCTGTCCCAGATCAAGTACTACTGGTTCGCCTTCGGCAAGTTCCAGGGCCTCCCGGTGATGATCGCCCGCACCGGCTACACCGGCGAGGACGGCTTCGAGGTCTACTGTCCCAATGCCAAGGCGGTATGGGTCTGGAACGCCCTCATGGAGAGCGGCAAGCCGCACGGGCTGATCCCCACCGGCCTGGGCTGCCGCAACACCCTGCGCCTGGAAGCCAAGATGGCCCTCTACGGGCACGAGATCGACGACACCACCAACGCCCTGGAAGCGGACCTGGGCTGGATCATCAAGCTGCAGAAGGGTGACTTCCTCGGCCGGGACGCCCTGCTCAAGGTCAAGGAGCAGGGCCTGACGCGCAAGCTGGCCGGGTTCAAGATGCTGGAGAAGCGCGACATCGCCCGGGACCACATGGACGTGCTCATCGACGGCAGGAAGGCCGGCTACGTCACCAGCGGCAGCCCCAGCACCACCTGCGGGGTCAACCTGGGCTGCTGCTACGTGCCCGTGAGCCACGCCGGGCTCGGCAGCCGGATCGAGATCGAGATCCGCGGCAAGGCCTGCCCTGCGGAGATCGTGCCCACCCCCTTCTACAAGCGGGCGAAATAGCCTGTACTTCCCCTCAACACCCTTAACCGCCCCACCCGGGCCGGACCTGAATTAAACTGGAGGCTTCATGTATCCTTCCGACCTGAAGTACACGAAAAACCATGAATTCATCAAGCTCCTGGGCGACGGCACGGCGCTGGTCGGCATCACCAGCTATGCCCAGGAAGCCCTGGGCGACGTGGTGTTCGTGGACCTGCCCGAAGTGGGCGCCAAGTTCGAAGCCGGCGGCGAGTTCGGCACGGTGGAATCGGTGAAGACCGTCTCCGAGATCTTCATGCCCTCCGCCGGGGAAGTGCTGGAAGTGAACGGCGACCTGGAGACCCACCCCGAGTTCGTCAACGAAGACGCCTTCGGCAAGGGCTGGATGCTCAAGGTGAAGCTGACCGGCCCGCTGGCCGCCGACCTCCTGGACGCCGCCGCCTACGAGACCCTGGTCAACGAGGAGAGCCACTGAGCCGCTGGTGCCGGGTGCTGCTCCTCCTGGCCGCCGCCGGGGTGGTGAAGGCCACCCCCCAAGCCGCCCCGCCCCAGGCGGCCCCCCCGGTCCACCAGCAGTACATCAAGATCCCGCCCCCCCGTCCCGCCGCGCCCAAGGCGGAACTGGGAAAGCTCAAGGCCTTCATTGAAAACGGCGAGAAGGCCCTGGAGGAGAAGGACTGGGACGGCGCCCAGACCTGGGCCGCCCAGGCCGCCGAACTCCTGGCCGACTGGCCTGAGGAGCTGCTGAAGCTGCCCGAAGTGGCGTCCCTCCAGGGCCGGCTCACCGACCTCCAGCAGCACCTGCCCGACACCGAGGAGGTGCCGTCCATCTCCCAGCCGGATCCCGGCCTCAAGGAGGCGGAGGAGGTGGGGCCGCCGTCCCCGGAGGAGCTGAGCACCGTGCTGGAGGAGGTCAAGGGCGCCGAGATGGGGGCGGTGTTCGACTTCCCCATCGACCTGAACGACAAGGTGCTGGCCTGGGTGAACCTGTTCACTACCGAGAAGAAGGGCTTCATGGAGCGGGCCCTGTCCCGGGCCAGCCGCTACCTGCCCATGGTGCGCCAGATCTTCGCCGAGGAGGGTATCCCCCAGGACCTGGCCTTCCTGGCGGTGATCGAGTCCGGCTACATCAATTCCGCCCACAGCTACGCCCGGGCCGTGGGCATGTGGCAGTTCATCCGCTCCACCGGGCGGATCTACGGCCTGGGCGGCAACGCCTGGCTGGAGGAGCGGCGGGACCCGGTGAAGGCCACCCGCGCCGCCGCCCGCTACCTGAGGAAGCTCTACGAGCTGGACGGCGACTGGTACCTGGCCCTGGCCAGCTACAACGCCGGGCCCCTCACCACCGAGCGGGCCATCCTCAACCTGAACAGCCACAACTTCTGGGACATGTGGCGCAGCCGCTGGCTCAGGAACCAGACCAAGAACTACGTGCCGGAGCTGTGCGCCGCCATCCTGGTGGGGCGGTTCCCGGAGCGCTACGGACTGAAGGTTGAGCAGCTGCCACCGTACGTGTACGAGACCGTGGACGTGGAGCGCATGACCAGCCTGCCGGTGCTGGCCCGCTACGCCGAGACCGACGTGGACGCGCTGAAGGAGCTGAATCCGGAACTGCTGCGGGCCACCACGCCGCCGGGCCACTACGTCCTGCGGGTGCCTCCGGGGCTGAGCGGCGCCACCGCCCGGGCCCTGGCCCGGATCCCCGCCAACCAGCGGCTGGACTTCAAGCCCTTCAAGATCCGCAAGGGCCAGACCCTGACCCGGGTCGCGGCCAAGTTCAACCTCAGCCCCGAGGACCTGCTCACGGCCAACGGCATCAGCCGGGCCCAGTTCAGGCCGGGGCGGACCATCCTGGTCCCGCCGCCCCCGGCCGACCCCATCGACGTCCGCGACCTGCTGCCCCAGGCGGAGCGGGCCCGCGTCATCGAGGACCATCCCCTGGAGCAGTTGCCCGCCCTGCCTCCCGAAGGCCCGACGCCGTCCATGGAGCGGGCGCGGGAGGAGGCCGCGGTGCCCGCCCCGCCTGAGCTGGGCGCCGAGCCCCCCGCGGTTCCCGCCGCCGCCGTCCGTCCCCCGGCGCCGTCCCGTCCCGCCGCGCCCAGGCCGGCCGCGCGGGTCGTCGCCGCCGAGCCCCGGGCCGCCTTCCACGTGGTCAAGCGCGGCGAGACCCTGTTCGCCATCGCCGAGCGCTATGGCGTGGAGGTGAAGGACCTGCGCAAGATGAACCGGATCAAGCGCAACGCCATCCAGACCGGGCAGCGCCTGCGTCTGCGGTAGGCCGGAACCCTCCAGGATTTTGCACTTGTCATTCGTCCCGTTCGGTGGCATCCTTGTTCTTCCCCCGGGGCTATAGCTCAGCTGGGAGAGCGCTTGCATGGCATGCAAGAGGTCAGCGGTTCGATCCCGCTTAGCTCCACCAAAACACGAGGCCACCGACCGGTGGCCTCGTTTTCTGTTACGCTCCGGCCGGTAGCGGCCCAGGATCCTGATGCTCGCCAGCCTCAACCACGCCAACCTTAGCTTCGGCCCCCACGATGTGCTCAAGGACGTCACCTGGGCCATCCAGGAGGACGAGTGCTGGGGCGTCATCGGCCGCAACGGCGCCGGCAAGAGCACCCTGTTCAAGGTGCTGCTGGGCGAGCTGGAGGTGGACGGCGGCACCGTGGTGCGGCCCACCGCCGAGCGGGGCATCCGCATGGGCCACTACGCCCAGGACCTCGTGCCCGCCACCCGGGGCACGGTGCTGGAGGAGACCCTGTCCGCCTTCGGCGCGGTGGAGGCCACCCGGCGCGAGATGCACGAGCTGGAGCACCGCATGGCGGAACCTGACGCCGACCTGGAGGCGATCATGGCCCGCTACCAGGCGGTGCAGGAGCAGTTCGAGCGCCTGGACGGCTTCACCATCCGGGCCCGGGCCGAGGGCATCCTGTTCGCGCTGGGCTTCAGCCCCGAGCAGCTGGAGCACAAGGTCACCGAGCTCTCCGGCGGGCAGAAGTGCCGGGTGATGCTGGCCAAGGCCATCCTCCAGGGCCAGGACCTGCTGCTCCTGGATGAGCCCACCAACCACCTGGACCTGCCCAGCCTGCGCTGGCTGGAGGACTTCATCAACGAGACCACCGCCACCGTGGCGGTGATCAGCCACGACCGCTACTTCCTGGACCGGATCGCCACCAGCATCCTGGAGATCGAGCTGGGCCGCTCGCGGGTGTACGAGGGCAACTACACCGACTTCATCGAGAAGAAGGAGCAGGAGCTGGAGATCGCCGAGCGCCACTTCGAGCGCCAGCAGGACTACATCAGAAAGCAGGAGGAGTACATCCGGCGCAACATCGCCGGGCAGAACACCAAGCAGGCCCGGGGCCGGCGCACCCACCTGGCCAAGCTGCAGCGCCTGGACAAGCCCCTCAAGGACCGCCGGCGGATCAAGTTCGACTTCCCCGAGACCCAGCGCAGCGGTGACACCGCCCTGGTGCTGGACAAGGTCGCGGCCGGCTGGAACGGGCTGGCCCTGTTCGAGCCTATCGACCACCTGCAGGTGAAGCGGGGCCAGAGGCTGGCCATCGTGGGCCTGAACGGCACCGGCAAGTCCACCCTGCTCAAGGCCATCACTGAGGAGATCCCGTTGGTCGCGGGCACCGCCCGCCTGGGCAGCCAGGTGAAGCTGGGCTACTTCGACCAGCACCACAAGAACCTGGATCCGCGCAACAACGTGTTCCAGCAGATCCACGCGGTCATCCCCCTGGCGCCCAAGCAGGACGTGCTGGGCTTTCTGGCCAAGTTCCAGTTCCGGGGCGACGAGGTGGACAAGCCGGTACCGGTGCTCTCGGGCGGGGAGCGGGCGCGCCTGTCGGTGGCCACCCTGATCCGGGAGGGGGTCAACCTCCTGCTCCTGGACGAGCCCACCAACCATATGGACATCCCCTCCATGGAGGCCATGGAGGACACCATCCTGGCCTTCTCCGGCGCGGTGGTGCTGGTGACCCACGACCGCTACCTGCTGGGACGGGTGGCCGACAGCCTCCTGCGCATCCACGAGGGCCGGGCCGAGTTCCGGGAGGGCGGCTACGAGGACAACCAGGCCTGGGTGGACCTGGACATGGGCCACGAGCCCACCGAGGCCGAGGAGCCGGAAGCCCCCCCGGAACCCGCCCCGGCCAAGGGCAACGGCGGGCGCCAGGGCGGCAGGGACGGGGCCAGGGCCGAGGCGCCCCGCCGGGAGCCCAAGGCCTCGGCGAAGCCCCAGCCGGTGAAGCCCCAGCCCATCGACCGGGAGAAGCAGAAGACCGTGAAGCGCTGGGAGCGCAAGGTGCAGGAGGCCGAGGCCAGGGTGGCCGAGCTGGAGCAGAAGCTGGCGGACCTGGGCCAGGAGCTGGCCGTCCAGGATCCCTCCGACTGGCAGGCCTTCGGCGCCCAGCTGGACCGGCAGAAGGGCCTGGAGACCGAGCTGGCCTACGCCATGTCCGAGTGGGAGGCGGCCCAGACGGCGCTGGAGGAGGCCCGGTAGGTTGAATTGAGCCGTGCCTCCGGCCATGCTGGAGGCCGGAGCGCCTATGAGCTATCTGCTGGCGGTGGACGTGGGCAACACCAACGTGGTGATGGGCATCTTCGACCCGTCCAAGGGCCCCCGGGCGCCCCTGGAGGCGTCCTGGCGCATGGCCACCAGCCGGGAGCGCACCTCCGACGAGTACGGCCTCACCAGCCTGGGCATGCTGGCCCAGCGGGGGATCTTTGCCCAGGACATCGCCCACGTGGTGGTCTCCAGCGTGGTGCCGCCCCTGAACCCGGTGCTGGACCGGTGGCTGCGGGTCTACTTCCACGCCGAGCCGTTCTGGATCGAGCAGGGCATCGAGACCGGCGTGAAGGTCCTGCTGGACCGCCCCGAGGAACTGGGCGCGGACCGCATCGTCAACACGGTGGCCGGCATCGAGCTGTACGGCGCCCCCCTGATCTCGGTGGACTTCGGCACCGCCACCACCTTCGACGTGGTGACCGCCAACCGGGAGTACCTGGGCGGGGTCATCACCCCCGGCATCGGCATCAGCTCCGAGGCCCTGTTCCAGCGGGCCTCCCGCCTGCCCCGGGTGGAGATCACCGAGCCGCCCCAGGTGGTGGGGCGGAACACGGTCCAGGCCATGCAGTCGGGGCTGTTCTACGGCTACGTGGGGCTGGTGGACGGCATCCTGGCCCGGCTCCTGGAGGTCCAGCCCGGATCCACGGTGATCGCCACCGGCGGCCTGGCCCGGGTCATCGCCCACGGCAGCCGGCACATCCAGCACATCGCCCGGGACCTCACCCTGGAGGGGCTGCGCATCCTGTGGCGGATGAACCGCCCGGCATGAGCGCCGTGACGCTGGTCCGCCTGGCCCGGGTGGATTCCACCCAGGCCTTCCTGGAGCGGCACCCGGAACTGGGGGTGTGCGCGGTGCTGGCCGGGGCGCAGACCGCGGGCAGGGGCCAGCGGGACAACCGCTGGGAGAGCGCCCCCGGCGCCGGGCTGTGGCTGTCGGCCCGGATCCCGGCCCCGGACCTGCCCCCGGGGCTGGTGCTGCAGCGGGCCATGGCCGGGGTGGCCGAGGCCCTGGAGCCCTGGGGCGTTCCCCTGGGCCTCAAGTGGCCCAACGACCTGGTGGCCTGGCTGGACAACCGGTTGGTGAAGCTCGGGGGCATCCTCGGCCGCTCCAAGGGGGATTGCGCCCTGCTGGGGGTGGGGGTGAACCTGGGCAGCGCCCCGGTGATCCCCGAGCGTCCCATCCCGCCCGCCTGCCTGGCCGACCTGCTTCCCCGGGGCGCGGCGCTGCCCGATCCCGAGCCCCTGGCCCAGGCCATCCTGGAGGCCTGGGAGGACCTGGACGTCCACCGGGAGCCGGCCTTCCTCTGGCCCGGGCCCGGGGACCCCATCCGCTGGGAGGAGGGGGAGGGTGTCTGCGCGGGGTGGCTGGAGGACGGGCGCCTGGAGGTGCGCACGGCCCAGGGGGTGCTCCAGCTGGTGGCGGGGGATGTGAGCGGCCTGAAGGCCTGAAACCGGACAATGTTCAAGGCCGCCGGTCCCAGGTGCGGGAACCGGCGGCCCCGGAAACGGTACGGCTCTACTTCAGGCTGAAGTGGGCCCGGCGGTTCTTGAACCAGCAGGGCTCCTCGTGCTCGGTGCAGACCGGCTTCTCCTTGCCGTAGGAGGTGGTGCTCAGGCGCGCCACGGGCACGCCCAGGCCCACCAGGTAGTCCCTGGCGGCGGCGGCCCGGCGGTCGCCCAGGGCCAGGTTGTACTCCACGGTGCCGCGCTCGTCGCAGTTGCCGTCGATGGCCACATTGGCCTGGGGATACTTCTTCATGAAGTCGGCGATGGCGGTGAGCACGGGCTTGTCCTCGTCCCGCACGGCGGACTTGTCGTAGTCGAAGTGGACGTCCTTGAGGGCGGCCTCGGCGGCCTTGCGGTAGAGGGCCTCGGCCTCGGCGGCGGCCTTGCGGGCGGCCTCGGCGGCCTCGTCAGCCTTGCGCTGGGAGTCGTCGGGGGCCGGCTGGGCCTGCTCGGTCTTGACCGGAGCGGGGGCGGCGGCCTTGGGGGCCTCGGGCTGGGGGGCCGGGGCCGGCTTGCGGCAGGCCATGCCGGCGGCCACCAGGACCGCCGCGGTGAGAACGGGCGTGAGCTTGCTGGGTACTGACATCTTCATGGCTCCTATGGGAGGGAGGTCGCGCCCACGGGGGCGGGACCGGGTAGGGCTGGGGAGGTTCCGGCTGGGGGCAGGGAGGCCAGCGCGATCGGATCCTGGGTCCACTGGGGGAACTGGCCGCCGCCGGGGCTGGCGTCCAGGTCCTGGAGCCGGCCGTCCAGGCCGGCCGCGCACAGGCGCGAGCCGTCGCGCGCCTTCAGGCCCAGCAGCAGCCAGCGTCCGTCCGGGGACCAGCACAGGGACTCCACCGGGTCGGGGCTGGAGGCGAGCTTCCGGCAGTCGGCCCCGGACGGCGACACGGTGTAGAGACCGATCCGCCCATCCTGCCGGGCCACGAAGCCGATGCGGTCGCCCTGGGCGTTCCAGGCCACGCCGTCCTTGGGCGCGGGGTCGGCGGTCAGGCGCCGGGCCCGGGTGCCGTCGGCGGCCATGATGTACACCTGCGGGGTGCCGTCCTGGTCCGAGAGGTAGGCGATCTCGGTGCCGGACGCATTCCAGCAGGGGCCGCGGCTGGAGCGCCCGCCCGGGGTGAGC
The DNA here is from genome assembly GCA_049508835.1 of Holophaga sp. GTDB lineage: Bacteria > Acidobacteriota > Holophagae > Holophagales > Holophagaceae > Mesoterricola. The sequence continues at coordinate 22,688 of JBELAL010000017.1, read as the reverse complement.
TGGGCCTCGACTCCGCTGCGCAGGTCCAGCAGGTGGATGTCCGACAGGCCTTTGCGGTTCTCCTGGACGAAGCAGAGGCGGCCGCCGTCCGGCGACCAGGCCAGACCGGAGAGTTCCAGCCCCGAGGCCCCCGGCGGGGGATACAGGCGCTGGAACGGCCCGTTGGGCTGGGACTGGCCCCAGATCTGCGGCGGGCCCCCCTTGTAGGTCACGAACGCCAGCTTGCCGTCGGCGGCCACCGCCGGGTGGGTGGTGAGGCTGCCGAAGGACGTGATCTGGCGCGGGTTGCCCCCGTCCCGGTCGAGCCGAAAGAGCTCCTTGATCCCCGGGCCGGTGGAGCGGGCCACCACGATGGTGGAGTCGGCCACCCCCGAGGTGCCGGTCACCTTGCCCACCATGAAGTCCACCAGCCGGTGGGCCATGCGGCCGGCGGCGGCGGTCTCGCCCATGAAGTTCTTCTTCAGGACCACCGCGCCGGTCTCCAGGTTGATGCACTCGCCCTCGATCAGCAGCTTGCCCTTCTCCAGGGAGCGGGAGGCGAACCGCACCAGGAGGCTGGACCCGGCGCCGCGCCAGGTGCCCAGGGACGCGGGGTCGCCGCTCCGGGGCGCGCCGGAGGGGTCCAGGAGGCGGAACACGCCGGATTCCTTCAGGTCGCGCAGGGCGGTGGCCCGGAACCGGCGCACCCCGTCCAGGGCCGCACCCGGATCCGGGAGATGGGAGTCCAGGAACTCCAGGGCGGGACTGGCCTGGGCGTGCAGGATGGGCTTCGCCTTTTCCTGGGCCGGGGCGGCTAGGCCGGCGAGCGCCAGGAGCGCCGCCGCGCGGGGAAGGAAGGCATGGCCTCGGATCGTCATGCGGCCTCCTCGAGGCGGGGAACGGACGCGGGTGGACGGGTTGTCAGATGGAACATGAATGATACAATTCCAATAATCCCCGTAGATTGACAAACGACCGTTTGCGATGCAAATTATTATTCATGAAAGGGGATATTTTTTGGCCGACCAGCGCCAACTTATCCAGGAATGCATGCAGAGCCTGCGCCGGATCGTGAAGACTCTCGAGGACTACTCCCTCGGCGTGGAACGGCGGTTCGGCCTCACCGGCCCCCAGCTCTGGGCCCTGTGGGAGCTCGGGCGGACCGGGCCGTGCGCCCTCAAGGTGCTGGCCGAGCACATGAAGCTGGACTCCAGCACCGTGGTCGGGGTCGTGGACCGGCTGGTGGCCAAGGGGCTGGTGGTGCGCAACCCGGATGCCCAGGACCGGCGGCGCATCTCCCTGGAGCCGACCACCAAGGGGCGGGAGATCCTGGGCGTGGCGCCCCACCCGGCCCAGGGCCACCTGCTGGCGGGCCTGGAAAGCATGGAACGGGGAGAAGTTGAGAACCTGCACGCGGCCTTGCAGACGCTGGTGGCAGTGCTGGAGGCCGAACAACTGGAGGCGCCGTTCTTCTTCTCCCGGGAGTGAGCTGGGAACATTCAATATGAATTTGGCATTACAGGCTTGAGAGACCCCTCTCACGAGTTCCAGCATGCCCTCCCTCGCCCTCCTGTTCCTGATCTTCCTCTGGCTCTGGCTGCGCAAGCCGTCCTGGACGGAGTCCGCCCAGGACTGAGGACCGGAAAGGTTCCCGGAAATCGTCCGGATCAATCCCACCGCACCTGGCCGCCCCGGCTGCGGTCCCGCCAGGCCTCCTCCACCGCCGCGGCCCGGTCCGGGGGCACCCGGAACCGCACCTGGACTCCCTCGGGGCCGAACGCCTGGCCCAGCACCTCGGCCTCGGGCACCGCGCCCAGCGCCGCGAAGGGCAGGTGGGCCCGTTCCGGGGCCGCCAGGAGCGCCCCCTGGCGCCAGGCCCGGACGTCTTCCAGGAGCCCCCGGGACCGGGCCTCCTGCACCGCGCCCCGGACCCCTTCGGTGTAGGCCCGCACCAGGCCCCCGGTGCCCAGCTTCGTGCCGCCGAACCAGCGGATGCACACCGCCAGGACGTCCACCAGGTCCTCCCCCTCCAGCACCCGCAGCATGGGCGCCCCGGCGGTGCCCGAAGGCTCCCCGTCGTCGTCCGAACCGCTGCCCCCGCCCGCGGCGGAGCCCTCCCGCCAGGCGGAGCAGTGGTGGCTGGCGTCGTGGTCCCGCTTGCGCAGCGAGGCCAGGAGGGCGGCCCGCTCTTGGGGGCCGGAGGCGGGGTGCAGCTCGGTGAGGAACACCGAGGCCTTCTCCCGGAAGCGGCACGAACAGGGGGCCAGGGGTCGGTGCATCCCCCCATTCTACTGGTCTCGTGGCGGTCAGTCCTCGTGGTGGAGGTAGACGGCCTGCCTGGGCAGGCGCAGGCTCACCAGGAAGACGACCACCATCATGGCGGTCACGTACCAGAAGAACACCGTCTCCCGGCCCATCGACTTCAGGTCCAGGGCCACGTACTCCGCCGAGCCGCCGAAGACCGCGTTGGCCACCGCATAGGCCAGGCCCACCCCCAGGGCGCGCACCTCGATGGGGAACATCTCCGCCTTGACGATGCCGGCCACGGACGTGTAGAAGCTCACCACCGCCAGGGCCAGGGTGATCACCAGGGCGGCGAACACCGGGCTGTGGGCGCCGTGCAGGAGGGACAGCACCGGCACGGTGCCCAGGGCGCCCAGGGCGCCGAACAGGAGCATGTTGGTGCGCCGGCCGATGCGGTCCGACAGGGCGCCGAAGACCGGCTGCAGGCACATGAACAGGAACAGGCAGAAGGTCATGATGTCGCTGGCGGTGCGGATCGCCATGCCGGCGGAGTTGACCAGGTACTTCTGCATGTAGGTGGTGTAGGTGTAGAAGACCAGGGAGCCGCCGGCGGTGTAGCCGACCACCGTGAAGAAGGCCGCCTTGTGGTGGCGGAACAGTTCGCCCAGGGTGCCCGCTGCCCGGTTGCCCCGGGTCTCGGCGGTGGTGGTCTCCTTCAGCGTCCGCCGCAGCAGGAAGGCGACCACGGCGGTCGCCGCGCCCACCGCGAAGGGGATGCGCCAGCCCCAGGCCTTGACCTGGGCGTCGCTGAGGGCCAGCTGGACCGCCACCACCACCAGCACCGCCAGCAGCTGGCCGCCGATGAGGGTGACGTACTGGAAGGAGGAGTAGAAGCCCCGCTGGCCCTTGAGCGCCACCTCGCTCATGTAGGTGGCGGTGGTGCCGTACTCCCCGCCCACGGACAGCCCCTGGAACAGGCGGCACAGCAGCAGGGTGAAGGGCGCCCAGGCGCCGATGGCGGCGTGGCCCGGCAGGCAGGCGATGACCAGGGAGCCGCCGCACATCATGGCCACCGAGATGACCATGGAGGTCTTCCGGCCCTTGCGGTCGGCGATGCGCCCGAACAGCCAGCCGCCGACCGGGCGCATCAGGAAGCCGGCGCCGAACACCCCGGCTGCGTTCATCAGCTGGGCGGTGGGGTTGCCCTTGGGAAAGAAGACCGAGGCGAAGTAGACGGCGCAGAAAGCGTAGATGTAGAAGTCGAACCACTCCACCAGGTTGCCGCTGGAGGCATAGATGATCGACAGGATCCGCCGGCGCTTCTCCTCGCGACTGTAGATCGTGGCCGCTCCTTGCGGCTGACCTGAATGGCTGGCTGTCATGGTCACCCTCCGGATGAACTGCTTGTTAGGAAAAACAAGTCTAACCTGGAATCGTTTCTTGTTTTCTAACAATTTTCAATCCGGGCGGGTTCGGGTGCCTGGAACGCGCGATCGATGCCGGTCGGCCCCGACGGTGCGGGAGGGTGGGCCCGATTCCTGGTCAGAAAACAGTCAGGGATGGAATGCCGATGAGAAGCAGGGCCGCGAGGAAGATCACCCCGAACACCAGGCCCAGGCCCCAGAACGCCTTGCGCGAAATGAAGCCGCCCGCGTAGAACACCGGGGCAGGGCCGGTGGCGTAAGGGGTGATGACGCCCATGATGCCCAGGGAGAAGCAGAGCATCATCGCGAAGGCCTTCACCGGCATGCCGGGGACGGCCATGCCCGAGGCCAGCACCACCGGCAGTACGGCGGCGGTGTGGGCCGCGAGGCTGGCGAACATGTAGTGGATGAAGAAGAAGAACGCGACCAGGATGACCATGACCATGATCGGGCTGATGCCGGTCAGGTGCGAGGAGACGATCTTCGCGGCCCAGGCCACGAAGCCCACCTTGTTCAGGCCGTCGGCCAGGGCCACCAGCGTCGCGAACCAGACCAGCACGTTCCAGGCGCCCTTGCTGCCGAGGATATCGTCCCAGCCCACCACGCCGGTGACGATCATGCCGGCGATGATCACCAGGACGACCCCGGTGGCATCGATGAAGTTGCTGCCCACGAGGGGCAGGCTGATGCCCTTGTTGCTGCCCACGATCCAGAGGAACACGGCGAAGACCACCAGCAGCGCCATGACGATCTCCTGGACCTTCATGGGGCCCATCTTCCGGAGCTCGCCCGCGGCCCAGCTGGGGACCTCCTCGCTGGCCTTGATCTCGGGCGGATAGAGCCAGTACACCAGCAGGGGGAGCAGCACCAGCAGCGGCACCGCCACCGGCAGGAAGCCCATGAACCACTGGGTCCAGGTCACGTCGAGTTTGGCGGTCTGCTTGACGATGGCCAGGGCCGCGGCGTTGGGCGCGAGGGACGTGATGAACATCGAACTGGTGATGCAGGTCGTGGCGAAGGCCACCCACATGATGTAGGAGCCGATCCTCCGGGCCGTGGGGCCGGGGGCGGAGCCGTACAGGTCGGGGATGTTGCGGATGACCGGGAAGATCGTGCCGCCGGCCCGGGCGGTGTTGGAGGGCGTTCCGGGCGCCAGCACCAGGTCGGCCATCAGGACCGCGTAGCCCAGGCCCAGGGTCTTCCTGCCCAGGAGCCGCACCAGGACCAGGGCGATGCGCCGGCCCAGACCGCTCTTGGCGTAGCCGATGCTGAACACGAAGGCCCCGAAGATCAGCCATACGGTGCGGTCCGAGAACCCGGCCAGGGCCCAGGAGATGGACTTGGCGGGATCGGGATCCACGTAGCGCATGACGCCCGCGAAGGCGATGCCGATCATGCCGATGGCCGCCGCCGGGATGGGCTCCAGGATCAGGGCCAGGATCACCGCCGCGAACACGGCGAAGTAGTGCCAGGCCTGTGGTGTCAGGCCGCCCGGGGTCGGGACCAGGGCCAGCCCAAGCCCAAGCAGGAGCGGACCCGCGATATTCCACCAGGTGGACTTCATGGTTTACCTCCTCGCATGCGTTGGCAAAGTCCCGTTTCCGGCCAGAAGGCCGGAGGGTCATTTCCTTCTCAAACCAGCCAGGGGTTCGCTTGATGGTACGCCCGTTCGAAGCTTCGGATGGCTTCCGCCTCCTCCAGGGTGGCGGCCACGGCGTCCAGGCCCCGCACCAGGGCCTCCTTCCGGCGGGCCTCGATGGCGAACGGGACAGGGGCGCCCTGGGCGGGAATGATCCTCTGGGCCGGGAGGTCGATGGTCAGGCGGTTGGTGGAAGCGTTTCCCGCCAGTGTCAGGAGCGTATCCACCTCGGCCTGGGGACTGGTGTATTCGTTCAGCACCGTCCGGTCGATGCAGAGCAGCACCTGGCCGGGTCCGTCCAGACGCCGGACGGTATGGCGATCGATGATTTTCTCGTACAGGGAACGGGGCGGAAGGGAGGGCATGGAGGGGGTCTTTCGCTCGGTTTTGTCTCTCCAGTATTGACCAGGTCCTACCGGACTCGGCCAAGATGATCCACCCGGACAGATTGGGTGGGTCGAGATGGTTCCGTTATCGCTAGTCGATGCCCAGGACCTTGAGGATCTTGGGCTCCCTCTCGTCCTGGGCCAGGATCACGTGGCAAGTGCTGCAGTCGCTGGCGATGGCCTTGCCGTCCTGGCTGACGTGGCTGCCGTCGTGGCAGCGGAAGCAGCCGCCGCCGTCCTGGTGGCCGATGTAGCTGGGGTGAGTGCCCCAGGTCAGCTTCATCTCCGGCGACACGTTGCGCAGGAAGGCGGCCTTCACTGCTTCCCCGGCGGCGTCCACCAGGGCCCGCTTCTGCCCGTACACGTCCGGGTAGTGGGTCCGGTAGTAGTCGGCCAGGGCCACGGGGATCCTCGCCGCGGCGGCGTCCTGGGTGGGGTAGTCGGCCTTCAGCAGCTGCACCGCCTCCTTGTGGATGAAGGGCAGGTCGCGGCTGATGCGGCCGTCGTTGATGGCCGTGTCGATGGCGTCCTCGGGCATCTGGAAGGCGTGGGTGGGCCGGTTGTGGCAGTCCACGCAGTCCATCTGCCGGGCCTGGATGTGCTCGCCGGGCTTGACGTCGGGGGAGGCGTACTGCACGAACTGGCCCTTGTCGTCCCGGTAGGTCACCGAGGCGATGCTCGAGCGCTTGGCGTCCCCGGCCACGTAGGTGATGCGGGAGCCGGTGTCCAGGTGGCGGCCGTGGATGCCGGTGGCGCTGCTGCCCGTGGTGCCGCCGATCTTCAGCATGAGCACCGTGGTGGCGGGCGTGCTCTGGGCGTCGTCGGCGTAGTGGGTGCGCACCAGGATCTTGTCGCCGGAGAACTTCTGCGGCCAGTGGCACTCCTCGCAGGTCTCCCGGGCCGGGCGCAGGGACTCCACCGGGGTGGGGATGGGCCGGGAATAGGTATTGAACGCCATGTCAAATACCTGGCGCACCCCGGCCAGCTTGGACCGGAAGAAGGACTCGGCGCCCGGGCCGATGTGGCACTGGGCGCAGCCCACCCTGGAGTGGGGCGAGTTGGTGAAGGCGCGGTACTCGGTGATCATCGGCGTGTGGCAGGTGGTCCCGCAGAACTTGCTGGAGTCCATGTAGTCCACCCCCTTGATGGTGGCGGTGCCCATGAGCAGGATGTTGACCAGCGTGGCCCCGGACACGAGCCAGAGCGCCTTGCGGATCTTCGGGGAGGCCAGGTCGACGCGGGGCGGCTCCTGGGGCAGGTGCCCGGCGCGGATCAGCTTGCGCCGGCGCAGCAGGATCCCGGCCGGGATCAGCAGCAGCCCCACCACGAAGATCGCCGGCAGGATCAGGACCAGGATGATCCCCGCGTAGGGGTTCACCGGCTCCGGACTGACCAGCTCCCGGAACCAGGACCACAGCAGGGTGAACCCGGTGCCGGTGGTGAGGACCACGCCCAGGAGGGTGATCCAGTTGTTGCCGCTGAAGAAGGCCGACCGCCCCAGGTTCCTCAGTCTTTCGAACCAACCCATAAGTACCCCGCCTCCCAGGACATGAAGCCAAGATGATAAACGCAAATCGGACCATTGGGTCCTGGAATGGGCCGGAATCAGGTGTGATAACGGCTACAATTTGAGCGGTTATCCGAGGTTCATCATTTCGGCTACCGCCATGGGAGGTGCTCCCAATTTTTCCAGGCTGCGCACCAGCCGCGATCGATAACGATCCATGAGACCCGCATTCCGGGTCCACCCGGCCCGGTCCCAGTCCAGCGCCAGGATGGATCCGGAGGGCCGCACCAGGATGTTGGTGGCGTTCAGGTCCGGGGCCAGCAGGCCCCAGGCGCCCAGGGCCTTCAATAGGGTGCGCAGTTCCGCCAGCACCTGCGGGCTGCGCTCCCAGGCCCGGGGCCAGGGCACGCCCTCGGCCCAGCGGGTCAGGTACGCCCCCTCCCAGCCCCACAGCCGGCGCCGGCAGGCCCAGCCCAGGGGTTCCACCGTGGGCAGCCCCGCCGCCCACAGCGCCCGGTGCACCTGGAATTCCCGCCGGAACCGCCAGGGGGTGGGGTAGAGGCGCTCGTTCAGGTGGCGCACCAGGCCGCCCCGGCGGTACGGGCGGATCACCACGTCCCCGGCGCGCAGGATGCCGCCGCGGCCGAAGGCCCGGCCCAGCCCGGTTTCAACGCCACCCAGGTCCAGGTCCGGGACCGCTTCCAGGGACCAGAGGCCGTCCAGGCCGGGCAGCCCGGCGCCCGCGGAACGCACCGGCTCCGGAGCCGGCCCGCGGGGCGGGTAGGGCCATCCAGGGGGAAGGGGCGGGGGCTGCGACGGCATGGTTGGTTTCAGCTTGCCCCGTTCCGGGGCGGGAATCCAGGAGCCCCTGGCCTCAGGCCGGAAGCGTCCAGTCTTCTTGGACCAGTTCCTCGATGCGCAGGAAATGTTTTGTGTTGTTGGTGACGAACGAATAGCCGTGGGACAGGACGGTGCTGGCGATCAGGAGGTCCCGGTCCTGGATCATGGTGGCCTTGAGGCGGGCCTTCAGGCGCCCGAACCATTCCGCCGATCCCGCGTCGAAGGGCAGGACCGGATAGGAGGACCGCAGATCGCTGATCAGCACGTCGAGTTTTTCAGCGCGATCGGGCTGGTTGAATTTGCCGTAGATCAGTTCGGCCAGGACTCCTGCAGGGATGGCGATGGCCGAAGGCTCCACCGTTTCCAACCGAGCCCTGACCAGGGGATTCTGGCGCCAAAGGTGACTGATGATGTTGGTATCGAGGGCGTACCTCACAGTTCTGGTTCCTGGAAGGTGATGTTCATAGGCTCGAATGCCATGTCGCCCAGGTCGACGGCCTTGATCAGATCGAAGTTGACATGGCGCGCGGGAGGCCGGGCATCCCCGGAGATGGCCCGGGCAATGAGTTCCAGCACTTCGGCCTCCATGGACCGCCGGTGCGCCCGCGCGAGCGATTTGACCCCCGCGGCCACCTCTTCAGGGACATTTCGGACGTGAATGGTCGGCACGCTGACCTCCACCCCAAGTATGAAGTTCCTCCCGGGCCTTGCAAGCAAAATGCTTGCATCCTGAGTGCATGGTTTTTTTACTTCAGCATTTGAGTCATGGTGAATAATTCCCACGACCCCCCTCGCGCCTGCCCCCGGTGACCCATGGACATCCAGCCCTTCTTCCGCCACTTCCTCGCCACCCTCGCCTACCGGGGCGGCAAGTGCCTGCGCGATGCGCCCGATTCCTTCATCCACTACGACACCGGCAACGGACGCACACCCCTGGACATCCTCGCCCACATCGGCGACCTGCTGGAGTGGACCCTCGCCATGGCCGACGGGCAGGGGCGCTGGAAAGCCAATCCGCCGGGCACCTGGGACCAGGAGGCGGCCCGGTTCCACCAGGACCTGGAGCGTCTGGACCGGCGCCTGGCCTCGGGGGAGCCGCTCCAGGCGGACGAGGCCCGGCTGCTGCAGGGGCCCCTGGCGGACGCCATGACCCACGTGGGGCAGCTGGCGCTGCTGCGGCGGATGGCCGGGGCGCCGGTGCAGAACGAGAACTACTTCCTGGCCGAGATCAGCCAGGGACGGGTGGGGGCCGATCAGGCGCCGCCGCGGCGGCCGTTCTGAAGGCGGCTGCGAGGTCAAATCCCCGCGGCCCGGGCCGGTCCCCGGCCCTCACTTCCGGAAGCTGCCGCCGACCCCGGCCCCGCCTCCCCTTCCGCCGAAGCCGACTCCGCCCCGGACGCTGAAGCCCCCCGCCGGAGGACGGCCGCGGAAGCCGCCGCCGACGCCGACCCAGCGCCGGCCGCCCCAGTAGGACCGGGCCGACCAGCCCCAGTTCCGGTAGGGTCCCCGGAACCCACCCCAGTAGCCGCATCCGCGCCCCCACCAGAAGTAGAACCGGGGGCCCGCGAGGCCGAAGTAGGGGGTCGGGCCGCAGCCCCACAGCCAGGGCGCGGTCACCCAGCACCAGTTGGAGTAGACCGGGTAGTAGACGTACATGCAGGGCCACCCTCCGTCCGACGGCACGTAGGTGCAGTTGTTGCCGAACGGCATCCAGATCCATCCGTATTCCGAGGTGTAGACCCACTGCCCGCTGGCGGGCTGCGCCGCCTGCAGGGGCGGGGCGGGGACGGCGGCGGGGGGGGCCATGGTCTGGACGGGCGGAGGCGCCACGGTCTGGGGCGGCGGAGGCGGCTGGGTGGCGGGCTGCGGGGGCAGGTTCGTGGGCGCGGCCGGGGCCATCTCGGGGACCGGAGGCTGGTCCTGGGCGGGGGCCGCCGTGGGAAAGGCCGCGACCAGGGCGGCGGCGAGCAGGGTGCGGATGGAGTTCTTCAAGATCGCACCTCCTGGCTGATTGGACACCGGCCGGGCCGGATTGTTTACCCGCCCAGCAAGCCCAATTCTTCCAGATGGTTATCGCGCGGTCCAGGGCCCCCACCGGGTGGGCTGCTCCAGGGCCCGTTCCAGGCGCTCCAGGTACTCCTCCCGGGACACCACCCGCGCCCCCAGGTCGTCCAGGTTGGGATTGGGCAGCTGGCCGTCGATCAGCTGGAAGCCCCAGCTCCAGAGCGTCCGGCACAGCTCGGCGAAGGCGGCCCGGGAGGCGTAGCTCTCCTGGGTGAACATGCTCTCCCCGAAGAACGCCGCGCCCAGGCTCACGCCGTACAGCCCCCCCACCAGGTGGTCGCCCCGGAAGGTCTCGAAGCTGTGGGCGTAGCCTTCCCGGTGCAGGGCCACGTACGCCTCGCACATCTCCTCGGTGATCCAGGTGCCCCCCTGGTCCCGGCGGGGGATCCTGGCGCAGGATTCGATCACCGCCTCGAAACAGGTGTCCCGGCGCACCTGGAAGTCCAGGCCGCGCAGGGCGCGCCGGGACCGCCTGGGCAGGCGGTCGTCCCCGGGCAGGAACACCGCCCGCGTGGGCGGGCTCCACCACAGGATCGGGGAGTCCTCCCCGTACCAGGGGAAGATCCCGCTGGCGTAGGCCTTGAGCAGCCGGGACACGGTCAGGTCCCCGCCCACCGCCAGCAGCCCGTCCGGCGCCGCCTTCCGGGGATCCGGGAACAGGAGGCGCGAACCCAGGGCGCGGACCGGCATGGGATCAGCGGTCGCCGCCGGGACCGGCGGAGGAATCGAGGCGGGTGATCTGGATGCCCTGGTAGTAGTGCTTCAGGATGTCTTCGTAGGAGGATCCCTCCAGGGCCATGCCGTAGGCGCCGGACTGGTCCATGCCCACCCCGTGGCCCCAGCCGCGCCCGTAGAGGATCCAGCGCCGCTGGGGCGGCTGGCCCAGGGTGATGAACCGGAACACGTTGTCCTTGAGCCCCAGCAGGTTGCGGATGCGCATGCCGGTGAAGCGGTGGGACCGTCCGTGGTCGTCCACCACCACCAGTTCCAGGACCCGGCCCTGGTCGTTGTGGGTGGTCTGGAGGTTGCGGATTCCGTGGACCCCGGCCCGCTCCTGCAGCTTTTCCAGCAGATCCTCCTCCTTCAGCTCCACCTTCCAGTGGGCGGTGGGATTGTAGCGGTCCAGGGAGGCCCCGTCCGGGTCCAGGCGGCGCACCAGCACCGGAGATCCGTCCTGCCCGGGCAGCCACTTGACCCGGTCACCCACCTGGACGGCGCTCTCCCCCACCAGGCGCAGGGAGCCGCCCGGGGCCTCCTCCGCCAGGAGGTGCGCCGGGGCCAGGCGCAGGGGTTCGGGCCCGCCGTGCTTGACCCGCACCTGCCCGTCCCGCAGCAGGGTGCCCTCCAGGAATTCCGGCGGCTCCAGCTCCTGCCACAGCCGGCCCAGCACCTGCAGGCCCTGGGCCAGGGTGGGGGCGGGGTTGCGCCAGGCGATGGGGGTCACCAGGGCGCGCCGGGTCAGGAACGTGGCCAGAAGCCGGTCCTGGGCCCGGGGCAGGACGTCGCCCAGGAAGTAGGCCGCATCCTGGGGCCGCTCCATGCCCTCCACCACGTCCTGGAAGCCCAGGGCCCGGGCCATCCACAGGTACAGCTGGGGGCCGCCCTCGCCGGGCGCCGGCGGGCGGGGGAAGCCCAGGCGCTGGGCCAGGGCCTCCACCACCGGGCGCAGTTCCGCCGGGCGCATGGGCTGGTGCATGCGGGCCCCTTCGAGGTCGTTCACCGGCAGGAGGCCTTCCCCGGCCAGCCGCAGGATCTCCCAGGTCAGCCAAGCCTCGCCCCGGTCCCCCAGGATCCCCTTGAACCCCAGGGTCTGGGGGGCGGCCACGTAGTTGCTGACCCCCTTCAGGTACGGGTAGGCGTCCCCGAACACGTAGTGGTTGTCGACCGTGGCCCCCCCGCTGTTGGCCATGAACAACGCCTGGATGGGCCGGCCGTTGTAGGTGGCGATCATCCCGGTGGTCTCGGCCACCGCCTCATCAGTGAGGGTCTGCTCCCCGTCCTTGCCGCCGTAGACCTGGTCCGCCACCGTGTCCACCAGGTCGAAGCCGTCCTTGGCCCGCTTGCCCAGGTTCACATAGGCGTAGGTGCGGGCCGCCACCGCCTGGGCCTTGAGGGCCTCCAGGGCCGGGTACTCCCACGCCCCCATCTCCCGGGGCACCACCCCGCGCAGGTAGGTCTCCAGGTCCACCGTGTCCACCACCGTGAGCCGGCCCTGGGCGTTGGGGAAGATCTCCACCCGGCCCCGGTAGCGGCCCTTGCCGGCCACCGTGGTCAGCTCCTGGGCCGGGGCCAGGCGCACCCCCTCGTTGGGCAGGGGGCGGCGCTCGTAGCGCTCGGTCACCGCGTACAAAGCCCGTCCGTTCATGGGCTTGCCCTTGCGCTTCTCGGTGGAGACCCACAGCTCCTGGTAGCCCAGCGCGCCCAGCCGGTCCAGGAGCGGCTCCGCCGTCTCCGGGGAGGCAAAGCGCCCGGTCACCACCCGCCAGCTGCCTCCGTCCGGGACCGGCAGCCGCTCGGGCTGCTCCCCCAGGGCCTTGAGCTTCTGGATCAGGGCGTCGGCTTCCTGGAGGTCCAGGGGCGGGCCCACCTGGACCCGGTACTCGTCGGTGGGGTCGGCCTCCCCCCTGCTGTCCCACCAGATGCGGATCTTCTCGCCTTCCTTGAGATGGAGCAGAGGCCGGCCCTGGAGGGTCTGGATCTCCCCGCCCCCCTCCAGGCTTACGATCCATTCAAGGGCCTGGGTGTCCAGGCCGACCCGGACCGGGGGATTGGTTCCAGAGTGGTTGGCCGCCGCCAGACAGGGGGCGACCAGGAGGAGAAGGACCGGCAGAGGATGCATGGCTCGATGATAGCGAAAGAACCGGCCCGGACGAACCTTGCGGGGGGAGGGACGCCATTTATATTTCATTATCCCTGGGAGGTCCCACCATGCCGGCCCGCTCCACCCGTCCTTCGGATTCCCGTTTGCGGTTCCCGGAGTTGGGCAGAGGTTGGGTGGGGGTGCTGATGGTGGCGGCCGGCCTGGGCGCCGCCGGTCTGGTCCCGGACGACCCCAGCGCCCCGGGGCTGGCCCAGTTCTCCTTCCTGCCCCCCAAAGGCCCGGTGGGCATCCGGGTGGTGCTGGAGTGGGACGCCCAGGAGGCCCCCCAGGCGGTCCGCTTCGGGGTCCTGCCGGCATCCTTCCGGGTGGTGCGCCCGGGGGTGGTGGAGACCCACGTGCCCGAGGGGGCCGGCACCGGGCCCATCACCCTGGTGGGCGAGTCGGGCCGGGCCTACACCAGCGGCGCCCCCTTCCAGGTCCTGCCTGAGCGGGGCAAACCCCCGGCCATCAGCGCCTTCTGGCCCCGCTCCGGGCCGGGGGGCACCGAGCTCAGCCTGTCCGGCGCCAGCCTGGGGGCGGTGGAGGAGGTGCGGGTGGGGGGCCGGGTGGCGGAGTTCACCACCCTCACCGACACCGACCTGACGGTCTACATCCCCCCGGACCTGACGGTCTCCGGGCCCATCGCGGTGATCTCCCCGTTCGGCACTGCGGTCAGCGGCCAGGCCTTCCAGGTGACCGCCCAGGCAGGGCTATAAATGAATAATTCAAGCCGGCGCCTCCTTCCGCCCCTGGCCGCCCTGGTCCTGAGCCTGGTCCTGGCCCGCTGCGGAGGGGGCGGCGGGAGCAGCAGTTCGGCCCCGCCCCCGCCCCCGCCCAAGCCGCCCCCGCCGCCCCCGCCCATGCTCGTGAAGGTGCCCCGGCCGAAGATCAACATCCCCCCCGATCCGGTGGACACCACCCTGCCCCTGCACCTCGAGAACCTGTACATCACCCAGGAGTCCCAGCGCCTGGACCGGTCGGTGCCCCTGGTCCAGGGCCGGGACGGCATGCTGCGGGTGTTCGTGCTGGCCAACGCCCCGGTCGCCCCCGCCCCGACGGTGCGGGCGCGGATCCAGGACGCCTCCGGCAAGGTCCTGCTGGAACAGGACGTGGCCGGGCCCCCGGGCGGGGTGCCGCGCCGGATCGACGAGGCGGTCCTGGACAACGCCTGGAACCTGCCCATCCCGGGGAGCCTCATCCAGCCCGGCATCACCGTCACCGCCTCGGTGATCGACCCGCCCCACGGTGTGCCCACGGGGATCCTGGACTTCCCCGCCGACGGCAAGCCCCTGCCCCTGGACGTGGTGCCGACCCCGCCCCTGGACCTGGTGCTGATCCCCATCCGCACCCCCCGCGGCGTGGGCCAGATCGTGGGCCCGGGCCGCACCCTGGAGTCCTGGGCGGGGCTCCTGAAACGGTGCTACCCCATGGGGCAGGTCAACCTCTCGGTGGGGAACGAGTTCAGGACCGACCTGGATCCCGCCGACGACGATCAACAGACCCGGTTGATGCGCGACCTGGAGGCGAAGCGCCTGGCCACCGGCCGCCACGACCGCCAGTACTTCTACGGGGTCTTCCCCGCCGGGGGCCGATTGCCGGGGCGTGGGCTCACCCCCAAGTACCTGACCAGCGCCGACCGCACCGCGGTGGGCTGGGACTACCGCTCGCCGGACTACCCGAGGGCCGGCTACGCCGAAACCCTGGTCCACGAACTGGGCCACAACCTCGGGCTGGAACACGCCGACTGCGGGGAGCACGGCGTGTACCCCGACAACATCGACCCCGAGAATCCCTACAAGGGCGGGGAGATCGGCGCCTGCGGCTTCGACCTCGCCGACGGGCGCCCGGTGCCTCCCACCCACAAGGACGTCATGACCTACTGCTCGGACCAGTGGTCCAGCGACTACGACTGCCGGTTCATCCTGGCCTTCCGGGCCGGGGACCTGCCCTCCGGGCCCGGCCGCTCCGAGGCCCCGGCCGAGGACTGCCTCCTGGTCCAGGGCACCATCGGCCACGGCCGGGCCGCCCTGGACCCGGCCTTCCCGGTGCACCGCCCGCCCCTGCCGCCCGGGCCCGGGGACTACCAGCTGGCGGCCGTGGACCGGGCCGGCAAGGTCCTGGCCAGCGAGAGCTTCGAGCCCGCGGCCGTGGGGCCCGAGGGGGCCTCCGCCGGACTCCAGGCGTTCACCCTGGTGCTGCCCCTGGACCAGGCCGGGCAGCGGTCCCTGGCCGCCCTGCAGGTCTCCCGGGAAGGGGAGCTCCTGGGCGAGCGCCGCGCCGCCAGGCCCGCCCACGCCCCCGGCGCCCACGCCGTGCACCAGCGCGGCGGCCGCGCCCGCCTCACCTGGGACGCCAAGGACTACCCCGAGGCGGTGGTGAAGGATCCCCGCTCCGGGGAGGTGGTGGCCGTGGGCGAGTCCGGCAAGCTGGACGTGGCCGCCCCGGGCCGGGATCTGGACGTCCTGTTCTCGGACGGCCTGCACACCGTGGAGCAGGACGTCAAGGTGAAGTAGCTCAGTACCCGGTGGTGTGCACGTCGGTGACCGCCCGCCCGGAGGGGTCCACCAGATTCTGGAAGGCCGCGTCCCACTTGAGCGCGGTCTCGGTGGAGCAGGCCACGCTGCGCTCGAAGGGCACGCAGTTGATGGCCGTGGCCTGGGGGAAGTGGGTCTCGAACAGCTGGCGGTACAGATAGGCCTCCTTGGTCTCGGGGGTCTTCACCGGGAAGCGCTCCGGGGCGCCGCGCATCATGCCGTCGGTGATCTCCTTCTCGGCGTGGGCGCGCAGCCCGTTGATCCAGTTGTAGCCCACCCCGTCCGAGAACTGCTCCTTCTGCCGCCACAGGATGGCCTCCGGGATGTAGCCCCGGAAGGCGTCCCGCAGGGGGAACTTCTCGATGGGCCGGGGGTGGGCGGCGTTGCGGGGCAGCTTCACCGCGGGGTCCAGCATCATGGCCACGTCCAGGAACTCCCGGTCCAGGAACGGCACCCGGGCCTCCACGCTCCAGGCGGCGGAGCTCTTGTTGGCGCGCAGGCAGTCGTACAGGTGCAGCTTCATGAGCTTGCGCACGGTCTCCGCGTGCAGTTCGGGCCCGTCCGGGGCCTTGTGGAAGTACAGGTAGCCCCCGAAGATCTCGTCGGCCCCTTCGCCGGAGAGCACCATCTTGATGCCCATGGCGTGGATCTTGCGCATCAGCAGGTACATGGGCGTCGAGGCCCGGACCGTGGTGATGTCGAAGCTCTCCAGGTGGTAGATCACGTCCGACAGGGCGTCCAGCCCCTCCTGCAGGGTGAAGTGGATCTCGTGGTGGATGGCCCCGATGTGCTCGGCCGCCTGCCGGGCCGGGGCCAGGTCCGGGGCGTCCTTGAGGCCGATGGAGAAGCTGTGGATGCGGGGCCACCAGGACGGCCCCTGGTCCTCCTCCTCCACCCGCTTGTCCCGGTAGCGCGCCGCCACCGAAGCCACCAGCGAGGAGTCCACCCCGCCGGAGATGAGCATCCCGTAGGGCACGTCGCACATGAGCTGGCGGTGCACCGCGGCCTCCAGGGCCTGGCGCAGCTTCCCGGGGTCGTACGGCTCCTCCGGGCAGAACCCCTCCTCCGCCCAGCGCGGCTCGTAGTAGCGCTGGAAGCCCTTCTCGGCCTCGTGGCCCAGGTAGTAGCAGCCCGGAGGGAACTCCTGGACGCGTTCGCAGTGGCCCACCAGGGCCTTGAGCTCCGAGGCCACGTACAGGTTCTCCTGGCGGTCCCAGCCCACGTAGAGGGGGTTCACCCCGATGGGGTCCCGGGCGATCAGCCAGGTGGACTTCCGCGGGTCGTAGAGCACGAACGCGAAGATCCCGTTCATCCGGTTCAGCCAGTCTTTGGGCTCGAACTCGTCGTACAAATAGAGGATCACCTCGCAGTCGGAGAAGGTCTGGAAGTCGTGGGGCCGCTGAAGCTGGGCCCGCAGTGCCTTGTGGTTGTAGATCTCGCCGTTGACCGCCAGCACGTTGCCGTTGACCGTGTCCACCAGCGGCTGGGCGCCGTGCTCCACGTCCACGATGGAGAGCCGCTCGTGGGCGAGGATGGCGTTGGGGTCGCTGAAGATCCCCGACCAGTCCGGCCCCCGGTGGCGCAGCTTGCCGGCCTGGACCAGGGCCTGCTTGCGCAGCTCCCCGGTGTTGGACCGGTTGGGGTCGATGCCGAGGATGGCCAGGATGCCGCACATGGGAAAGTCCTCCGAAGGAACAGTGTAGGGTCTCCGCGGCGGCGGGAAGGCGGCTCTTTGCGGGTTCATGTATAATTAATTTTTTTTTTCTTCGATCCCAATATCTGTCCCCATTGCTCCTTTTGGGCTAACATCACAATCCCAATCCCAAGAGGTCCAGCATGGTGGAACGCAAGCCCGTCATCGGCGTGCCGGCCAACGTACTCGTGGACAAGACCGGCGCCTTCCCTGGCACGCTGCGCGCCTACGTGAACCAGGACTACCTGGACGCCCTGCGCCAGGCGGGAACGGCCCCGTTGGTCCTGCCCATGGTGCCGCCCGAGGAGGCCGCGAGCCAGCTGGACCTGGTGGACGGCCTGTTCCTCACCGGCGGCGTGGACATGAGCCCGCTGTGCTACGGCGAGCAGCCCGCCCGGGGACTGGGGGACGTGTACCCGGACATGGACGCGCACTGGCTGGCCGTGACCCGGGCGGCCCGGGACCTCAGGCTCCCCATCCTGGGCGTGTGCCGGGGCGTGCAGGTGCTCAACGTGGCCTTCGGGGGCACCCTGCACCAGGACCTGAACAGCCTGCCGGGCCCCATCCAGCAGCACGTGCAGCTGGGCTACCGCCACGCCGTCAGCCACGTGGTGGACCTGGAGCCGGGCTCCCGCCTGGAGCGGATCTTCGGCCAGCCCACGGTGGGCGTGAACAGTTTCCACCACCAGTCGGTGAAGGAAGTGGCGCCCGGGTTCCGGATCACGGCCCGGGCCCGGGACGGGGTGGTGGAGGGAATCGAGGCGGAGGACGCCGCCTTCGTGCTCGGGGTGCAGTGGCATCCCGAGGGCATGATCTTGCATTACCCGGACATGCTGCGGCTGTTCCGGGCCCTGACTGAGGCCTGCAACCAACGAGGGAGGACCGCATGACGACACAACCACGCAGTCGGCTGGGACTCTGGAGCATCGTGCTCCTCGGGGTCAACGGGATCATCGGCTCGGGCATCTTCCTGCTGCCGGGCAAGGCGATGCAGCTGATGGGCCCGGGCAGCATCTTCGTCTACCTCTTCATGGCCGTCCTGATCATGGCCTTGACCCTCTGCTTCGCCGAGTGCGCCGGGCGGTTCGAGCGCAACGGCGCGGCCTACGTCTACGCCCGGGAGGCGTTCGGCAAGTTCGTGGGCTTCGAGGTGGGGGTCATGAGCTGGGCCATCCGGATCATCGCCTGGGCCGCCATGCCCGTAGGCTTCTGCACCGCCCTTAGCGCGGTGTGGCCCCAGGCGCTCATGCAGCCGTACCGCACCATCATCATCCTGGTGATCTTCCTGGGGCTGACCACCCTGAACCTGTTGGGGGTCAAGCCGGTGAACGTGGTGAACGTCGTGGTCACCTGCGCCAAGGTGCTGCCTCTGCTGTTCTTCATCGGGGTGGGCGTCTGGTTCATCGAAGGGGCCAAGTTCCACCCCATGTTCCCCCCCGGCGCCGGTGGTGACGCCTTCGGCACCGCGGCCCTGGTGATCTTTTACGCCTACACGGGCTTCGAGGCCCTGGCGGTGGCGGCCGAGGACATGGGCGACCCCCGCCGGACCCTGCCCCTGGCCCTGATGATCTCCATGCTGTTCTGCGCCGCGGTCTACTTCATGGTCCAGGCCATCGCCGTGGGCACCCTGGGCCCGGCCCTGGCCAAGAGCGTGGCCCCGGTGGCGGATTCCGCCAACGTCTTCATGGGCGGCGCCGGCAAGTGGCTGGTCACCGTGGGCACCCTGATCTCGATCTTCGGGATCAACGTGGTGTCCTCCTTCGTGGCCCCCCGGGCCGGGGTGGCCCTGGCCGAGGACCGCATCGTGCCCCACAAGCTGGCCGACCTGAACCGGTTCGGCGCCCCCTGGGGCTCCTGCCTGGTGGTGATTGTGATCGCCATCCCCCTGGCGCTGACCGGTTCCTTCGTACAGTTGGCGGCCATCAGCGTGGTGTCCCGGTTCGCCCAGTACCTGCCCACCTGCCTGGCGGTGCCGGTCCTGCGCCGGTGGCGCAAGGACCTGCCGGTGGGCTTCCGGGTCCCGTTCGGCCCCGTGATCCCGGTGGTGGCGGCGGTGGTCTCCATCTGGCTGCTGACCAAGGCCACCAGTGTACAGCTCATGTGGGGCCTGGGTGCGCTGGTGATCGGCGTGCCCCTGTTCTTCCTGATGCTGTACCTCAACCGCAAGCAGTCCGCGGGCACCCCCGAAGTCCGGGAAGCGCACCAATGACGACCTCGGCGCCGGCACCCTGGCAGCCCGTCGACCGCCACGGGCGGGCTGCCGCCGGCGCCCATGGTGTGGTCAGCTCGGCCCGGTTGGAAGCCTCCCGGGCCGGGCTCGAGATCCTCGAGGCCGGGGGCAACGCGGTGGACGCGATCGTGGCCACCGGGTTCGCCCTCGGAGTGGTGGAGCCCGCCGCCTCGGGGCTGGGCGGCGGCGGGTTCATGACCCTGAAGCTGGCCGACAGCGCCGAAGCGGTGGCGATCGACTTCCGGGAGACCGCGCCGGCCGCGGCCACCGCCGACATGTACCTGCATGGCGCCCGGTCCGACCTGGGCGCCGTGGGCGCCGGGGTCCCCGGCGAGACGGCCGGGCTGCTGCACGCCCTGGAGCACTACGGCTCCGGGCGGCTCACCCGGGCCCAGGTGATGGCTCCGGCCATCGCCCTGGCTTCCGGCGGCTACCCGGTGACCCCGTTCCTGGCCGCCGTGATCCGGGACCACGTCGACTACATCCGGCGCTATCCCGCCGGCGCCGCCATCTACCTCAAGGACGGCCAGCCCCCCGGACTGGGGGACACCATCCGCAACCCCGACCTGGCCCGGGTCCTGGAGCTGGTGGCGGAGCAGGGCGCGGCGGGCTTCTACCAGGGCGCCCTGGCCCGCAGGCTGGCCGAGGGCATCCAGCGCGACGGCGGCATCATCACGGTCGAGGACCTGGCCGGGTACCAGGTCCGCGTGCGCCCGCCGGTGGCCGGCACCTACCGGGGCCACACCATCCTGTCGGTGCCCCCGGCCTCCTCGGGCGGCGCCCACCTGGTGCAGCTGCTGAACATCATGGAGACCTTCGACCTGGCGGCCCTGGGCTGGCAGTCCGCGGCCGGGGTCCACCTCTGGGCCGAGGCCCTGAAGCTGGTGTTCGCCGACCGGGCCCGGTACATGGGTGACACCGACTTCGTGCGGGTGCCCCTGGCCGGACTCACCGCCAAGGGCTACGCCCGGGAACTGGCCGCCCGCATCGATCCGGAGCGGCCCATGGACCCGCCCGAGCCCGGCGGCCCGGAACGGTACGAATCGGGGTCCACCACCAGCTGCGCGGCCATGGACGCCCAGGGCAACCTGGCGGCGCTCACCAAGTCCATCAACCACTTCTTCTCCGGGGTGGTGGTGCCGGGACTGGGCTTCATCATGAACACCCATATGGACGACTTCGTCACCACCCCGGGCTCGGCCAACTCCATCGCGCCCGGCAAGCGGCCCCTGTCCAGCATCAGCCCGACCCTGGTGCTGGATCCCCAGGGGCGCGCCTTCCTGACCGTCGGCTCCCCGGGCGCCACCCGGATCTTCTCCACGGTGGCCCAGGTGATCTCCAACGTGGTCGACTTCGGCATGCCGCTGCAGGAGGCCATCGCCGCGCCGCGGTTCTTCCGCATGCACACCGGCGAACTGGAGCTGGAGGGGCGGGTCTCCATCAACACCTTCCACCAGCTCCGGGCCCTGGGCCACGACCCGGTGGTGCACGACGACTGGGACTTCTTCTTCGGCGGCGTGCACGCGGTGCTGTTCGACCACCGCACCGGGATCCTCACCGGCGGCGCCGATCCGCGCCGGGACGGGCAGGCGGTGGCATTCTAGCAACCGTTACGGCGCTCGCGCCGTTACGGTTGCTTGTGCCTGGGACGGGAGCCCAAACTTGGTCGGATCTAACGGTGCTGACGAGGGTGGCGACATGAAACGCAGCGTACGCTTCGAGGTCGACCTGGACCAGGTCGACCACAATTTCCGGATCGTCCGGGACCTGCTCGCCGGGGGCCCGCCAGCGCGGGACGGCGCGCCGCCCAGGGTGATGGCGGTGCTCAAGGGCAACGCCTACGGCCTGGGGGCCGTCGCCATGGCCCGGGAGCTGCTTTCCGCCGGGGCGGAGAGCCTGGCCGTGGCCTGCCTGCCCGAGGCCCTGGAACTGCGGGAGGCCTTCCGGGACATCCCGATCCTGATCATGGGCCACACCCCCACCGAGTACCTGCCCGACTGCGCCCGGGCCGGGCTGCGCACCACCCTGTTCGACCTGGCCCAGGCCGAGGCCCTCTCCGCGGCCTCCCGGGCCCTGGGCGCGCGCACCCCGGTCCACGTGAAGATCGACACCGGCATGAACCGGCTCGGCATCAAGCCCGACCCCGGCACCACCGCCCTCATCGCCCGCATGGCGGCCCTGCCCGGGATCCGCCTGGAGGGGATCTTCACCCAGCTGGCGTACCGGGACGAGGACTCCGACCGGGCCGGGCTGGAGCTGTTCGCCCGGGTGATCCGGGAGGCCCGGGCGGCCGGGGTCGAGTTCCCCCAGCATCACGTGTGCGAGAGCCTGGGCCTGCTGCGCTACCCGGAGCAGCGCCTGGACCTGGTGCGGATCGGGGCGATCTTCTTCGGGGTTGCGCCGCTCAAGACCCCCCTGGCGGAGGGCCTCGACATCCGCACCCCGTTCGCCCTCAGGGCCCGGCTGTCCCGGGTCCGGGCCGCGGCGGCGGGCGAGAGCGTGAGCTACGACCGGAGCTGGCGGGCCCCCGCGGAGGGCGCGGTGCTGGCCACCGTCCCGGTGGGCTACGCCGACGGCTATTCCCGCCGGCTGTCCAACCGAGGCCAGATGGTGGTCCGGGGCCAACGGGTCCCGGTGGCGGGCCTGATCACCATGGACCAGCTGATCCTGGACGTCTCAGCCGTGCCCGGCGTCGCCGAGGGCGACGAAGTCCTGCTGCTGGGCCGCTCTGGGCCCGACGAGGTGGGCGTGGCCGAAGTGGCCGAGTGGGCCGGGATGCACCGCAACGAGGTGCTGAGCACGGTCGGGCGGCGGGTGCCGCGGGTGTACCTCAAGGGAGGGAGGGTGGTGGGGGAGGCGGACTACCTGCTGCGCTAGACAGGAGCCTGTCCATGTATTATTCGGCCCCGCGACGCCGTCCAGACCCGTGCATATCGTGCGCAAGGCCCGCAGGACGATGCGGGACATCGTTCAAGGGACATGCACACGAGAGGATCTTTGCATCAGTTAAGGCCACTAGATGTGGCCTTAACTGGTGCAAAGATTCTGGACAACGTCCCTCCCGTCTATCGCAGGCTGCACCGGAGCCTGCTCCGTCCCGGCTGCGCCGGGCCGAGACGGGTCCCTGGCTGGTGGCAGCGGGGCCAGCCATCCGGCGTCAGGCTCTTAGGTGTCGCTGCCAAACAGGTTGTTCACCCGAGCCAACCTGGGATGCTTTTGTTTGCGGACAACAGCATAAGGAGGGCTCGGGTGAACCTTCATAGGAAAGCAAGGACCTGCCCTGAAAGT
>JBELAL010000016.1:0-88845 GCA_049508835.1 Holophaga sp. | reverse complement strand
CTTTCAGGGCAGGTCCTTGCTTTCCTATGAAGGTTCACCCGAGCCCTCCTTAT
The DNA here is from genome assembly GCA_049508835.1 of Holophaga sp. GTDB lineage: Bacteria > Acidobacteriota > Holophagae > Holophagales > Holophagaceae > Mesoterricola. The sequence continues at coordinate 88,792 of JBELAL010000016.1, read as the reverse complement.
GCTGTTGTCCGCAAACAAAAGCATCCCAGGTTGGCTCGGGTGAACAACCTGTTTGGCAGCGACAACTAGTAAGATTGGCCCCGGGAGGGCCGGCATGAACAGGACCGCTGCCGCGAAATGGGAGGAGGAGCTGGACCGCCCCACCACCGGTTTCTTCCGGGCCTTCGCCGCCCTCGCCGCCGGGTCCGGGGGGGGCGAGGCGGCGGCACGGGAGGCGGTGCTCCGGCTGGCCCCGGAGGTGGACTGGACCGCCTACCTGCCCCACGTCCCCCACGGGCTCCTGGGTCTGGCGGCGGTGTTCCGCCTCCGGCCCCTGCTGCGCGAGCGCAGCTTCCTGCGCCTCCTGGCCACCCAGGTCCACGCCTTCGCCCACGAGAGCCGCAGCCCCGGGGCCCGCAGCCTGGGGGGCGCCGCCCGCGGCTCCGGCCACTGGGACAACCTGCGCATGGCCCTGGCCGGCCACCGCCCCGCCATCGCCTGGGGCGAGGCCCGGGCCCTGGACCCGGTCCGCCCGGAGCATTTCCGCCGGCTGGAGGAGGCGGTGGAGCCCGACATGGCCAACGTGGGGCACAAGGCAGTGCTGGCGCGGCTCCTGGGCGGACTGTTCCTGGACCTGGGGGAGCCGCCCGAGGCCGGGCGCGTGCTGCTGGCCCTCGCCGCCTGGCAGTGCGCCTCCGAACCCTGTGACACCTTCTGGCACGACCGCGCCCTCCACCGCTTTGGGCATCCGGTCCAGGTGCCCCGCCGGCCCGCCGCGCTGGGGCCGGAGGCGCACCAGGCCTCGGCCCGGGAGGTCTGCGATTCGGGCCTGGTGGACCTGCTGGACCGGTTCTCGGCCCGGGTGCTGTCCGGGGGCGACGGCGACCTGCTGGCGACCCTGGCCCTGGCCGCCGCCGAGAAGCAGCTGGACGCCCGCCGGGACCTGGAAGGGAAGACCTCCTGGAACTTCGTCTACCTGGCCGCCCTGGCCGCCCGGGCCGAAGCGGCCGGGGCCAGCGCGGCCACCGCCTGGGTGCAGGCGGCGGCCCTGGTGAACCTGTTCCCCACCGGCGAGGAGGAGGACCGGCCCCGGCCCGCGGCCCTGCGCGACCCGCCGCCGGACCTGGCCACCGCCCTGCTGGACGCCATCCTGGATGGCGAGGCCCTGCCGGCCATGGCCCTGGCCCGGGCCCTCCTGGAGCGGGACGGGCCGGAGCCGGTGCTGCGGGCCCTGGCCGAGGCCGCCGCCGACAACGACCCCGCCTTCAACTACAGCCACCAGGCCCTGGCGGTGGCCGCCGCCGCGGACCTGGCGCCGCGCCTGCCGGAACCGGTCCGGGAGGCGGTGCTGCTGGCCATGGCCAAGTCGCTGGCCAACGGCCAGGGCAGTTCGGATCTGGGGAGGCTGGCCGACTCAGCCCTGACCCGAGCCTGAATCGGATCACGGCATCCCCGTCTCCTCCCCTTCGTCCACCCCTTCCACTGCGTCCGGATCCTCCGCTGCCGCATCCTCCGCCTCCGGCGCCGCCATCGCCCGCCGGGGCCAGGCCACGTGGGCCGTCGCCCCCGCGGTCACCAGCACGTCCACGGGGGGGTAGGCCCTCCGGCGGCCGGGACGGGATCCTGGCCGCCGGCGCGGCCCCGGAGGCCTGGGAGGCCCGCCGGGCAGGCCATGGACCTCGTAGCTCCCCGGGGGAAGGGCGGTGAAGCGGAACGACCCGTCCGCCTCCGCCCGCACCATCCGCACCACCGCCCGGAACGGCGGGGCGCCGCCCACGTCCCGCTTCTGGACCAGGGCCACCCGCCAGCTGCCCGACTGGGGACGCAGGCTGCCCTCCACATTCCCCGGGCGTGGCGCCGGGGTGCAGGCCAGGTCCACCGTCGGGTTCGGTGCGTCCCGGGAAAGGGTGAAGGGAGGGCTCACCTCCACCCCGTAGGTGAGCGACCCGACCGAAGGCTGGGCAACCACCCGCAGAGGCACTCCCACCGGCGGCCGGGAGAAGGTGTAGCTCCCGTCGGCCTGGGTGAAGGTTTGGCGGTAGATCCGCGGCCGGCGGGAGTCCTGCAGGAACACCTCGGCCCCGGGCAGGGCCAGGGCGGTGCCGTGGTCGGTGAGCCGGCCCTTGAGGGGGGCGGTGGTGTCGGCGGGCTCCTGGGAGGTCTGGTCCCGCCGGTGTCCCGGGCAGGCCAGCCCCGCCAGGAGCACCCCCGCCGCCGTCCAGCACAGCAGTCGCCGGGCCAGGGAGAGCGGGAGGGTCGGGCGCGGGGTCATGGGCGTGGCGGAGGAGGGGTTGACGGGAAAGGGGTTGCGCGGACTGGATCCAAACATCATTCATTAATAGTTAATGTCAAGGCGAGGCCGGATCTCGACCCTGGCCCCTGCGGCAGGTTTACCCCCTCATGAAGGACGGCCCCGGGCAATCCCTGGGTGCTGCCTTGGGTGGTCACCGGACAAGTTATTAATTATTTCTTATTTGAATCCTGCAAACGGTTCCGGCCGGGCCGAGGTGGTAGCTGGTGCTTTCGGGCAAGCCGGCCCATGGACCGGTTTCCGTCCACCGGGCCGGTTGGTGGGAAGGGGATTCCGCCAACGCCGCCGAGATCGACGGCCAGGCGTTCACTCCGGACGGCTCCCAGGGCATCCTGGTGGTGGGCAACGGCGAACTGTTGACCATCCCGTTCACGGCCGCGGGCTTCTCCAAGCCGGTCGGCAAGCTGGACGACGTGGCCATCCCCGAAAACGACCAGATACTCCTGCATTAGGCGCATCAACGCCTGAATGACTCCGGCCGGGGGGAGGCGGTCACCGCCTCCCCCCGGCCTTCTTCGTGGTCTCCGGTCCCGTCAGTTCAGGTGCGGCGCGTAGTCCTGGTTCGCCGCTTCCATGGCGGCCCAGATCTGGGACACGTCGTTGGCCAGGATGATGAGATCGCGTTTCATCCCCGACACGTCCATGACGTGGTGGGGCAGGATCGCCTCCTTGTGGAAGCCCAGCTTCTCGAAGATGCGCCGGGCCGCCAGCTGGTTCTCCACCACCTGGACGATGATCTTCTCGATGCCCAGGTCGGTGGCGATCTTCACCAGGGCGGAGCACAGGGCGGTGGCCAGGCCCTTGCGGCGGAAGGTGGCGGCCACGGTGACGCGGATCTCGCCCACGTGCCGGGTCCAGCCGCGCAGGGTCCGGTAGAGGGTGGCTTCACCCACCACCTTGCCCCCGGCCTTGGCGACCAGGGAGATCACTTCCTTGTTCTCCACCTTGCGCAGGAAACTCTCCGCCCAATCGTGGGAAGTCACGTCGTCGCGCAGCACCTGCCGGTCCTCCTCGGGCAGGTGGCGGTAGAAGGCAAGCAGGGCGCCGGAACAGGCCGGCATGAGGGGGGTGATGGTTGCGGAGCCGCCGTCGCGAAGCGCGACGGTGGCCGGAAAATCATCCAGGGCCATCGGAAACTCCTACTTGATCAGGTGCGCTTGTTCACGGCCGTAATCATACCCCTTCCGGAGCGCCTTCATGTTCAAATCTTCAGTGCCTTTGGGCACGGAATCCAAGACCGCGCGCTCCACCGCCTCGATCGGCACCAGGCCGGTGACCCCGGTGAAAAAGCCGACCATGACGATGTTGAGAACGAGGCGCCGCCCAAGCTCCTCGGCGAAACGGGTGGCGGGCACGCCCACCGCCCTGGACCCCCCGGGAATATGACCGTCGGGCTCGACCAATTCGTTTTCGAACAGGACCAGCCCCCCGGGCTTGAGCTGGGGGATGAACTGGGTGAAGGCGTCCTGGGACATGAGCACCAGGATGTCGGGCTGCTTGACGTAGGGGTAGCCGATCACCTCGTCCGAGACCATCACCTGGGCGCTGCAGGCGCTGCCGCGGGCCTCGGGGCCGAAGGCCTGGATGAGGGTGGCGTGCTTGCCGCCGTAGATGGCCGCCGCCTTGCCGATGATGGATCCGCAGAGGATGACGCCCTGGCCGCCCAGACCCCCGACGCGGATTTCAGTCTTAGCCATGGTGAGCTCCGTAAGTCTGGAACTGGTCGCCCAGGACTTTCGAGAAGTGGTTGTTCATGGAATCCAGCCAGGTGGGGCGATCGCGGTCCACGAACTTGCCCACGATGATGTCGCCCTGGAAGGTGAGGCCCACTTCCTTGGTGTCGGCGCCGTTCTTGATGGTGGAGCGCTCCTTGTAGTATTTCACCTGGTCCACGCCGTCGCCCAGCCGGTTGCGCCGGGAGTACAGGGTGGGGCAGGGGGAGAGCGCCTCGATGAAGACGAAGCCCTTCTTCTGCAGGCCCTCGCGCATGGCCTTGGCCAGCTGGCGCACGTGGTAGACGGTCCACCGGGCCACGTAGACGGCGCCGCAGGCGTCGGCCAGGAACGGCAGGTTGAAGGGGTTCTCGAAATTGCCGAAGGGCATGGTGGTCTGGGTGGGCCCGATGGGGGTGGTGGGCGCCACCTGGCCGCCGGTCATGCCGTAGGTGTAGTTGTTCACGCACACCACCATCAGGTCCATGTTGCGCCGGGCGGCGTGCATCAGGTGGTTGCCGCCGATGGCCGACAGGTCGCCGTCGCCGGAGTAGACCACCACCTTGAGGTCGGGGTTGGAGAGCTTGAGGCCCGTGGCGAAGGGGATGGCCCGGCCGTGGGTGGTGTGGAAGCTGTCCAGGTTCAGGTAGCCGGCGGTGCGGCCGGTGCAGCCGATGCCCGAGACGATGGCCACCTTGTCCAGGTCCAGGCCCGAGTCCGACAGGGCCCGGCAGAAGCAGTTGACCGTTGTGCCGATGCCGCAGCCCGGGCACCAGATGTGCGGGATCCGGTCCTGGCGCAGGAACGGCAGCACCGCGTTCTCGATTCCGCTCTCCAATTGCAGCGGGGCGTCCAGCTGGCTCATCGCGCGGCCTCCATGATCGCTTCCAGGATGGTTTCCACCTCGTGCACGGTCCCCCCGGCGTGGGGCAGGGAGACGACCTTGGTGGCGCCGGCCACGGCCCGTTCCACTTCCCGGCTCATCTGCCCCATGTTCATCTCGGGCACGATGATGGCCTTGGCGGTGCGGGCGATCTCCTTCATCCGCTTCTCGGGGAAGGGCCAGGTGATCACCAGGCGGGCCGAGCCCACCTTCACGCCCTTGGCCCGGGCCTGCTCGATGGCGGCCATGGCCACCCGCGAGGTGATGCCGAAGGACACCACCACCACGTCGGCGCCCTCCACCTGGTCCTCGCGCACGTCCACCAGCTGGTCGGCGTTGAGGCGGATCTTGTTGACCAGGCGCTTGACCAGCTTGTCCTGGGCGGCCGGGGTCAGGTTGGGGTAGCCCTTCTCGTCGTGGGTCAGCCCGGTGACGTGGATCCGGTAGCCGTCCCCGGCCTTGACCATCTCCGGCACCATGTCCTCCACGGTGGTCTCGTAGATCTTGTACTCGCCGGGGCGCTTGCGGGTCCACTTGCGCTCCACCACCTCGATCTGGTCCGCGGGCGGGATGTCCACGCGCTCGGTCATGTGCCCCACCACCTCGTCCATCATCAGGAACACCGGCACCCGCCAGGTCTCGGTGAGGTTGAAGGCGCGGATGGCGAAGTCGAAGCACTCCTGGGGCGAATTGGGGGCCAGGGCGATCACCTCGAAGTCGCCGTGGGAGCCGAACTTCACCTGCATCATGTCGGCCTGGGCGGGGCCGGTGGGCAGGCCCGTGGAAGGGCCGCCGCGCTGGACGTCCACCCACACGCAGGGGGTCTCGGTGATGAAGGCGTAGCCCAGGTGCTCCATCATCAGGGACAGGCCGGGCCCGCTGGTGACGTTCAGGACCTTCTTGCCGCCCCAGGCGGCGCCCTGGATGGCGATACTGGCAGCGAGCTCGTCCTCCATCTGGATGAAGATGCCGCCCACGGTCGGGATCCGGGCGGCGAAGCGCTCCACGATCTCGGTGGAAGGGGTGATGGGGTAGCCGGCCACGAACCGGCACCCGGCCGCCAGGGCACCCTCACAGGCGGCGTGGTCGCCGTCTATGAAGTGTACGCCGGTCAGTACTCCTCTTGGATCCGCTTGCAAGGTCTCCTCCATGCTTCGCTGTGGGGTGGGACACGAAAACGAAAATGCCGCTACGCTTGCTTGCGCTTCTCGTCGATGTCCTTCCATCTCACGCCGTAGATGGCGAAATCGGGACAGTAGAGCCCGCAGTTGTCGCAGCCGGTGCAGTCCTCCGGCCGGGCCAGGACCGGGACGTGGTAGCCCTTGGCGTTGAACTCGTGGGAGAACTCAAGCGCGTGGGTGGGGCAGAATTCGATGCAGTAGGAGCACCCCTTGCACACCTCCTTCTTTACGAAGACCGTGCCCTTGCCCTTGCGTTCCGGAACGTTTTCGCTCATCGTCTCTGCCCCTCAGGCAAATGTTCATGAAGCGTACGCTTGGTACAGGATGTTGGCAAGATTAACAAGTTGTAAAGCCACGGCGGCACTTGGCCCTGAAACAGAACGCTGGAGCCCATTTCCGATTACAGACATCTGTATCGTTAATTATCGATTTGAGACGAACGTCACAAGCCAGAGATGACGTCTCAATGGTCCGCCGGCCCCTCCAGTTCGCTTGATCGGGTTCAGAACACCGAGACCGCCGCGCGCAGGGGCAGGTCCGCCGGATCCCCTGGATACCGCACCCGCTCCAGGAACAGGCCGGAGGCCGGCGCCGCCGCGGCGCCCCAGCGCAGGTTGGCCTCCGGGATGGGATGGGCCAGGTCCCGGACCAAGTCATCCAGGGGGGCCTTGCCCTGGGCGCAGGCCACCGCGGCGCCCACCATGCGCCGCACCTGCCGGCGCAGGAAGTGGCCGGCGGTCATCCGCAGCAGCACCAGGGAGCCGCAGTGGGCCAGCTGGGCGGCCACGGCCCGCACCCGCGGATCCTCCCCCGGCTCCAGGTCAGCGAAGGACGAGACGTCCAGGTTGCCCCGGAAGGCGTTCCAGGCCCGTTCCAGCCGGCCCAGGTCCAGGCTCCCCTTCACCCACCACACGAAGGGCTTGGCGAAGGCGGTGCGGCGCAGGCTCAGCTGGTAGAGGTAGCTGCGGCTGACCGCGTCGTGGCGGGCGTGGAAGCCGAAGGCGCACGGGCCCACCGCGCGCACCGCCACGTCCCCGGGCAGGCCCCGGTCGAAGATGAGCTGGAGGTCCCGGGCCCCGGGCGCCGGACCTTCCCCCAGGCGCAGGTGGGCCACCTGGCCCAGGGCATGGACCCCGGCGTCGGTGCGCCCGGATCCGCCCAGCGCCGCCACCTCGAGGCCGGCTTCGATCAGCGCGCGCTCCAGAACGCCGGCCACGGTGCGGACGCCCTGGGCGGTCTGTCCGGGGCCCTGTCTCTGCCAGCCTTGGAACCGGGAGCCGTCGTACTCAACCAGCAGCCGGTACGCGGATCGTGCCTGGCGTTTCACCCGGACACCGGGAAGGCCTGCCTCACCTGCTCCAGGAACAGGTCCGGGTCGTGGATGGGCTTGGCCAGGTAGTGCTCCGCCCCGGTCTCGGCCAGGAACCGCTCCCGGTCCCCGGTCATGGCGTGGGCGGTGGCCAGGATCACCGGGATGCCGGCGGTGGCCGGGTCGGACTTCAACAGCTTGGTAATGAAAATTCCATCGACCTTCTTGCCCTTGTAGATCGTATGGGAGAGGCTGATGTCCATGATGATGGCGCCCAGCTCCCCGGAGGCGGCCATGCTCAGGATCTCCTCCGCATCCTCCGAGACCGCCACCTGGTAGCCCCCCTTCCGGGTCAGGACGACCTGCATGAATTTAACGTTTATCGGGTCGTCCTCGACGATGAGGATCTTGTTGGGCATGGAGGCAACCTCGGAGGCAGACCGACGGGCTTCATTATACGTGACGGGGAAGCGGAGCGTCCGGGTCCCGGCAAGGTGCATGGATGGCCGCTGGGGTGACCGGTCACGCGGGCCGCAGCGCCTGCAGTCCCCGCAGCAAGTCGTCCGGCGCCCCCTGGCCCAGCGCCCGGCCTCCCTTGCGATCGCCGTGGTGGTCGCTGCCGCCGCTGGGCGCCATGCCCAGGGTCCCGGCCAGCCGCAGGAAATAGGCCTGCTCCTGCGGGCCGTAGTCCGGATAGTAGGCCTCGAAGCCCTGCACCCCCTGAGCCTTGAGGTCCAGCATCGCCTGGTCCCAGCGGAACCCCCGGGGGAAGCCCCGGCCGGGGTGGGCGACCACCGCCACGCCTCCAGCCTCCCGGATCCAGGCGGCCCCCTCGGCGGGGGTCAGTTCCGGGAAGGGCACGTAGCAGGGGCAGTCGTCGCCGATCAGGCGGCGGTAGGCGTCCTCGGGGCTGCCGGCGGCCCCATTGCGCACCAGGACCCGGGCGAAATGGGTGCGGGAGATCAGGTCGGTGGGGGCTTCCATCGCCACCTCGTCCCAGGTGATGGGGACCGACCGCGCCCGCAGCCGCTCGACCATCGCCTGGTTCCGCTCCAGGCGCCGGAGCCGCTGGGCCTCCACCCGGTGCCGCAGGCGGGCGTCCCGGAAGTCCAGGAACAGGCCCAGCAAGTGCAGGGGCCGGCCCATGAAGGTGCAGGAGAGTTCGATCCCGGGCACCAGCAGGGTGCTGGTGAAGGGCTGCATGGTCATGAAGCAGTCCAGGCCGTCCAGGGTGTCGTGGTCGGTGAGGGCCAGGGCCGTGAGTTCCAGGTCCGCGGCCACCCGGACCAGGGCCTCGGGGTGGTCGGTGCCGTCCGAGAAGATGGAATGGGTGTGCAGGTCGATCACGTTCGGCCCGCGCCGGGCGTCGGTCCGCCCAGGTCCCGCCGGGCGGCCGTGCTGTTGGCCCGGTACAGGGCCGCCAGCATGATGGCCACTGCCTTGAACAGCTCCTGAGGCACCAGCCGGTTCACCTCCAGGGGCTGCAGGGCGGCCAGCAGGTCCGGATCGCGCTCGATGGGGATCCCGTGCTCCCTGGCCAGGGCCAGGATCCGCTCGGCCAGGAGCCCCTCGCCCTTGGCCACCAGCCGCGGAGCCGCGTCCAGGAAGGGGGCCTGGGGGCGGTAGCGGAGCGCGGCGGCGCGGGGACGGGAAGGCCGCACCAGGAGCTACTGTGCGAGGTGGGTAGCAGGGTCGTCGTCTTCCAGCTCATCCATGGCCAGGCGGCGGAAGATCTTGACGTCCGCCAGGGACATGATGCTGATGTAGGCGAACCCGCTGAAGAACAGCCAGAGGAACGGCACCGAGGCCCACTTGTGGATCCAGATGGCCGCGATCACTGCCCCGAGGTAGTAGAGCGCGAAGGCCGCCTCCAGGATGGTCAGCACGCTCTTGGGCACCTTGTAGGCGCGCTTGCGCAGGCTCGGGGCGGCGTTGCCGTTCTCGTCCACGCCCAGCTTGGGGGTGCGCTTGAACTCGATGTCGTCGGTGAAGAACCCCTCCAGCACGGCCTTGGACTGGTTCAGGCACAGGCCGATGCCGAGGCTCATGAGCCCGGGGACGTACTTGAGCCGGCGCACCCAGTTGCGGTTGTTGTACACCTCCCGCTGGGACAGCCCGAAGTAGAGCCCGACGCTCACCGCGTTGAGCAGGAAGAAGGGGCCGTCGGTGAGCAGCAGGATGTGCGCCGGGGTGCCGGCCCGGATGATCATGCACGGGACCATGATGATGGCGAGCACGACCATCAGCATGTAGTTGCAGTTGGCGGTCAGGTGGAACCAGCATTCGGCCTTGGTGTGCAGGCTCTCCTTGCTGACCAGGATGGTCCGCATCAGCTTGCGGATGACCTGGGCGTTGCCCTTGGCCCAGCGGTGCTGCTGGCTCTTGAAGGCGTTCACCTCCACCGGCAGCTCGGCCGGCACCACCATGTCCTTCAGGTAGACCCCGCGCCAGCCCTTGAGCTGGGCCCGGTAGCTGAGGTCGGCGTCCTCGGTGATGGTGTCGTGCTGCCAGCCGCCCGCGTCGGCGATGGCGCTCACCCGCCACATGCCGGCGGTGCCGGAGAAATTGAAGAAGGCGTGCGAACGGTGCCTGGCCGTGTGCTCGAACACGAAGTGCCCGTCCAGCAGGATGGCCTGCACCTGGGTCAGCAGGGAGAAGTCGCGGTTCAGGTGGTCCCAGCAGCCCTGGATGAAGGCCACCTCGGGGTCGGCGAAGTGGGGTACCGCCAGGCGCAGGAAGTCCACGGTGGGGACGAAGTCGGCGTCGAACATGGCGACGAACTCGCCCTTGGCCGTCTTCAGGCCGTTCTGCAGGGCGCCGGCCTTGTAGCCGGTGCGGTCGGCGCGGTGCACGTACGCGATGTCGTAGCCCAGGGCCCGGTACTTGGAGCAGACGGCCTGGGCCACCTTGACGGTGTCGTCGGTGGAGTCGTCCAGCATCTGGATCTCCAGGCGGTCCCTGGGCCAGTCCATCCGCACCACGTGGTCCAGGAGGCGCTCGACCACGTTCACTTCATTGAAGACCGCAAGCTGCACCGTCACCATGGGCAGGAAGCCCGGACCCCCGACGGGCCTGGGCGTGTTCTTCTTGTGGCGGAAATACAGGAGCAGCATCCAAAGCCGATGGGCACCGTAAACACTAAGAATGCTCAAGATCGTGAAGTAGGAAACCAGCACGACCGTCTTCAAGATTGCCATCCTGCTTCTCCAATGCGGCTTGCCGTTTCCGCAAGCAATACTATATCATTCGAGCCTGTCACGAAATGCGTGGATAAGCACCACTTTTTTGCTTTCTTTCCCGTCCCCGCCAGGGTCAAATTGAGGCAAAAGTCACGATCGTGGGTGATTTGGGATGTCCCAGAGCGAAAATTTTCCCCAGAGCATCGGCCGCTATGAAGTCAAAGCACTGCTCGGGTCTGGAGCCATGGGATCGGTCTACCTGGCGGAGGACCCGCGGATCAAGCGCAAGCTGGCCATAAAGGTAGTTCGCCTGGACACCCTGCGCAACGAAGCGGAGCGCCGGGAATTCCTGGCCCGGTTCCAGCGCGAGGCCGAGGTCTCGGGCGTGCTGAACGATCCCGGCATCGTCACCATCTACGATGTGGGCGACAGCGACCTGGGGCCCTTCCTGGCCATGGAGTTCGTGCCCGGCAAGCCCCTGGACACCCTCATCAAGGGCGGCGAGCCCCTGCCCATGAAGGACAAGCTGGCCATCGCCGCGGGCATCGCGACGGCCCTGGACCACGCCCACTCCAAAGGCATCGTGCACCGGGACGTCAAGCCCGGCAACGTCATGATCACCTCCGACCTCAAGCCCAAGCTGATGGACTTCGGCATCGCCAAGCGCGAAGACGCAGGGCTCACCGCGACCGGCACCTTCCTGGGCACGCCCAGCTACGCCAGCCCGGAGCAGATCCGCGAGGGCACCGCCGACAGCCGCTCGGACGTGTTCAGCTTCGGTGTCCTGGTGTACGAACTGCTTTCCGGAGGTCTGCCGTTCCCGGGCACCTCCATCAGCACCATCCTGTACAAGATCGTCAACGAGCCGCCGGCGCCGGTGGATCCGCCGGTGGCAGGGGTGCTGCACGAGGGCTGGCAGCGGGTGTTCACCAAAGTGCTGGCCAAGAACCCCCAGGACCGGCACCAGAGCTGCAGCGCCTTCGTGCGGGACCTGCTGGACACCGCCGTGGAGATGGGCCGGACCGAGCGCATGCAGCTCCTGGGCAGCCTGCGCCCGGAGGAGCCGAGCTCGACCGGGACCGCGGCCCTCGCCTCCGCCGTCACCATGCTGGCGCCCGCCCTGCGCCCCAGGAGCCGTCCCATGCTCTGGATCGCCGCCGCCGGCGTGCTGGCGGCCGCGGCCGCGGGCGGCTCCCTGCTGTTCCGGAAGGGTCCGGTGCAGGTGATCGTCGACAGCGAGCCGTCCGACGCCGCCGTGCTGAAGGCCGGCAAGCCCATGGGCCGGACCCCCTTGACCCTGGCCCTCCAGGCCGGCGACACCCTCAGCCTGGAGCACAAGGGCTTCCAGCCCAGGCAGTACCAGTACCGCGCCGGGGACACGCCGGGCAAGCTGCAGCTGGAACCGGTGAAGAGCGAGGAGACCCTGCGCACTGATCCGCCCGGGGCCACCGTGGTGATGGATTCGGCGCCGCTGGCCGGGGTCACGCCCCTGAAGGTCGCCTGGGACCAGGGGCGCAAGCACGACGTGACCTTCACCAAGGGGGCCCAGGGCCTGGCGCTGACCCTGCCGGCGGGCGAGACGCCCGGGTCCAACGTGTACACCCTGGCCAACGCCGCCGAACCGCGCACCACCGCCATCCCCAAGACCGTGGACGTGAACGCCCCGGGGGGCATCCGCCTGAGCGGGGAGTTCGAGGTCCGGGTGAAGCTGGACGGCAAGGACCTGGGCGAAGTTCACGCCAACACCGCGGTGGCCGCCGCCGCCGGCAGCCACCGGCTGGAACTGAGCAACGCCAAGGTGTTCTTCAAGGAGGCGCGCACGGTGACGGTCAACCCCGGCCAGACCCTGACCGTCCCCCTGCCGGGCACCGCCCGGCTCACCGTGGAGACCTATCCCAGCTCGGGCATGGTGCTGGTGGACGGGATCCCGACCCAGGTGGAGAGCGACGGCGGCACCGCCATCCAGGTGTCCCGGGGCGCCCACACGGTCAGCATCCAGGGCCATCCGGGCAGCACCAGACCGGTGGACGTGCAGGGGGACACGCCCCTCAAGTTCAAGCTTTGAACCGTGGAGCGGGAACATTCATGGTAGCGTTCTGGTTTGCCCATGCGCTCCGGTGAAAATCCCCCTTCCAGCCCGGTCCCGGCGGAACCGGCGGTCCCCCCCTTGCCTGGAAAGGGACCCTGGTCCTTCCTGGCGCCCGCGTGCCGGGGCGGGTTCTCGCGCTGGGGCCTGCACCTGCTGGCTGGTTGGCTGGCATTCTCCCTGAGTACGGATGTTCTATGGGCCCTCCACCTCAGGCGCCTGACCGGGTGGAGTTCCCTGCCTAATTTCTGGGGCGAGACCCTCACCTTCCGGGACCTGTGGGAGCTGCTGGAGAACGGCGGCCTGCGGGCCCACTGGACCGGCCCCTGGGTGCCCCTGGCGGGCGGGCTGGCCCTGCTCTGGGTCCTGTGGGCCGGATGGCGGCTGCAGGCCGGCACCGCGGGGCTTCCGGCCCGGCTCGACGCCTGGGCCTGGGGGCTGGTGGACGCCCTGGCCATCGGCGCCGTGCCCCTGGCGGTCCTCGCCGGCCTGGCCCTGTGGGTCCTCGCCAGGCTGTCGGGCACCGGGATCCCCTGGCTGGGATGGCTGGACTGGGTGGGCGGGAGCCTGGTGCGGCTCGCCTTCGCCTCGGCCCTGTTCCTGCAGTGGTGGCTGTGCCGGATGGCCCGGGCCGGTGCGCCCGGGGGCTTCCGGCTCGGATCCTGGCGGCGCCTGGGCGCCCACCTGGTCCTGGGCCTGCGCCGGTTCTGGTCCCACCCGGTCCAGTGGCCGGCCCTGGTCCTGGGCGGCGCGGCGCTGCGGGCCGGCCTCGCCCTGCTGGTGCTGGCCATGGCCTGGCGCCTGGGGGGCGGCACCCCGTCCAAGGTGTGGGTGTTCCTGGGGCTGCAGGCCCTGGCGGTGCTGGCCAATGCCTGGCTGCTGGGGTGGTTCCTGCGCCTGGCGGCCCTGTTCCTGCGCCATGACGCCGCGGTCCGCGCGGCGAGCCATCCGCCCGGCCCCTGATGAAGACCCTCCGCCTCTGGTTCCCGGCCCTCGCCTGCGCCCTGGCCGCCCAGGCCCAGGAGACCCCCCACCCCAACCGGGTGGCCTGGCTCTCCATCTTCCCGGAGCCCATGCCTGAGGGGGTCGACCAGCTGGCCCTGGAGGCCACCAGCCTGTTCCTGCGGCCCTCGCGCACCACCAGTCCCGACGGCCGCAGCCTGGCCCACCTGGAGGGCGAGGATTGGGAGCTGATCTCCGACCTGGCCACGGACCTGGGCCCGGGCCGGGTCAACCTGCGCACCCGCCTGGACCACCGGTCCGGGGGGATCGCCGACAAGGCCATCATGTCCTGGCACGAGCTCCTGGGGGTGGGCACCGGCGGCCGCAACGAGGTGCCGCCCTTCCGGGACCTGTGGTACATGGAGCGGGACGGGCAGGTGGTGTTCGACAGCCACACCCCGCACACCATCGTCCAGGGCCTGGACCTGGCCTACGTGGTCCCGGTCGGAACCGGGGACGACGGCGGGCGCCTGGGCGGCAGCGTACAGCTCCCCACCGGCGGGGAGCGCATCCTGCAGAGCACGGGCGGGGTCAACTTCCTGGCCGGCGGGGCGGTGTGGCACACGTTCTCCTTCGGCCGGGTGTGGGCCCAGGGAGAGGAGATCTGGATCCAGCTGCCCAGCCACAGCCCCCTGCGGGCGGTGATCGACCGGGGCCAGTTCCGGCGCTTCTGGGTGGGCCTCGTCACCGGCCAGTGGCACGGGTTCAGCCTGGACCTGTCCTTCTCCTACAACGAGACCCCCTACTTCACCGAACTGGTCCGGGTGGACAAGTACGGCCTGCAGCAGACCTGGATCGTCCGCCACACCCGCTGCCCCCACTGGCGGTTCGGGTTCACCGAAAAGGCCGGCGATTTCGCCACCCCGGAGGTGACGGGGTTCGTCACCTACCGGTTCTGAACGGTCAGAGCGGCCCCGGGTCGGGGTGGGGCGGGGATCGCCGCCACTTCGCCGGCCAGGTCCACCAGCGTCTCCCGGATCTCCAGGCCGTCGAACGGGGAGCGGGCCAGGATCGACCGGAACGTCTCCAGGATCCGGGCGGACCCCATCGGGCCGGAGACCGAGATGCAGCCGGCCGCCACCGCGATCCCGGGCGCGTTCACCAGCCAGATGACGGCCGCGGCTCCGGTGGCGGGCAGCGCGAACCTGGGCCAGGCCCGGGCGGGCGCGCGCGGCGGGCGCCAGAGGAGCCGGACGCCGTGGTGGGGCGGCGCGTCGAGGCAGGCGAGGATCGCGAACAGGCCGAGGTACGCGTAGAGGGTCTCGAAGGTGAAGAGGTGGTGGACCACGTACCCGGCCAGCAGGGCGGTGAGCCCGATGCGGTCGGCGGGGCAGGGTCCCGGGCTCCGCCACAGCCGGAGCAGGGCGCCTCCCAGCAGCGCGGCGTACAAGAGCAGGGCCGGCACGCCGCCGGCCACGGCCCAGTCCAGGAAGGCGTTGTGGGCGCGGTCGAAAGCCTCGTCGGTCTCCCGGTACAGGCGCGGATCATACGTATTTTCCGGCCACCGCGGTGAATCCCTCCTGCCCCCAGCCAGGTGAATCGCGGACGGTAGTCCCGGTCCACCAGCACCAGGGCGATCCACGCCCCGACCCCCGCCTCCACCAGGATGCGGAAGACGAACGCCTTGCCGGTCACGAAGGGGAAGAGCCAGCCGTCCACCACCACCAGGGGCGTGAGCGGAAGGGCGAAGAAGGCCGCCAGGGCGGCCCACCGGGTCAGGAGCTTGGTCATGCCGGAGCCGGGGGTCCGGAGGGGATCCGGTCAGCCTTGGGGGCTGCCGGTCTCCTGGTTGCTCGGGGTGTCAGTCCCCTGGTTGCGCGGGGTGCCGCTCCCGTGGTGGTGGCGCGGGCTGCCGCTTCCGTGGTGCCGGGGCGAACTGGACCCCCACGCGAATGCGGCCGGGCCGACGGAGATCAAGATCAGGGCCAGGGCCGGCCCCGAAAGACGCTGGGACATGGGAGTGTCTCCTGGAGGAAGGCATATTATTAAAAAACTATAGAAATATCTGGCTTGCCCTTGAAGTGTCAAGGCTGCTTCAAGAAGAAAAATTATTCTTTAATTCATGATGAACACCCCCTGGGTTCGGGCCGGGACCGGCCGCGAGCGCCCGGTCCTCCCCCAGTGATCTCCATCAAAAGCAGCGAGTTCCCGCCGGATTGGTTCCTGTCCGCCCGGCGGGTCCGGCGGACAATGGTGCCGAGGTGCCCGCCATGCCCCACACCATCCTGGAATACTCCGACAACGTCGTCCGGCCGGTGGACCTGCAGGCCTTCTGGGCTCGGCTGCACCCGGTCCTGGTGGAGACCGCCCCTTGCCGGCTCCAGGACATCAAGAGCCGCGCCTACCGCTGCGAGGACTTCCGCATGGCCGACGGGGCGGCGGACTACGCCTTCGCCCACCTCACCATCCGGATGTTCGAGGGCAGGGACGCCGAGACCCTGGGCCGAATCGGGCAGGCGGCGCTGGAGGTGCTACGGGCCGCCTTCCGGGACACCCTGGGCGCCCGCCGGTGCGACCTCACGGTGGAACTGACCGGCATGCGCAAGGACGCCTACTTCAAGGCCTCCAGCTGCGGCGGATGACCATGCAGTATGCCTTCCCGGTGTTCGAGCGGCTCTGCCCCACCTGGGAGCAGGTCACCCACCTGGCCACCCGCCAGGTGTACCCCAAGGGGTCGCTCATCCTGGACATGGAGGCGCCGGCCGACGGGGTGTACTACGTGCAGGAAGGCCAGGTGGACACCGCCCTGTTCACCCTGAACGGCCCCGAGAAGGTGCTGTACTGCGTGGGGCGGGGCTGCCTGTTCGGGGAGGCGTCCTGCTTCTCCACCGGGGTCACCGGGGAGGCCAGCGTGTGGGCCCGCACCGACTGCGTGCTGTACTACTTCCGCCGGGAGACGGTGGAGGGCCCCATCGCCCGGGAGCATCCCGCGCTGCTGGTGGAGCTGGCCGCGATGCTGGGGCACATCGTGCGCATGTACGGGGTCTGGCTCCAGGACAGCCTCAGCCAGGACTACTTCGTGCGGGTGTGCCGGATCCTGGTGTACTTCGTGCGCTGGAAGCGCCCGGCCCCGGGCCGCCAGGTGCTCATCCAGTCGGACGTGACCCAGAACGACCTCGCCAAGCTCCTGGGCGTGCACCGGGTCACCGTGACCAAGGCCGTGCGCCGGCTCAAGGAGATGGGCATCCTGCGCCGGTTCACCAAGACCGAACTGGACATCGCCGATTTCCAGGGCCTGTGCCGGTTGGCCGGACGGTAGCCGCGGACGCCCGTTCCCCAAACCATCCGCCCTGGATCTGAAATTTACCAGGCTGATCCAGGCCGGCGCTGGCGTTGTGGAACGTGCGCGCCGGCGCTGCGTCTAAAATACCTGAGCGGCGCACTGCGGAAGGTACGGCGCTTGCCCCGCCCGAGCCCAACCTGATCCCAACCTGAGCATTGCCGTCGAGGACAGTCATGCCCAACGTTCCCACCCTGAACCACGGCCTGATCGGGAACGGCAGCCTGCTGGCCCTGGTCGCCCCCACCAGCGCCCTGGAGTGGCTTTGTCTGCCCCGCTTCGACTCGCCGTCGGTGTTCGCCCGGATCCTGGACGAACGGCGCGGAGGCGTGTTCCGGATCCTGGCGGACGGCCAGGAGATCTCCGGCGAGATGGCCTACCTTCCCAACACCAACGTCCTGCGCACTCTTTTCGCCCACCGGGAGGCCCGGTGGGAGGTGATCGACTTCGCGCCCCGGCTGCCCAAGGACTGGAGCGAGGAGGCCCCCATCCGCCTCACCCGCCTGCTGCGGCCCCTGGACGGGCGGGCCCGGCTCTCGGTGGACTTCGACCCCCGCCTGGACTACGCCCGCGGGACCACCCGGGTGATCCCCCAGCACGACCACCTGGAGGTGCAGGGGCCGGGCGGCCCCCTGTACCTGCGCACCAACCTGCCGGTGTGCTACCTGGCCGGGCGGCGGGAGTTCACCCTGGACGGCCCGGTGTTCCTGGACCTGTCGTACGGCGCCGCTCCGCAGATGACCCTGGCCCGGGCCCAGCAGGAGCTCAAGCTCACCGCCGACGGCTGGGACCGCTGGGCCAAGACCTGCGGGCTGTCCCTGTTCAAGCCGGAGATGGTGCTGCGTTCGGCCCTGTGCCTCAAGCTGCACGCCTGCGAGGACACCGGGGCCATCATCGCCGCCGCCACCACCAGCATCCCCGAGTCCATGGGCGACGGGCGCACCTGGGACTACCGCTACTGCTGGCTGCGGGACGCGGCCTTCGTGGTGGAGGCCCTGCGGCGCATCGGCCACCTGCGGGAGGGCGAGCGGTTCATGCGCTTCCTGCGCAACGTGGGCGAGGCCGGGCCCCTGCGGCCCCTGTACGCCCTGGACGGCGCCCCGGGCCCCGCCGAGCAGGTCCTGGACCACCTGGCGGGCTTCGGCGGCCAGGGCCCGGTGCGGATCGGCAACGCCGCCGCGTTCCAGTGCCAGCACGACCTGATGGGCGAACTGGTGCTGTGCCTGGAGACCATGCTGCGGGACCCGCGGCTGGTGGGCGACGAGGAGAACGCGAGCTTCTTCCCCCTGGTGCGCAGGCTGGTGGAGGAGGCCATCGAGCGCGCCTCCCGGCCGGACACCTCCATCTGGGAGTTCCGCAGCCTGGTGGGCCACTACACCTTCTCCCGGGCCATGTGCTGGGCGGCCATCCACCGGGGCGCCGCCATCGCCCGCAGCTTCGGCGAGTACTCCCTGGCCGGCCAGCGGGCAGCCGTCGCCGACCGGGAGCAGGCGGTGCTCCTGGACCGGGGCTACAACCGCGACCTGGGCTTCTTCACCCAGACCCTGGACGGGCTGTTCCCGGACGCCTCCCTGCTGCTGCTGCCCACCCTGGGCCTGATCGAGCCCAGGGACCCCCGCTTCCTGTCCACCCTCGACCACTACGGGCGCCTGCTCACCGAGAAGGGCCTGATGCTGCGCTACCGCAACCCCGACGACTTCGGCGCCCCCACCAGCGCCTTCACCATCTGCTCGTTCTGGTGGGCCGAGGCCCTGGCCTTGGCCGGGCGGCTGGACGAGGCGGTGGAGGTGTTCCACCGGGTGTGCGACCTGGCCAATCCCGTGGGCCTGTTCTCCGAGGACATCGACCCCGCCACCGGGCGCCTGCTGGGCAACTTCCCCCAGGCCTACACCCACGTGGGCCTGATCAACGCCGCGGTGACCATCTCGGAGCTGCTGGAGGCCCGGGACGGCAAGGTGCGGGCGTGGTCCTCGCCGGGGACGTCACGCTGGCCGGCGTCGCTGCTGCCCCAGGTGGGGGCGCGGTAGGTCAAGGGCCGAGGACGCCGGTCACCGCGATGGACATGACAAACGGATCCGGATCCGTCCCGAACGCGCGCCCCTGGATATCGGTAAGGCTCAGGCCCCTGCCCACCCCCATGGGGGGTGGAACAGGGGCCTGGAATCACCGCCCCGGAACGCCGTGGTCCCCACCTCGCGCAGCGAGGTGGGGACCACGATCAGGGCGACGGGCCGGAACCCGGCCGTCGACTCCGCTACTCGACCACCCAGGCCGCCGCGTAGCCCACCTGGTTGGCGTTGTACTTGATCCACATGAACCCGTCGATGCCCCAGCTCGGGCTCCAGGAGTTCTTCAGCAGCCACGCGCCCTTGCTGTCGTCCCAGCCCACCAGCATGATGGCGTGGTTGATCTGGCCGTTGCTGCCGGTGCTGCTGAACACGCCCCCGGTGTAGCCCTGGAAATAGCCGTCGGCGTAGACGCAGGCGGAGACGCTGCCGTACTTGTAGATGGCGGCCTTGATGGCGCTGGTCGAGGGGATGCTGTCGCTGCCGCCCACGTAGCCCCAGCGCTCCACCGGGACGTAGGTGGTCTGGCCGGGCACGGCGCAGGCCGCGTTCTGGGCCACGTAGGGGAAGGCGCTGGCGGGGATGGCGCCCTGGTAGTAGCCTTGCTGCCCGGCCTTGGACGGCATCAGCATGTCGAAGGCGTAGTTGCCGCCGTTGCAGCCCCAGCCGAAGGGGTTGCAGGACACCACCTGCTGCTCGCTCAGGGCCGGGGTGGCGCCGCTGTACTCGATGTGGCCGCTCTCGGTCACGTAGCCGTTGGCGGCCCCGTGGGCCTTGAGGTAGGCGCCTTCCACGCTGCCGATGGTGGAGAACGCCCAGCAGCTGCCGCACTGGCCCTGGTCCTTCACGCTGCTGAAGACGCCGAGGAACTGGGAGGGGAGGGTGGAGGCGTCGTCGCCGGTGACGTCGAAGTTGGCGTACCCGCCCGGCTCGTGGGCCAGGAACTCCGCCGGCTTGAGCCCGGGCACGAAGCCGCACAGGCGGCTCCGGTCTTACTGCATGGCCGGGTTCACGCCCACCTGGAACTGCCAGCCCTTGGCCTGGATGGTCTGCTGCATCTGCTGCACGTCCAGGGCCACCTGGGCGTCGTAGGTGTGGGCGACGCCGGCGGACAGGGACGAGGCGGCGGCCAGGGCGAGAAGGAGGGAGGACAGGCGGGCGGAGAGGGCGAAGGATTTCATCTCGAAGCTCCAGGGAGAGGGTGGATGCAGGCCCGCTCCCGGTCCGGCCCATGCCGGCGGGTACAGGGTTGGACCAGCCAGGCGGTTCGGAGGCGCGAGCCTCCAGGAGGGCCTTGTCTGCTGCACAAGGACGGGGCGCGCAAGGGCGCCGCCAGGGTTCGGGGGTTCACCGGAAGGGTGATCGCTTCCCGCACATCAGGATCGGTCCCTGAGACTCACGCGCAAGGTTGTAACCCCCTCTCGTGACAACCATCAATTACCAAGCCCGGGGCACGGGTCTGGCCCGATCTCTGCCAAAGCCGGCCGGGAGAGCGGCCTGTGCACCCGCCTTCAAGCGTGAAACAAGCAGGCCGAACCTCGTCGGGAAGCTTTTACGGCGTCATCCGTTCGCGCCAGCGAACGAATGACGCCGGCCAGGGCGACGACTCGGGACCCGGACCCTACCACTCGGCTTCCGGCCGGTTCTTGCACGCCCAGATGATGTAGTCGACGTTCTGGGGTTGTCCGCCCAGGTGGCGCAGGCGCGTCATCAGCTGGCCCCGGTGGTGCTGGGTGTGCATGGCCACCTGGGTGAGGGCGTCGGCCACGGTGACCAGACAGGGCGTTCCCGGGATCCAGGGCACCCGCACGGTGCGGGCGAGGCTATCCGGTCCCAGGGCGGCGAACAGGTCGCCGAAGGCCTGGTGGTTGCGGCCGGTGAGGGCGCGCAGGTGCCGGAACGCCGGGGCCGGCCGGTCGCCGGGGAACACCACGTCCTCCCCCCGCAGCACCATCAGGAAGGCCACCTGGACGTCGGCGGTGTGCTGGGTGCGCTGGAGCAGGTCCGGATCGTCCTGGAAGCCCGCGGCGGCCCAGGTCTCGAACCACACCAGGTCGGCCCAGGCCATGTGGCGGTGCACGTCCCGGAGATGGTCGAAGAGCGGATTCAGGCTGGACGGCATGGCGGGCTCCGACGCTGGCTGGCGGCGACGGCAAACCCGTCGCCGGACGAGGCTTAAGCATAACCGCCCGGGGCGCGGGAACGGCCCGGCGCCGGGATTCGGCCGTCAGACGCCATGTCCGGGCTCTGCCTGGACATGGCGTGGGGGTGTGGGGGGACGAAGAGCGAGCAGAGCGAGCGGGCGGCCCCCCCACAGGCATTTCCGCCGTCAGCCCAGTTCCAGGTTCAGGTAGGCGTTGGGGTCCAGGGACCACGCGACGGGATCCTCGTAGCCCAGGATGGCCTCGTCGCCGCCCTCGTAGGGGGCCAGGTCCAGGTCGAAGGGCGGGACGCCCTGGTCCCGGGCCAGGTCGTACACCACCCGGACCTTGGGCCACAGCAGCCGGCCCGGGGTCTGCTCCACCACCACCGCCAGGCGGTCGCTCTTGAGGCGGACCAGCGAGCCTGCCGGGTAGATGCCGATGGCCTGGATGAACTGCTGCACCAGGTCCAGGTCGAACTCCCTGGGGGCGCGCTCGAACAGCCGCCGCAGCGCGGGCGCCGGCTCCAGGAACTGGTGGTAGATCCGGTTGGAGGTGGTGGCGTCGTACACGTCGACGATGGACGCCATCCGGCCCAGCTGGGAGATCTGCCCGCCGGTGAGCCGGTTGGGGTAGCCGGAGCCGTCGCAGCGTTCGTGGTGCTCCGCCGCCACCTGGATGACCGGGGTGGTGATCCCGGGGGTCTGGGCCAGGGTCTCCAGGCCCAGGCGCACGTGGCTGCGCATGATCGCGTACTCCGAGTCGGTGAGCTTGCCCGGCTTGTTGAGGATGTGGTCCGGCACCCGCATCTTGCCCAGGTCGTGGAGCATCCCGCCCATGCCCACCTCCAGCAGGCTCTCCTCGTCCATGCCCAGGTGCTGGCCGAACATCACCAGCAGGGCGCAGGAGCTGATCGAGTGCTGGTAGGTGGCCCGGTCCGCCTCCCGCAGCCGGCACAGGCTCACCAGGGTGCCCGGGCTGCGCAGGATGGACCCGGTGATGCGCATGACCACCGGCTGCAGCTGGCCCACCCGCACCTGCCGCCCCATGCGCACGTCCATCAGCACCGAGTAGATGATCCGCCTGGCTTCCCGCAGGATCCGCTTGGCGGTGGGCAGTTCCTCCAGGAAGGGGGTCCGGGCCCGGGCCGGGGGGACCCGCCCCGGTTCCGGGCCGGCCTCCGGTTCCGCGCCCGGCTCGGGAGCGGTGTCCAGGCCCTTCACCGTGTCGATCCAGACCTGCTCGATCCCGCTGGCGAAGATCCGGGCCAGGTCCGATTCCTCGCGGAGCATGAAGCTGGGGCGGATGAAAGGGTGCTTCATCCAGTCCACGTTGAGGTCGTGGATGTACATTCCCAATCTCAGATCGTACTTGCTGATCCGTTTGAGCACGCCGCCGCCAGGATGTCGGTTGTCTTTCTGCTTATACCATAGGCTACAGGTTCTGCTGCAGGAAGTCCCAGATGGCCTGGTACATGGCCCAGATGTGCTGGGGGGACCGCACGCTGTGGTCCGAGCCCGGGAGCAGGATCAGCGGGGCCCCGGTCCCGGCCTTCTGGATGGCGTCCAGGAACTGGACCACGTTCTGGGGGTGCACGTTCTCGTCCAGGGTGCCCTGGATCAGCAGGAGCTTGCCCGAGAGTCCCGCGGCGGCGGCCAGGGAGGACGAGGCCTTGTAGCCGTCGGGGTTGTCCCCCGGCAGGCCCAGGTAGCGCTCGGTGTAGATGCTGTCGTAGTACCGCCAGTCCACCACCGGGGCGCCGGCGATCCCCAGCTTCCAGGCCTTGCTGTGGGTGAGGGCGTAGGTGGTGAGGAAGCCGCCGAAGCTGTAGCCGTACAGGGCGATCCGGCCCGGGTCGGCCCAGCCCTGGGCCTTGAGCCATTCCAGGCCGTCCAGCTGGTCCTGGAGTTCCTGGACGCCCAGGCTGCGGTTGGCGCCCTGGGGGCCGGCGGCGCTACGGGCCGAGGGGGCCGCGGCGCTGCGGTTGTCGCAGATCCAGGTGACGATGCCTTCCTGGGCCAGGAACTGCCACCACAGGAAACTGGGGTCGAAGGCGTTCCGCACCAGGGGGATGCCGGGCCCGCCGTAGACGCACTGGAACACGGGGTAGCGCCGGGCCGGGTTGAACCCGGGCGGGAGCACCAGCATGGTCTGCATGGGCGGGCCGTCCCGGGTCGGCACCTGCTGGAACGAGACCCGGCCCAGGCGCAGGGCGCGCCATGCCGGAGCGGTGCGGCTCTCGAACCGGCGCAGCACCCGTCCTTCCAGGGTCGTGACCAGCAGCTGGGGCGGGGTCTCCACCTCGCTCCAGCGGTCCACGAAGGCGGTGAAGGAGGGGTTGAAGGCCAGGTCGTGGGTGCCGGGCCGGTCCGTGAGGCGCTGGAGGTCATGGTTCGGCTCGGCGCTGGTCAGGTCGACGGCGTAGGCGTCCACGCCGATGGGGTTGCGCTGGTTGCCCTGGAAGAACAGGGCGCCGGTGGACTCGTCCACTCCCAGGACGCTGCGCACGTCCCAGGTCCCGGCAGTGACCGGGCCCCGCAGCCGGTCCTGGTCGTCGTACCGGTAGAGGTGGAGGAACCCGGTGCGCGGCGAGAGCCACAGGTAGCCTCCGTCCTTGAGGAACACCGGCAGCGGCAGGCGGTCGATCCACCGGTCCCGGCTCTCCTCCCGGACCAGGGCGAGGCCCCGGCTCCCCTCGAAGCGCACGCATTCCAGCCAGGTCTGGAGCCGGTTCTGGTAGTTGGCCAGCAGCCGGCCCTTGGGGTCCCAGCCCACCTGGACCACGAGGGTGTCCTCCCGGTAGCGCGGGGGCTCCATCCAGGCGACCCGGCCGTCCAGGTCCACCACGCCCAGGCGCGCCTCGGGGTTGGGCTCGCCCGGGCAGGGGTAGGGCACCGTCACCAGCCTGGGATGGATCCGGTCGTCCACCAGGGTGACCCGGGAGACCTGGGTTTCGTCCAGGCTCAGGAAGGCGATCCGCTTCGAATCCGGCGCCCACCAGAAGCCTCCGGGCCCGGTCCGCCGGAACACCTCCTCCTGGTAGACCCAGTCCAGGCGCCCGTTCAGGTGGTCCTCGTCGCCCCCGGAGGTGAGGGCGGTCTCCCTGCCCGAGGCCAGGTCGGCCACGTACAGGTCGTTGCCGCGCAGGTAGGCCACCCGGGCGCCGTCGGGGCTGAAGGCGGGCGCGTCCTTGTACTCGGCGCTGGCGGTCACCCGGCGGGCGGCGCCCCGGGCCGGATCCACCAGGTAGAGATCCTGGCCTCCGATGACCAGGAAGGCGTCCCCGGCCGGGTTCCAGACCAGGGGGGCCTTCCAGGCGGCCTCCGCCGCCGCCTCGTCCAGCCCGGCCCCCTGCAGGGCGGCCAGGAACTGGGACCGGACCATCAGCGGCCTGGATTCCCACCCGGGCGGGGCCAGGCGGCTGAGGATCCGCGCCTGGTCGCGGTCCTGGCCGTCCTCCACCAGGGTGCCGTCGGGCCGCCAGCGCAGGGAGACGCCCAGGGGAGCCACGAAGTCCACCTTCAGGGTCGGGTGGAACAGGCTTTCCACCGTCAGGGGCCCGGCGCCCTGGGCGTCCAGGCCCGCGGGGGCAAGGGACGCGGCCAGGAGGGCCAGGACGCGGAGGACGCGGGCGGCGGCAGGCATGGGGGCTCCACTGGGAAAAAACAAGCATCGACGGGACGTACCCCCATTATCCACCAGTCCGGCGGCCTTTGTCAGCCTTGGTGGTGCCCGGCCAGCCATTCCTGGTACCGGGCCATGTACGCCGGCACCACCTGGTCCGGCGCCAGGCCCACGGCGTTGGCGAAGGCCGTGAGGTAGCCCCGGACATTGACGGTGGCCAGGCGCAGGTTGTCGAACCGCTCCGCCTCCAGGGCGGCCAGGAACTCCCTGCGCACGTGGGTCTCCGCCGCCACGTGGTCCAGGGACAGGCCCGCGGCGCGCCGGGCGCGGTCCAGGACCGTCTGGCCCGCGGGCTCTTCCTCCGCCGCCTCCGGAGGCGGGGGCGGGGCGGCCGGGCCGGCCTGGGCGGCGGGCCTGAGCCCGGTCAGGTGGCGGTAGGCGGCCTCGATCTCCTCCAGGATGTCCCGGCGAACGTCCGCCGCGAGCTCGTCCATGCCAGGCGCTGCGAACACCGCCAGGTCCCGGCCGTGGAACCGCTTCAGGAGGTGGTAGGCCCGGTCCACCTCGTCCATGGTGGCGTCCGGGGCGACCTCCAGGATCCTGCGGCAGCGGGCCTCGTCCAGCGGCTCCATGGGTCAGCCCCCCACCGGGCGCGAGTGGTTCAGGATGCCGTCCAGGATCCCTTCCATGGCGTGGTGGAGGGTGTAGGAAGGCTCTCCCTTGCCGCTCGGGTGGTCCTGGCCGAACTGCTGCCACAGGTCCTTGTCGTAGCGGATGTAGCCCGCGAACTGGCCGTCGATGTGGAAGTACTTGTCCACCGAGCTCTTGACCGCCAGGCCGAGCTCCACCTGGCCGTACTCGCGCACCTGGTTCAGCACCACGTGCAGGTACAGCCGGCCCGTCTCGCGCGCCATGGCCCGGGCGAACGGCTCCGAGAGGCCGCACAGGTGCTGGATGAAATCCCGGGCGTTGGCGATGCCGTGCTCGCTCCGGTGGTGCCAGATGTCCCGGCCGCGCTCCTTGAGGCCGGTCCGGGAGAGCACGTTGGCCAGCTGGCGGTGCTTCAAATTTTTCAAGAACAGGTAGAAGTTCTCGATGGCCAGCGCGTCCGGGACGATCACCCCCACCTGGAAGTCGGCCACCAGGAAGGTGTCCAGGGTGTCGTACTGGCTGCCGCCGCCCAGGTCCAGCAGCACGTGGTCCGCGCTCAGGGCGCGCAGGTGCCGGAAGAACTTCTGCTTCTGGGTCCAGGTGATGCCGTCGGTGTTGGCCGAGTTGATGGTGCCCGGGATCAGCCGCAGCCCCGGGCACGCCGTCTCGGTGAGCAGGTCCTGGAGGGGCCGGCGGTCGTCGAAGAACTGGGCCAGCGTCGCGGGCGGCTTGCGGATCCCGCAGTAGGTGTGCTGGTTGGGCCCGCCGAAGTCCGCGTCCACCAGGATCACCGCGCTGCCCCGCTCGGCCAGGGCCAGGGCCAGCCCATGGGCGATCAGGCTCTTGCCCGTGCCCCCCTTGCCGCCCCCCACCGCCCAGATCTGCATGGGTATCCGCTGGAAAAAACAAATTAATTATCGGAGGGCGGAAACTCTTGTCAACAGAAGACTATTCCGGCAGCTGCTCCCGGGTGAGATTGCGGCCGCCCTGGTCCGTCACCAGCACGTTGTCCTCGATCCGGATGCCGCCGAAGGGGACCAGGGCATCGATCAGCGGCCAGTTGAAGCGTCCCGTCAGGTCGTTGCCCCGGAACGGGCGCAGCAGCATGGGGATGAAGTAGCACCCCGGCTCGATGGTCACCACGTGCCCGGGCTCCAGGGCGCGGGTGGTGCGCAGGGACGGATGCTGGGGCGGCGGCGGGGCCAGGCTGCCGTCGGGGCCGGCCAGCCTTCCGGCCACGTCGTGCACCTGGATGCCCAGGTGGTGGCCCAGGCCGTGGGGGAAGAACGGGCGGGTGAGGCCCAGGGCCACGGCCTCCTCGGGCTCGGCCTGGAGGATGTGCTGCTCCCGCAGCAGGGCGGCCAGCTTGAGGTGGGCCAGGTGGTGCAGTTCGCCGAAGGGCAGGCCGGGCGCCACCGCCGCCGCCAGCTCCCGCTGGTACCGCTCCAGGCCCGCCACCAGGGCCTGGAACCGGGGGTCGCAGGCCGGCGCGGGGGTGGTGCGGGTGATGTCCGAGGCGTAGCCCAGGGTGCGGGCGCCGCAGTCCAGCAGGAGGGTCCGGCCCCCGCGCACGTCCCGCTTGTTCTCGTAGTGGAGGGTCGACCCCTTCTCGTCCAGGGCGACGATGCTGGGGAACGCCAGCTGGTGGTCCAGGCACCCCACCGCCGCCACGAACGCGTAGTGGATCTCCTTCTCCGAGGCCCCGGCCAGGAAGGCCGCCCGCCCCGCCCGGTGGCCCTTGGCGCCCAGGACGGTGGCCTCCTCCAGGCAACGGACCTCGTAGGGGGTCTTGGTGCTGCGCCCCCAGTCCAGGCAGGTGGTCAGGCCATCGGGGTTGGGCTCCAGGCCGTCGGCCAGCGCCCGCTCGACCTCGTTGCCCACGTAGGCGGCCCGGGCCGGGCGGCCCACCGCCTCCCACACCGCCTCCAGGGTGGGTGCCTCCACTAGTTCGAACCCCGGCAGCCAGAACGGGCTCCCCAGGGGCAGCTGCTCGTACCAGAAGTCCTCCGGCGCGTAGCGCACCAGCAGGGGCCTGCGCCCCGGCTCCAGCCTCAGCGCATGGTGCGGCCCGGTGAGCGGGCAGTAGTGGCGGAAGTGGGGCACCGTATTGAACGGCGCGTCCTGGTCGTCGGCGAAGTAGGTGTGGGGCATCCCGCTGGACACCACCAGCGCGTCGAACCCATGGGTGGCGAGCGCCCGTTCCAGGTACGCCATCCGCACGTTGAGGTGGTCAAGGAATAGCTCCGTCCAGTCCATCGCCGCTCCCGGGTCGAGTTGTCAAGGCCCCATGATACTGGGTTCCGAGGCTACAGGAACCGCAGCGGCTTCAACTCGAAGGCGAAGCGATGGGCGACGGCCTTCTCGTAGAACAGGGCCAGGCTTTCCCGCTCGGCCTCGCCCAGGCTGTAGGAGATGTTCTCGGTGAGGTACTCCTGGAGCTCGGGCTTGGTCCAGCCGATGGTGCGCCAGGCCTCGTCCACCATGGCGGTCAGGTTCTGCTTGCCCATCTCCAGGCTCTTGTGGAAGAAGGGGCCGGCGCCGCCGGGCGCCTCCGGGACCGGGGCGTCCTCGCGCACGCACCACAGGGCGAACACGAACGGCAGCCCGGTCCAGGCGTGCCATTCCTCGGCCAGGTCCAGCACCAGAAGCCCTTCCCGGCGGGCGCGCATGGCCACATCGCCGATCAGCAGGGCAGCGTCGCACCGGTCCAGCATGGCGGCCTGGTCCGGGGCCATGTCCACCGCCTCCGGGCGCACCCCGTAGCGCTCCCGCAGCAGGACCTGGCTCAGCACCACGGAAGTGCGGGAGGAGGTGTCCAGGGCCAGGGTCCGGATCTCGTCGGGCGGGACCTTGGACAGCACCACCACCGAGCGCACCCGCTTGGGGGAGGCGATGCACAGGCCCGGGACGATCCGCAGGCCGGGGATCCGGAGGTACTCGATGGAGCTAATCAGTCCGGCGTCCACCTCCCCCTGGCGCAGGCGGTCGGCGCAGATGGAGGGCACCTGGAACTTCAGGTGGAAGTGCTCGAAGCCCAGGCCGTGCTTGAACCCGTAGTTCAGGGGGGCGGCGTTCAGGTAGTCGATGATCGAGATGCGGAAGATGGACTTCGTTGGCATTGTGAAATATTACTCCCCGGGGATCCTGCCCGGGAGCTGGAACCGGGTTTCCCTTTAGACTGCCTTCATGGACAAAGCCCCGAAGCAGACCCTCGAATCACGTCTGGAGGCGCAGCAGGAACTGGCGGGCCTGGAAGGGCTCATGACCCAGGTCCG
The DNA here is from genome assembly GCA_049508835.1 of Holophaga sp. GTDB lineage: Bacteria > Acidobacteriota > Holophagae > Holophagales > Holophagaceae > Mesoterricola. Next base: position 60,113 of record JBELAL010000016.1, on the reverse strand, counting down.
GCGGGACCCAGGGCGGTTCGGCTCCGTCGGGGCCCTGGCCGCCGCGGCCGGCCTGGGCCTGCCCGCGCTGGAGCGGCTGTTCCTGGTCCACGCCCACCGGGGGGCTGAGGCCTTCCTGGACGATGCCCGGGCCAAGGCCGCCTGCCGCCTGCTGCTGGCCTCCCCGGAGCCCGCGTGGGAGGCGGTCCGGGCCTGCGGGTTCCCGGATCAGGAGACGTTCCGGGCCCGGTTCCTGAGGGCCGCCGGGACCACCCCGGAGGCCTTCCAGAGCCTGGGCCGCCCGGGGGAAGCGGGCTTCACCCTGGCCCTTCCCGCCGACTACCGGGCCGAGGACGTGCTGGCCTACCACGGACGGGATCCCCAGAGCCGCTCGGAGCGGGTGGACGGCGCCACCCTGGTGAAGGCCATGGCCATGGACGGCGGGGCGGTGGTGCTGGAGATCACCTTCGGGGAGGATTCCGTCCGCTGCCGGGCGCTGGCCCCGGCTTCCCCCGGGCCGGAGACCATGGGCGGGATCCACCGCCGGGTGGTGCGGATGCTGGGGCTGGGCACCGACCCGGCACCCTTCGAGCGGTTCGTGGCCGGACTGGACCTGCACCCGCTGGTGGCCCCCCGCCTGGGGCTGCGCATCCCGCTCACCGCCGACGTGTGGGAGAGCCTGGTGTGGGCCGTGCTCGGCCAGCAGGTGAATCTGGCCTTCGCCTACAGCCTGCGCCGGCGGCTCACCGAGCTGTGCGGCCAGGACACCGGCCTGGGCCTGCGCGCCCACCCCGCGCCCGAGGCGGTGGCGGCCCTGGACCCGGACGCCTTGAAGCCGCTGCAGTTCTCCCGGAGCAAGGCGGAGTACGTGGTCGGCCTGGCCCGCAAGGTGGCGGACGGCGCCCTGCCACTGGAGGCGCTTCCCGAAGGCCCGGCCACCTCAGCCGCCCTGCGCCTGGGTTCGGAGCGGGGCGTGGGCCCCTGGACCGCCCACTACGTGCTGATGCGCGGCTGCGGCTTCGGCGACTGCGTTCCTCTGGGCGACGCCGGGCTCACCCTGGCCCTGCAGCGCCACTACCGCCTGGACCACCGGCCCTCGGTCAAAGAGACGGCGGCGTTCATGGCCCCCTTCGCCCCCCACCGGAGCCTGGCCACCTTCCACCTGTGGGCCAGCCTGAAAGGAGTTCCGGCATGAGACCTTGGCTGCATCCCCTGGACAGCCCCACGGGGCCGCTCGAACTGGCCGCGGAGGCCGGCGGGGCCCTGGTGTACCTGGGCTTCAACCGTCCGGAGCAGCGCTCCCGGCTGCCGCGCTACCTGGAACAAGGCGGCGACGGCCTGGCCCGCGACCCGGCCGTGCTGGAGCCCGTGCGCCGGCAGCTGGAGGCCTACTTCCGCCGCGAGCTGCGGGAGTTCCAGGTGCCCCTGGCCCTGCGCGGCACCCCCTTCCAGCTCCGGGTCTGGGCCGAGCTGCAGCGGATCCCCTACGGCACCACCATCAGCTACCTGGAACTGGCCCGGCGGCTGGGCGATCCCAAGGCCACCCGGGCCGTGGGCACCGCCAACGGCGCCAACCCCATTTCCATCATCGTCCCGTGCCACCGGGTGATCGGGGCCAATGGAAGCCTCACGGGGTATGGTGGAGGGCTCGACAACAAGCAGAGATTGCTGGAGCTGGAGGGATGGGTTCGGCAGGGGCGGCTGTTCGACGAGGCATTCGCCTGAAGGCGGTCCTGGATCGGACCACGCTCGAGCCGGGGCCGGGATGGTCTGCCGGCCTTGCCACGGCTTTTCTTTTTCATCCCCCTCATCCCACCTTTGCAACAGTTGAAGCCGCCCCGCGGCTCCAACCGATGCAAACGTCCCCGGCCCATTTTTGCCGGGATGGGTCGGCGCGCTCGTGTACAGCTCCGGAGCAAAGGCCCCGGCTTCATGCAAGGAAATGATTTAGCCGGGGATAAAGGGGATGAAGGGGATAAAAAAATCCATGGCGCGGAAGCCGGCTTCAGATTGTCCGTTTCATCCTCGCCAAGCATTCCATTTGGACGATCAATGAGAATCCTTTGTGGACGCCCGGCTAGCGGAGGTGATCCATTCATCGACGGGACCATTCCATCAGCGCGAGCTGGGCCGCGGCATTCGGGGTCAGGCCTGCCTTTTTGGCCTTTGCCACAAGGTCTTTCCAGACCGACGGCTTCACTCGGAGAGCGTGCACTTCCGCCGCCTCGACCACGTTCCCCTTTTTCGGACGACCCTGGGGCGTGAGCAAGGGCGGCACGTGGGGGCCAAGCTCGGCTTCCACCTCCACCACGTCGTGCAGGTAGCGAGCCTTGATTTCCTCGATGCCGGGTGCATCGCTGCGGTCCGTGGTCAGGAACTTGTCCAAGGACACCGGCTTTCCAAGGGGAAGATGCTTGGTCATGGAGCCCTCCAATCAAAGCGGGAAGCAGGCGACGGGATAGATGATGTCCTCACGGCTGCGGTCGAAGACCAGACGGTAGTTGCGCCCGTCAACCTCGGCCTCGATGACCCACCGATGGTGAAACCGGGTAGGTGCGATGGACCTGCACCCAACCCAGAACACTCTTTCGGCGAGATCGGGGGATACGCCATGTTTGCGAATGTGACTAATGTTGTTTTCATCCCAGAGAAACTCCATTCCGTCTCCCTGAAATAAACGTAATACGGATTTAATAAAGGTCAAGTGCTTATTCTGTCTTGGCCAGAGAGTGAATGGTGCCGCGGAAATACTCGTTGTCGGCGAAGTAGATCGTCAGGTCCTCGCCTTTGAACTCGATTTGATACGTCGTGTAGGTGGATCGACCGGAATCCGAGTATTGGGCCTCGAACCAGCTTGCCGTGGCGGACCTCCCCAAAGAAGGAACGCAACCAGGGCGCATGAAAATGTTTTCGTGACATGGATGCACCAAAGGATGGCGTCTTGCCGACGGTGAGGGTCACCCTGTGCGGGTTCCCGGATTCCTGGCCAATGCATTTTGAAGTGCGATCTGCCTTTTCGTGGTCGCAGGTGGATTTCCTGACCATTTTACGATTCTTGGACATCAAGGAGGCATTAATCCCCTTTATCCCACCTTTGCAACAGTTGAAGCCGCCCCGCGGCTCCAACCGATGCAAACGTCCCCGGCCATTTCCATTTGCCGGGATGGGTCGGCGCGCTCGCGTACCGATCTGAAGCAAAGGCCCCGGCTTCATGCAAGGAATGATATAGCGGGGATAAAGGGGATGAGGGGGATGGGAAAGAATCTAAGTGTGAAAGCCAGTTTCAGATCACCCGCTTCATCCATGCCAGGCATTCCACGTGAACCGTCAGCGGGAACAGATCCGCCGCCGCCAGCCCCTCCACTCTCCACTCCGGCCCCAGCCTGCGCACGTCCCGGCAGAACGCCGCCCCGTCGCAGCCCACCATCACCAGGGTTCCGGCCCCCGCGGTGCGCAGGCGTTCGCACACCCCCGGCTCCAGCCCGGCCCGGGGCGGGTCCAGCAGGATCAGGTCGCTTTCCCCGCCCAGCCCCGCCGGCACCCATTCCGCCGCGTCGGCGGCGATGCACTCGGAGTCCAGCCCCAGGGCCTCGAGGTTCTTCCGGGCCCAGCCCACGGCGTCTTCGTCGCTCTCCACCAGCACCCGCCGCCGGAACCGGTTCCCCAGCAGGGCGGAGAAGAACCCCACCCCGCCGTAGAGGTCGTACAGGGTGTCCCCCTCCAGCCCCCATTCGCCGAGGATCGCCCCGAACGCCGTCCAGGCCCAATCCGGGCACGCCTGGAAGAATCCCCCGGGCCGGTGCCGGAGCGTGGCCGTGCCCAGCCCATGGGCGATGGGGCCGGCCCCGGGGTGCCAGCCGTCGGGTTCCAGCCGCCAGGCGCGGCCGGTCTCGTCCGCGGCGCAGACATCCCCCGGCGGCGTGCCGGTGGCCAGTTCCCAGCGCTGCTCCCGGCGGGGCAGGATCCCCGCCGCCAGGGCCTCCCCCAGCCTGGGGATGGCCCGGGACAGGCATCCGGCCGCCGCGGGGCAGGCCGCCACCGGGACCACCGCGTGGCTGTTCCGGCGGTAGAAGCCCAGCTCGCGGCCGGTCCAGTGCAGCTGGATGCGGTGCCGCCGGGCGCCTTCGGGGGCTTCCAGCCAGCGCCAGGGCGGCGCTCCCGGGAGCTGCCGGCCCAGGAGGTCGGCGACCATCTCCCGCTTGAGGTCCCCGGCCCGGGGCCCGGCCTCCCACAGGTCGCACCCTCCGCACACCTCGGCCACCGCGCACCCGGCCTGGACCCGCCGGGGATCCCGGTCCACCCAGGCGGTGACCCGCCCCTCCCCGTGCCGGGACTTCCAGCGCACCGAGGCGGCCACCCGCTCCCCGGGGAACAGGGCCAGCGGGGCGGACAGCAGCAGCAACCGGCCGTCCTCGCCCCGGGCCACCCCCATCCCGCCCCAGGCCAGGCGCTCGACGGTGCCTTGCCAATGCACCGCTTCCGTGGCCGGTCTCCGATACAATGAAGTCTTGATTGATCCTTTTCCCGGCGAGTCGCCTTTGCGTTTCACGGTCGCGGTCCCCTCCATGCACCGTAGCAGCCTACGCGCCCGCCTGGGGCACGAGGCGGGCAAGGTCCTGGACTGGGCCGACGCGGGGCCGGCGGACGTGGTCCTGGGGATGGACGGGGAGGGCTGGCTGTCCGGGTGCGCCTCCTGGCCGGGGGTGGAGGCGGCGGCGGCGCTGGTCCAGGCCGGCTTCGAGCGCTGGAAGGACCGCCGGAGCATGGACCGGCTCAACGAGATCGGCCGGGCCCTGGCCTCGGAGCAGGACCTGGGCCGGCTGCTGGACCTGATCCTCACCCACGGCCGGCGGCTGGTCCAGGCCGAGGCGGGGTCCATCTACCAGGCGGAGGCCGGCCCCGACGGGCCGGAGCTGGTGTTCGCCCACGCCCAGAACGCCAAGGTCGACCTGCCCTACCGGCGCACCCGCAAGCGGGTCTCGGCGGACTGGATGGCCGGCTTCGTGGCGATGACCGGGGCCACCCTCAACCTTCCGGACGTCTACCGGTTGCCTGAGGACACGCCCTACAGCTTCGACTCCACCTTCGACCAGAAGACCGGCTACCGCTCCACCTCCATGCTGGTGGTCCCCCTCACCGACAACGAGGGCCAGGTGATCGGGGTCCTGCAGTTCATCAACCGCCTGGAGGAGGACGCCGCCGGGTCCAGGGCGGTGCCGTTCGGGCCGGAACAGGAACGCCTCGCCCTGAGCCTGGCCGGCCAGGCCGGCGTGGCCATGCGCAACGCCCGCTTCCTGAAGGAGAAGGAGGAGCTGTTCGAGAAGTTCGTCAACGCCTCGGTCACCGCCATCGAGCAGCGGGACCCGGTCACCAGCGGCCACTCCGGGCGGGTCGCCAAGCTCACCGTGGGCCTGGCGGAGGCGGTCAACCGGGTCGGGACCGGACCGTTCGGGGGCACCTTCTTCAGCGACCAGCAGCTGCGGGAGCTGCGCTACGCCAGCCTGCTGCACGACTTCGGCAAGGTCGGGGTGCGGGAGGAAGTGCTGGTCAAGGCCAAGAAGCTGCCCGGCATCCGCCTGGAGCTGCTGCTCCAGCGGCTGCGCCAGCGCCAGGGGGAGGCGGTGCTGGCCCGGGTCCGGCGGGACTGGGAGCAGGGCCGGGAGTTCGATCCGGAGCTGTGGGGGGCCCTGCTCCGGGACCAGGAAGCGGAGACCCGGGCCCTGATGGAGCTGCTGGTGCGCAGCAACGAGCCCACGGTGCTGACCCAGGAGGTGGCGGCCGGGCTGGAGGCGATGGAGGGCCTGAGCTATACCCAGTGGGACGGGGGCACGTCCAGCGTCCTCGACCCGGGCGACCTGGCCTACCTGACCATCCGCCGGGGCAGCCTGTCCGAGAGCGAGCGCGTGGAGATCGAGAGCCACGTGACCCACACCTTCAACTTCCTGGGCAAGATCCCCTGGACCTCGGACCTGGCGGCCGTGCCGGCCATCGCCTACGCCCACCACGAGCGGTTGAACGGCCAGGGCTACCCGCGCCGCCTCACCGCCCCGGACATCCCGATGCAGAGCCGGGCCATGGCCATCGCCGACATCTTCGACGCCCTCACCGCCCAGGACCGCCCCTACAAGGCCGCGGTCACCCTGGCCCGCAGCCTGGACATCCTGCAGCAGGACGCCCGCTCCGGCCATCTGGATCCGGACCTGCTGGGGATCTTCATCGAGGCGCGGGTGTTCGAGCGGACCGTGGAATCCGGGGCTGCGCCCATTTGACTGTGGGGGGACCGCCTTTGCAGGCGGTGCGCTCTGATCGCACGCATGCGTGCGATCCCCACACCCCCACTCCATGCCCGGGCGGAGCCCGGGCATGGAGTCTAGGCCGGAACGCCCCCGGTGTGCCAGAATGGCTGGTTGGAGACTGCAAATGTCCGAACCTGCCGAGCGCACCCCAAGGTCCCTTGACATCGAGGCCATCAAGGGCCTCCTGCCGCACCGGTACCCCATCCTGCTGGTGGACCGGATCCTGGACTTCGAGCCGGGCAAGTGGATCCGCGGGGTCAAGAACCTCACCGCGGGCGACCCGATCTTCCTGGGGCACTTCCCCCGCAAGGCCATCTTCCCGGGCGTGCTCATCGTGGAGGCCATGGCCCAGACCGGCGCCTGCCTGGTGCTCCAGGGCCTGCCGGACCGAGAGAACAAGCTCTCCTACTTCATGTCCATCGACAAGGTGAAGTTCCGCAAGCCGGTGGTGCCGGGCGACCAGATGGTGATGGAGATCGAGGTGCTCAGCCTCAGGAGCCGGATCTGCAAGCTGCGCGGCACCGCCCTGGTGGACGGGCAGAAGGTCGCCGAGGCGGAATTCATGTCCATGACCGTCGATGTGGAGAAAGGCGAAGCCTGATGAATGCGCAAATCCATCCTTCTTCCGTGGTGAGCCCGGAGGCCGTCCTGGAGGACGGCGTCGTCATCGGACCGTTCTGCCTGGTGGAGGGCGCCTCCCGGATCGGGGCCCGCACCGTGCTGCGCAGCCACGTGGTCATCGGCCCCTTCACCGAGCTGGGGGAGGACAACGAGATCTACGCCCACGCCACCGTCGGCATGGGCCCCCAGGACCTCAAGTTCAAGGGCGCCCCCACCCGGCTGGTCATCGGCAACCGCAACATCGTGCGGGAGAGCTGCACCCTGCACCGGGGCACCGAGCACGGCGGCGGCATCACCATCGTGGGCGACGACAACTTCTTCATGACCGGGGCCCACATCGCCCACGACTGCCACGTGGGCCACCACGACATCTTCGCCAACTGCGCCACCCTGGCCGGGCACGTGGAGGTGGGCGACTACTGCAACGTCGGGGCGTTCTCGGCCGTCCACCAGTTCTGCCGGGTGGGCAACCACGCCTTCATGGGCGGGTTCACCGTGGCCACCCTGGACGTGCTGCCGTACATGAAGACGGTGGGCGCCCGGGACACCAAGAGCTACGGCGTCAACACCATCGGCCTGCGCCGCAAGGGCTTCGACGATGCCGCCATCGAGGGCCTGAACCAGGCCCATCGCCTGCTGTTCCATTCCGGCCTGCTGCGGGAGGAGGCCCTGGAGCGGGTCCAGGCGGAGCTGGGGGAGATCGCCGAGGTGGCCTTCCTCCTGGCCTTCATCCGGGAGTCCAAGCGCGGCGTCCACCGTGGCTGAGCGCCGGCGCGCCACCCTGGCCCTGGTGGGCCTGCCCAATTCCGGCAAGTCCACCCTGCTCAACACCCTGGTGGGGGAGAAGCTGGCCGCGGTCACCCAGGTCCCCCAGACCACCCGGGGCCGGATCCTGGGGGTGGTGAACCGGGGCCCGGTGCAGCTGGCCTTCCTGGACACCCCCGGCATCCACCTGGCCCACCACGCCCTGAACCAGCGCATGCTGCACCACGTGGACGTCGCCCTGGAGGAGGCCGACCTGCTGCTGTGGGTGGTGGACGCCGCCGGCTTCCTGGGCAAGGGCGAGCACGAGCTGGCCCGGCGCCTGAAGGCCGCCCGCCAGCCGGTGTACTTGGTGCTCAACAAGATCGACCTGGTGTCCAAGTCGGCCCTGCTTGAGAAGGTCGCCCGCTACAAGGACCTGCTCGAGTTCCGGGAGATCGTGCCGGTGAGCGCCAAGTTCGGGCAGAACCTGGACCCCCTGTGGGCGGTGCTGGAGCGGGACGCCCCCGAAGGCGACTGGCGCCACGACGCGGAGGTCTTCACCGACCAGACCGAGCGGAGCATGGCTTCCGAGTTCATCCGGGAGAAGGTGCTGCGCAAGACCCGGGAGGAGGTCCCCCACGGGGTGGCGGTGGAGATCCGCGGCTGGATCGAGGCCGGGGGCGAGGGCTACCCCGAGGACGCCGCCGGGGACGGGGTCTTCATCCGGGCCGAGATCGTGGTGGAGCGGGCCAACCATCGCAAGATCCTGCTGGGGGCCGGGGGCGCCATGATCAGCGACATCCGCCAGAGCGCCCAGCGGGAGTTGAAGAAGCTGCTCCAGCGCCCGGTGCGCCTGGAGCTGCACATCCGGGTGGAGGAGAATTGGCGGGACCGGCCGGAACAGCTGGACAAGTTCAGGCTGTAGGCTACCATCTCCCCGAATCCGGGGGTTCAGCCATGAGAATCCTGATCGTGGGCGCGTCAGGCGTCATCGGGCACGCGGTGGTGGCGGAGCTGGGAGCGCGGCATGAAATCCTCACCGCCGGCCGCTCCAGCGGGGAACTGCGGGTGGACATCACCAGCGTCGGGTCCATCCGGGCCCTGTTCGAACAGGCCGGGAGGCTGGACGCGGTGGTTTCCGCCACCGGCAAGGTCAAGTTCGCCCTCTTCGAGGCCATGGCCCCCGCCGACTACGAGTTCGGGCTCAAGGACAAGCTCATGGGGCAGGTGAACCTGGTCCTGGTGGGACGGGAGTTCCTGGTCAACGGGGGCTCCTTCACCCTCACCACCGGGGTGCTGGACCACGACCCCATCCGCCAGGGCAGCTCCGCCTCCATGGTCAACGGCGCCCTGAACGCCTTCGTCACGGCCGCGGCCATCGAGATGCCCAGAGGCCAGCGGATCAACGCCGTGAGCCCCGGGGTGATCCAGGAGGCCATGGAAGGCTACGGCCCCTACTTCCGGGGCTTCGAGCCGGTGCCCGCGGCCCGGGCCGCGCTGGCCTACGCCAAGAGCGTGGAGGGGGCGCAGACCGGGCAGGTGTACCAGGTGCTCTGAGTCAGCGCCGCCGGGCGTGGTAGGCGTGGGTGTGGTAGGGGAAGCTGACCGTCTCCCGGCCCCGGAGGTCCGGATGCCGCTCGATCAGGTCGCGCAGCGCCCGTTCCACCCGGTTGCGCTCGGCCTCCGGCTGCCGGGCGATGAAGCTCACCGACAGGATCCGGTCGACGATGATCTCCCCGGGCGGCCCCACATGGGCGTAGGGCAGGACGGTCTCCTCCAGGTCGGTGAACAGGCGCCCGTCGAACGGACGGCGCCATTCCATGGACCGGTGCCTGGGGGTGTCGCCCTGGTACGGGTTCGTGAGGGCGGAGATCTCCGCCACCCAGTCCACCGACTCGTCGCGCACGTTCCACACCAGCCCCAGCGCGCCGCCCGGCCTGAGCACCCGGTGGATCTCCGCCAGGGTCTCCGCCGAGGCGAACCAGTGGAAGGCGGTGGCGCACAGCACCGCGTCGGCGCACTGGCCGGGCAGGGGCATGGCCTGGGCGGTGCCGTCCAGGACCCGGATCCCCGGCAGGGCCGCCGCCAGCTGCTCCCGCATGGCCGCCACCGGCTCCACGGCCACCACCTCCGCCCCGGTGCGGGCCGCGAACCGCGCCGACTTGCCGGTGCCGGCGCCCAGGTCCACGCAGGTCCGGCCCGGGCCCAGGCCCAGCTTCCCCGTGAGCCATTCCAGCAGCGCCTTGGGGTAGTCCGGGCGGCCGCGGGCATAGAAGGAGGCGGCGGCGGTGAAGCCCTGGGCGGCGGAGGGGTGGACCTGGGTCATGGAGGAAGTCTACCGGGACCGGCGGCCCGGTGACCCTCCCGGACGGCTCCATCGTCCCCCGCCTGCCCGGTTTCCACCACTGGATGTGGGATGGGGCATTCTGCGGGAGCATCGACTTCCGGTGGCAGCCGGGCACCACCGCCCTGCCGCCCCATTGCCCGGGCCACATCGGCTACGCGGTGGTGCCCTGGAAGCGCGGACGGGGCTGCGCGACCCTGGCGCTGCGGCTGCTGCTCCCGGAAGCCCGGGCCCTGGGGCTGGACTATGTTGAACTGACCACCCACCCCGAAAACCACGCTTCCCGGCGGGTGATCGAGGCCAACGGCGGAGTCCTGGTGGAACGGTTCACCACCGTGCCCCAGCTGGGAAGCGTGGAAAGCTTGAGGTTCCGAATCCACCTCCAGCCCCCGCCCCGGTCCGATGTTCCGGATCCGGACTCCCTGGATGGCCTGCTGACGGGATGGCCCGATCTGGACCAACGCGGTCTGCGCCAAGCCCAGCACGAGCATCGACTGGCCAATTGAGCCTGCCGGCGGGGCAGGTTTCCCGGCAAGGTTTGGGGTTTGTCTTTGGGCCGGTTCTCCTTGCCTGCTCCCATTCAGCGCTGTAGGCTTGGGATCGGAAAATACAAATTATTTATTATTTCCCGTGCCCCCCCTGCAATATTGATTTTTTACGCCTGTCCGGTTTGCCGCCTCTCCGGCGCCCCATCCCCAAGGATCCCGACCATGACCCGACTCCGCCCCGCCCTCGCGGCCATCGCCTTGGCCGCGGTCCTGCGCAGCGCCATCCCGGCCCAGGAGCCTGCGCCGGCTCAGGCTCACCGGGGTGGGCGAGTTCGAGGAGGTCCTGCCCAAGCTGAGCCGGGCGGACTGAGCGGAACGGCCCGGCTATACTGGCTCCCGCCGGCCGGGCCGCCCCGTGCGGTATCCGCCGGCCCAGGAGCTCTCATGCCCCACGATTCCAAGCCCCCCCGCCAGCACCAGGAGTTCATCGAACGCTTCCCCAAGCTGGGCGAGGCCTGGGACGCCATCCACGAGGCCGAGGCCCAGGGGCCGCTGGACCCTCGCACCGCACGCCTGGTGAAGCTGGCGGTAGCCATCGGGGCGCTCAAGGAGGGGGCGGTGCACGCCGCCGCGCGCAAGGCGCTGGGCGCCGGGGTCACCGCCGCGGACATGCACCAGGTGGTGGCCCTGGCCGCCGCCACCCTGGGCCTGCCCTCCACCGTGGCCGCCTACGGCTGGGTCCAGGACGTGGCAGCCCGGGATCCCAAGCGGGACTGACCATGGCCGGACCCCGCCCCGCCGCCGGCCTCCTGCTGCTCACCGGGGGCCGGGGGCGGCGGTTCGGGGGCCCCAAGCACCTGCAGCCCCATCCCGCGGGCGGCACCTGGGGCGGGCACCTGGTGCGGGTGTTCGAAACGGTCTTCCCCGGCTGCCCCCTGCAGGTGCTGGGCGAGGCCCTGCCGGACCGCCCCGACCTGCCGCCGCTCCAGGACCCCCGCCAGGGCCCCGCCGCCGCCCTGCGCCACTGGGCCGGGACGCCCCGGCCCGGGCCCCAGCGCTGGTGGGTGGCGGCCTGCGACCAGGTGCGCTGGAACCCGGAGGCCCTGGCGGAATGGCATGCGGCCGTCCAGGCCGCCGACCCCGGGGCCGGACGCTGGGTCCTGGCCCGCTACCAGGGCCGGATCCAGCCCCTGGGCGGATTCCTGGCGGAAGTCCTGGTCGATCGTCTGCCCGCCATTCCCGGCGCCTCCCTCATGGCCCTGGTGGACGCCCTGCCGTGCGTGGTACTGGACTCCGAATCCAACGTCTGGGCCGACCTGGACACCGGAGAAGACCGGGAAGCCTACCTGAAGGGCCTCTCCTAGCCGACTTCTGGCGCCGCCCCCCCCGCCCAGCCTAAACTGGAACCTCAATCCAACCGAGGTGCCATGACCGGACAACCCGCCGACCTTGCAAACCTGGAGCGTCCCATCCTGGAGCTGGAATCCCAGATCCACGCCCTGGCGATGGACCCCGGCAAAGCCAAGGAAATGGAGAAACTGCGCAAGAAGGTGGACAAGCTCCGGGGCGAGACCTTCGCCAACCTCACCGACTGGCAGCGCACCCAGCTGGCCCGCCACCCCAGGCGTCCGTACACCCTGGACTACATCGAGCGGATCTGCGAGCGGTTCGAGGAGGTGCATGGGGACCGGTGCTTCGGGGACGACGCCGCCATCGTCTGCGGCATGGGCTGGATCGGCGCCAAGCCCCTGATGATCATCGGCCAGCAGAAGGGCCGGGACACCAAGCAGAAGATCCAGCGCAACTTCGGCATGGCCAAGCCCGAGGGCTACCGCAAGGCCCTGCGCTTCATGAAGCTGGCCGAGAAGTTCAACCGGCCCATCCTCTGCCTGATCGACACCCCGGGCGCCTACCCCGGGGTGGACGCCGAGGAGCGCGGCCAGGCCGAGGCCATCGCCCGCAACCTCAAGGAGATGGCCAAGCTGAGGGTGCCGGTGGTGGCGGTGGTGATCGGGGAGGGCGGCTCCGGCGGCGCCCTGGCCCTGGGGGTGGCCAACACGGTGCTGATGCTGGAGTACGCCATCTACTCGGTGATCACCCCCGAAGGCTGCGCCTCCATCCTCTGGAAGGACGCCGGCAAGGCCGAGGCGGCGGCCGAGGCGCTCAAGCTCACCGCCCCCAGCCTGCTGGCCCAGGGGGTGATCGACGCGGTGGTGCCCGAGCCCCTGGGCGGGGCCCATTCCGCCTGGGACAAGGCGGCGGCCCTGCTCAAGGCCGCGGTCGCGGCGGCGTTCGAGGAACTGGCGGGACTCACCCCGGACCAGCTGGTGGAGCAGCGCTACCAGAAGTTCTCCCGCATGGGCAGCTTCGCGTCGTGAAGGCCCTCCCCTGGCGGATCCGGCGGCTCGCGCCCGCCAGCTCCGCCCCCTGGGCGAGGCTCGAGCGGGAGTGGGGCCTTTCGGCCCAGGCCGCCCGCCTGGCCTGGCTGCGCCAGGAGGGGCCCGGGGACGACCTGGCCTGGCGCCTGGACCCCGCCTGGGCCCGCGCCACCGACCCCTTCCTGCTGCCAGGCGTGGACGCCGCCGTGGCCCGCATCCGCCGGGCGCTGGACGCCCGTGAGCCCATCTGCGTCTACGGGGACTACGACGTGGACGGGGTCACCGCCACCGCCCTGCTGGTGCGGGTGCTGGAGAAGCTGGGGGCCCAGGTCGGCTTCTTCATCCCGAACCGCTTCAACGACGGCTACGGCCTGCACCTGGACTGCATCCGGGAGCTGGCGGCGGCCCGGGGGCCGGGCCTGATGGTCTCGGTGGACTGCGGGGTCCGTTCCGGGGCGGAGGTGGAAGCCAGCCGGGCCCTGGGCCTGGACTGGATCATCACCGACCACCACGCCCTGGGTCCGGAGCCGCCCCCCGCCGCGGCGGTGGTCCACCCGGCCCTGGGGGACTACCCCAACCCCCACCTGGCCGGGGTGGGAGTCGCCTTCAAGCTGGCCCAGGCCCTGGTGGACGCCGCCCCCCGCCCCCGCCCGGGGGACGAGCCCTTCCTGGACGCCCTGCTCAAGCTGGTGGCCCTGGGCACGGTGGCGGACATGGTGCCCCTGGCCGGCGAGAACGCGCTGCTGGTGAAGCGCGGCCTGGCCGCCCTGGGCGGGGCCAACGGCCCGGGCCTGGCCGAGCTGCTCCGGGCCGCCCGGGTGGACGGGCCGGTCCGCTCCCACCACATCGCCTTCGGGGCGGGCCCCCGGATCAACGCGGTGGGACGCATGGGCGGCGCCGAGGACGCGGTCCGGCTCCTGCTCACCCGGGACCCCCAGGAGGCCCGCACGCTCATGGCCCGGGTGGAGACCCTGAACCTGGAGCGCCGGGAGATCCAGAAGGCGCTGGCCCTGAGGCTGCCGCCGCCCGGGGACGCCCCCTTCGACCTGGTGCTGGAGCCCGAGGCCCACAAGGGGGTGATCGGGATCGTGGCCGGGCAGCGGATGCGGACCACGGGGAAGCCCACGGCGGTGGGCACGGTCCTGGAGGGGATCGCCCACTGCTCGGCCCGGGCCCCGGAAGGCTACGACCTGCGTCCGGCCCTGGACCTGCTCCGCCCCTACATCCTGTCCGGGGGCGGCCACCGCCATGCCGCCGGGCTGACCTTCCCCCTGGGCCGCCTGGACTTCGTCCGCAGGACCCTGGAGGGGGTGGCCCGGGACCAGGCCGCCCGCCTCCGGGCCGAGGGCGGGAACGGAACCGTCCTGCTGGTGGACGGCGACGGCACCGCCGGGATGCCGCCCGCGGCCGAGCTGGAGCGCCTGGAGCCGTTCGGCCAGGCCTTCCCCGAGCCCCTGGCGGTGGTGCGGGGGCGCCTGGCGGGGCCGGTCCGGACCTTCGGCGAGGGCCACCGCAAGTTCCGCCTGGAGGGGGAGCCCGAGGAATTCACCCTGTTCGCCAACGGCGAGCCCCAGGAGGTCCCGGGCGGGGACCTCTGCGTGGCGGCCGCGCCCATGGACCACCCCCGCTGGGGGCGCAGCTGGCGGGTCGAGACGTTCCTGGCCCCGGAGGAGGTCCCATGAGGGGGTGGACCTTCATCAGCACCCGCAACCCCCTCTGGCGGCTCGCGGGCCTCGCCATGATCACGGGCATCCTGGGCCTGACCACCCTGTTCGTGATCCGGGGCCCCCGCCCCCTGCAGCCCAACGCCACCGCGCCCCCGGACGACACGGCCGCCCAGGGCCGGTTCGGCACCGTCACCGAGACCCTGGGGGACGGGCTGTTCGTCCTGTCCTACGACACCCTGTCCGGGGAGGAGGAGAACCTGCAGCTGCACAAGGTGACGGGCCAGCTGCAGGAGCCCCAGACCACCTGGAACCTGAACTCCCCCGCCGCCAGCAAGACCGGCGGGGTGTGGACCCTGTTCGGCCCCATGGGCCTGGAGGCCGTGTCCCCAGACGGGAAGACCCGGCTGGGCCAGGGCACCATCAAGGACACCGGCCCGGCCCTGGGCTGGGACAAGGGCGTCTGGCACGGTCTGGCGCCCCTGGTGTGGGAGGACCTCCAGGGCAGCGGCCGGGGCCGCTGGGACCTGCCGGCGGGCTGGTACCGGGGCCTTGATGAGAAATTCATTGTCGATAAAGGCCCGGTCCACTGGACGGCCGCGGATCCCGGGACGGTGAAGACCATGGAGGCCCAGCGCATGACGGCGGCCCTGGGCTTCAAGGAAGGGCACCTGGAGGACGTGACCGCCCAGCTCGAGGGCGGCCAGGTCAGGGCCCAGGCGGTGGACATCGAGCAGGAATGGATCCACTGGACCGCCCCGGTGACCTTCACCCGGGACGACGGCTGGCACGGCACCGCCGCCGGCGGCCGCGCCCCCCGGCCCCCCGAGGGCGGTGCGTTCAAGCAGG
The DNA here is from genome assembly GCA_049508835.1 of Holophaga sp. GTDB lineage: Bacteria > Acidobacteriota > Holophagae > Holophagales > Holophagaceae > Mesoterricola. The sequence continues at coordinate 44,750 of JBELAL010000016.1, read as the reverse complement.
TGGACTTCACCGACTTCCGGGCCCTGCGCTCCATCCCCGGGGGCAACGAGGCGGTCGCCTCCAACGGTGCCCGGTGGACCCCGGCGGGGCTGCGCCTGGAAGGGGACGTGCACCTGGAGCAGCCCCTGGAGGGCGACCGCCTGGTGCTGCGGGCCCCCCGGGTGCTGCAGCGCAACGCGCCCGGAACGGACCTGCCGGCGGAGCTGCCGGTGGGGGAGACCTGGGCCGAGTCCCAGGCGGTGCTCACCTGGGGCAACCGCTCCCTCACCAGCCCCCGCATCGAGGGCCGCCAGAAGACCCGCCAGTGGCGGATCCAGGCCCCGGCCCTGGGCCGGGGGGAGATGGGCACCTTCAGCGCCGGCGAAGGGCGGGGCAATCCGGCCCGGTGGACCTTCGACGGCCCGATCCTGGCCCACTTCGGGGAAGGCTCCACCGCCCAGGCCGACGCCCTGGTCTGGGAGAACAACCGGTTCACCCTCACCGGGCGCCCGGTGACCGTGACCCAGCTCCGGGAGCGCCTCACCGGGCCCCGGGTCCTGCGCACCGGCGAGCTCCTGGAGTTCCCCGACGGCCTCGCCGGGGCCGTGGCCGCCCTGGACGGGGACATCAACCTGCAGGCGGACCGGGGCCGGGCCCTGAAGACGGTGATCAACCTGGACGGCCGGGTGGAGTGCCAGGGCCAGGGGTGGAGCTTGCAAGCCGACCGTACATCGGTGACGCTGGGTCCAGGGAACATGGTGAAACACGTGCAAGCGGACGGTGCGGTTTTCCTGCGCGGGCGGCTGGGGGAGGGCCGCGGGGACTCCCTGCTCCTGGATCCCAACCAGAAGACCGCCAAGTGGCTCGGCCGGGTGAAGGCCACCGCCGAGGTCAAGCCGTGAACGCCATCCACCCACAGAACCCAGGGTCCGGCCTGCGCCTGGAGGCCCGGAGCCTCAGCAAGCGGTACGGCGACCGCACCGTGGTCCGGGACGTGTCCCTGGCGGTGTCGCCAGGGGAAGTGGTGGGCCTGCTGGGGCCCAACGGGGCCGGCAAGACCACCACCTTCTACATGGTGGTGGGGGTGGAGGCCCCGGACCAGGGCAACATCCTGTGGTGGGGCCGGGACATCACCGGCATGCCCATGCACCGGCGGGCCCGCAAGGGGATCGGCTACCTGCCCCAGGAGTCCAGCGTGTTCCGGGGCCTGACGGTGTGGGAGAACCTCATGGCCCTGGCCGAACTGCAGCCGGTGCCCCGGTCCGAGCAGGTGGCGCGTTGTGAAAAACTCATGGGCGATTTCCACCTTGGGAAAGTCAAGACCACCCTGGGCATGAGCCTGTCCGGCGGCGAGCGCCGGCGCTGCGAAATGGCCCGGGCGCTGGTGACCAGCCCCAGGATCATGCTCCTGGACGAGCCCTTCGCCGGGGTCGACCCGAAATCCGTGATGGAAATCCAGGAGCTGATAGCCGATCTTAAAGCCAGGGGGATCGGGGTGCTCATCACCGATCACAACGTCCGGGAGACCTTGCAGATCGCGGATCGCGCGTACATCCTTGCAGACGGAATGATTATGAAGCACGGCCTGCCCCACGAGATCGCGGCCGACCCGGATATCCGCCGCGTATACTTGGGCGACAACTTTAGGCTCGATTGATGGCGAATCTAGGTCCCAACCTCACCCAAAGGCTATCCCAGAGCCAGACTTTGGCCTTGACCCCGGCCATGCAATTGAAGCTCAAGCTCTGGCAGATGAACCTGCAGGAGCTCAGCCAGACCATCGAGCGGGAGCTGGCGGAGAACCCCCTGCTGGAACTCCTGGAGGACGGCGACGAGGTGCCCACCCTGGAGGCCCTGGAGGAGGGCCATGACTCGGAGGTGGTGGAGACCGCCGCCCAGGAGGGGGCGGAGCTGCCCGAGGGGGTCGACTCGGTGGACCTGGGCCCCCTGGCGGACACCCCCGGCGACCTGGACCCGGAAACCTTCCGGGAGGAGGCCATCTCCCAGGTGCAGGAGACCGAGATCGGCGCCGAGAACTCCTGGGACATCGACATCCCGCGCACCAGCAACCTGCCCGAGGACGAGCGCACCAGCTGGGAGGACCGGCTGAGCAGCACCGAGACCCTGCAGGAGCACCTGCTGGCCCAGCTGTACCAGACCCTGGATCCGGACGACCCCAGGGCCCCGCTCATGGAGGCCCTCATCGACCACGTGGACGCCAAGGGCTTCCTGCGGGTGGACCCGGACCTGGGCGCCGAGAGCACCCCCGCGGAAATGGTCCGGGAACTGGCCATCGGCGAGGACCAGCTGCGGGAGTTGCTGGACATCCTCCAGGAGTTCGACCCCTCGGGGGTGGGCTGCTTCACGGTCCAGGAGAGCCTGCTGCTGCAGCTGCGCCACGCGGGCGCCGAGCCCGACGACCTGGCGGTGCGGATCATCCAGCACCACTGCGACCTGCTCAGCCAGCGGGACACCGTGAAGCTGCGCAAGGCCATCGGCTGTTCCGAGGAGGATCTGCTGGAGGCCCTGGCGGTGCTGAGGCACCTGCACCCGGCCCCGGGGCGGGCCTTCGATCCCGAGACCGAGCGGGTGGTGAAGCCCGACGTGGTGGTGCTCAAGGGCGACGACGATTCCTGGAAGGTGTACCTCAACGACGAGTCGGTGCCCCGCCTGCGGGTGAGCGGCGAGTACCGGCATTTCCTGTCCGCCGCCGAGGCCAAGGGGGACAAGGACTTCATCCGGGACCGGTACCGCTCGGCCCGGGACTTCATCCGCGGCGTGGAGGACCGGAACCGCACCGTGCTCCGGGTCGCCGCCGCCATCGTCGACCTGCAGATGGATTTCATGAAGCACGGGATCGAGCACCTCAAGCCCATGGTGCTCCGGGACGTGGCCGAGGCCACCGGGTTCCACGAATCAACCATCTCCCGGGTGGTGAAGGCCAAGACCATCCACACCCCCCAGGGGCTGTTCGACCTCAACTACTTCTTCAGCGCCAGTCTGGGTTCCAACCGGGGAGACGATGTCTCCGCCACGGTGGTCAAACATCGGATCAAGGCCCTGGTGCAGGCCGAGGACCCTGCCAAGCCGCTGTCCGACGAGACCATCGCCCGGCTGCTGGATCGGGACGGCATTCAAGTGGCCCGGAGGACCGTCAACAAATATAGGGAAGAACTCAAGATACCCCCTGCGTCTCGCCGGCGCCGACGGTGAACCATCGTTCCGGGCGAAGCATCTAATGTTGCAATGGGCCCCCCGGCCCCCCTTCACAGGAGTCCACAATGAAGGTCATCTTCACCGGTCGCCACGTCGAAGTTTCCGATTCCCTGCGCATTTCAGCCGAGGAGCGGCTCGCCAAGATGACGACGTACCTGGACGACATCATTGACGTTCATGTGATCTTGAAAGTCGAAAAGCACCGCCACCAGGCGGAGATCTCCCTCAAGACCCGGAGCAGCGAATTCATCGCCTGCGCCGAGACCGACGACATGTATGCCAGCCTGTCCCAGGCCCTGGACAAGCTTGAGGCGCAGGCGCACAAGCAGTCCGGCAAGCGCCAGACCGGATTCAAGACCCGCCCCGTGCTGCCGGGCACCGCCGAAACCACCCCCGCAACCGAACTGAAAACCGAAGTGGAGACCGAGAAGTAGCAGGCTCCCAGACGAACACGCAAAAAGCCCGGGCCGCGCCCGGGCTTTTTGCGTCTCATGGGCAGTTCCCCTCCGTTCACATCGCCGCCGCCCAGGCTTCCAGGGCGGCCCGTTTTTCTGGCGTCAGCTTCGCTGCTGGATGCTTGATCACGTAATACCAGGGCGGCATGTCTCCCTCCCGGACCTCCCGCGCGATCCCGGTGGCGAGGCGGCGGCGCCGTTCGGCATCGTTGCCGTTCCAGGTGGAGAAGTTCAGGTGCTGCCGGCCTTCCGCCGTGTCTCCCGCCACCAGCCACGAGACCGGCGCCACGCTGCTGTACCACGGCCAGACCGTCTCGTTGGAGTGGCAGTCGTAGCAGGTGGCCCGGAGGATGGCCTTCACCGGCGGCGGCGGGTCCAGGTCCCCGGTCACCGGCGGGTTGGTCCGGCTGACCGGGATCAGCTGGATCAGCCCGAAGGCGGCGGCCAGGGCCAGCAGCCCGCCCAGCACGATGCGGGTTTTTTTCACAGCCACGTCGCTCCTCCGTTCGCCATCCAGGATACGATCGTTCCACTGTCCCGGTCCACTGGGCCGGGGAGGATCCGGCCGGTGGGCAACGGTCCACCGGCGGATGGGTTACCCTGGACCTGCCGAAGGAGAGTCCATGGCCGAAGCGACACCCGCCAGCGCCCCCACCGAAAGCCAGCCCGAACCCAAGATGCTGTGCGAGAAGTGCCGCATCATTTATCCCCTGGCCCAGTTCGAGCACGGTGTGGCGGGACAGGAGTGCGTGTGCCGGCGCTGCCTGGCGGTCATGGGCTACAAGGTGAAGTGATGGCGACCCAGACCGCTGCCACCGTCGCGATCCTGGACAAGGCGGCCGGAGGCGGGCGCATCGACGAGGCGGAGGCCTTGCACCTGTTCCTCCACGCGGACCTGCTGGACCTGGCCGCGGCCGCCACCGCGGCGCGCCATCGGCACAACGATCCGGCCCGGGTCAGCTACGTCATCGACCGCAACGTGAACTACACCGACGTGTGCAACGTCTACTGCACCTTCTGCGCCTTCTACCACAAGCCGGGCGACAGCCGGGGCTACGTGCTGACCCGGGACCAGCTGCGGCGCAAGGCCGAGGAGACCAAGGCCGTGGGCGGCACCGGGTTCCTGCTCCAGGGCGGCGTGAACCCCGACCTGCCCTGGAGCTACTACCTGGAGCTGGTGTCCTTCCTGCGCGATCTCGGCATCTGGGTGCACGGCTTCTCCCCGGTGGAGATCCAGATGATGGCCAGACTCAGCGGCCTGGGCCTGGAGGGGACCCTGCGCGAACTGCGCGCCGCCGGCCTGGGCAGCATCCCCGGGGGCGGCGCCGAAATCCTGGTGGAGCGGGTGCGCAAGAAGATCGCGCCTCTGAAAGGTGGGCCGGACCAGTGGCTGGAGGTGATGGAAGCCGCCCACGGACTGGGCATGAAGACCACCGGCACCATGATGTTCGGCATCACCGAGACCCTGGCCGAGCGGGTGGAGCACTACCGGGTGCTGCGCGGGCAGCAGGACCGGGCCCTGGCGCGGGCCAACGGCGGCGGGCACACCGCCTTCGCGGCCTGGCCGTTCCAGAGCGGCAACACCGTCTGGGCAGGCAAGGTGCCGCGCCCCACCGACGCCGAGTACCTGCGCACCATCGCCGTGGCCCGGATCTACCTGGACAACTTCCCGCACCTCCAGAGCAGCTGGGTCACCATGGGCCGCAAGACCGGCCAGATGGCCCTGGACTACGGCTGCGACGACATGGGCAGCCTGATGCTGGAAGAGAACGTGGTGAGCGCCGCCGGCACCTGCTACTCGGTGAACCGGGACGAGATGCACCGGATGATCCGCGGGGCGGGGTACGAGCCCTGGCAGCGGGACAACGTGTACGGGAGGGTCCCTGTCCCCGCGGACTCCAGCTTGTGAATGGGGTCCAGCGTCATCGCCTGATGGTGTAGTACTTCTCCGGGATCTTCTGGGCCGTGGAGCCCAGGAACCCCCTCCCGAAGACGTAGGTGTCCATGTACACCAGCATCATGTTCTTGGAGCGCACGCCGGTGGAGGCGTCGGTGTACGGGGCGCCGTTCCAGTTGGCGCCCGGCGAGTACTTGCCGAGAGCCGCATAGAGGTCACTGGCGTTGGTCAGCTTCGCCTTGCCTTCCACCACCCGCTTGCCGAACTCGCCCAGGCCCGCGGCGATGGTGAACCCGGTGCTGTAGGCCCAGGTTCCCAGGCGGCCCTTGCCTCCCTTGGCCACCACGGCGGCCTCGACCTTCTTCATGATGGCCGGGAAATTGCCCTTCTCGGACTTCAGGTCGAGCCCCAGCGCGCCGGGAAAGCCCATCAGCGGCGAGGGGGTGTCGGGTTCCACGAACACGGCGTTCTCATGGGCGATGACCTGCCGGATGAGCGGCTCGGTGTGGGCGTCGTTGGTGCAGAAAAAGGCCACCTTCTCCCCGTTGGGCCCATACTTCTGCAGCCATTGGGGGACCTTCTCGAGAATGAACTGCTGGGCGCCGGCGACGCCCACATCGGAGGTCGGGTCCGGGGCGGTCTCGAGCACGAATTTCATGCCCAGGTCCTCGCAGACCTTTTCCATGATGGCCCGGCGGCGGCCGAGGGTCTCGTAGGACATGTGGCGCGGGAAGGAGATGTGCACGAAGGTCTTGGCGCCCAGCTGCTTGGCGCCCCAGGGGATGGTGTAGCCGCGGGAGAGGAAGTCCGAGGACACCGCAATATCCGCGACCTTCTGGATCACCAGGGGATCCTCGGTGATCAGCCCGGCCAGCAGGAGGATGTCGGGACGTTTGGCCCGGATCCGCCGGAAGGCTTCCGCCGTGCCGGGCAAGGACGTGCAGGTCACGATGACCTTCATCAGCGGGTCATCCGCCAGGGACACCAGGTTGGAGATCAAAGTCTCCTGCTGGGACATGAAATCATCCGGGGCGGTGATGTGCCTGATGTAGCCGCCGTCGGCTACCGAGCCGTACTCCTTGATGAGTTGCTCGGCCCCGCGGAGGTCGTCTTCCGCCTGGTAGACCGTCTCGGTGCTGATGCCGATATGGAAGGGCGCAGAAGCGAACCCCTGGCCGCCCGCGAACAGCAGGGCGGCAATGGGCAGGAGCGCAGCGGCCTTGGCCGGGAGTTTCATAGGACCTCCTTCGCGAGGACTGTTTTGTTGGGATTACAGATGGATCCTAATCCAAAAAGGCTTACCGTTCCCTCTTTATATAGCCAGTTCCTTCCCATCCCAGACCATGACCACGTGGTGGTGATGTTCGAGGTCCCGCACGGTATCGAGGAGGAATCCGACCCGACAGCTCCCCCCTGGGGCGCGAAGGCTCGGATAGGCCAGGCCCCGTTCGGCAAGACGATGGCTTCTGGCAAAAGCCTGGGACACACCATAGCTGTCTCCTTGCAGGTCATCCCAGGTGGTATTATTTTGATACCACCTGGTGGCCGTCATGCCCAACCTCCATCTGCGCGATCTGCCCGATGAAACCTTGGCAATCCTCAAACAGGCCGCCCGCACCGACGGTCGCAGCCTGAACGCGGAACTGGTGCACCTCCTGAACCAGGAGGCCGACCACCTGCGGCGGGCCCAGGATTTCCTGGCCCAGGTCAAGCCCAGGAAGCTGCGCAGGCCGGTGGACCTGGAGGCCCTCATCCGCGAGGACCGGGAGTCGCGCCCGGGAGGCCCTGCTTGAGCCTGGTGGTGGTGGATGCCAGCGTCGCCGTGCGCTGGCTGGTCCAGCTCCCTCACCACGAGGAGGCGCGGGCTCTGCTGGGTGCCGGGAATCGGCTCCTGGCTCCGGAATTCCTTCCGGCCGAAGTGGGGAGCGCCCTGACCAAGATGGTGCGGGCCAAGGCCTTGACGCTCGCCGAGGGACTGGAGGCCTACCAGGACTTCTTCCGGGCGCCCGTGCGGATGCTGCCGGTGCAGGCCGTGGCGGAGCGGGCCATGAAGCTGGCCTTGAAACACGGCCAGAGCCTCTACGACTGCCTCTACCTGGCCCTGGCGGAATCCGAACAAGGCCAGTTCGCCACCGCGGACGCGCGGTTCTGGAAGGCCATCAAGGCGACGGTCCACGGCCGTCGCGTTCGGCTGATCGGGCTGCCCACCGCGGGCTGAGGGAACGTTGTTCCGGTCCTGACCGGCGCAGGCAGTGGCCCATTGACAATTTATAAAAATTAATATATTTCCAGGGACAGTCCCCTCCATCAGGACCGGATCCTCCGCCCAGGCTTGCGGGGCCGGCCCTTCCCCCAGGTGTGTCCCTTGCCCCGAACCCGTCTGATCCGTGTGCTGCAGCAGGAACTGCGCAAAGCCTGCCTGCTCCAGCGCCATCCCCGCCTCCGGGGCCCGGTGGAGGACCTGGAGGCGGCGGCCCGGGAAGGGACGGCCCAGGACCGCCGGCGGTTCCTCCAGCAGGCCCTGCTGGCGGGGGCCGGAGCCCTGCCGCTGCTGGGGCTGGTCGGCGAGAGCCTGGCCTGGGGCGGGGAGCCCCGGAACCGGAGCCTGACCGGCCTGGATGCCCCGGGTGCCCGGCACCCGGAGCCGGTCGTCATCGTCGGGGCGGGGATCGCCGGGTTGACGGCGGCCTACCGGCTCGGGCAGGGCGGGGTGCGGTGCGCGGTCTACGAGGCCGCGGGCCGGGTGGGGGGGCGGATCCAGACCCTGGACGGGTTCAACGACGACGGCATGTTCTGCGAACTGGGCGGCGAGCTCATCGACAACGGCCACCGGCACCTGCGCGGCCTGGCCGCGGAACTGGGGCTCGAGGTCCAGCCGTTCGCGGAGCCGGGGGACGCGCGCCTGGAGCCGGCGGTCTACTACTTCCGGGGCCGGCACTACCGCATGGCCGAGGCGGTGGAGGCCAGCCGGCCGCTGCTGGCCCGGATGGCCAAGGACATCGCCACCCTGTTCCCGGACCCGTCCCGCCCCTTCGTCACCTACCGCGACCACCCGCGGCCCGCGGCCCTCCGGCTGGACCAGACCTCCCTCCACGACTATCTCCACGCCTGCCCCGGCGAGGCCGAGCCCTGGGTCCTGGACCTGTTCGCCCAGGCCTACACCGGCGAATCCGGGCTGGAGCCCCAGGAGCAGTCCTGCCTCAACCTGATGGCTCTGGTGGGCACCGACACTTCGGACGGCCTGAAGTTGTTCGGCGCCAGCGACGAAGCGGCCCGGATCAAGGGGGGCAACGGGCGGCTGGTGGAGGCGCTGGGCGCCGCGGTGGCCCACCGGGTCCCGGTGCACCTGGACCACCGGCTGGTGCGGATCGATCCGCGCTCCAAGGGATTCCTGCTCACCTTCCAGGTGGGCGGCGCCCCCCGCACCGTGCCGGCCGGACAGCTGATCCTGGCGCTGCCCTTCACCCTCCTGCGCCGGGTGGAAGGCCTGGACCGCCTGGGCCTGACCCCGGTGAAGCTGCGCTGCATCCGCGAGCTGGGCTATGGCACCTGCGCCAAGGCCATGATCGGCTACAGCCGGCGCCCCTGGCGGTCCGGATCGGAGCAGGTGCGGGCCAACGCCGGCGAGGGGTTCACCGACGAGTCCCTGCAGGCGTTCTGGGAGACCAGCCGGGCCCAGCCCGGCGCGCGCGGCATCCTGACCGCCTTCGCCGGCGGCGGCTACGGCGCGCGGCTCCTGGTCCGGGACGTGCCGGACCTGGTGGCGAGCTTCGGCCGCATCGAGCCCGGTTCCCAGGCCGAGTTCGACCAGAACTACATCGTCATGAACTGGGCCCGGCAGCCGTTCGCCCAGGGCTGCTACAGCTGTCCGAAAGCGGGGCAGTACACCACCCTGGTGGGCAGCGCCGGAGAGCCGGAACTGGAAGGCCGGATCCTGTTCGCCGGCGAGCACTGCAGCCTGGGCAACCTGGGCTTCATGGAGGGCGGGGCCGAGACCGGCGCCCTCGCGGCAAGGACGGCGCTGGTGCAGCGGGGACTCTAGCGTTCCTGGTGGCAGGCCATGCAGCCGAACCCGGTGTTGAACAGCACCACCTTGCCAGGGTCGATGCTCTGCTGCACCGGCTTGGCCGCCGAGAACACCGTGGGGTCCTGGTTGAAATGGCGCACGTTGGCCTGGGCGTTGCGGATCCGGTCCTCCAATAGGTAGGCGTAGGGCCACGCGGAGTAATTCTTGTCCTTCTTCGCCATCCCGTAGATCGTCAGGGCGGTCTTCCAGTCGCCCTGCTTCACCAGCATGTCGCCCATGTTCAGGAAGAACCCTTCGAAGTTGAACGGCGCGATGGTGGAGTTCCAGCAGGCCCGGTCCGGTCCGGTGCGGGTCTCGCAGCCCAGGCAGGGGTTCTGCCGGTCCACCGGCTGGTGGGCGCAGGTCTCCAGGGTCTTCCATTGCCATTCCAGGGCTTCGGCGAAGCGCTTGGAATCCGCCGGCAGGATGCTCATGGGGTAGCCGGCGGTGAAGTAGTTGAACTGGGGCCAGGCGCGGATGGCCTGCTTCAGGGTGAAGTAGCCCCGGGTCTGCATCCGCTGGTCGTTGAAGATCTTCCCTTCGCTGATCTGGGCGTCGCCCAGGAACCCCAGGTAGCGGGCATCCTCCGGGGCCAGCGCCACGGCGTCCTCGAAGTACTTGCGGGCCAGGATGATGTGGTTCACCACCGTGGGGTCCAGCTCCGGCACCCGCTGGCGCTCGGTGATCTTCCAGATGTGGATGAAGCCCAGGTGCGCGGCCAGCTTGGGATCGTTGGGGTTCTGCAGGTAGGCGGCGGTCAGCAGCCGTGTGACCGCGGGGATGTCCTGGTAGCGGCCCTGGTGCAGGGCGGTCCAGAAGGCGGCCTCGGCCTGCCGGGACAACTCGTCCTGGGCGGCCAGGGCCTCCTTCTTCGGGGCGGAGCGGATGGCCAGCTCGCGGCAGCCGGAACCGGTCAGCAGGACCAGGGACGCAAGGGCGAGGGACGCGAGGGGGGCAGGCTGCATCGGGCGGATCCTGCCGAGAATGATAATTAATACTTTATGATAGTCAATCCCCCCGGGATAGCGACGATGGTCGGCGGGTCTCTACAGCGCCGGCTGCTGCTGGGTCAGGCAGTGCAGGGTGCCGAACCCCAGCACCAGGTCGCCGGCGTAGATGCCCACCACTTCGCGGCCGGGGCAGAGGTCCGCCAGCAGGTTCAGGGCCAGCCGGTCGTTGGGGTCGTTGAACACCGGCACCAGGACCAGGCCGTTGGCGAGGTAGAAGTTGGCGTAGCTGGCGGGCAGCAGCACCCCGCCGAAGCTGACCGGGCGGGGCAGGGGCAGCTCCACCACCCGCAGGGGGTTGCCGTCCTGGTCCCGGGCCGCCCGCAGGCGGCGCAGGTTGTCCACCAGCGGCTCGTGGTTGGGGGAGGCCGGATCACGCTCCACCGCCGCCACCACCGTGCCGGGGGCCACGAACCGGGCGATGTCGTCCACGTGGCCGTGGGTGTCGTCCCCGGCGATGCCCCGGCCCAGCCAGACCACCCGGGAGACGCCCAGGCGCTCGGCGAACACGCGTTCGTAGCCGGCCCGGTCCAGTCCGGGGTTGCGCTGCTGCACTTCGTCCAGCAGGCATTCCTCGGTGGTGAGGAGGGTGCCCCGGCCGTTCACGTCGATGGACCCGCCTTCCAGCACCACCCGGCGGCCGCCCGCCTCCGGCCGCGCCACCGGGGCCCCGGCGGCCTCGGCCATGCGCCGGCCGATGTCCGCGTCCCGCTCGTAGTCCGGGTATTTGGCCCAGGCGGTGAAGCGCCAGTCCACGGCCTCCAGCCCGCCGTCCCCGAGCACGAAGGTGCAGCCCGAATCCCGCACCCAGATCCGCTCGGTGGGCCAGGGGCGGCAGCGGACGCCGTCCGCGGGGGCGCCCGCCCTGGCCAGGAGCCGGCGCACCCGGCCCTCGGCGCCGGGCTCGACGATCAGCTCCACCGGTTCAAACCGCCCCAGGTGGCGGACGATCTCGGCGTAGACCCAGGGGATGGGGCTGAACTTGCCGGGCCAGTCCCGCCGGTTGTGGGGCCAGGCCAGCCAGGTGGCCGCGTGGGGCTCCCACTCGGCCGGCATGCGGCGGGCCGGGAAGTCCATGGTTCAGTCCACCAGCCGGCGGGTGAGGGCGCCGTAGCTGTCGATGCGCCGGTCACGCAGGAAGGGCCAGTTGCGCCGGGTCTGCTCCAGCAGGTCCAGGTCCACCTCGCCCGCCAGGATCTCCTCCCGGTCGTGGGAGGCCTCCGCCACGATCCGCCCGAACGGGTCGCACAGGAACGAGCCGCCCCAGAACTCCAGCCCTTCGCCTTCGGCCCGGTCGCCCCGCACGTCCCCGGTCTCGAACCCGACCCGGTTCACCGCGGCCAGGTACACCCCGTTGGCGATGGCGTGGCCGCGCTGGACGGTTCGCCAGGCGTCGTGCTGGGCCGCCCCCAGCTCGGCCTTCTCCCGGGGGTGCCAGCCGATGGCGGTGGGGTAGAACAGGACCAGGGCGCCGGCCAGGGCGGTGAGCCGGGCCCCTTCCGGGAACCACTGGTCCCAGCACACCAGGGCGCCGAGGCGCCCCACCCGGGTGTCCAGGGCGCGGAAGCCCAGGTCTCCCGGGGTGAAATAGAACTTCTCGTAGTAGAGCGGGTCGTCCGGGATGTGCATCTTGCGGTAGATGCCGCACAGGCTTCCGTCGGCGTCGAACAGCACGGCGGTGTTGTGGCAGACCCCGGGCGCGCGCCGCTCGAACAGGGAGCCCAGCAGCACCACGCCGTGGCGGCGGGCCGCCTCCCCCAGGCGCTCGCTGGCGGGGCCGGGGATGGGTTCCGCCAGGTCGAACAGGCGCGCGTCCTCCCGCTGGCAGAAGTACTGGGTCTGGAACAGTTCGGGCAGGCACACCACCTTGGCCCCCCGGGCGGCGGCCTCGCCGATGCGGTCCAGCCCCTTGCGCAGGTTCAGGTCCGGGTCCGGCCCGCAGGACATCTGCACCAAAGCCACCTGGAATGTCCGGTCCGCCAAGAGCTCCTCCCAAGCACCGCAGAGCCTGGATGGTAGCATGACCCGCGGTTCAGGCCTGGGCCGGCCCGGTCGTCTCCTGGCCGTTGAGCACCAGGGCCATGACGCTGGGATTGTCCAGCAGGTTGGAGATCTTCGCCGAGATCCAGCGCCAGGTGCCGTCCTTGTGGCGCAGCCGGAAGTCCAGGCGGCCGGTGGCGCCGGGCACCAGGACGGCGAGGAACTCGTCGAACGTGTGCATGTCGCTGGGGTGGACCAGGGACCGGCAGACCCGGCCCACCAGGTCGGGACTGCGGCGGTGGAGGATGGATTCACTGGCCGGGGAGGCGTACAGGATGACCCCGGCGCGGTCCTGGACCAGGATCAGCTCGCTGCTGTTCTTGACCAGGGCCTCGAACCGGTCCAGCACTTCCAGCAGCCCGTGCCAGAAGGTGGACGGCACCGGCCAGTAGCCTTCCTTCTCGCCCAGGGCGGGGCCGGAGGAAGGGGCCGGGGCGCCCGGGACGGGCGCGGACACGGCCACGAGGTAGGATTCCGCTCCCGGAGACTGGGAATCCGGCCTGGCCGCCTGGACGGCTTCCTGGGCCTCGCCCGACCCGGCCTGGGCGGCGAAGAAGTGGCTCAGGGTGGTGCCCATCGCCTCGCACAGGAAACTGATGGTGTCGATGCGCGGCGAGACGTGTCCCAGCTCGATCCGGCTGATGGTGCCCCGGTCCACCCCGGAGGTGGCGGCCAGCTGGTCCAGGGTGAAATTCGCCCTTCTCCGGATTCTACGAAGCTGCGCCCCGACGTTGAACATGATGCTTAGAATAGATCAATTGTAGGCAAACTCACCAACTAATTTATTCAATATTGATTAAATCAACAATCTAAAAACAAGCAAAACCAATAAATCCATGGGCAGCCCCGGTTCGGATCTTTTTTCATTTATGCCTATGATCCGGGGTGCCCATGTCCTGGCCGGATTGCCTCGACCCTCTATGTCTTGCCCAGCCGAGCCGGCGTCAAAAGCGCCAGGAACCCGCCGAGGGCCCCCAGGAACGCGAACACATACATGGCGCCGTTGGCGCTGCCGGTCAGGTCCTTCATGAATCCATAGAACGTAGGCCCGACGAATCCCGAGATGCTGCCGATCGCGTTGATCAAGGCGATGGCCGCCGCCGCCGCCACACCCCCGAGGAATGCGGACGGCAGGCACCAGAAGGTCGGGATCGTGCCCAGCAGGCCGGCCATGCCCAGCGAAAGCCCGGTCATCGCCACCACGGGGTTGCCGCTGAAGACCGTTCCCGCCACCAGGCCGAGGCCGGAGATGGTGGCCGGGATCGCCAGGTGCCACCGCCGCTCCAGGTGCCGGTCCGAACTGCGGCTGATCACGATCATGGCCACCATGGCCACCACGTAGGGGATGTCGCTCAGGAGGCCGATGCGGAAGGTGTCCTGGTAGCCCATGGCCTTGATGATGGTGGGTATCCAGAACAGCATGCCGTACTGGCCGATGTTCAGGAGGAAGTACATCGCCACCAGGAGCCAGACGCGGGAATCGCCGAAGGCGTCGCCCAGGGAGTGCTTCACCACGGTCTTGGAATCGTTCTGGAGGTTCTGTTCCAGGAGGGCCTTCTCGTCTTCCTTGAGCCAGGGGCACTGGCGGATGTTGTCGGCCAGGTAGTTCCAGACGACCAGCGCCATGACGATGGACGGCACCGCCTCCAGGATGAAGAGCCACTTCCATCCGGGCAGGCCGCCGATGGCGTCGAAGGCGCGCATGATCCAGCCGGAGAACAGGCCGCCGACGATGTTGGCCACCGGGACGGCGAGCATGAACAAGGCCACCATCTTCGCCCGGCGCGTGGACGGATACCAGTAGGTCAGGTACAGGATGATTCCAGGGAAGAAGCCGGCCTCGGCCACACCGAGCAGGAAGCGCAGGGTGTAGAAGGACCACTCGCCCCTCACGAAGAACATCAACCCGGATATGATCCCCCAGGTCATCATGATCCGGGCGATCCAGCGCCGTGCGCCGACGCGGTGCATGATGATGTTGCTCGGGACTTCGAAAGCGAAGTAGCCGAGGAAGAAGATGCCGGCCCCGATGCCGTAGACCGTGTTGCTGAGCTTCAGGTCGGACGCCATCTGGAGCTTGGCGAAGCCCACGTTGGCGCGATCGATGTAGGCGCAGATGTAGCAGAAGAAGAGGAACGGAATCCAGTGCCGGGTGACCCTGGCGTAGATCCCGTCCTCGATCGATCGGTTCGGCGGTTCAGCCGTGAGGGGGGCGGTGGCAGTGGTGCCATTTGACATGGGGATCTCCTCTAAAGTGCTGAAGTTATGGAAACCAGCCGGATGTTCAGGTTCCTTGCTGCCACGTCATCTCCCTCCCGAACCCGTAGGAAAAGGCCAGGACTTCCGCAGGCTGGACGACCGGGATGCGCAGTCCTTCCCTGGCCAGCTCCCGCTGGATCTGGAGGACACAGCCGGGACATGCCGTCACCACCAGGGTCGCCCCGGTATCCTTGATCTCGTTCACCTTGAGGAGTCCGATCGCGCGGGCCATCTCGGGCTGGCCGACACTGTAGGTGCCCCCGCCCCCGCAGCAACGATCCGGATGGTCCATCTCCACGATCTCGATCCCCGGCACGGCACCGAGGACTTGCCTGACCTGGGCTGAGATCCCCTGGCCCCGCGCCAGGTGGCAGGGATCGTGGATGGTCACGCGCTGCCTGACGGGAATCCGGCCCGGGCGCACGCCGCCAGCCCCGGCCAGCAGTTCCATGAAATCCACCGTCCGCCCGGCCAGGTCCGCCGCCGCACCGGACAAGGGTCCGCCGTCCCCGGCCGCGAGCTCAGGGTATTGTTTCTTCAGCATGCTCCCGCAGGTGGCGCATGACACCACCACCGGACGGTCCCCCGCGAACGCCTGCAGGTTCTTCTCCATGGCCCGCCTGATCAGGTCCCCAGCGTTGTCATGGAGCACGGGAGCGCCGCAGCAAGTCTGGCCGGGCGGGACCAGGACGTCGTACCCCTGGTGGGAGAGGACCCGGATGGCCGCCTCCGCCGGCCCCGTATCCACCAGCGCGTTGAAGCACCCGGCGAAATAGGCGACTTCCCCTCTGGGGTCGGCGTCCGGCGCCGCCGGGACGCGGGACGGCAGCAGGTCGAACAGCGATGGGCCGCTGACCGTCGGTATGGCGTATCCCTTCAGGAAGTCCGAAAGGATGAGTGGAAGAGGCCGCAGGAACCGGTCGCCTCTGCCCCGGAAGCAGCGCCGGACCTTGGTGAGGAGCCGGAGGGGCCGGAGGGACCCGCGCACGGCCCGGGGGTGCGAGAGAAAGCCGGAGAACAGCGCCCGCTTCAGGCGATCTTTCCCGGAGCCTCGGGCAAGCTTGGCTCTGGCTTCCCGCACCATGCGCTCCGGGTCGACCCCTTTGGGGCACACGGCCGAACAGGCCATGCAGTTCATGCAAAGGGAGAGGGATTCCCAGTAGCGGGGTCCAGGCTGGAGGGTGCCCTCGGCAACCCCGTTGATGAGGTCCCACCGGCCCCGGGAGCTCAGGGTCTCGATGCGCAGGGCCTGGTAGGTCGGGCACACCTCCAGGCAGCGGGCGCAATGTCCGCACTGGATGTAGTCCTCGGTCATGGGCGCACCGGTCCGGTCTTCGCGGCCCATTCGCACTTGCCCGGGTTCATGATCATGTTCGGGTCGAAGGCGAGCTTCACGCGACGGCTGAGCTCGAGTTCGAAAGGAGCTTTCTCCAGGCTGAGGTACTGGGCCTTCTCCAGGCCGATGCCGTGCTCACCGGAAAGGGTCCCCGAGAGACCGAGGATGCTGCGGACGAGTTCTGCTTCCAGCGCCGCATAGGCTTCGGCCTGGCTGGGGTCGTCGGGGTCGTAGAAGAACATCGGGTGCAGGTTGCCGTCGCCGGCGTGGCCGATGACCACCACCTTCATGCCATAGCGCCTGCCGATTTCCTGGATGTCCCCCACGGCCTGGCTGATGGCGGAGACCGGGACGCAGAAGTCGAGCGACACCACGTATTTCGATTCACGCACCAGGGCCGCCGTCCCGGCTCGCCTGGCCTTCCAGAGTTTCTCGCGCTCCTCGGAGCTCTCGGCGGCCTGGACGGACAGGGCGCCGCCCTTGGTGCACAGATCGAGGATGGCCGCAGCCTGCGGTCCCACCAGCGCCTCGGGACCGTCCACCTCGATGAGCAGCGCGGCCCCGATCCCGGCCGGAAACCCGAACCCGAACAACTGGTCCACGGTTTCGAGGAAGTTCCGGTCCATGATCTCGAGGGTCGCCGGGATGATGCCGTTCCCCATGATCTGCGCGACACCCTCCGTCGCGGGTCCCACGTCCGAGTAGAAGGCCAGCAGGGTGCGGACCGCCTCCGGCCTGGGAAGGAGTTTCACCGTGATTTCCGTGATGGCCCCGAGCAGCCCTTCGCTGCCGCAGAGGAAGTGGGTGAAGTCGTAGCCGGTGACGTTCTTGAAACTTCGCCCGCCGGTCACCAGGACGTCGCCCGACGGCACGGCCAGGGTAAGGCCCAGGAGATAGTCCCGGGTCACGCCGTACTTGACGCCGCTGGGCCCTCCGGCGTTGGTGGCGACGTTCCCGCCGAGCGTGCAGAAGAAGGAGGATGCCGGGTCGGGCGGGTAGAAGAACCCCTTCTTGGCGACGGCCTGGTGGAAGTCGTGGGTCACGACGCCCGGTTGCACCCGCGCCAGGCGATCCCGCGGGGAGATCTCGAGGATGCGGTTCATGCGGGCAAGGCAGAGCGAGATGCCGCCCCGGATGGGGACCGGGCCGCCCGTGAGGGACGAACCGGCCCCTCGGGGCGTCACGGGGGTCCCATCCTCATTGGCCAGTTTGAGCACCCGCGCGGCCTCTTCGGTGGTCCGGGGCAGCACCACGAGCTCGGGAATGCCCCGGGTGAAAAGGTCGTAGGAATAGCAGCGGAGGTCCTCCGGTGTGCTGAGGCATCCTTCCGGCCCAGTGATGGATCGGATTTTCCTGACCAGAGCGTCGCTGATCGTCATGATGAAGCTCTTTTCTGCCCGGCATGGTTGGCGACAAAGCGCCCGATGCGCTTGACGGCCTCGGCGAGCCTGTCCTGTTCGACGGTACAGGCGAACCGTACGCAGTTCCGCCCGGAAGGACCGAAAGCAAAGCCCGGCACCACGCACACCCGCTCCTCCTGGAGGAGGTCCAGGGCGAACCGGTAGGGGTCGTCGGTCAACTGGGAGATGTCCGGGAAGAGGTAGAACGTGCCCTCCGGCTGGTTCACCCGGAACCCGGGAATCCGGCGCAGGCCTTCGTAGAGGAACTCGCTCCGCGCAGCGAAGCGCTGCATCATGCCGTCGACCACCGCCGGGTCCAGGCACAGGGCCGCCAGGGCGGCGCGCTGGGAAACCGACGAGGTGCACGAGGTGCAGTGGCACACCACCTTGATCATGGATTCGATGATCCAGCCCGGGCCGAAGGCATAGCCGATGCGCCAACCGGTCATGGCATAGGTCTTGGAGAAGGAGTTGATGACCACGGTCCGCTCGAGCATGTCCGGCCGGGTGACGATCGACTCGTGGCGGCGGCCGCCGAACACCAGCCGGTCGTAGACTTCATCACTCACCACCAGCAGGTCCCGCTCCTTCACCAGGTCCGCGATGGCGTCCAGGGTCGCTCCGGAAAGGACCGCCCCCGTGGGGTTGTTGGGGGAGTTGAGCAGGAGCACTTTGGTGCGCGGAGTGATGGCTGCCGCGATGTCTTCCGGCTTCACCTCGAACCCTTCCTCGAAACGCGTCGGGACGTGCACCACCTGTCCCCCTGCCCACTCGATCTGCGGCCGATAGGACAGGAAATACGGTTCAGGCACGATCACTTCATCCCCTGGGTCGAGGATCGTCCGGAAGTAGGCTGCGAGCGCCCCCGTGCCGCCGTGGGTCACCACGACGTTCTCCTCCTCGATTCCCAGGGCGTGCTGGGCGTTGATGGCTTCGACCAGGGCGTGGAGCAGGTCCTTGGTCCCCTGGGACTGGGTGTAGTGGGTGGCCCCGGACAAGGCGTCCCGGAGGGCATCCCGGCAGATCCCGCCATCGGTGGGGAAATCCGGTTCGCCGATGCCGAGGGAGATGACGTTGCCCAGTTCGGTCGCCCGCGCGAACATCTCGCGGATGACCGAATCGCGAATGGTCTGGACCACCCTGGCGACTTGATGTTTCATGGCTTTTCCACCCTCCTCAGCCCCCGGCGCCGGCCCGGGGCCCGATCGTGGCCATCGCGGCGGGAACCGGTCAGGGCCGGGAGCATCCGCCGACCTTCCAGGCCGGCGAGGCGCGCACCCGGTCCGGCCGGCCCGCGCACCCCCCCGCCGCGGCCCACTGCCGGAAAGCGCCCGTCCCGCATGGCGGCGACGGTCCCGACCCAGGCCGGGTCCAGGGCATGGACACGTCCATTGACCAGCAACAAGTAACACATGTCTTCTTCCCAGTGGGGTTAGACATTGATATCTTATTGATATATCACCAAAGTATCAGAATTCCGGCTCCCCGGGGAGTTTTTTTCGGTCCTGGACCCGGAAGGTGATTGCCATCACCCGGGCCTGGTCGGGGACGGGGGCCGAGAACGCAGGCTTTACAAGCGCACCGTAGCCCGGATCATGGGAAGAGTTCCGTCATCGCCGAACCGGGTGTTCGGCCCTTTGCGAGGAAGTCCATGAAGGTAGGGTTGGTCGGGTTCCCAGGCAGCGGCAAGACCACGGTGTTCAACGCGCTCACGGGGCTTTCGGCCGAGACCGGCTTCGGCGCGGCGCGCGGCAAGACCAACCTGGGGACCGTCAAGGTGCCCGACGACCGGGTCGCGGCCCTGGCGGGCCTCTACCATCCCAAGAAGAGCACCCTGGCCGAGATCACCTTCTGCGACGTGGCCGCGGCCTCCGCGGGCAGCCAGGGCCAGAGCCTGGACGAGACGACCCTCCGGGCCATGCGCGAGGTGGATGCCCTGTGCCAGGTGGTCCGGGGCTTCACGGGCGCCGCGGGGGAGGCCCCCGAGCCCCTCGCGGAGGCCAAGGGCCTCGAGGACGAGATGAACCTGGCCGACCTCATCCTCATCGAGAAGCGCCTGGAGCGGCTCGCCAAGGAGAAGGCGAAGACCGGCGAGGCCGAGTTCCTGGGCGCCCTCAAGGCGGCCCTGGAGGCCGGCACGCCCCTGCGCCGCCTGGAAGGGATCTCCCCCGAAGCCTGGGTCACGCTCGCGGGGTACCGATTCCTGACCCAGAAGCCCCTGCTCCTCGTCCTGAACGTCCCCGAGGACCAGGCGGCCGCTCCCACGCCGGAGGACCTGGCGCGCCACGCCCGCGAGGCGGGGCTCGGCCTGGTGGTCCTGGCCGGCCTGGTGGAGATGGACATCGCCCAGATGTCCCCCGAGGACCAGCGGGAGTTCGTGGCGTCCCTGGGCCTGGCCGAGCCGGCCATCGCGCGGTTCATCCGCGAGGCCTACGCCCTCCTGGACCTCATCAGCTTCCTCACGGCCGGGGAGGACGAGTGCCGCGCCTGGCCCATCCGGCGGGGCCTCACGGCCCCCAAGGCGGCCGGCAAGATCCACTCCGACATCGAGCGCGGCTTCATCCGGGCCGAAGTGTCCCACTGGGAGGACCTGGTCCGCCTGGGCAGCGAGGCCAAGTGCCGGGAGGCAGGCAAGCTCCGGAGCGAGGGCAAGGAGTACGTCGTCCACGACGGCGACGTGATCAATTTCCGCTTCAACGTCTGATCGCTAGGGCAGCGCGGTCTTCCTTCCCTCGTCCATGGCCGCCAGCAGGCTGCCGATGGCCGCCAGGGGGTCCGGGGCCTTGAACACGGCGTTCCCGGCCACCAGCACGTCGGCTCCGGCCGCCACCAGGGCGGCCGCGTTGCCCGGGCCGACGCCCCCGTCCACCTGGATCAGGAACGGTTCCCCGGACTGCCGGCGCAGGGCGTCCAGGCGGCGGACCTTGTCCAGGGTCCTGGGGATGAAGCTCTGCCCCCCGAACCCGGGGTTCACGCTCATCACCAGGGCGAAATCGAACACGCCCGCCAGGTCGGCGAGGACCTCCACCGGGGTGCCGGGGTTGAGCACGATCCCGGCCTTGGCGCCGGCCTGGCGGATGGCTCCCAGGGTCCGGTGGCTGTGGGGGTCCGCCTCCTGGTGGATGGAGACCCAGTCGGCGCCGGCCTGGACGAACGCCTCGGCGTAGCGGGCCGGGTCGGCGATCATCAGGTGGCAGTCCAGGGTGAGCGCGGTCTCCTGCCGCATGGCCGCCACCACCGGCATGCCCAGTGTGATGTTCGGCACAAAGCGTCCGTCCATGACGTCCACGTGGACGATGCACCGCCCGGCGGAGCCGAGCAGGGCCAGCGCGTCGGCCAGCCGCGTGAAGTCGGCCGAAAGGATGGAGGGCGCGAGGAGGGGGTGTTCGGGGCGGAGGCTCATGGCGGCGACGTTCCGGAGGAGGACCGGGAGGGCCCGGCGAGGGCCGGCGCCGGTGCGGGGACGCCCGGGCGCCGACCCCAGTTTAGCTCCAACGGGGGGATCCGCCCCGTCGAACCGGCCCCGGGACGGGGATGAAATGGGTGCAGGGCTGCTATACCCTGGATCCAGACCAGGGAGGAACGATGTACAAACCGGAATTCATGACCAAAGTCCGGGAACAGTTGGAAGTCAAGGAAGACCCCGCCAAGCTGCGCCAGCCCAAGTTCGAGACCAGCTCCGGAATCCCCCTGAAGAACAGCTACACCCCCGCCGACATCCCCGAGTTCAACCCCATCCGCGACCTGGGCAAGCCCGGCAAGTATCCCTTCACCCGCCACGTCCAGCCCACCGGCTACCGGGGGCGGCTCTGGACCATGCGCCAGTACGCCGGCTTCGGCACCGCCGAGGAGTCCAACAACCGCTACCGCTACCTGCTGGAGCAGGGCCAGACCGGGCTCTCGGTGGCGTTCGACCTGCCCACCCAGATCGGCATGGACCCCGACCACCCCATGGCCCTGGGCGAGGTGGGCAAGGTGGGCGTCTCCATCTGCTCCATCCGCGACATGCGCCTCCTGTTCCAGGAGATCCCCCTGGACAAGGTCAGCACCAGCATGACCATCAACGGACCCGCCTCGGTGCTGCTGGCCCTCTACCTGGCGGTGGCCGAGGAGCAGGGCGCCTCCTGGGACCAGGTGAGCGGCACCATCCAGAACGACATCCTCAAGGAGTACATGGCCCGGGGGACCTACATCTTCCCGCCCAGGCCCAGCATCCGCCTGATCACCAACATCTTCGAGTTCTGCGCGGCCAACGTGCCCAACTGGAACACCATCTCCATCTCCGGCTACCACATCCGGGAAGCCGGATGCACCGCGGCCCAGGAGATCGCGTTCACCCTGGCCGACGGCATCGCCTACGTGGAGGCCGCCCTCAAGGCCGGGCTCAAGCTGGAGGCATTCGCGCCCCGGCTGTCGTTCTTCTTCAACGCCCACAACCAGTTCTTCGAGGAGATCGCCAAGTTCCGCGCCGCGCGCCGGCTGTGGGCCAAGATCATCAAGGAGCGGTTCGGCTCCGACGATCCCAAGAGCCAGATGCTGCGCTTCCACACCCAGACCGCCGGCTCCACCCTCACCGCCCAGCAGCCCGACAACAACATCGTCCGCACCACCGTGCAGGCCATGGCGGCAGTCCTGGGCGGCACCCAGTCCCTGCACACCAACAGCCGGGACGAGGCCCTCAGCCTGCCCACCGAGGCCAGCGCGAGGATCGCCCTGCGCACCCAGCAGATCCTGGCCTTCGAGTCGCGCATCGCCGACGTGGTGGACGCCTTCGCCGGCAGCTACCTGATCGAGAGCCTCACCAACCAGCTGCAGGCCCAGGCCGAGGCCCTGATCAGGAAGGTGGACGAGGCCGGGGGCATGGTGGCGGCCATCGAGAAGGGCATCCCCCAGCGGGAGATCCAGAACGCCGCCTACGCCTACCAGAAGGCCGTGGAGCGGGGCGACCAGGTGGTGGTGGGCGTCAACAAGTTCACCATCCAGAACGAGGAGAAGCCCGAACTGCTGCGGGTGGACGAGGCCCTGGGCGAGCGCCGCCGGCGCGAGGTGGCCCAGTACCGGGAGCAGCGGGACAACGGCGCCGTGCGCGCCGCGCTGGACGCCCTGGCCAAGGGCACGGCGGGCACCGAGAACCTGATGCCCCGGATCATCGCCGCGGTCAAGGCCGAGGCCACCGTGGGCGAAATCGCCGACACCATGCGCAAGGAGTTCGGCGAGTACCAGGAACGCCTCGTCCTTTGAGGGACTCAACCTGGCCTGACGGAGCGTCCGGGTCGGGACATGGCCGGTCCCCTGGCTACCCGGGGAGCGGTCTGATACCCTTGCACAAAGCGGATCTTTCCCGCCTGCCGAGTCGCCGTGGCCCCTGACGTACGTCGCCCCATCGATCGCCTGCTGCTGTTCTTCGCCCTGACCTTGATGGCGGTGGGGATGGTGTGGGTGTTCTCCGCCTCGGCCTTCAAGTCCCAGCGCACCGCCACCACCTTCCTGGTGAACCAGCTGGCCGGCGGAACCATCGGGGTGGCC
The DNA here is from genome assembly GCA_049508835.1 of Holophaga sp. Lineage (GTDB taxonomy): Bacteria > Acidobacteriota > Holophagae > Holophagales > Holophagaceae > Mesoterricola. The sequence goes on along the minus strand of JBELAL010000016.1, from coordinate 21,569 downwards.
ATCATGCTGGCCCTGAGCCAGACCGACCTGAACACCCTGCGGGACAACCCGCGCATGCTGCAGGTGCTGTACGTGGTGTCCCTGGTGCTGCTGGGGGCGGTGTTCCTGTTCCCGGCGGTGAACCATGCCCACCGGTGGATCCGCCTGTCCCGGGCCAGCATCCAGCCCTCGGAGCTGTTCAAGCCCCTCTCGGTGCTCATCACCGCCTGGTGGATGGTGCGCCACCGGGAGGCGTGGTCCAACCGCCAGGACTCCATCCCCCGCCTGCTGGCCCTGTTCGCCATCCTGATCATCCCCCTGGGCCTGATCCTGCGCGAGCCTGACTTCGGCACCTCCTTCCTGATCCTGTTCGTGGCCCTGCTGGTGACCTTCCTGGGCGGCGCCCCCCGCTGGATCTTCGTGGTGGCCACCCCGATCCTGGGGGCGGTGGGGTTCGCCTTCGTCTGGCTGGAGCCGTACCGCCGGGCCCGGGTGCTGAGCTTCCTGAACCCGGCCGCCGATCCCCTGGGCAAAGGCCACCAGGCCCTGCAGAGCCTGATCGCCGTGGGCAACGGCGGCATCACCGGGGTGGGCCTGGGCGCCTCCATGCAGAAGCTCAACTACCTGCCCGAGGCCCACACCGACTTCATCTACGCCGTGATCGCCGAGGAGGCCGGGCTGATCGGCTCGGTGCTGGTGCTGGCCCTGTTCGTGGGCATCCTCTGGCGCGGCTACCGCATCGCCCGGCGGGTGCGGGACAGCTACCTCAAGCTGTGCGCCATGGGCTTCACCCTGCTGCTGGTGGTGCAGGCGATGATGAACCTGAGCGTGGTGCTGAGCCTGGCGCCGAACAAGGGGATTCCGCTGCCGTTCATCAGCTACGGCAGCTCCAGCCTGATCGCGAGCCTAGCGTCCCTGGGGCTGCTGCTGGCGATCTCCAAGGAAGCCAGCGAATAGCCGGGCGGGTTCACTTGAGGCTCTTCAGGTAGGACGAGGGCGAGAGCACCGCCACGCCCACGCGGATCGCCTCCGGGTAGTGAGCCAGGTTCCCGGTCACGACCGTCGCTCCCACGGCCTTGCCCAGGGCCAGGAACACCAGGTCGTCCGGATCGGGGCCGCGCATGGGCCAGGATCCGGGTTCGGGCTCGTGGAACGCGACCTGGAGAAAGCGCGAGAACCAGCCGGGGGGGAAGCCTTTCGGCCGGAATCTGGGCCGGTGCAGCACTTCCCGGTACTCGGCGACGATGGACGGACACACGTGCAACGGAGCCTGGCGGAGCAGGATGATGTCCACGATGCGGGCGAGGTCGCTTTCCGGCTTGAGCGCCGCCGAGACCAGCACGTTGGTGTCCAGGACCAGGGCACGGCTCATGCGGGCCGTTTCCGCTTCCGGCGGGCTTTCCTGGCCTCGCGGATCTCCTCCTCGATCTCCTCCATGCTCATCCGGTCCAGGCCGGCCTCCACCGCCCGCGCCTGGTCCTCCCGAAGGGCCATCATCGCAGCCATTCCTTCGGCCAGATCGATCATCGCCGACCGGTTCCCGGGGGAGAGCGGGAGCAGGATGAAGGCCTGGTCCCGGCCGGCGAGCAGCCAGGGCTCAAGGGAGGGTCCTTCACCCAGGGCCTTGGCTCCTTCCCGCTGGAAATCCCGCAGGGGGATCGTCTTCATGGTGCCTCCCTTGGCAATTGTCGTCATTTTGGCGACAAAAGCAAGGGGGCGGCTATCAGATCTTGAACCGCGACACCAGGTTGTTCAGGTTCTCGGCCAAGCGGCTCAGCTCGTTCACCGTGCGGGTGGTCTCGCGGATGGTGGCGGCCATCTCCTCGGTGGCGGCGGCGTTGCCTTCGGCGATGTTGGAGAGGTTCTCCATGGCGCCCACCACGGTGCCGCTGTCCTGGCTCTGGGTCTGGCTCTGGCCGCCGATGGCCTTCATCCGCTCGGCGCTGGCGTGGATGGCTTCGGTGATGCTCTTGAGGACGCTGCCGGCCGTGTTGACCATGGTGGTGCCGTCCTCGATGCTCTTGCTGGAGGTCTGGATCAGGGCGGTGATCTCCTTGGCGGCCTGGGCGCTGCGCTCGGCCAGCTTGCGCACCTCCTCGGCCACCACCGCGAAGCCCTTGCCGTGCTCGCCGGCCTTGGCGGCCTCGATGGCCGCGTTCAGGGACAGCAGGTTGGTCTGGTTGGCGATCTCGGTGATCACGTTGAGGATGTTGCCGATCTGGCGGGAGTTGTCGCGGATCACCTGCATGCCGCTCACCGCGGCGCCCACGGCGGTGCCGCCCTTGGCCGCGGCCTCCCGGGCCTGGTCGAACACCTTCAGGGCGTCGGACACGTTGGCGTAGATCACCTTCGAGGACCCGGCGATGGTGCCCACGCTGTCGTTGGCCTGGCGCACGCTGGACTTCTGGTTCTCGGCGGTCTGGGCGATGGAGTCGGCGGTGGCCGCCATTTCGGACATGCCGGCGGTCATCTGCAGGGAGCCGGAGGCGATGTTGGTGGAGATGGACACCACCTGCCGGACGATGCCCTGGACGTTCTCCACGAACTGGTTGAAGTGCAGGGACAGCTTGCCGATCTCGTCGGCGCTGTCCACCTGGAGCCGGGCGGTGAGGTCGCCCTCGCCTTCGGAGATGTCGCGCATGCGCCCCTGGATGTGCTCCAGGGGCTTGACCAGGGTGTTGCCCAGGAGCGTGGAGGCCGCGAACCCCAGGGCCAGCATGACCACCGCGAGGCCCACGGCCGTCAGGAGGTTGTGCCGGTTGATGCGGTCGATGCCCACGGTGTTGAGCACCACCATCTGGTAGACCTTCTTGGCCGGGTCCTGGGCTTCCTGGCCCAGGGGCGAGGCGACCACCATGAAGCCGTTCTTCTGGTAGCGCAGGACGCCCCGGCCCAGGGGCTCGGCCAGGGCGGCGGCGTCCGCCTTGGCGTCCCCGCCGAACCGGCGCTGGTACTTCACGGCCGGGGCCTTGGTGCCCTGGTCCACGGCCACCACCGCCGCCAGGGACACGTCCTGGTCGCCCTTGGCGAAGTCCAGGGAGCGCTCGGTGGAGCCGGTGGTGGTGCCCAGGTCGTCGGACAGGTAGGAGGAGGTCACCGCCTCGGCCAGGATCGCGGACAGGCTCTTGCCCTTGGTCCAGAGCGCCTCGGTCTGGGCGGTCTGCAGGCGGATCGCGCTGGTGAGGCCGGCGGTCAGGGCCAGGACCGCGGTCAGCACCAGGATCGAGTAGCTCAGTTTCTTGCGGATGCTCAGGTTCTTCCAGAAGCCCATCTGATGCTCCTCCAGGGCGCGTACAAACCACCGGCCGGACGCCGGCGCGGACTTGGGATCGTTGGTACCCGAGTATGCCAGCACCGGTCCGGGTTTGGCTTGAAGGAATCAACGGTTGCCGAAAAACGCCGTGCCGATGCGGACCTGGTCCGTGCCGGCGGCCACCGCCTCCTCCAGGTCCGCGCTCATGCCCATGGACAGGCGCAGCCGCCGCCCCCGCTTCTGCTGCCAGGCCTCCCGCAGCCCGGCCAGGGCGCGGAAGGCCCCGGCGTCCTCGGGCGGGGGAATGGCCATGAGCCCCTCCACGGGCAGGCGCGGGTCCTCGCCCAGGGCCTGGAACACCGCCTCGGCGCCCGGCTCGTCGCAGCCGCCGAGCTTGCTGGCCTCGCCCCAGAGGTCCACCTGGATCCACACCGGACGCACCAGGTCGAGCTCCTCCGCCAGGTGCCGCAGCCGGGCGGCCAGTTCCGGCCGGTCCACGGTCATGATCTCCCGGAACCCCTCCAGGGCGTGCCGGGCCTTGTTGCGCTGGAGCGGGCCGATGAGCACGAACTGCAGGCCGGGGGCCTCCTGGGCCTTCTGCATCCCTTCCTGGACGTAGTTCTCGCCGAACCGCCCGTACCCCAGGGCGGCCGCCTCCAGCACCAGGGAAAGGGGCTGGCGCTTGGAGACCGGCAGCAGCTCAACCCCGGCCGGGTCCCGTCCTACGGCTTCGCAGGCCCTCCGGATCCGCGCGCGCAGCCGCTGGATGCGCTCGGCGAGGTCGGTCATAGCCGGGCGGGGTCGTAGAGGATGCGCTGGCAGGACTCGCAGTAGATGGTCTCCGCACTCCTCAGGCTGGCCACCATGGGCGAGCGCAGGCGGGTCCTGCAGCCGCCGCAGGCGCCGTTCTCCACCCCCACCACGGCCCGGCCCTGGCGCGCCTGGAGCAGCCGCTTGAACCGGACCAGCAGGGCCGGAGCCAGGGCCGCCTCCAGCTCGAGCCCGCGGGCCTCCAGCCGGGCCTGGGCCACCACCTGGTTCTCGTGCTCGGCCAGGAAGATGTCCCTGAGCTCCTTGAACTGCCTGGCCACCTCGCCCTGGCGCTCCTTGAGCTCCGCCTCGGTCCGCTCCAGGGCCTGGATGCGGGCCTCGACCTCCCTGGCCGGGCGCGCCACCGCCGATTTCTGCCGCTGGCGCTCATCCAGTTCGCGGATCGCCGCGGTGTACTGGATCTTCTGGGTGGCGCCCCGCACCGAGGCCTTGGCGATCTCCTCCAGCTTCTCCGCGCCGCCCAGTTCGGTGGTCAGGCTGGCGTGCTGGGCGCGGGCCGTGGCGAGGCCTTTGGCGTTCTCCTCGAGCTTCCTGGCCAGATCCTTGAGTTCAACATCCAGCGCCGCCAGATCGGGGGGGAAGGTCGTCAAGTCCCGTTGGATGGTGCGCAGGTTGTCATGGACGGACTGCAGTTCGATCAACGCGGACAGTTCACTCATGCCTTTAGCCTACCGCCAATGCGGCCCTGTGGGCCGACGCGGGACTGGGAACCGATGCAAGACAGGGCAGTAATAAAATTTTAGTCCAACACACTAATATTTAGAGAATGTACTTGACACTTCTTTTTGTCAGAGCTAACTTAGCACTCGCTGGTAGTAAGTGCTAACAGCTCCCCTGAGGGAACTCATCCATCGAATGGAGGTAATACATGGCCATCAAGCCCCTGTACGATCGCGTCCTGCTCAAGCGCAGCGAGCCCGCGGAGACGGTTAAGGGCGGCATCATCATCCCGGACACGGCCAAGGAGAAGCCGATGGAAGCCGAGGTGGTGGCGATCGGCGAAGGGAAGTTCGCCGACGACGGCAAGCGCATCCCGATGACCGTGAAGGTCGGGAACAAGGTCCTCATCGGCAAGTACACCGGCACGGAAGTCAAGATCGAGGGCGATGACCACGTCATCGTCCGCGAGGACGAAATCCTGGCCGTCCTCAGCTAACCCTTCCCAGATCCGGATACCGAACCTCGCAACAAGGAGAAAGACATGGCTGCTAAATCAATTGTTTATTCCGAGGACGCGCGCCAGGCCATTCTGCGCGGCGTGAACAAACTGGCCGACGCGGTCCAGGTCACCCTCGGCCCCAAGGGACGCAACGTCCTGATCGAGAAGAAGTTCGGCTCCCCGCTCATGACCAAGGACGGCGTCACCGTCGCCAAGGAGATCGAGCTCAAGGAGAAGCACGAGAACATGGGCGCCCAGCTGGTGCGCGAAGTGGCCTCCAAGACCTCCGACATCGCCGGCGACGGCACCACCACCGCCACCGTGCTGGCCCGCTCCATCTACAAGGAAGGCATCAAGGCCGTGGTGAGCGGCGCCAACACCATGGAGATCAAGAAGGGCATCGACCTGGCCGTGGAGGCCGTGGTCGAGGGCATCGACGCCATCAAGAAGCCCGTCGAGGGCAACGCCATCGCCCAGGTGGGCGCCATCTCCGCCAACGGCGACGAGGAGATCGGCAAGATCATCGCCGACGCCATGGGCAAGGTGGGCAAGGACGGCGTGATCACGGTGGAGGAGGCCAAGGGCCGCGACACCGAGCTGACCGTGGTGGAAGGCATGCAGTTCGACCGCGGCTACCTCAGCCCCTACTTCGTCACCAACCCCGACCAGATGAAGGTCGAGCTGGAGAACGTCCTGATCCTGATCTTCGAGAAGAAGATCTCCAACATGCGCGACCTGCTGCCCCTGCTGGAGCAGGTGGTGAACAGCCGGCGCCCGCTCCTCATCATCGCCGAGGACGTGGACGGCGAGGCCCTGGCCACCCTGGTGGTGAACAAGATCCGCGGCACCCTGAACATCGCCGCCGTCAAGGCCCCGGGCTTCGGCGACCGGCGCAAGGCCATGCTGGAGGACATCGCCATCCTCACCGGCGGCAAGGCCGTCACCGAGGACCTGGGCCTCAAGCTCGAGAACCTCAAGCTCGAGGACCTGGGCACCGCCAAGAAGATCACCATCGACAAGGAGACCACCACCCTCATCGAGGGCGCCGGGGCATCCCAGGCCATCCAGGGCCGGGTCAAGCAGATCCGCAGCCAGATCGACGTCTCCACCAGCGACTACGACAAGGAGAAGCTGCAGGAGCGCCTGGCCAAGCTGGTGGGCGGGGTCGCCGTGATCAAGGTGGGCGCGGCCTCCGAGACCGAGATGAAGGAGAAGAAGGCCCGGGTCGAGGACGCCATGCACGCCACCAAGGCGGCGGTGGAGGACGGCATCGTGGCCGGGGGCGGCGTGGCCCTGCTGCGCACCCTGGGCAAGCTGGCGGCCCTGAAGCTGACCGGCGACCAGGCCACCGGCGTCAAGATCGTCGAGAAGGCCCTGGAGGAGCCCCTGCGCCAGATCGCCAACAACGCCGGCGTGGAAGGCTCGGTCATCGTCAACCGGGTCAAGGAGGAGAAGGGCAACTTCGGCTTCAACGCCGCCACCGGCGAGTTCGGCGACATGGTGGCGTTCGGCGTGGTCGACCCCGCCAAGGTGACCAAGACCGCCCTGCGCAACGCCGCTTCCGTGGCCTCCATGATGCTCAGCACCGAAGCCATCATCTGCGAGGCGCCCGAGGACAAGAAGGCCGCCCCGATGCCCGGCGGCCCCGGCATGGGCGGGATGGAAGACATGTACTGACCGGAATGCCGGACCACGGATTTCCGGACCGTCGCCAAGGGCCCCTTCGGGGGCCCTTTTCATGGGCCGGCGCCGGCGTTATACGCCAACCCCCCCGCGGAGCGCGCGGTGCTGTTCTCCACGCCGGGAGGCCTCATGCGCACGGCCGAGAGGTGGAACCCCGGCCTGGTCCCGGCCATCCGCAAGATCGAGGGGCCGGAGCAGGTCCATCCCTACCTGGCCGACCTGAAAGCCTCGGTGGAGCAGGGCGCCGCCCCGCTGATCGTCGACTGCCTGAACTGCGCCAAGGGCTGCAACGGTGGCACCGCCACCCTGTTTCCGGAACGGTCCCTGGGCCAACTGGAAGCCCCGGTGGAACGGCGCAGCCAGGAAATGCGCAGGCGCCACCGGAAATACGGGCCGTTCGCCGCGGCCCGCGGGCGCGCGGCCCTGCGGCGGCTGGTGGCCAGCCGGTGGCGGCCCGGGCTGTACGACCGCGCCTGCGTGGACCGGTCGACCAACGACCGCCGCAGGATGCCCACGGAGCCGGAACTGCAGGGCATCTACCGGAGCCTGGAGAAGCAGGCCCAGGAGGACTTCCTGGACTGCATGGCCTGCGGCTACCGCTCCTGCCGGGAGATGGCCGTGGCCATCCACAACGGGCTCAACCGCAAGGAGAACTGCGCCCGGTACAAGGAGCTCCAGACCGGGGCCGAGCACGCCAGGGCCGGGGGGCCCCTGGTTTCAGGCTAAAATAGCCGTTTTGGGTGTGGCCGCATGAAGTACCTCATCGAGACCTGGGGCTGCCAGATGAACGACCACGACAGCGAGAAGCTGGCGGGGCTGCTCCAGAGGGACGGCCATGAGCCGGCGGCGCGGCTGGACGACGCCGACCTGGTGCTGCTCAACACCTGCTCCATCCGGGAGAAGGCGGTGCACAAGGTCTACACCGAGCTGGGCCGGCTGCGGGAGGAGAAGAAGAAGCGGCCCCTGCTGGTGGGGGTGGCGGGCTGCCTGGCCCAGCAGGAGCAGGCCGCCCTGTTCAAGCGCGCCCCCCAGGTGGACTTCGTCCTGGGCACCATGGCCCTGCAGCAGCTCCCGGCGCTGCTGGAGCGCGCCCGGGCCGGGGCCCGGCAGGTGATCGACACCGGCGCCTACCCGGACAACCACCTGTTCCCCCCCGAGACCGCCCGCCGCAACAGCACCGCCAAGGCCCTGGTGACCATCATCGAGGGCTGCAACCACGCCTGCACCTACTGCGTGGTGCCCAACACCCGGGGCCCGGAGCGGCACCGCCCGTTCCGGGACGTGGTGGACGAGGTGCGCGGCCTGGTGGCCCGGGGCTACCGGGAGGTGGAGCTGCTGGGCCAGAACGTGAACAGCTACCAGGGGGGCTGCTGCTTCGCCGAACTGCTGGACCGGGTGGCGGAGGTGGACGGACTGGAGTGGATCCGGTTCACCACCAGCCACCCCATGAACTTCACCCGGGAGCTGGCCCGGACCCTGGCCACCAACCCCAGGATCGCGCCGTTCCTGCACCTGCCGGTGCAGAGCGGCAGCGACGCGGTGCTGCGGCGCATGCGCCGGGAGTACACCGTGGCCCAGTACCTGGAGCGCCTGGGCTACCTGGAGGGCGGCCCGGAGGGGCTGAACCTGTCCACCGACTTCATCGTCGGCTTCCCCGGGGAAACCGACGCCGACTTCGAGGCCACCCTGGCCCTGCTGGAGCAGGTGCGCTACGACCAGTCGTTCAGCTTCATCTACTCGCCCCGTCCGGGCACGCCCGCCCTGCGGCTCAAGGACGATCTCCCCTACCGGGTCAAGCAGGAGCGCCTGTCCCGGCTCCAGGCCCGGCAGACCGAGCTGACCCTGGAGAGCAACCAGCGCCTGGTGGGCCGGGAGGTCAAGGCCCGGATCGAGAGCCGGGGGCCGCTGGACGGCGGCCATTGGCTGGCCCGCACCGCCTGCTGGCGGAACGTGCATCTCATGGCGCCGGAGGGCCGGGATCTGCCGTTCGGGGAACTGGTGGACATGCGGGTCACCGGAGCGGGGCCGCACTTTTTGCGGGGAGAGCTGGCCGGCGAGGGCGGGTTCGCAAGGGCTGGCCAGGATTGGACTGGATGAAGCGCTGGCCGGACGAACCTTACCCCGCGGCCATGAAGGGTTCCCTGGGCTTGATCCCCGCGAGCGTCTAAGGTGGCTCGCATCGACGAGCCTCCGCCATGATCCTTGCCATCCTGTTCCTGATTGCCGCGCCACTGTCCGGCTCTGTCCCGACCCCGGCCACCGGCGACGCCATCCCCTCCGCCACCGTGGTGGTCAGCGTCACCCGCACCGAGCGCGACGCCGGCGACACCGCGGCCACGGTGGACGTGCTGGGGCGGACCGACCTCGACCGCCTGCTGATGGACCGGCCCAACGACCTGGTGCGCTACACCCCCGGCGTTGAGGTGGGCGCCAAGCCCGGGCGCCAGGGCTCCACCAGCTTCAACATCCGCGGCATCGACGCGGACCGGGTGCTGATCCTGGTGGATGGGGCCAACCTCCCGGACGGGCCCGAGGCGGGGCGCAACTTCAGCCGGGACCTGGTGGACCCGGACTCGGTGGCGCGGGTGGAGATCCTGCGCGGCCCGGCCTCGGCCCTGTACGGCAGCGACGCCCTGGGCGGGGTGGTGAGCTACACCACCCTGGACGCCCGGGACCTGGTGCCCGGCGACGGCGGAGCGGCCGGATCCCTGAAGCTGGGCTATGCCAGCGCCGACAACAGCCGCGCCGCCACCGTCGCCGCCGCCGGCCGGGACGGGGCCTGGGACGGGCTGGCGCTGGGGACCTTCCGGCGCGGGGGTGAGGTCGTGCCCCGCCTGGGCATGCCCAACCCCATGTCCATCCGCACCACCAGCCTGCTGGGCAAGGCCGGGTTCGCCCCGTCCGGGCGGCACCGGTTCGGCTTCTCGGCCCAGCACCTGGAACGCCGCACCGGCGTGGACCTGCTCAGCGAACTGGGGACCATCCCCTTCACCCCCATCCAGGTCCTGGCCGACCAGGGGGATGACCTGGTGCGCCGCAGCCAGTTCACCTTCGAGCACCGGTTCGAGGATTCCGCCGCCTGGTTCCAGCGCGCGGAGTGGCGGCTCTACTGGCAGCGGGCGGACACCGCCGAGCGCACCGCCGAGGAGCGCGACCCCGGCACGGGGCCCTTGCTGCGCCGGTCCGATTCCCGGTTCGCCCAGACCATCCTGGGGGTCCGGTCCCAGGCGGAGCGGCGGTTCCAGACCGCCGCCACCGACCAGCGGATCCTGGTGGGGCTGGACCTGGCCCGCACCGACACCTCGCGGCCCTACGACCGCACCCAGACCGACCTGGCCTCCGGGGTCGTGACCCGCACCGTGGCCGGCGCCGCCTACCCCAGCAAGATCTGTCCGGACAGCACCGCCTGGGCGGCCGGGGTGTTCGCCCAGGACGAGGTGCTGTTCGGCGAGATCGGCGTCGCCACGGAGGAGCAGGCCCTGATGGCCACGGAGGTGAGCCGAAGGGTGGCGGAAGCCTCCGGGGAAGTCGGCCAGAACGCCGCCGCCACCCAGCAGCTGTCGGCGACGGTCCAGGAGATCGCCCGGACGGCCATGGACCTGGCACGGATCTCCGAAGCCCTTTCGTTGTCGGTCGGTCAGTTCCAGGTGTAGGGGCCGATCGTGGCCGATCCCGCCCTGGCCCAGAAACTGCTGCGCCGGGCGGCGGCCTGGATCAGCCTGGCGACCGCGGGCGTGGCGATCCTGGTGCTCCTGGGAACGCTCCTGGGGCGGCCGGCGCTAGCGGCGCTGGGACGGGGCCAGGTGCCCGGGTCGCCCCTGGGGGCGCTCGCGATCCTCGTGCCTTGCGTCGCCCTGCTGCTGGCCGGAGCCGACCCGCGCCACCCATGGCCACGGCGCTTCGCGATGGACCTGGCCCTGGGGATCGCCCTCGTGGACCTGGTGATCCTGTCCTTTCCGTGGGTGGAAACCGCCTGGGGTGGCAGCCGGCTCCCGCTGGTGGGCCACCCGTCCCAGCCCACTTCTCCTTTGACCGCCCTGGCGACCCTGGCCGCGTGCCTCGCGACCTTGACCGTCGTGCGCGGCCAGGCCGGCCGGTGGCGGATCCGCCAGGCGGGCGCCCTCATGGCCCAGGTTCCCCTTCTATTGGGGACTTTGGTGCTGATCAGCTATGCGGTGGGCGCTCCGCTGATGTACGAATCGAACCATGTCCCGATGTCCCTGCCCTCCGCCCTGGGCGCCGTGGGACTGGGGCTGGCCCTGGTGATCCATGCCGGGGTCGACACCTGGCCCCTGGCGGTGTTCGGGTTCGCTCCCCGGCAGGAGGAGCCTTTCCAGGCCCACTGGTTCGCGGCGGGCCCCCTCGCCCTGTTCCTCGCCCTGGGAGTGCTGATCCTCAGCGGCGGATCCTTCTACCTCCGCGGCCAGCTCAAGGCCCAAGGCTCCATCTGCGTCGAGACGGTCCACCGGCGGAGGGACGGCTCCAGGCTTCCTGTGGAGGTGAGCGCCAGGTTCGTCCGGCTGGACGCGGCCCCCCAGCTGCTCTCCATCGTGCACGACCTCACCGAGCGCAAGCGGGCCGAGCAGGAGCGGCTCCAGCTGCAAGCACAGCTGCAGTTGGCTCAGAAGATGGAGAGTCTGGGCAGCCTGGCCGGGGGGGTGGCCCACGACATGAACAACGTGCTCGGCGCCATCCTCAGCCTGGCCTCGGCCCAGCAAGAGCGGGAACCGGCGTCGAAATACCTGGCCACGATCGTGAACGCATGCCTGCGTGGCCGCGGCGTGGTCAAGAGCCTGCTCTATTTCGCCCACAAGGACCTGCAGGAGGAACGGGAGCTGGACCTCCAGGAGGACCTCGGTTCCCTGCGCGGGGATGCCGGAGCTTTGAGCCATGCGCTGATGAACCTGTGCGTCAATGCGGTGGACGCCATGCCCAGCGGCGGGTCGCTGCACCTCCAGACCCGGGCCCTGGCCACGGGCGAACTGGAGGTCCGGGTGCGCGATACCGGGGAGGGAATGGGCGAGGAGGTCCTGGCCAAGGCGATGGAGCCGTTCTTCACTACCAAGCCGGTGGGGAAGGGCACGGGGCTTGGGCTCCCCATGGTCTACGGCACCATGAGAGCCCATGAAGGCAGTCTCAGCCTGAGCAGCCGGATCGGGCACGGCACCGAGGCGATCCTGCGCTTCCCCGCCTCGCGGGTAGGAAAGGCCGAGTCTTCGCGCCAGGTGCCCGAGCCGGCCGGACCTCTGCAAAGGGCACTGGACATCCTGGTGGTGGACGATGATGAACTGATCCGGGAGTCCATGACCGAGGTGGTCAAGCTCCTTGGACACCGGGTGGCCACCGCCTCCGGCGGGCAGGAAGCCCTCGATCTCCTGCAGAAGGGCATGGCGGTGGACCTGGTGGTCCTGGACATGAACATGCCGGGCCTCAACGGGGCCCAGACCTTGGCCCGGATCCTGGACCTGGTGCCGGGGCAGCGGGTATTCCTGGCCAGCGGCGGCAGCGATCTGGAAATCGCGCCGCTGGCAGCGAACCAGCCGAACGTTTCGGCGCTCCCCAAGCCCTTCTCTTTGGAGGAGCTCCGGCTCCAGTTGGGAAACCTGGCTAGGTCCGGAAGCCCGTCACCAGCTGGGTGAGCCCTTCGGCGGTGGCGGAGAGGCGGACGGAGGTCTGGGCGTTGCCCGCGGTGGTGCTGGACAGCTGGACGCTGGCGCTGGCGTTGGCGGCGGCCTTCTGGGCGCCCAGCTCCACCTGCTGGGCCACCTCCTGGCTGGCCTTGGCCTGCTCCTCGGCGGCGGCGCCGATCTCCAGGGACATGGCGGTCACCTGGCCGATGTGCTCCCGGATCTCGGCCAGGGCGCGCACCGCGTCCTGGACCGTGGCCCGGCCCTGGGCCACCGCCTGGTCGCTGCCCTCGATCAGGGCGGCGATCTCCCGGGCGGCCTGGGCGCTGCGCTCGGCCAGCTTGCGCACCTCGTCGGCCACCACCGCGAAGCCCTTGCCCAACTGTCCGGCCTTGGCCGCCTCGATGGCGGCGTTGAGGGAGAGCAGGTTGGTCTGGCGGGCGATCTCCTGGATCACCTTGACCGCCTGCACCACCCGGGCGGTGCTCTGGGCTACCTCCTCCATGGCGGCCATGGCGGCCTGCCCGGAGCGGTCCCCTTCCTGGGTGGCGTCCACCGCGTTGCCGGCCTGCCGGCGACTGGCCTGGACGTTGCTGGAGACCTCCTGGATGGAGGCGCTCAGCTCGGTGATGGCCGAGGCCATGCGCTCCACCGAGGTGCGCTGGTCCTCGGCGTTGCGGGCCAGTTCCTGGCTGGTGGCGGAGATCTGGTGGGTGGAGGCGGCGAACAGGCTCGCGTGCTCCGCCACCCGCTCGGCGTCGAAACGGATGCGGTTGATCATCCCCTTGAGCCGGGACTGCACCAGCCGGACCATGGCCAGGATGCTGTGCTGGTCGCCGGGGCGGGTCTCCACCTCCACCCGCATGTCGCCTTCGGCCACCTTGCGCAGCAGGTCGATGGTCCGGACCGGATCGCCGCCGGTCTGCAGGTTCAGGGTCCGGATCAGCAGGGCGGCCAGCCCCACGGCGCCGGCCACGCCCAGGACCGCGCCCAGGCCCAGGACTGTCCGCAGGGCGCCGGTGGACGCTACGCCGGTCCAGGCCGCGGCCAGCAGCGCCAGGAACCAGGCGGTGAGCACGCCGATGCCCAGGCCCAGGCGCAGGCCGAGGGCCATGGCGGGGAAGGGGATCCGCGGCCGGACGGGCCGGGCGGCCTGCTCCCAGGGCACGCCCTGGTTCACCCGGGCGTAGAGGCGGTCGGCCTCCCGGATCTGGCCGCGGCTGGGCCGGCTGCGGATGGAGACGTAGCCGACCACCGTCCCGTGCTCGCGGATGGGGGTGACGTTCACGTCCACCCAGTAGAAGTCGCCGTTCTTGCAGCGGTTCTTCACCATCCCGTACCACGGCCTGCCGGCCTGGATGGTGGTCCACAGGTCGGCGAAGGCGGCGGGAGGCATGTCCGGATGGCGGACGATGTTGTGGGGCTGGCCCAGCAGTTCTTCCCGGGAGAATCCGCTCACCCGGACGAACTCTTCGTTCACCAGGGTGATGATGCCCTTGAGGTCGGTCATGGAGACGATGAACGCCCCCTCCTGGATCTCATGCTCGACGGTGGTGACGGGCTGATTGACACGCATGGCGCCTCCGGGGATGGGCTTCGCAATTATCAACAAGAATTCAGTCCCGGGCCTAAAATTTGTCGTCACACTATATAACACGAAGTCGAGGGAAATTCTCGAGATTGGCAATCCACGGGTCGATAAATTCCCATGGACAACATGGTTTATGAATCATAATTTGTATTTTCAAGGATCCTTCCCATGACGCCCTCCACTCGCATCAACGGCAACGCAATGAAGGACTTCATGGGGCTCGCGCGCAAGGGAGAAGACCGCCGGGCCCTGGAGGCCAGGCTGAGGATCCTGATCAAGGCCGTGGAGCAGAGCCCGGTGTCCATCATCGTCACGGACAACCAGGGGAACATCGAGTACGTGAACCCCAAGTTCTGCCAGGTGAGCGGCTATTCGGCGGAAGAAGTGCTGGGCAAGACGCCCCGCATCCTCAAGGGCGGCTTCCTCCCCGCCGATTTCTACCGGGACCTGTGGCGCACCATCCTGGCCGGGGAGGAGTGGCACGGGGTGTTCCACAACCGCACCAAGGGCGGCGACCTGGTCTGGGAACTGGCCTCCATCTCCCCCATCCGGGACGACGAGGGGGTGATCACCCACTTCGTCGGGGTCAAGGAGGACTTCACCGAGATCAAGCGCCTCCAGGACCGCATGGACAACCTGGCCCACCACGACCAGCTGACCGGCCTGCCCAACCGGACCCTGTTCTACGACCGGCTCAAGCACACCCACGCCCTGGCCAGGCGGCGGGGCCGGGGCTTCGCCCTGTTCTACATGGACCTGGACGGCTTCAAGACGGTGAACGACGCCCACGGGCACGAGCGCGGGGACGAACTGCTCAGGGAAGTGGGCCGGCGGATCGCGGACTGCGTGCGGGAGTCGGACACGGTGGCGCGCATCGGCGGGGACGAGTTCACCGTGCTCCTGGCGGACCTCCAGGACCGGGACACCGCCGCGAGCATCGCCCGCCTGATCATCGACAGCGTCACCCGGCCGTTCTCCCTGAAGGGCGTGACCTGCTCGGTGGGCGTCTCCATCGGGGTCAGCATCTACCCCCGGGACGGCGAGGAGCCCGACCGGCTCCTGTCCTGCGCCGACGCGGCCATGTACCGGGTGAAGAACACGGGCAAGAACAACTTCTCCTTCTGGGCCGATTGAATTCCTTGTACGCTCTGAGCGGTCGAATCTCAAAGTCATGGGATAATCGGAGCTGGAGATCCTGTTCATGGCCGCAGTGACCGTACCCGAACCGACCCTCCGGCGCCTGCCCAAGTACTACCACTACCTGCTGAGGGTCCAGGGCACCGGCCAGGAGATCATCTCCGCCACCCAGATGGCCGAGGACCTGGGCATCCACCACACCCAGGTGCGCAAGGACCTCGCGGCCACCGGCAGCCAGGGCAAGCCCAAGGTGGGGCACCGGGTCGAGGACCTGCTGGTCTCCATCGAGTCCTTCCTCAACTGGAACAACTTCTCCGAGGCCTTCCTGGTGGGGGCCGGCAACCTGGGATCGGCCCTGCTGGGCTACACCGACTTCGAGAAGGCCGGCATCCGCATCGTCGCCGCCTTCGACACCAGCCCGGCCAAGGTGGGCACCCTGATCCACGGGGTGGAGGTGTTCCCCCTGGCCCGGTTCGAGGACCTGGCCCGGGAGCGGCACATCGCCGTCGGCATCATCACCGTGCCGGCCAACCGCGCCCAGGCCATCGCCGAGACCATGGTGCGCAGCGGGCTCCAGGCCATCTGGAACTTCGCCCCCATCACCCTGGCCGTGCCCGAGGAGATCATCGTGGAGAACGTGGAGCTCTACGCCAGCCTGGCGATCTTCTCCCGCAAGCTGGAGGAGCGCCGCCGTGCCAGAATGATCGGATGAAGAAAGTCGTGGTGCTCAGCATCGGCAGCCGGGCCGGGGATGCGGTGCAGGCGCAGATCCGGCGGTTCTTCCATGACGCGGTGCAGGTGGAGCGCTACGGCCGGCACGACCGGCTGGAGTTCGCGCCGGAAGAGGTGGTGGCGGTGCTGACCGGGGAGCAGGTGCTGGAGCGCCCGGAGGTGGCCGCCTTGGTCCAGGCGGGGATGGACTGCCTGGTGGCGCGAAGGGCCATCGACTACACCCGCATCCAGGACCTGCTGGCGCTGCCGGCCGGCACCGAGGTGCTGCTGGTCAACGACTTCGAGTCCACCGCCCGGTCGGCCCGGGACCACCTGGTCCGGATCGGCCTGGACCACCTCACCTACCACCTGTACTATCCCGGGATCCCGGACTACCCCCGGCTCAAGGTCGCCATCACCCCCGGGGAGCCCGCCCTGGCGCCCCCCGGGGTGGAGCGGATCATCGACATCGGCTCCCGGCAGGCGGACATCTCCACCATCGTGGAGCTGGTCCAGCGCCTGGGCCTGATGGAGCAGCTGGGGGACTCCATCAGTTCCCAGCACCTGCGGGAGATCACGCGCCTGCTGGGGGAGATCGACCAGGCCGGGAAGGCCGTCTCGGACATGCGCGACACCCTGCGGATCATGGCCGACCACTCCCCCGACGGCATCCTGTACACCGACCTCTCCGGCCGGATCATCCTGGGCAACAGCACCCTGGCGACCGTCCTGGGATTGGACGCGGAGGCGCTCATCAACCGGCCCATCCGGGAGGTGGTGCCGGAGCTGCCCGCCGCTTTCGAGGCGCTGGAATCCAGCACGGTGCTCGTGCTCGGGGGCCAGGAGATGGTGGCCTGGGAGAAGCCGGTGCTGCAGGCCGGGACGGCGGTGGGGCACATCTACTTCTTCGCGCCCAGCCACGCCATCCAGACCCTGGAGCACGAGCTGCGGCGCAGCCTCCGGCGCAGCGAGCACGAGGCGCGCTACACCTTCCAGCACATCACCTCCCGCAGCCCCCGGATGGAGCGCGTGCTGGGCTACGCCCGGCGGGTGGCCGAGAGCGACGCCACCATCCTCATCCAGGGCGAGACCGGCACCGGCAAGGAACTGTTCGCCCAGGCCATCCACAACGCCTCCCGGCGCCGGCAGGGGCCGTTCGTGCCGGTGAACTTCGCCGCCTTCCCCCTGTCCCTGCTGGAGAGCGAGCTGTTCGGCTACGAGGAGGGCGCCTTCACCGGGGCCAAGCGGGGCGGCCGGCGGGGCCTGTTCGAGGAGGCCCACGGCGGGACCGTCTTCCTGGACGAGATCGGGGACGCCCCCCTGGAGTTCCAGGTCCGCCTGCTGCGGGTGCTGCAGGAGCGGCAGGTGCGGCCGGTGGGCGGGCGCAAGCTGGTGCCCGTGGACGTGCGGGTCATCGCCGCCACCAACAAGGACCTGGCCGCCGAAGTCAGGCAGGGGCGGTTCCGGGAGGACCTGTTCTACCGCCTGAGCGTGGTCCCCCTGTCCATGCCCAGCCTGCGCGAGCGGCCCGAGGACATCCCGCTGCTCATCGACCAGTTCATCCGGCGGTTCGGTGTCCACCACGGCCGGGCCGCCCGGGCCGCGGACATCATGACCCCGGAGACCTACCGCCACCTGTGCGGCTACCCCTGGCCCGGCAACATCCGCCAGCTGATGAACGTGGTGGAGTTCCTGATGACCATCCGGGAGGACGGCCAGCTGGTCCGGATGGAGCACCTGCCCGACTACCTTCTGCGGGAGGCGCCCGCCCCGGAGGACGGCTGGATCCAGGACATCCTCGGCCAGGACCTGGTGTGGATGCTGGAGCAGTTCCGGGAATTCGGCAGCATCGGCCGGCGGGGCCTGGCCGAACGGGCGGCGGCGGAGCGTCCGCACCTGACCGAAGGCATGATCCGGGGCCTGCTGGCCACCACCGAATCCCTCCACCTGACCCGGGCGGCGATGGGCCGGCGGGGATCGGACCTCACGGAGAAGGGGCGTCTCATGATCGAAAAATGGGGCAATGGGACGAGAAAAGGGTTATAAATTAACCCATAGCGCCTTGCGCCTGGAAATGAGATCGAATCGCGATACGTACAAAGTTATTACGCAGATAATTTAATCATCCGATGCTTACCGGAATACCACAGGCCTGGCGGTCGTATTCCAGGATTCCCGAGCAGGTTTCGCACCTGGGCCGTCAGGCCAGGACCGCCGTATCCCCAGATCCCCTTCATCCCCTCTATCTCCGGCAATTTCAGTTCTTTCATGTTGCCGGGGCCTTGCTCCGAAGCTGGACCCCAGTGCGCCGACCCACCCCGGCGAAAAGAATCGAGCCGGGGACGTTTGCATCCGATGGAGCCGCGGGGCGGCTTCATTTGTTGCCAAGGTGGGATGAAGGGATAAAAGAGAATATTTTCATCTCCGGCTCCCCAGTACAGATCGGACTCATCCCGGATCACTTGGCCCTGTTCTTGCCTTGGCAGAGAATCCCCCTTATCCCTGCGTGGAGTCTGCGTCATGACCACCGTACCCAAGCCCCCAACCATCCTCAAGGTGATCGAAGGGGCGACGGTTCTATCCCCGGAACCCCTGGGCCGCATGGACGTGCTGGTGGCCGGCGGGGTGATCGCCGGCCTGCGCCGTGAGCCGTTCGCCCTGGGCGGGATCGACCATGAGGTGATCGACGGCCGGGACAAGGTCCTGGTGCCCGGGTTCATCGACGGCCACGTGCACATCCTGGGCGGCGGCGGGGAAGGGGGCTACGCCACCCGCACCCCCGAGATCCTGCTCAGCGACCTCACCGCCGCGGGCGTCACCACGGTGGTGGGCCTCCTGGGCACCGACGCCACCACCCGGAGCCTGGCCAGCCTGGTGGCCAAGGCCCGGGGTCTGGAGGCCGAAGGGATCACCACGTACATCTACACCGGCGCCTACCAGGTGCCGGTGCCGACCTTCACCGGCTCGGTGCGGGACGACCTGATCCTGATCGACAAGGTCATCGGGGTCGGGGAGGTGGCGCTCAGCGACCACCGCTCCTCCCAGCCGGGGTTCGAGGAGATCGCCCGGCTCGCCGCCGAGGCGCGGGTGGGCGGGATGCTCTCGGCCAAGCCCGGCCTGTTCCACGCGCACATGGGGGACGGCCCGCGCATGCTGGCCCTGATCGAGCGGATCATCAAGGAGACCGAGATCCCGGCCCGGCACTTCGTCCCCACCCACATCAACCGCAACCCCAGGCTGCTGGAGGCGGGAATCGCCTACGCCCTCCAGGACGGAGGGCGGGGCCGGCACCTGGACCTGACCACCAGCGGCTTGCCGGACTCCGGGGTGCGCAGCTGCGCCGCCGCCCTGGCCTCCTTGCTCAAGGCCGGGGTGGACGTGGCGTGCGTCAGCTTCAGCTCCGACGGCCAGGGCAGCCTGCCGAAGTTCACCGCCGCCGGCGAGTACCAGGGGCTCGGCGTGGGCAACGTGGACAGCCTGTTCGGCGAGGTCCGGCGGGCGGTGCGCGACCACGGGATCCCGCTGGAGACGGCCATCCGGACCATCACCTCGACCCCGGCCGCCTACCTCCAGCTGGAGCGCAAGGGCAGCCTGCGGACGGGGGCCGACGCGGACCTGGTGCTGCTGGACCGGGACCTGGAGATCGACACGGTGCTGGCCCGGGGCCAGGTGATGGTGCGCGGCCGCAGGATCGAACGGTTCGGCACCTTCGAGGCGGACCTGCTGGCCGGGTTGGAACGCAAGCGGGCCTCTGCTGGACCCAACGGTGCTATATTTAATTAATCCAATCCCTTTTCCCCGCTCCCTGCGGAACACGGTCCCTACCCGGCACGGCCACTGGCATTGATCTTGCCGCTTGTTTGACACATCCCGCTGCCGCCCCGTGACAACCCTTATCCATCTTATTCGGGTGGAACTTTCCTGGAGGCTCTATGAAGAGCATTCGCAACGCCTTGGCCGGAACCGCGCTGGTCCTGTGCTGCGCCCTGACCGGCAGCCTGGCCCAGGCCGCGGCCAAGTACCATATCGGCATCCTGACCGGCACGGTCAGCCAGAGCGAGGACGAAGTCCGCGCCGCCGAGTTCCTGATCAAGAAGTTCGGCGACGTGAAGGACGGGGGCATGATCCAGCACCTGACCTTCCCCAACAACTTCAACGCCGAGCAGGAGACCACCATCTCCCAGCTGGTCTCCATGGCCAACGATCCCCTGATGAAGGCGATCGTCATGAACCAGGCCGTGCCGGGCGCCACCGAAGGCTTCCGCCGGATCAAGGAGATCCGCCCCGACATCCTGGTGCTGGGCGCGGTGCCCTACGAGGATCCCCTGGTCATCTGCAAGGTGGCCGACCTGATCATGCGCAACGACTTCGTGTCCGCCGGCTACCGGATCATCTGGGCCTCCAAGCAGCTGGGCGCCAAGACCTTCGTGCACATCTCGTTCCCGCGGCACATGAGCGTGGAGCCCCTCACCCGGCGGCGCATGATCATGGAGGAGGCCTGCAAGGACCTGGGCATCAAGTGGGTGTTCGAGACCGCCCCCGACCCGCTCAGCGACGTGGGCGTGGTGGGCGCCCAGCAGTACCTGCTGGAGAACGTGCCCAAGTGGGTGCAGAAGTACGGCAAGGACACCTCCTTCTACTGCACCAACGACGCCCACACCGAGCCCCTGATCCGCCAGGTGGCCCAGTACGGCGGCATCATGGTCGAGGCCAGCCTGCCCTCGCCCCTGCTCGGCTACCCCGGCGCCCTGGGCGTCGACCTCAAGGCCGAGCAGGGCAACTTCGACGCCATCATGGGCAAGATGGAGAAGGCGGTCATCGCGCACGGCGCCAAGGGACGCCTGGGCACCTGGTGGTACTCCTTCCAGTACTGCGAGACCGTGGGCATGGTCCAGCACGCCATGAACGTCATCGACGGCAAGTCCAAGATGACCGACATGAAGGACATCCTGAGGGCCTTCCAGATGTACACCCCCAAGGCCAAGTGGGGCGGCTCCTACTACATCGACGGCACCACCGGGGTCAAGCTGAACAACTTCGTGATGCTGCTCCAGGACACCTACATCTTCGGCAAGGGGTTCATCCACTCCGCCGACGTGATCGTGCCCGAGAAGTACCTGAAGATTTCCTCCGGCCTGAAGAAGAAGGCCTGAGCGCGAGGCTGGACCCGCTGGCGATCCGGCGGCGGCGCCCGTTGCGAGCGCCGCCGGAGGCCGCGGCTTTCCAAGGGAAAGGTCGCAATGAACAGTGTTGAACCCATCCTCAGCCTGCGCGGCATCGGCAAGTCGTTCTTCGGCAACCGGGTGCTGGCGGACGTCTCCTTCGACGTGGCGGCGGGCGAGATCATCGGCCTGGTGGGGGAGAACGGGGCCGGGAAGTCCACCCTCATGAAGATCCTGTTCGCCATGCCGGAGATCTTCGAGACCGGCGGCTTCGAGGGTGCCGTGCGGTTCGGGGGCAGGGACGTGCACTTCCGGGACTCCTTCGACGCCCTGGACGCCGGGATCGGCATGGTCCACCAGGAGTTCTCCCTGCTCCCCGGGTTCACCACCACCGAGAACATCCTGCTCAACCGGGAGTCGGTCAACCGCTCCCAGC
>JBELAL010000015.1:0-89738 GCA_049508835.1 Holophaga sp. | reverse complement strand
GTGGAGGGCTCGGCAAACGGGTGCAGCATCGCTTCGCCTGTTCCTGTGGGAACCTGGCCCACAGCGACGTCAACGCGAGTCGGAACATAGCCAGGTTTGCTGGACTTTCCAGTCCTGCAAGGGGCGTTGTATACCGTCCTGAATTCGCGCACAGCATTCATCCTTGTGCAGTGGAAAGCTCCTCCCTTTAAGGAGGGGTTGTTTACCGCAGCTCCACAGGGGTAGGTGTCGATTCTACCCTGATCGATCTCGTCCCTTTGCGCCGCGGAGCAATGCCACAATGGTGGCAAACGGGTACCCCATGGCCAGCATCCACCCCACGGCAGTCCACCCGCACGCCGGGGCGACCCTCGCGGATGCCGGCCCGCCCCAGCCCGGAGCGCGGCCCGGGCACCCGGTGCTGGTGGTGGGGCAGGACGGCCTGCTGGGCCGGGCCCTACTGCCCAGGCTGCGGGCCCGCGGGGTGGAGACCTGGGGCACCAGCCGCCGGAAGGCTCCCCTGGAAACCCTCACCTTGCCCCTGGACCTGGCCGACCGGACCTCCCGCCTGCCCCGGTTCCCCGTGTTCCGCACCGCCGTGCTCTGCGCCGGGGCCACGGGCCTGGCCGCCTGCGCCGCCGAGCCGGGGCGGAGCCGGGCCGTGAACGTGGACGGCGTGCTCCGCCTGGCGGAGGGACTCCTGGACCAGGGCACCCGGGTGGTGCTCCTCAGTTCGGACGCGGTGACGGGGACGGAAGGGGAGCTGCCGGCGCTGATGGCCGAGTACGGCCGGCAGAAGGCCGCGGCGGAAGCCGGGCTGCTGGACCTGGACCGGGGCCGGGGACTGGTGCTGGCCTGCCGCCTGGGCAAGGTCCTGCACCGGGGCATGCCCCTGCTGCGCGACTGGCAGGAGGCCCTGGAACAGGGCCGCCCCATCGCCCCCTACAAGGACCTCGGGCTGGCGCCCCTGTCCCTGGCCCATGCGGCCGAGGCCCTGGCGGGGCTGACCCTCTCGGGGCGGACCGGCCTGCTGCACCTGGCCGGGGAGCCGGGACTCACCTACGCGGACCTGGCCCGGGCCCTGGCCGGGCGCCTGGGGGCCGATCCGCGCCTGGTGCGGCCGGCGCCCGCCCCCTTCGCCCTGCCGGCCCGGCCTGGGCCGGGCGGACCTCCGGCCCAGACCCTGGCGGCGGTGCTGGACGATCTCCTGGCGCCCCCGCCCCCGGACCTCGGCGCGCTGCTGCGGGAAGCCCTGGACCTGCGCGCCGCCGGGCGCCCGGATGCCGCCCGGAACACCCTGGGCCGGGCCCTGGAGCAGGCCCCCTGGGATCAGGAACTGCTGGTGGAGCTGGGGGAGGTGTACTTCAAGCTGAACCGGTCGGAGGAGGGCCTGGCCTGCTGGCGCATGGCGGGCGGCCCGGGCCTGGGCTGGGACGGTGATTTACAGGATCCGGTCCTGCAGGAGCAGGCCGCAGCCCGCTGGATCGAGTCCGACCGCGCCGAGACCGGACCCGTGGAGGCCAAGCTGAAGGTGGCCGAATGGCTGGCGGGCGCCGGCCGGTTCCCGGAGGCCTTCGCCCTCTGGAAGGCGGCGTTCACAGCCCGCCCGGACTGGACCGAGGCGCACAAGCGCATGACCGCCGCGCTGCTGTTCTGCGGCCGGCTGGACCTGGCCGGCGCGGCCTTCCAGGCCCGGGTGGACTGGGCCAACCACGAGGCCCGCCGGCTCGGGCTGCACCACCTGGGGGTGCGCTTCCTGCGCGACTTCACCACCCACATCGGCCACCTGGGATTCCTGGACAGCTACGTGAAGGCCGGCCTCCTGGGCCTGCACGCCCAGGCGCGCCCGGTGGTCCTGTTCGGGCGCAAGCCGGTGGCCAACCCCTGCTACCTGGACTATTGGCGCGCCTACCTGCCCGACATGGTGGCCAGCAAGGAGGCCTACGGGCGCCTGGAGGGGCTGGTGGACTTCCTGGAGGACCACACCCACGGGGCCATGGACCGCCAGGGACGCCAGCGGATCACCTACACCTACGGCGAGTACGTGGAGGTCCAGGCCCGGTGGGAGCGGGAGGGCCGCAAGCCGCTGCTGGCCCTGGAGCCCGGGCACGCCGCCAAGGGCGACGCCTGTCTGCGGGCCATGGGGGTCCCGGAGGGGGCCTGGCACGTGGGCCTGCACGTGCGCGAGGACCGCTGGGACCGGGTGCGGGACGCCCGGGTGGAGACCTATCTCCCCGCCATCCAGGCCATCACCGACCGGGGCGGGTGGGTGGTCCGCATGGGCGACCCGGGCATGACCCCGCTGCCCCCCATGCCCGGGGTGGTGGACTATGCCCTGGGTCCCCACAAGAGCGACTGGATGGACGTCTACCTCTGGGCCACCGGCCGGTTCCTGCTGGCCACCCTGTCCGGGCCGTACCAGATCCCGCCCACCTTCGGCCGGCCCTGCCTGCTCACCAACGTCGCCCCGGTCTACGCCCCGGCCATGTACGGCGGCGACATCATGCTGCACAAGCGCTACCGGCTGGCCGCCGAGGACCGCTTCCTGTCCCTGCCGGAACTGATGGCCACCGGCATCGGCCTGGTTTCCTCCTCGGGGCACCTGGCCAGCCTCGGCTGCGAACTGGTGGACAACACCCCGGAGGAGATCCGGGAGGCCACCGAGGAGATGCTGGACCGCCTGGAAGGCCGTCCCGGGCCCGACGACCCGGAGCGGCAAGCCGCCTTCCGCAAGGCCTACGAGCCGGTGGGCGGGACCAACGGCCGGATCGGGCTGGGCTTCGCCCGGAGGCATCCGGACTTCCTCAGGGCCAGGGTGTGCCCTTGAGTTCCGCCCGGGCCCGTTCCAGGCGCTCGGGGCTGTCGATGGCGCAGCGGTAGCCGGTGAGGGGGACTCCCAGCACCCGGCCCTGGGCGACCAGCCCGGGGAAGACGTCCCGGGGAAAATCCAGGGGGCCTGGGCCGGGCAGGGACCCGGGCAGGGACGGATCGAGCAGGTAGACTCCGGAATTCACCCAGGGCGAGTCCACGCCCCGGCGCTCGGCCTCGCTGGGGCGCTCCAGCAGGCGCAGCACACGCCAGCGCTGGTCCACCACCACCACGCTGTTGGAGCCCGGGCGGCGGTGCAGGAGCAGGGTGGCCAGGGCCTGCCCGGCCTGGTGGATCCGGACCAGGGCGCCCAGGTCCTGGTCGGTGACCACGTCCCCGTAGTGCACCAGCACCGGGTCCGGCCCGGCCAGGAGCGGCGCCGCGTCCCGCACCGAGCCGGCGGTCCCGACCAGTGCGGGCTCGGACCGGAAGCGGATCCGGACCCCCCACCGGGAGCCGTCGCCGGCGAAGGCGCGGATCTGGTCGCCGTGGTGGTGCAGGTTCAGCACCACGTCGCGGAAGCCCCAGCGGGCGAGGTTGGCCAGGATGCGGTCCAGGATGGGCCGGCCGTGGATGTCCAGGAGCGGCTTGGGCAGGTCGTCGGAGAGGCCGCCCATGCGGGTGCCGCGCCCGGCGCACAGGACCATGGCCTTCACGGCTGGGCCTCGATCCAGGCCGCGGCCTCGGCCAGGCCGGCGCAGACGAAGTCGGGCCGCGGCGGTTCGGCGGGATAGTCCGAGGATTCGATGAGCGGCTCCAGATGGGCCCCGGTCTGGACCCAGACGGTCCGGCATCCGGCCCGCTGCCCGGCCACCAGGTCCGAGGGGCGGTCCCCCACCATGAAGCTGCGGGCGGGGTCCAGCCCCAGGGCCTGGGCGGCGGCCTGGAGCAGCCCCGGCCGGGGTTTGCGGCAGGCGCAGTCCACCCGGTAGGCGACCAGGTTGGCCGCGGGATGGTGGGGACAGTAGAAGAACCCGTCCAGGGGCGGCGCCCCCGCCTGGACCAGGCGCCGCTCGATTTCGGCCTGGATGGCGCGCACCGCCGCCTCGTCCATGAGCCCCCGGGCCACTCCCGCCTGGTTGCTCACCACCGGCAGGACGAACCCGGCCCCCTTGAGCCGGGCCAGGGCCCCGGCCACCCCCGGCAGGATCCGGATGTCCTCGGTCCGCAGCAGCAGGCCCAGTTCCTCCACCAGCACCCCGTCCCGGTCCAGGAACACCGCTCTCCGGGTCGGCGTCATGGCAGGCTTCTAGTCGAAGGTGATGAACTCATAGTCTCCACCGTAGCCGAAATGGCCCAGGAGCCAGACCCATTCCTCGGCGTCGAAGAAACTCTGCGCCGTCAGGGCCCAGCACTGCAGGTTGAACAGCTCCTGGTCGTCGCGGTAGCTCTCCACCATGAGGTACTGGGCGGGAGCCAGGCGCGCCATCTCCGCCAGGGCGGTCTTGAGCTGGAAGAGGCGCAGGTTGTGCAGCGTCCCCAGGGACAGCACCAGGTCGAAGCTGCGGTCCGGGAACGGCAGGGGTTCGGCCAGGTCGTGGCGGAACAGGTGGGGGCGGATGGACTCGGGCGCATGGTCCAGGGCGTACTGGGACAGGTCGCAGCCCTGCACTTGGGCGCCCGGAAGCAGCTGCTGCAGCTCGTACAGCAGGTGGGCCTTGCCGCAGCCCAGGTCCAGGATCCGGGAGCCGGGGCCAAGGCCGTAGGCGGCCGCCATCCGCTCGGCCACCGGCCGCCAGCGCCCGTCGTAGCGGTAGCCGCCGTAGCCGTAGCGCCGGTCCCCGTCCCAGTATTCGGCCCCGTAACGCTTGGCCACCCCCATGGCCTCCACCTTGCGGTCCACCATGCGCGCCAGGCAGTCCCGCCGGGTGCGGGTGTGCAGGGGAGTGACGAAGTCGCGCAGCTGGCCCATGGGAATCCCGGATGTTGATCAAGTATAGAACCCGCCATGGGTCTGGCGGCCGGAGGAACCTCCGCGCCCGGCCCCGCATCCTGGCTACATGGACACCGGAAGCCGGACCCGCGCCGGCGCGGAGGCCGGAACCGCCCGCTGGACGGCGGCCGCGCGCTCCTGGGGCGCCTGCCTGATCGCGCTGTTCGAGCGGGCCGGCTACTACACGTGGCTCAGCTTCGCCGTGGTCTACCTGGGCGAACTGGGGTTCGGGCACTACTGGCCCAGCCTCCTGGTGGGCAGCGGGCTGGGTCTCCTGGTCTACGGGCTGCAGGTGCCGGCCGGGGCCCTGGCGGACCGGATCGGCTTCCGGGCCGCGCTGCTGGCGGGGAGCGCCCTGCTGCTGGCCGGCTACGCCGCGCTGGGATCGCCCCTGTGGGCGGGCGGGCGCACCCTGGCCCCGGTGATCCGCCCGGAGGTCACGGTGGGCCCGGACGTGGTGGTCCCGGTCCTGGCCGGGTTGCTCATGATTTCCCTGGGCCGCTCCCTGCTCACCCCTACCTGCGCCAGCCTGGTGGACGCGGGGGCCCGGGGCGGACGGGCGGTGGCGTTCGGGATCTACTTCACCCTGACCAACGCCGGCATCATGGCCGGATTGATCGCCTGCTGGCTGCTGCGCCGGGGGCCCGGGCTGGAGCCGGTGTTCCAGGTGGCCGTGGCGGCCTCCGCCGGCGCCCTGGCGGCCGCCCTGGCCCTGGGACGGGGACCGGCGGCGTCCGGCTCCCCGAGGACCCCGGGGCCGCCGTTCCGGGAGGTCTGGGCGGTGCTGCGCCGGCCCGGCGTCCTGGGCTTCATCCTGGCCTCCGCGACGTTCTTCACCCTGTTCACCCAGGCCTTCGTCCTGCTGCCCCTGTACCTGAAGACCGTGGTGGAGCCCCAGCCGGCCCTGGACCTGTACTACCTCGTCACCCCCCTGGTGGCCGTCACCTGCCAGCTGCCCGTGACCTGGGCCACCCGGGGCCTCGCCCCGTTCCGGTCCATCGCCCTGGGCACCTTCATCCTCAGCCTGGGCCTGCTGGTGAACGCGCTGCCCCCGCTGCTCCCGGGAGGCCCCCGGGCGGAATGGGGCGGGGTTCAGGCCGGGACCCTGGCCGCCCTCCTGGCCCTGGCCGTGGGCAGCCTGGGGGGCCTGCTGGTACTGCCCCGGATCTACGCCCACCTGGGCTCCCTGGCGCCGCCCGGGCACAAGGGGCTGTTCCTGGGGCTGCCGTCCCTGACCATGGCCCTGGGGCACCTGGCCGGAGGGGCGCTGGGGCCGGTGCTGCTGTACCGGGTGATGGCGCGGGGGGCGGGGATGGGGGCGGACGGGATGCTTGAGGTGGCGCCGGGGGGGGTGGTGGCGGGCTGGGGGGTGGTAGCGGGGCTGGGCGGGGTGGCGGCGGTGGAGATGTGGGTCGCCCGGGCCGGCTCCAACCCATCGACCTAGGCGGGCATGGCGCACGACGCCCCTGCGCTGCTCAGCTGGCCTTGTCCGTTTCCCTTGGAAGGTCTGCTTCGGCGCGCGGCCCGGGTGCGGTCGCGCCCTGCCTCGAATCCGCCTCCGCGCCGGCCGCCGTTTCGAAGTGACGCTTGAGCCTGAGGATGGGAGCTTCCAGGAAGCGGTAGGAAACGTGCGCCACCAGGAACGTGAGCCCCACCGCCACGAACGGGAAGGCCGCCAGGCCCATGGCATGGTGTCGTTCCGACCACATCTGTTTGAGGCCCTGGAGGAGGAAGAAATAGATGGGCCAGTGGTAGACGTACAGGCCGTACGAAATCGCCCCGGTATAGACCAGGAACCGCGAGTTCAGCAGGCGGACGAGCAGTCCGTTTTCCTTGCCGGCTACCGCCTTGATGATGACCACGGCGGAAAGGGCCGCCAGCAGCGTGTAGCCTAGAACGCGGAAGACGGTGTTGCCGATCTGCGGATCGTCCGGCCCGATGGCGATGACCAGCGCGAACGCCAGTCCAAGGGCAAGGGAGAGCCTGTTGATGCCCGTACTCCTGGCGAATTTCGTGAAGGCTTCCGGTCTCTGCCGACTGACGATGGCCACCAGGGCGCCGAACGCCAACGCGTCGAACCGGGTGAACAGGTTGAAGTGCACCAGGTTGTAGGCGTCCATCCCCGAATGGCCGACGTTGACCAGGACCCTGAGCAGGCAGGAGAAAATCATGCACCCGACCGCGAGCCGAGCCAGAGTCCGCAACGGCAGGCAATAAACAACCAATGGCCAGAACAGATAGAACTGTTCTTCAATGGCGAGCGACCAGAAGGTCCCCAGGAAGGAGGACTGGAACCCGGTCGTGCTGCGAAACGTTTCTTGCCAATTCTGCAGGTAGGACCAGAAGTACGCCTGCTGACGAACACAATCGTAGGACTGCATGGAATGGAAGAACATCGGGCCCACGAACAGCAGGGCCGCCAGCAGCAGGTAATAGATCGGGAAGATGCGGAGGAATCGACGAGCATAAAAGTTGGTGAAATATCTGTTCTTTGATTTTGAATCTATCAATATCCCAGTGATCAGAAAACCCGATAAAACAAAGAAAAGATCAACACCAGCCCAACCCAAATTAGAAATTGGATAAATTAATATATTGAAGAATAATTTTACATTATTTGGAAAAAAGGATTTGGCAATGGCAGCCTTGGGGGAAACGTGAAAGGCCATCACCGAGAGAATCGCGATGCCACGGATGCCATCTAGACTTTGGATTTTCTTCATGGTCGAAAAATGCCTTTGATTATGCCAAATACTGTTGTTTTTAAAATTTTTTAATTTTAAATATTTGATTAAATTCGGTTAATTCCAAATTTATCCGAACACTCCATGTACTGTAGGCAATTTCCCCTCGGGCGCCTTCCGGAAACCGTTCGGGCTGAAGGCAGGACTTGAATTCCGAACCACTCGGGCGCCTTAGCCGCATTGCGTTCCCCATGGCGATCCAGCGCAGCGCCCGGCGCGGAGGCCACGGGCCGACGCACAGCGTTCCGCCCTGGATGGCCGCGGCCGGCGCGTCCCCCAGACCTCCCAGGCAGTTACTGCATGGGTTCCCAGCGAAGGGTGGAGCGGGGCAACGGGTTCAACGGCTTCGACGGGCGGGTCGACGACGCCGGGCGGCCAGTCCACCCAGTACGGATTTCCGCCCCATTCCGTCTGCTCGGCGGATGGACCCATCGGTCCAGGCGAGTCTCAACAGCAGACGCCGTCGGGTCGGGACACCGACGCCCCGCGCAGAACCAGGGAAGCCGGGCTCCCTCACACGAACGGCACGTGCCCCGGATCCGCGTCCAGGTACTCCAGCACCAGCTTGTTGGCGGCGTGGGCGACGCAGTGGTGGTTGCAGTGCCGGGTCGGGTCGATCTTCAGGAACTGGGCCTTGTTGTCCATCCAGGCGTCCTTGAAGCGGCGGTCCTTGATGGAGAACAGCAGCCCGTCGGGGTTGTAGGCCTTGTCCTGGCACGAGTAGACGTTCAGGTCCGCGGCGATCACCGGGCGGATCTGCAGGAAGGGGCACCAGGTGTAGGCCTTGGTGAAGGTCTGGAGCTGGTTGTCGTAGGCGTTGGCGATCTCGGTGAGGTGGCCGAAGTCCGCGGCCGCCCGGGCCAGCTGCTCCACCACCATCTGGTGGTGCCCGGCGTGGTAGGTGTGGTTCTCGGCGCCGGAATTGCTCACGATCACCGGGGAGATCTTGATGCTGTCCACCCCCAGGGGCGCCAGCCGTCCCACCAGCTCGTAAAGGTGCGGGGCGTTCTCCCGCCCCACCACGATCACCGCGCTGAGCAGGCAGGGCCCCTTGAAGCCCTTGAAGGCGGCCATGTTGCGGAGCACCTTGGCGAACTCGGTGTCCTTGACGTGGCGGGCCTTGGCGTAGCTGGGGCCGTCCCACCCGTCCAGGGACACCCGCACCCAGGTGCCCTTGGCCGCGAGCAGCTCGCCCGCCTCGCTGGTCAGGCGCGAGCCGTTGGTGAGGCAGCCCAGGCGGATCCCGCCCTCGGCCAGGCGCGCGGCGGTGCGCAGCAGGTGGGGATAGACGAACGGCTCGCCGCCGCCGCTGAAGGTGACCGCCTCCACCTTCATCTCCAACAAGTCGTCGACGATCTCCATCATCTTGTCCAGGGGGATCTGGTCCCGCTCGACCATGGTCTGGCCTAGCTGGAAGTCGTCCTGGCGGTAGGCGCAGAACCAGCAGTCGTGGTTGCAGATGTTGGTGGGCTTGAGGCGGATGTGGATGGGCGGGAGGACCCGGTCCTGGTCGCCGGGGAGCGAGCGGAGCTTCTCGGGGTAGTTGAAGATCTTGAGATTGGTGTTGAGGATGGCCATGGCTTCACGCAAGAGGGATGAACGGGAGAGCGCCGCCCGGGTTGCAACCCGTATGAATGTTTCTTTAGATGCCCGCCAGGGCGGCGGCGTGCCGCGCGCAGGCGTCGGCGGTGAGGTCCCAGTGGGCCAGGAGGGACGCCTGGGAACCATACTCATCGGCAAAAACGTCAGGAATCCCAAGGCGACGGAACTTCTTGGGGGCGTCGAACCCGGCTTCCGCCAGGACCTCCGCCACCGCGCTGCCCAGACCGCCGACCACGGTGTGCTCTTCCAGGGTGACCACTGCGCGCACCGGTTTCATGAGGTCCACCAGGGCCTCGACGTCCAGGGGCTTGAGGGTCGGCACGTGCGCCACGGCCGCCTCCAGGCCGCGCCCGGCCAGGAGTCCGGCGGCGTCCAGGGCGGCCTTGGCCATGGTGCCGGTGGTCACCAGCAGGACGTCGCGGCCCGGGCGCAGCGGGTAGATCCGGCCGATGGCGAAGGCCTGGTCGGGCGGGGTCACCACCGGATCGCCGCCCTTGCCCTGGCGGATGTAGACGGGGCCGGGATGGTCCACCGTGCAGGGCATGAGCCGGCGCATCTCGGTGGCGTCGGCCGGGGCCAGCACGGTCATGCCCGGCAGGGCCCGCATCAGGGCGAGGTCCTCGATGGCCTCGTGGGTGGGTCCCAGGGGCGCGTAGGCCAGGCCGGCCCCGGTGGCCAGCAGGCGCACGTTGGCCCGGTGCAGGCAGAGGTCCACCGCCACCTGCTCGTAGCAGCGCCGGGTGAGGAAGGTGGCGATGGTGTTCACGTAGACGATCCGGCCCTCCATGGCCAGGCCGGCGGCCATGCCCACCACGTGGGCCTCGCTGATGCCTTCCATGAAGAACCGGTCGGGCATCTCCGCCTTGAACTTGTCCAGCGCCCCCACCCCCAGGTCCGAACCGATGAACACGATCCGTTCATCCCGCTTGGCCAGCTCATAGACCATGTCCAGGCACGCGGCGCGCATCAGGCCTCCTCCAGGCCGGCCAGCAGGGCGGCGATTTCCTCGTCCTGCACCTTGTTCTTGTGGTGCCAGGTGAGGTTCCCTTCCACGAATCGCACTCCCTTGCCTTTCACCGTGTGGCAGATGAACATGGCGGGCCGACCCGGGCACAGGGGCAGGTCCGCCAGGGCCCCGCGCAGGGCGGCCACGTCGTGGCCGTCCACCTCCGCCACGTGGAAGCCGAATGCCCGCCACTTGTCCGCCAGGGGCTCCAGGTCCAGCACCTCGGCGGTGGTGGAGTAGGACTGCATGTGGTTGCAGTCCATGAGCACGGTGAGGTTGTCCAGCCGGTGCTTGGCGGCGGACAGGGCCGCCTCCCAGGTGGAGCCCTCGTCGCACTCGCCGTCGCTGTTCACCACGAACACCCGGCCGCCCGCGTTCCGCAGGGCCAGGGCCCGGCCCACCCCCAGGGAGAGGCCGTGGCCCAGGGCTCCGGTGGAGGCCTCCACCCCGGGCACCTTGCCATATTCCGGGTGGCCGCCCAGGAGGCTCCTGGGCTGGCAGAATCGCCACAGCTCCTCCTCCGGGAAGAACCCCCGGTCAGCCAGCACGGCGTACAGGGCCATGCAGCCGTGGCCCTTGGACAGGATCATCCGGTCCCGCCCGGCCCAGTCCGGGTCGGCCGGGTCATAGCGCAGCACGTGGTCGTACAGCACCCGCAGGATCTCCACCAGGGAGAAGGCCGAGGCCAGGTGGCCGCGGCCGGCCGAGGCCAGCATGCGCACGATCCGGACCCGCAGGTCCCGGGAGCGGCGGTCCAGGGGCGGAGAGGAGGCTCTAGTCGGGGGCGGGGAAGAGGATGAAATGGTCATTTTCGGCGACAACCTGTCGAAGCTTGGCGCGGCACTTGGCCAGCTGGCCGGCCTGGCACTCACCGGGGGAGAGCGGGCCGGGGGCGGCGAAACGGCGCCGGTGGAGAGGTCCGGGAAGGAACTCGTTGAGTAGGATCGCACACCATTTGATTCCGAACAGGGGATAGGCCAGCCGGGCCCGCTCCCCCAGGCCCGGCACCGGGATCTGGTCCAGCAGGCCCCGGGCGAACCGCTCCCGCAGGCCGGGGTCCAGGGCCATGCCCGGGTGGAGCAGGAAATCCGCCAGCAGCTTGGCCGGATCGTCCCAGCCGAAGTATTCGAAGTCGAGGAAGAACACCTTGCCGTCCGCCTTCAGGGCATTGTGGAAGCCGAAATCCGAGGGGCTCAGGGTGCGCGCCTCGGCGGGAAGGTCCCGGTCCAGGGGGATGCCCCAGCGCCGGGCCCGGTCCGCGGCCTGGGCGCGGATCGCCTCCCAGGCTGGAAGCAATTCCTCTGCCAGGAACCGCCCCAGCCCGGAGGCGTCCAGCAGCCCGGGCCCCAGCGCCCGGAGCCGGTCCAGCCGGGCCTGGATGTTCCCGGCCACGCTCTGGAGCGAGAAGCAGGCTTCCGAGGCCGAGGGCAGGGCAGCGGCCGCGGGCAGCGCCGAAAGGCGGTGCAGGTCGGCCAGGAAAGCGCAGCTGGCGTCCACGTCCCCGGGCCCGGGCCGGGCCATCCGTTCGCCGGGGACATAGGCCATGAGTCCCAGCCCGGCTTCCGGATCAGTCCCCAGGGGCCTGGGGACGCACCGGATCCCGTGGGCCCAGAGGAACTCCAGGCAGCCGAACTCCACCCCCAGCCGGTCCCGGGGATCCTGGGGATCCCGGTAATAAACCTTCAGGGCAAAACCGTCCCCCCCGGGCACCGAGACCCGGTACACCCGGCTGTTGCCACCCCCGCCCAGGAGTTCCAGGCGTTCCGGGGCGCGGCCCAGGAGCCGCTCCAGGGCCCGCCCGTCCACCTGGGGCTCAAAGGGCATAGTCGTCCGCCCGCACCGGATGCTCCCGGAGCCAGGCCAGGGTGCGCTCAAGTCCCTCCTCCAGGGGCACCCGGGCGCTCCAGCCCAGCCGTTCCCGGGCCAGGGACGGATCGGCCAGCAGCCGTTCCACCTCGCTCCCGGAGGGGCGCACCCGGCGCTCCTCGACCTCGATGCGCGGCTCCACTCCCGCCAGACGGGCGATGAGCCGCGCCAGCTCGCCGATGGACGTCTCCCGCCCGGTGCCCAGGTGGATGGTGCGGCCCTCGAGGCTCGGCGCCGTGCCGGCCCGCAGGAATCCGTCCACCGTGTCGTCCACGTAGACCAGGTCCCGGGTGGGGGCGAGGTTGCCCAGGCGGATGGGGCCCCCTGCGAGGCACTGCCCGGCGATGGTGGGGATCACCGCCCGGGCCGATTGGCGCGGGCCGTAGGTGTTGAACGGGCGCAAGATCACCACGGGCACCCGGTAGGACGCGTGGAACGCCACCGCCAGCTGGTCGGCGGCGATCTTGCTGGCCGAGTACGGGGACTGGCCCTGCAGCGGGTGGTCCTCCCGGATGGGCACGGTGCGGGGCGTGCCGTACACCTCGCTGGTGGACGTGTGCACCACCCGGCGCACCCCGGCTTCCCGGGCCGCCTGGAGCACGTTGAGGGTGCCCTCGGCGTTGATGCGGAGGTAGGAAAGGGGGGCCCGATAGGAGTAGGGGATGGCGATGAGGGCGCCCAGGTGGAACACCACCTCGATCCCCGCCAGGGCCGCCCGCACCGAGTCCCGGTCGGCGAGGTCGCCGGAGACCACCTCCAGGTCCGCCCTCCCGGGCAGCTGGTCCAGCCAGCCGGCCCGGCCCAGGGCGTTGTAGTGCACGAAGGCGCGCACCTTGGCGCCCTCCGCCAGGAGCCGCTCCGCCAGGTGGCTGCCGATGAAGCCCCCGGCCCCGGTGACCAGTACGTGTGTGCCCTTCACGCCCACCTCCTCCGGCAATACATAGTCACACTCCTGGCTCACCAGGCGGTGAAGCCGCCATCCAGGATAAGGTTCTGCCCCGTCAGGTAGGCGGAGGCATCGGAAGCCAGGAAGGCGGCGGCGCCCTTGAAGTCCTCCTCGGTGCCCATGCGGGCCAGGGGGGTGCGGGCCACGTAGC
Organism: Holophaga sp.; assembly: GCA_049508835.1. Lineage (GTDB taxonomy): Bacteria > Acidobacteriota > Holophagae > Holophagales > Holophagaceae > Mesoterricola. Next base: position 76,643 of record JBELAL010000015.1, on the reverse strand, counting down.
GTTCCCGGAAGGCCTCGGGCTGGCCGCGCTCGACGCCTCCGGGGCTGATGGCGTTGACCCGGACCTCCGGGGCCAGCACCGTGGCCAGCCAGCGGGTGAGCTGGATCAGCCCGCCCTTGCTGGTGCCGTAGGCGGCGGGGTTGCCCATGGGCGTGCCTTCGTACAAGCGCAGGTCCGGTCCGGCCAGGCCGTACAGGGAGGCGACGTTGATCACCGAGCCGTGCCCCGAGGCCCGCAGGGCCGGCACGCACAGCTGGGTGAGCAGGAACGGCGCGGTGAGGTTCACCTCCAGGGCCCGGCGCCAGGTGGCCGCGCTCTGCTCCAGGAACGGGGTCACCCAGCCGGGCAGGGCGGAGGTGCCGGCGAAGGCGGCGCAGTTGACCAGCACGTCCAGGCGCGCGAAGCGCTCCAGCACCTGCCCCGGCGCGGAGCGCACCTGCTCCTCCCGCTCCAGGTCCACCGGCACCGCCATGGCCTCGCCCCCCCAGCGCCCCTCCAGGCGCCGGGCCGCGCCGGCGCAGGCCTCCGGATCCAGGTCCAGCACCGCGATCCGGGCCCCCAGCTCCGCCAGCGCGTCGGCCATGGCCGAGCCGATGTGCCCGGCCCCCCCGGTGACCAGGGCCACCCGCCCGCGCAGGTCCATCAGGTCCATCAGGGTTCGCATGGGTTCCTCCAGGGCAGGGTCACGGTCCGCCCGTCCCGGGCCGAGGCCTTGACCGCCAGGGCCAGCTCCAGGGCCCGGAGCCCGTCCTCGCCGGTGACGGCGGGGGCGGCGCCGGTGCGGACGCAGTCCAGGAAGTGGGCCAGTTCGTCCAGGTAGAGCTGGTTGCGGTCCGCGCCGCCCGCGGCCAGTTCCGTCCAGCCGGGACTGGGACGGAACAAGCTGGCGGTGTCGGCCAGGCCATCCCAGACCAGGGTGCCTTCGCTGCCCACGATCCGGCAGGACCGCACCGGGGCCCGCTGGAGCAGGTCCAGGTGGACGCTGCCCAGGACCCCGTCCTGGAACCGGATCAAGGCCTCGGCCCAGTCTTCCACGTCCAGGTCCAGGTCGCCGCGGGTGGCGGTCCAGGCGCACACTTCCTCCGCCTCGCCCAGGAGCAGGCGCAGGTAGTCGAACTCGTGGCTCAACTCCAGCACCGCCCCGCCCCCCAGCTCCGCCCGGGCGGTCACCCCTTGGCGGTAGTCGGTGCCCGGACGCCAGTCGGGCAAATATTGCCCGACCTCGGCGCGGAAGCCCAGCACCCTGCCGATCCGGCCCCGGTCCAGGGCCTCGCGCATGGCCTTCAGGGCCGGGGAGAAGCGCAGGCTGTAGCCGGTCATCAGCACCAGCGAATGGGCCCGGCACAGGTCGATCAAGTCCCGCACCCCTTCCAGGGCATGGGCGATGGGCTTCTCCACCAGCAGGTGCACCCCGGCCACGGCCAGGGCCATGGCGTCGGCCACGTGGAACGGCGCCGGCGAGGCCACCACCGCGAAGGCGGGTTCCAGGGCCAGGGCCTCGTCCATGGCGCGCACCACCTTCACCCCGGGGTCCGGCCGGTCGCCGCCGGTGCGGCGCAGGGCCCACAGCTCCGCCTCCGGCCGCAGGGCGCGCAGGTTGGCCAAGTGGCGCCGGCCGATGCTGCCCAGGCCGACCACCAGGCCGCGGGTGGGGGTGGGTGGGGATGGGGACAGGGGGACTCCGGAAAAAATGACGTCGGTTCGCGGTGTGCAAGGATCAGGCCGGTGGGCCCGGCGGCGGGGACGGCTGGGAACCTTCAATGATGGAGAATGAACTTGCGTCCTACCACCGCATAGGGTCCCCAATCAGTGAATTTCACCCGGTCAGCCCGCGCCCCCGCCGGCGTGGCCCAGCCGGGATCGGCAGAACCGTTCGGCGATCAGCCGGGAGCCCAGGACATTGTAGTGGAGGGCATCAAATATTTCTTGGTAGCAAAGTCCCTTATGCTCCCGGAACAGGCCCCGGGCATCGATCAGGTCCGCGCCGACCTCCGTCACGGTGAAGTTGACGAATTGGTGCTGATCCGGGTCGAACCGGCCCACGTGCCCGCCTGGACAGACCGGATAGACGGCGCCGTCGATCCGGTTGCGCCAGGCCTCCGTCAGGCCCAGGGTGAAGATGAACACGTCCAGGGTCTCGAACATCCGCCGCACCGCGGCGAAGTGCTCCTCCCTCACCTCCCGCAGGGCGGCCACCGACGGGAAGGGGATGAGTTCGATGAAGGGACGATAGGGATCTACGAATCCCCCATCCTGCTCCCATTGGCTGTCCACCGGCGCGAAGGTCCCGCAGGCGCGGTCGAACAACTGCAGCAGCTGGCGGGCGGTGTACAGGTTGCCGTAGCGGGCGGTGAACACCCCGTAGTTCCGCCGCCGCTGCTCGTCCTGGCCCATGCCAGCGGGCGCGGGCTCGGTGACCAGGTAGTGGTAGCCGGCTCCGGCCAGGTGGCGGGCGAGGTGCTAGGCGAAGCAGCTCCCGGCGCTGGCGATGCTGCTCTCAGGAGTGAGCTGGAAGGGGGTGGGCAACTGGGGACAGACCTCCTCCGGAGCGAACGCGGCCACCGCCGTCTTCCAGCGGCTCGTTTCCGGAAGGTCCGCATAAGGAAACCCGCGGTCCTGTTCAGTCCCACCCATGGCCATGTCCCGTTCAGGAGGTTGGTTTCAACCTCTCACACCGGAGGTCTCCTACGGGAAGCAGACGCCCGGGACCTCGGCCCAGGAGCGGACGATCCGCACACCCGGGAGGTCGACCGGGACAGGATCCTGGGGCGCGTAGAGGATCCTGGTGACACCGTCCGGAAACGAAGGCTCCCGGAAGGTCTCGTCCAGGTCGTCGACAAAGTGGGTGCATCCCTGGCTTCGGATCAAGGCAATTTTTTCCGTGCGGCTGGCGGCGAACCTGCAGCGGCCCGGCTCCAGGCCCATCTCCGGGCGGAACAGCCCCTGGGCCGCGAGCCAATCCAGAGCGGCCCGGCGCAGGTTGGTCCGGGTCGGATCCTGGGCGGCGAACTCGGTCTTGTGGCTGATGACCCACACCGGGACCCGCTCCCGGGCGCACCGGCGCAGGAAGTCCAGGACCCCTTCCGCGGGCCGGGCCTCCAGGATCCCGGGCCCGTAGGCCGCGCCCTGCAGCTTCTGCCAGGCGATGTCCCCCTCGGGGCAGCGCCGGGCCGCGGCGCGGATCTCCTTCGGGCCCGGCGACGGATGGGCGAACTGGAGCCCGGCTTCCGCGGCCAGGCGCCGGAAGACCTGGTCGTAGCAGATCAGGGTATTGTCGAGATCGATTCCTATCAGCATCGTCCTGGGCTCCCGAGGTGGACAGGACCAGGCACCTTGGCACAATCCTTCCTAGAGCAAGTGCATGGTACGACACTCACCGACAGATGTCCCGGATCGGCCCGCGGAGGAGCTGGAACAGCGCGACCTGGTCCGCTGCGTGCTGCGCCGGGAAGCGTTCCATCCCCTGCTGGCGGAGGCGGTGGCCGGGTACCTGGACCTCCTCCCAGGCGGGACGCGGGTGGGAATCTATCCGCCCGGCCCGGCCGCCCAGGCCCTGCTCGAGCGCCATTCCGCGTCCCTGCGCCGGCACGAGCCGGTGTTCATCCTCACGGATCCCCTGGGCGCGACCACCTTCCAGGGTTTTCCGCTTGTCCCGCCGGCCGCGCTTCGCGCCTGCCCACCCGAGGCGGTGATCATCCTCAGCGCCCGGTTCGAGCACGAGATGGCCGCCGAACTGGGATTCATGGACCCGGTGCGGGTGGTGCGCCCCCTGGCGCTCCTGGAGGCCTCCGGCCTGGAGCGGGTGCTGGGGCGGGCCCGGGACCTGATCGCCGACCGGGTGGAACGGGAGGCCGCGCGGATGGCCGCGGAGCTCCCCGGGGACCGGCCCCTGGTGCTGTTCCTGACCTCCCATCCCCCGCACCACATCGTCAAGATCATGGGGGAAGCGGTCCGGCAGGGGTTCGCGGTGGCGGTGGTGGCGGAGTACCCCAAGGGAACCTCCGGCGATCCCCTGGGGGCCTATGTCGGCACCGGCTGCTTCCACAGCCTGTACGTGTCCCGGTATTCCCTGGCCCAGGAATTCCTGGCGCTGGAGCGGCGCCTGAAACCGCGCCTGGTCCACCTGGAGACCGGGATGGACGCGGCCCAGTCCATCGCCCGGGTGGTGGCCCAGAAGACCACCCCGGCGGTGGTGGAGTACCGCGATTTCCCCCAGACGGTGTTCCCCACCGAGGAAGCGGCCATGAAGGCCTGGCGGCTGCCCCCGGAGGAGTACCGGGAGGAGTCGGACGCCCACCGGCGCATCTTCCTGGGCGCCGACGGCATCATCATGAAGGACGCCCCCGAGACCTTGGACTTCCTGTCCGGCCTCTACGGCCACCGGCCGGAACGGGTCTTGCAGTTCTATCCCTACTTCAGCGACGACCTGGCCGCCCCGAGCGGGGGGCCGAAGCTCTCGGCCGTGCTCGGAGAACCGCACATCGTCTACGCCGGCGCGGTGGTGGACGCTCCCGGCTGGCACAACTATCCCATCTACCGCAGTCTGCTCGCGGCCGGCCGGATCCTGGCCGACCAGGGCATCCACCTGACCATCTACAACGCCAACGACCCCGGCGACGGCCGGGGGTTCGAGGACTACCGGGTGCTGGCCGGAGTCTGCCCTTACTTCCACTACCATCCGGCCCTGCCCTACCGGGAACTGAAGACCGTGCTGCCGCGCCACGATTTCGGCTGGCTCTGCTTCGATTTCAGCCAGGCCCGGGAGAATCCCTTCTTCCACCGGATCACCATGGGGTCGAAAGTGTTCACCTACCTGGAGGCGGGACTCCCGGTGCTGATTTCGCCCGAGCAGGAGTTCATGGCCCGGGTGGTCACCCGGGACCTGGGCAGCGGTGTCCCCCTGGCGTTCTGGGACCTGCCGCAGCTCCGCCGGATCCTCGACCGCCAGGACTGGACCGCGGTGCACCGGCGCATCCGGGCCGCCCAGGCAACCTGGACCTACCGGAGCCACGGCCCGCGCCTGGGCGCCTTCTACCACTCCTGCGCGGGAACCCGCGGACCTGGACCATGGAGCGCCTGATGCCGGCACTGGAACCGTCGCCGCCGCTTCCCGGGAAAACCCCGGTGGACCTTGGGGAGCTCCAGCGCCAGGACCTGGTGCGCAGCCTGCTGTACAAAGAGAAACTGCACCCCCTGGTGGCGGAGGCGGTGGCCGCCCGCCTGGACCGCATGCCCCCGGGAAAGCGGGTCGGGCTCTACGGCTGCGGTTCCATCGCCCGGGTCCTGGTGGCCGGGCATGGGCCGTCCCTGGCTCGTCACCGCCCGCTGTTCCTGGTGACGGACCCCCAGGGGATGGACACCTTCCAGGGCTATCCGGTGGCGGCCGCTGCCGCCCTGAGGAAACAACCGCCCGACCTGGTGCTCATCCTCAACGTGCGGTTCGAGGAAGCGATGGCCGCGCAGGTGGACTACCTGCCCCCGGACCGGGTGCACCGGTTGCGGCCCCTGCTCCAGGAACACGGGTTGGCGCCGCTGCTGGAACGGGTGGAAGCGGCCATCCACCGGAGCGTGGCGCAGGCGCTGCCGGAAATCGAGGCGCGGCTGCCAGCCGGACGCAAGCGGATCCTGTTCCTCACCTCCAACCCGCCCTTGCACCTGGTGAAGATCATGGCCGAAGCGGTGCGGCAGGGCTACGGGGTGGTGGTGGTGGCGGACTTCCCCCGGGCCGCCCAGGCCGGGGTCCTGCGCGGGTACGCTGACCAGGGCTGGTTCCATGCCCTGCACCTGGCGGAGTACTCCCTGGCCCGGGAGTTCCTTCTCCTGGAACGGAGCCTCGCGCCCCACGTGGACCACCTGGAGGTGAGCATGGAGCCGCCCCATGCGGCCGACCTGGTGCTGGCCGCCAGAACCGCGCCGGTGGCGGTGGAATACCGGGATTTCCCCCAGACCGTGTTCCGGAACCGGGAGGACGCCCTCCGCACTCTGGGCCGGAGGCCCGAAGAATACGACCAGGAGCAGGACGCCCACCGCCGGATCTACCTTGGCGCCGACGGCATCATCATGAAGGACGCCCCCGAGACCCTGGACTTCCTGGAAGGTCTCTACCGCTACCGGCCGCCCCGGGTGCTGCAGTTCCTCCCGTACGTGAACGAGGATCTGGCCCCGGCCGGCCCGGTGGAGAAGCTCTCGGCCCGCACCGGTGAACCCCATGTTGTCTACGCCGGCGGAGTGGTGGACGATCCGGGCTGGCACAACTATCCCATCTGCCACAGTCTGCTCACCGCCGGCCGGATCCTGGCCGACCAGGGCATCCACCTGACCGTCTACAACGCCGCCGACGCCGGCGGGGGATTCCAGGAGTACCGGGAACTGGACCGCCAGTGCCGGTACTTCCACTACCACCCTCAGGTGCCCTACCGGGATTTGAAGGACCTGCTGCCCCGCCATGATTTCGGCTGGTTCTGCTTCGACTTCCGGGAAGCCCGGGAGAATCCCCTGTTCCACCGGATCACGTTCGGGTCCAAGGTATTCACTTACCTGGAAGCGGGGTTGCCGGTGCTCATTTCTCCGGAACAAGAATTCATGGCCCGCATGGTCACCGAGACCCTGGGCAGCGGGATCACCGTGCCCTTCCAGGATCTGCACCGGCTGGGCCGGGTCCTGCGCGAACAGGACTGGCCCCGGATCCGGGCCCGGATGGCCGAGGCCCGGTCCCAGTGGACCTACGCCCGCCATGGCCATGAACTGCGGGCCTTTTACGATGCCCTCGCCGGGTCCCGCCCATGAGCCCGGAAGCCTCCATCCGCCGGCCCTGCCGGGTCTGCCGCGCCGCCCGCTGCGAGACCTGGCTGGACTTCGGCCCCCAGCCCAACTCGGTGCGGCTGCTGCGCAGGCGGGATGAGCCGGCCCGGACCCACTCGCTGCTCCTGGCCCACTGCCCTGCCTGCGGCTTCATCTTCATCCCCGAGCCGATGCCGCCCGAGGAGTTCTACGGAGCGGACCAGATGGCCACGTCCCTGTTCCCGGCGCGGCATCTGGGCGACTTGGCGGCGGAGGTCAAGGACCGGCTGGGCGGGGGGACACCGCTGGTGGTCTACGAAATCGGCTGCAACGACGGCCACTTCCTGGGCCTGCTGGACCAGGCCGGGCTGGGCGTCCTCGGAGGCATCGAACCTTCGGAAGCCTGCGCCGCACAGGCCCGGTCCTGCGGATTCGCGGTGGAAACCGGATTCTTCACGGGGGCCGCCGCGGAGCGGCTCCTCGCCCGAGGGCCGCGGCCGGACCTGGTGGTCTGCCGGCATGTGCTCGAGCACGTGACCGACCTGGACGACTTCGTGCTGGGGATCAGCCGGCTGGTCATCCCGGAAGGCCTGCTCCTGCTGGAAGTGCCGGACCTGGGCACCCTGGGCGGGCGCGGCGACTTCAGCGCCATCTGGGAGCAGCACGTGAACTACTTCGATCTGCCGGTGCTGCGCGTCCTGATGGCGCGGTTCGGGCTACGGGTACAGTCCGCACGGCGGATGCCGCACGGCGGGGGCACCCTGCTGGCGTTCCTCGCTCCCGGCCCCACGCCGGGCGCCCTGCCGCCGGCGCCGGACCGGGATGCCGCCCGCGCCTCCATGCGGGCCAATATCGAAATGGTGCGCCGCTGCTTCCTCGACCTGCGCGCCGAAGGCCGGCGGGTGATGGCCTTCGGGGCGGGGATGCGTGGCACCATGCTGATCAACCTCGCCGGGATCGGCGCCGGGCTGAGCTGCGTCCTGGATGACAACCCGGACAAGGTGGGCCGGTTCCTGCCTGGCTCCCGCCTGCCCATCCGCCATCCGGAGGCCTTGCGCGAGGACCCGCCGGACTTCTGCCTGATGCTGCCTCTGCACGACAAGGAGGCCGAACTCGCCTGCATGGCCCGGTTTCCGGAGTTCCTGGCGGGCGGGGGACGGTTCATCGAATGCCTGGCCGACGACGGCCGGTTCCTGGCCCCAAGGAGCGCACCATGACCACCCCAGATCCGCTGGCCGCCCCGGCGGGCCCGCTCCGCCAGCTGTACCGGGAGCTGATCCTGATCGCCGTCCGGCGCCGGGTGGAGCGCTGGTGGACCTACGCGGCCCCCTGGCCGGCCCCGGAACCGGCCACCTTCCCGGTCCTGCGCCAGCTGCTGCGCGAGGTGGTCCTGCGCCGGGGCGGGGACTGCCGGGCCTTCCTGCGCCTGACCAAGGTCCTGGACAGCCATGGTGGCGTGCCCCGGCCCCGGGACCGCTTCGTCCAGAACCTGGCGGAAAGGTTCCAGGAGGACTCGGCGGCCATCGCCGCCACGGTCCGCCCCGACGGCACCGGCCGGCCCATGGTCCTGGCTTTTCCGGTCTGGGGCCGAGCCTACGTGGACCGTTTCCTCGCCTACTGCCTGCCGTCCCTGCTGGCGCCCGGGAACCTGGACATCCTGGGCCGCAGGCGCCGCCCCATCCTGCTCATCCACACCGATCCGGAGGGCCGGCAACGGATCCAAGCGGCGCCCGGCATGGCCCGGGCACGGACGCTGGGGGTGGAGCCGCGCTTCCTGGCCCTGGATCCGGCCATCCTGGCCCGGATCGCCCAGGACGAGGACTACAAGTACTGGCACCTCGGCCTGATCCAGAGCCTGGAGCTGCGCTACGCCCAGGCCCTGGGCGCGGACTACCACATCATGCTGCCCGACACCCTGTACTCCCGGGGCTTTTTCGAACGTCTCCTGGACGCGGCCGACCACGGCCGGGAGGCGGTCTTGCAGACCGCCTTCCGCAGCGACGTGGACCGGGTGGCAGCGGAGCTGCCCCGGCACCGCCAGGACGGAACGATCTGCCTGGAGCCGCCGGACATGATGGCCCTGGCCCTGAACGCCATCCATCCCGCCGCCGAGCCTCTGCTCATGAACCGCCGGACCGACCCCAGGATCTGGCCCTGCAAGCATTTCCTCATGTGGGAAGGAGAAGACACCCTCTTCTCCCTGTCGCCGCACCACACCGTGGCCTACCTGGACCGCGCTGTGGTGGCCGGCCTGGAGGACCGCTGGTTCCACACCCTGGACAGCGAACTGGACAAGCTGCTGCCGGAAACGTGCGCCGCCGGTTGCGCCCGGCGCGCGGACGCCCTGGCCCTCATGGAACTCAGCCCCGCCACCCTGGGCTGGAATCAGGTGCCCTGCGCCGGGCTTGGCCGCTACGCCCAACTCTACTGGAACAACATCGAAAGCCTGCGGCACTTGCGGCTCTTCCGGGAAACCGTGGCGTACCCGGTCCGGGGCGGCGCACGGATCGGCGCCAGCCCCCTGGACCGGACGCGAATCGAGGAGGAAATGGCGACCCTCCGCCGGGAGGTGGAACGCACGTTTCCGGTCCCCTCCCTGCCGGATCTCCTCTCCGCCTTCCAGGCTCTGGGGGAGGCCCGGGAGCATCCCGAGGCCCGGGATCTCCAGCCCGAACTGGAAGGGGCCGCCCGCGACCTTTGGCGCCTGGGCCGCCCCGCGCTCGCGGATGGGGATCCGGAATTCCTGGCGCAGCTGCACCGGCTCGCCCAACCTTTCCTCTCCACCTAGGAGGCCCGCATGGATTCATCCCCGGCGTGCCATGTCTGCGATACCAGCCCCCTGGCGCGGGTGACCGCCATCGAGGCCTTCCGCCCGGTCAGTTCGGACATCCGGGCCGTGCCCGGCCGGCTGAGCCTGGCCCGCTGCCCGCGCTGCGGGGTGCTGCAGAAAGTCCTGGACGCCCGCTGGCGCGGGGAAGTCCAGGCGCTCTACTCCGACTATGCGATCAACCACCAGAGCGAAGGAGCCGATCCCTACATCTTCAAGTCCATCCATGGCCCCGGTCCGCGCGCCTCCATCCTCGCCAGGCACCTGGGCCAGGCGCTCGGCCTGCGGGCCCGAGGCCGGCTGCTGGACATCGGCTGCGGCAACGGCAACTTCCTCGCCCGGTTCGGCGAGGCCTTTCCGGAATGGTCCCTGTCCGGATTGGAGACGTCTTCCCGGTGGCGGGACACGGTCCTGGCCCTGCCGGGGGTCGAGGGGTTCCACCAGGACCTGGATACCCTGGCCGGCCATCGCTTCGATCTCATCGTGATGTCCCACGTACTGGAGCACATCCCCGATCCGGCGCACTACCTGGCCGGGCTGCGCGGCCTGCTCGCGGATGAAGGCGCCCTGTTCGTCGCGGCGCCGGACATCCGCCAGAACCCCATCGACCTGGTGGTCCTGGACCACTGCAGCCACTTCGACGAGCCCACCCTGGCCCGGGTGCTCCGGCTCGGCGGCTTCCGGCCCGAGTCGCTGCGGTCCGATGTGCTGGGCAAGGAGCTGGTGGCGGTCGCCCGGGCCCTGCCCAGCGCATGCGCCGAGCCGGCGCCCTCCCTGGCGGGCCCGGGCCCCTTCGCCATGCCCCTGGAGCGGGTGGCGGACCTGTACCTCTCACTCTGCGCCGACCTGGTGACCCGGGCTCGGGAACTGCGCGCCCACCCCGGCCGGTTCGGCCTGTTCGGAACTTCGACCGCCGCCTGCTGGCTGACCGGGGAACTGGATACGCCGCCCGATTTCTACGTGGAGGAGGACCCGCAGCGGGTGGGCCGAAGCGCCTTCGGCCGGCCGATCCTGGCCCCGGGGCAGGTGCCGTCCGGAGCCTGCGTGTTCATCCCCATGTCCTGCGAAACCGCCAGGGCCATCATCGTACGGGCAGGACGGACGGACTATACCCTGGACTACCTGCCCTGGAACCAGATCGACGAGGCTGGCGCGCGGCTATGAGCCTCTGAACGACCGGTCACTGCAGGGTGTAAAGGAACGGGGAAGGCTTCGCCAGGTTGGCTTGCCTTTTGCTTAAGAAACGGGGATGGATTGGGTCTGAGTGAAGTTACAGTGCATTCCTCTCAGGTCGAAGCTCATCCTTGGACGGAACGGGAGGTCCCGCATGGAAGAATCTGGTCTTGCAGCGTTCCGGCGCCAGGAACGCTCCGCGCTGGCGGAACTGGCCGAAGTGCTGGCCACCGGGCGCCTGGACCTTGCCGAGGCGGTGGACCGGGTCAGGGGCGGCATCGACATCAACGGCTGGAGCGAGCAGGAACTGCGTGACCTGGTGGCGTTCCGCCGCACCTGGCTGGATTCCGCGCTGGGCCAGATCGACCTCCTGGGAGATGACCGGGATGTGCCCTTCGCCAAGCACCAGGCCCTGGCCGGCGCCGAGACCTGGTTGGGCCGTCATCCCCAGGCCCAGGCCTGGCTGGACCACGGCGCCGAGCGGCACGGCTGGGCGCCGGATCCCTACGGCGTCAACCTCCAGCTGACCTCCCGCTGCAACTTGAAATGCGTGCACTGCTTCCAGGAGGTCCGTACGGAGGATGGGGCCTTCTCCCGGGTGCGCGAGTATCCGGACACCCTGAGCTCCGGCGATTTTCTGGAGCTTTTCCGCAAGTCGCGCCTGCTCAAGGCCTGCGGCATCTGCTTCAGCGGCGGCGAGACGTACGTGCGGGAGGACGTCCAGGAGATCTTCCGCGGCATCGCCAGGCAGGGGATCCGGTTCGACATCGGTACCAACGGCACCATGCCGCGCCGGCTCCAGGAGAGCCTGGACGATCCCGAGATCGGCCCGCAGGTGGACCACGTCTTTTTCTCCATCGACGGTTTCGGCGAAGTTCACGAGCGGATCCGCGGCAAAGGCACCTTCGCCCCCCTGCTGCGGTCCATGGAGATCGCCCTCACCCGGGGCAAGGCGGTGGGCCGGGCGGTGGTGGCCCAGGACGGCAACTTGGAGATCCTCAAGGAGCTCTGCACCTACGTCGATAACATCCTCATCCTGCCGCGGATGCGCTCAGCGGCCTTCTGGCAGCCACGCCGCCGCCTGCTCTGGGCGGCAGCCCGGAAGCACAACCAGACGCACTACTTCCATGCCCTGGACGGGCTCGCCACGGGAATGGGTTGCGTGGCCGGGGTGGCCAAATGCAACATCACCCCCGACGGTACCGTGGAGGCCTGCCCCATCACGGAGATCGCCGGCGAGCACCTGGATTTCGCCATGGGCAGGCTGCAGGACTTCGACCTGGATTTCGACGCCCTTTGGCGTTCGGAGCAGGCCAAGGCGGTGCGCCGCTCCATCCGCGCCTGCCCAGGATGCGGCAACGTCTGCGCGCGGACTTGAGGCGGTCAAAGGGGCTTCCGGACCAATAGCATGCCGTTGCCGATGGGCAGCACCACCCGGTCGTGGTCCGCCGGCAGGGCCGCCACGCGGTCCAGCAGGTCCTGGGCGCCCTGCCCCTTGGCGCTGGTGGGCCGCTCATTGAGCGCATCGCCGTGCATGAGGACATCGTCGATCACCAGCATCCCGCCCGGCGCCAGGAGGGCCAGGGCGGGGCCGAACATCTCCGCGTAGGCCTCCTTGGCCGCGTCCAGCACAATGTAGTCGAAACGGCTGCCCTCCGCGGCCAAGTCGCGCAGGGTCGCCATGGCGTCGCCCAGGAGCGGACGGATCCGGTCCGCAAACCCGTTCCGGACGAAGTTCCGCCGGGCGATGGCGTGGAATTCGGCGCCCCGCTCCACCGTGGTCACCATGCCCCCGGGCCCCGCCGCCTGGGCCAAGAACAAGGTGGAGGCGCCGATGTAGGTGCCCAGCTCCAGCACTTGCCGGTAGCCGCCCAGCCGGACCAGGAGCTGGTGGAAATGCAGAGTGCCGATGTCGGAGCCCAGGCTGGCGTAGCTCACCCCGGACTTGAGCTCCAGGTCCCAGGCCGCCTCGACGCTCTTGGCCGGCAAAACCTTCTGCAGCACCCATTCGAGCCGGGGGAAGTAGTCCTCCGGGGCGCCGGCGAACATCTTTTTGAGCAGCGGCTGGGAGGGCAGGAGGCGGTCGACGTTGCGGACGTTCGCCAGTTCCTCGGTGGATAGGAGGCCGGCCGGGGGAGAGGAAGGGGACGGGGCGGGGTCGGACATGGGCAGGGTGCTCCGGATCGCAGTCATTCCAGGAAGCCGCCGACGGCGTCGGCGACGTAGGCGATGTCCTCCTCCGCGAGGAACTGGTGGATCGGCAGGGAGAGGATCCGCCCGGCCTGCCGCTCGCAGACCGGGAAGGCTCCGGGCTTGTGGCAGAGCGCGGCCGCCGCGGGCTGGAGGTGGATGGGCACCGGGTAGTGCACGGCGGTGCTGACCCCCCGGTCCTTGAGGAAGGCCTGGAGCCGGTCCCGGCCGTCCACCTGGATGACGAACAGGTGGTAGGTGGCGAATTCCCCCGGCCGCTCCGGCACCCATCCGGCGCGGGGGTTCAGCAGCCGCTGGTAGAGGGCCGCGTTGGCCCGCCGCCGCCGGATCACGTCCGGCAGGCGGCCCAGGCGGAGGCGCAGGATCTCCGCCTGGAGGGCGTCCATGCGGGAAAGATGGCCCCACTCGGGCACCGTGTTCCGGTCCAGCAGCCCGTGGTTGCGCATCCGGCGCAGCTTCTCGGCCAGGGCCGGGTCGGAGGTGGTGACGAAGCCGCCGTCGCCCGCGGCGTTGAGGTTCTTGAGGGGATGGGTGGAGAAGCAGCCCGCCATCCCGAACGACCCGGTCCTGCGTCCGTCCAGCGCAGAGCCCACCGCCTGGGCGGCGTCCTCGATCAGCGCCAAGCCGTGGCGCTCGGCCAGGGCCTGGAAGGCGGGCATGTCGGCGACCTTGCCGGTGAGGTGCACCGGCATGATCGCGCGGGTGCGGGAGGTGACGGCGGCCGCCGCGGCGGCGGGATCCAGGCACTGGTCCGGCAGCACGTCGGCGAACACCGGGGTTGCGCCCAGGGCCGCGATGGTGGCGGTGGAGGCCACGAAGGAGTTGGGCGGGGTGATCACTTCGTCCCCGGGCCCGATGCCCAGCGCCTTCATGGCCAGGAACAGGGCGTCGGTCCCGGAGGCCACGGCCACCGCGTGGGGCACGCCGCAGTAGGCGGCCAGTTCCGCCTCCAGGCGCTCCACCGCCTCGCCCAGGATGAACTCCCCGCGGGCGAACACCGCCTCGATCAGGAGCATCAGCTCGTCCCGCTCCTCATAGAACTGGGCGGGCAAGTTGACGTAGGGAACCTGCCGCACGGCCGCTACCTCCCCTCGTAGAAAGAGCGCACCACCTCGATGACGTAGTCCTGCTGCTCCCGGGCGAGGTGCTGGTCCACCGGGAAGCTGATCACTTCCCGGGCATGGCGGTCAGTGACCGGGAAGGTCCCGGGAGCGTAGCCCAGGGGCTTGAGTCCTTCCTGCTGGTACAGGGGGATGGGGTAGTGGACCTTGGCCTCGACTCCGTGGTCCAGGCAGTGCCGGAGCAGGGCGTCCCGCCGCTCGGCGAACACGATGTAGAGGTGGAACACCCGCTTCACGTTGGCGCGCCGGGGCGGCAGGCGCAGCCCGGGGACCTGGCCGAAGGCGGCGTCGTAGTAGGCACCGTTTGCGATCCGCCGCTCGGTGATGGCGGGGGTCTGGCCGATGAGCCAGTTGCCCACCACCGCCTGCAGGGTGTCCAGGCGGGAATTGCAGCCCAGCAGCTCGATCTCGTCCCGGTTCTTCAGGCCGTGGTTGCGCAGCAGGCGCAGCCTGCGGTCCAGGTCGTCGTCGCCGGTGGCCACCACCCCGCCGTCGCCCCACACGTTGAGGTTCTTGAGGGGGTGCAGGGAGAACCCGGCGGCCGCGCCCCAGGAGCCGGACTTGCGCCCGTCGAACTCGGACAGGATGCCCTGGCAGGCGTCCTCCACCACCGGCAGGCCGTGGCGCCCGGCGATGGCCATCAGCCGGGGCATGTCGGCCACCTCGCCGGTGAACTGGACCGGCATGATCGCCCGGGTGCGGGGGGTGACGGCGGCCTCCACCTGGCCCACGTCCAGACAGAAGTGGTCTTCGCAGTCCACCAGCACCGCCCGGGCGCCGGTGTCGTGGATGGCGCCCACGGTGGCGATGAAGGTGTTGGCGGCAGTGATCACCTCGTCCCCGGGCCCCACGCCCAGAGCCTTGAGGGACAGCTTGAGGGCGTCCGTGCCGCTGCCCACGCCGACGGCGTGCTTCACCCCCAGCATGGCGGCGAACCGCTCCTCGAACTCCCCCACCTGGGGCCCGAGGGTGTACCGCCCGGAAGCCACCAGCCGCCCGAGTTCCTCGAAGATCGGCCCGGGCTCGGCGAACTGCTGGGGGAGATAGGAATAGCGGACCTTTTCCATGTCAGGCCAGCCTCACGGTCTTCATCAGCTTGATGTTGGAGTACCTGGGGTCGCCCAGGGGGTCCGGGACCAGGCCGTCCAGGAAAGCCCGCTTCAGGTCGCCCACCGCCTCCTCGATGGTGTGCCGGGGAACGAAGCCCAGCTCCCGGCGGATCTTGTCCGAGGAGATGTGGTAGGAGCGGTTGTCGTCGGTGGGGGTGGTCTCGATGGCCACGTCCGGGCCCATGACCGACCGCACGATGCCGGCGATCTCCCCCACGGTGTGGTTCTGGTAGCCGGCATTGTAGATCCGGCCGTCGATGGCGGCGGCGTCCCATTCCAGGGTCCTGAGGTAGAGGTCGGTCATGTCCTGGATGTGCAGGTTGGGGCGCATCTGCCGGCCCCCGAACACCTTGACTACCCGGTTCACCTGGGCGTGGGCGGCCATGACGTTCACCGCCAGGTCCAGGCGCAGGCGGGGGGAATAGCCGCACACGGTGGCCGGGCGCAGGATGAGGGTGGTGAATCCGGGGGCGCGCCGGGCCAGGAGCACCTCCTCGCACAGGGCCTTGTACTTGGAATAGTCGGTCAGCGGCTCCAAAGCCAGGTCCTCGGTCACGTCGGGCTCGGCCTTGACTCCGTAGACGCTGGAGGAGGAGGCGTAGACGAAGCGCTCCACGCCGCTGTCCCGGGCGATGTCCACCAGGCCGAAGAAGGCGTCGTAGTTGATGCTCCGCCCCAGTCCGGGGTCCAGCTCGAAGCTGGGGTCGTTGGAGATGCAGGCCAGGTGGAGCACCGCCCAGCAGCCCGGCAGGACCTTGCCCAGAAGGGCCCGGTCCCGTAGGTCGCCCTTGACCTCCTCCAGGTTCGGGTGGCCCCGGACCCCGGCCAGCGCCTCTTCGCCATAGAGGTACAGGTCCAGCACCCGCACCCGGTGGCCGGCGGCCAGGAGCTTGGGCACCAGCACGGCGCCCACGTAGCCGGCACCCCCGGTGACCAGGACGCGGCGGGACTCGGAAGCAGGATTCATGGGGCCTCTTATCCCAGCAGGAGATGGATGGATTCGGCCAGGCGCTCCGGGTCCAGGGGGTGCCGGTGGCCCACCGTGGCGACCGCCTGGGCCCCCACCAGGTTGCCCAGGAAGCCGACCACCTCGGCCGGCGCGCCCTGGGACACGCACAGGGCCGTCACCGCCAGCACGGCGTCGCCGGCCCCCACCCGGTCCACCACCTCCGAGGACAGGTTCGGGGAAGCGAGCACCCCGGCCTGGGGGTCGAACAGGAGGTTGCCCCGCTTGCCGCGGGTGACCAGCAGGTTCCGGCAGCCCATCTTGTCGGCCACCTCGGCCATCAGCTCGCCGGTCTCCCGGCTCTTGCTCCGGGCCTCCAGGCGCAGTTCGCGCTCGGACAGGCTCACGAAATCGGCGCTGGGGTACTTGGAGATGGTGTTGAACCCCTGGTTGTCGGCGTTGGATTGGGTGTTCACGGCCAGGAACCGGGACCGCCCGCACAGGATCCGCACCGCCTCGGAACCGATCATCCCGTGGCCGTAGTCCACCGTGATGATCACGTCGAAGCCGTCCACGATCGTCTCCAGCCGGGCGCACAGGTCGGCCGCCTCGGGGCCGTCCTCCTCCATGTGCTCCAGGTAGTACACCTCGAACAGCTTCTGCAGGGGGTACTGCTCCACGTAGCGGCGCTTGGTGATGGTCGGAGCCCCTTCCTGGTACAGGAAGTGGGGGATGACCCGGGGGTTCAGGCTGCCTCGGATGAAGGCTTCGGAAGGATCCGGGCGTCCATCCATATGCCCCAGCACGGTCAGCACCGCCACCTCCTGGGCGAAGGCCGCCACGTTGTTGGCCACCGCCAGGATCCCGCCGGCGAACCGCTCGGAGTGGAGGTAGCGGGTGGCGAGGATGGGCTCCTTGCCGGACTTGCCCAGGGTCTCGCAGTAGTGGTACTCGTCCAGGATCGCCTCGCCCACGACCAGCACCTTCAGCCCGCGCACTTCGTCCAGCCAGCGGAGCACCGCGGGGGCCGGGTTGCGGGCGGCTAACCCGACGAGGTAGTCCACGACTTCGGGCGGATACACCGAAAGGGGGTTGGCCAGGGACGAGGGGCGGGAATCGGTGGTGGTCAGCATGGCGGCTATCCCGACAGAAAGTCATTGCGGCAGGTACTTGAACCAGTCCCGGGTGGCTTCCCGGATGGACTCCGGGTCCCACACCGGGGCGGAGCGCCAGGCCTCGATGTGCTCCAGCATCCGGGTCACGCCGGCCTCGAACGGCACCTTGGGGGCCCAGCCCAGCCGCTCCCGGATCCGGGTGGTGTCGGCGAAGGTGCAGTCCGGTTCGCCGGGGCGCCTGGGCAGGTGCACCGCCTCGCCGCCGAGCAGCTCCACCAGCCGGTTGACGCTGTAGGTCCCGCCGGAGCCCACGTTGAGCGCCTGGCCCGACAGGTCCGAGGCGGCGGCGGCCAGGAAGGCTTCTACCACGTCGGTGACGTAGGTGAAGTCCCGGGTCTGGGTGCCGTCGCCCACCACCGTGAACGGCTTCCCCGCCAGCTTCTGGGCCAGGAAGACCCCGAACACCGCGCCGTAGGTCCCGGAGGTCCGGGACCGGGGCCCGAAGACGTTGAACAGCCGCAGCGACAGCACCGGCAGACGGTAGATCCGGTGCCAGGCCAGCAGCAGCTCCTCGCCCATGGACTTGCTGAGGGCGTAGGGATACATGGGCCGGATGGGGGCGTCCTCGGGGGTGGGAAACCGGTCCGGGAGCCCGTAGCAGGTGGAGGACGCGGCGTAGAGGAGCCGCTTCACCCCGCCCAGCCGGGCGGCTTCCGCCACGCAGGCGCAGCCGTCGACATTGGTGGTGTGGTAGTCCAGGGGGCGCTGGATGGAGGGGACGATGTCGGCCAGCCCGGCCAGGTGGAACACCCAGTCCACCCCTTCCATGAGCGGGCGCAGAGCTTTGATGTCCCTTACGTCCGCCTCGTGCACGGCGAGGCCGGGATGGCCGGCGCAGGCGGCAAGGTTTTCCCGGCGCCCGGTGATGAACGAGTCCACCACCGCGACCCGGTGGCCGTCGGCCAGCAGCCGCTCCACCAGGTGGCTTCCGATGAAGCCGGCGCCGCCGGTCACGAGGGTGGAGAGGACCATGGGGAATTCACGCTCTTGGGAAGAGGGGCGCCGGCAGTGCCGGCGCCCGGGATCAGGGGTTCCGGGAGCAAATTGCTTGCCAACTTCATGATCCAGAGCCGATGGTCCGTTCAGACACGGGGAGGAAGCTTGTTAAGAGCCTATCTCAATTGGGCCCGGACCGGCGCAGGGCGCCGTCGATAAAGTCGTGAAATGTTTTATACATAGTTCCGGCTGGCCCGCCAGCTCCTTGATCTTGGCGACGATCCGCTCCGAGGCCCCCCCGTCGCCGTAGATCATCGGCACGCCACCCCTGGGGAGCGCCAGGGCCCTCAGGATCGCCTCGTGGATGGCCGCCTCGGTGGGTTCGCACCGCACCACCGAGGCCGGGGCCATCCGGCCCCGCTGGCGTTCGCCGATGTCCACCGTGGGCACGCCCAGGTAAGGGGCTTCGTAGATGCCGCTGGAGGAGTTGCCGATCACGGCGGCGGCGCATCGGACTAGGCTCAGGTAGCGGCGGTGGCCCAGGGAGGCGAAGCGGTGACAGTCCGCCCGGGATGCCGCGAACTCCCCGATCAGGGTGTTGAACCGGCCGCCGCCGTTGTCGGCGTTGCTGCCGGTGAACACCAGGACCCGGTCGCCCTCGGACCGGAGGCGGTCCAGCGCTGCGAACAGGGCGCGCAGGTGGCTTTCTTGACCCTCCGGGCGCAGGGTCAGGGGGTGGAAGGTGATGACGAACGCCTCCCGGCCCAGGGCGATGCCCAGGTCCGCCTCGAGTTCGCCGCGCGACATCAGGTCCAGCCGGAGGAGGCTGTCCACGCAGGTGGCGCCGAAGCAGAACACCCGGTCCCGGGCTTCGCCCATCTGGATCACCCGGTCCATGGCCTCCCGGTGGGTGACGAAGTGCAGGGCGGCCATCTTGGTGATGCAGTGGCGGATGACATTGTCGTAGGTGCCGGGGGTCTCGTCCCCGCCGCACAGGTGGGCCAGGGGGATCCGCATCACCATGGCCGCCTGGGCGGCGGCCATGATCTCGTACCGGTCCCCCAGCACCACCACCAGGTCGGGGCCGAGGTCCTCCAGGGCCTGGGCGAAACCGGCCAGGCCGCGGCCCATGGCCGCCACCACCCCGGCGGCGGTGTCGGCGTCGGGCAGGATCTCCACCGAGCGGTCGATCCGGAACCCGTCCCCCTCGATCTCCCGGTAGGTGGAGCCGAAGGCCGGGGCGAGATGGGAACCGGTGGCGATGACCTGCAGGGACAGGTCCGGGTCCGTCCGGATGCCTTCCATGACCCAGCGCAGGAGCCCGTACTCGGCCCGGGAACCGGTGACGACGCAGATCTTCCTGGGGCTGGCCATGGCTGCATTTTCCCGGAACCGGATCATGATTGAAATCAAATACACTGGGCTGACCATGCAACCGCTGCCCGACCGCGACCTGCGGCACATCCTGGAGCGGGGCCGCCGCGACCTGGAGGCCCTGGACGGAGCCCGCCTGTTCGTCTCCGGAGGCACCGGCTTCCTCGGGCGGTGGCTGCTGGAGAGCTGGGCCCTGGCCCGGTCGGAGGGCCTGGTGCGGGGGGAACTGGTGGCCCTCACCCGGGACCCGGCGCGCTGGAGCAGCTTCCCGTTCCCCCCGGGCCTGTCCTTCCTGGGCGGGGACCAGGCCGGCTTCCCGTTCCCCCCGGGCCCCTTCGATGCGGTGATCCACGGCGCGGTCGCGGCCGGATCCTCCGCCTCGGCCCTCTGGAACAATCTCCTGGGCTGCCGCCGGATGCTGGACCTGGCCCGGGGCGCGGGCGCCGCCCGATTCCTGTTCCTGAGTTCCGGCGCCGTCTACGGTCCCACCCCGCCGGAACGGGTGCCGGAGACCTGGCCCGGAGCTCCGGATCCCCTGGATCCCACCCAGGCCTACGGCGCGGCCAAGCGGGGCGGGGAGGCCCTGGGCGCCGCGTGCCAGGCCGAAGGCGGGCCCGGCTTCGTCTCCGCCCGGTGCTTCGCGTTCGTGGGCCCGGGGCTGCCCCTGGGCCGGAACTACGCCATCGGCAACTTCATCCGGGACGCCCTGGGAGGCGGCCCGATCCGGGTCCAGGGGGACGGCGCGCCCCTGCGCTCCTATCTTTACGGCGCCGATGCGGCCGTGTGGTTCTGGGGCCTGCTGGCCCGGGGCCGGGCGGGGGCCGCGTACAACGTCGGGAGCGCGGAACCCTGCTCCATCCTCCAGCTGGCCCGGCGGGTCCGGGACCTGCTCGCCCCGGAAGCGGAGGTGCAGGTGGCGGGAAGGCCCGCGCCGGGCCAACTCCGGGCGGCCTACCTGCCGGACACCGCCCGGGCCGAGCAGGAACTGGGCCTCCGGGCGCTGGTGGACCTGGACGAAGGGATCCTCCGCACCGCCGGATGGTGCCGGGAAGGGGGCGGCCCATGGGGCTGATCAGGGTTTCCGACTATGCCGCGCGCTTCCTGGTGGAACACGGGGTGGAGGACATCTTCCTGGTTTCCGGCGGCGGGATCATGCACCTGCTGGACTCGGTGGGGCGCCAGCCGGGGCTGCGCTACTGGTGCAACTACCACGAGCAGGCCTGCGCCATCGCCGCCGAGGCCTACGCCAAGTACCGGCGCGCCCCCGGGGCGCTCCTGGTCACGGTCGGGCCGGGGGGGCTGAACGCCCTGTCCGGGGTGGTGGGGGCGTGGATGGACTCGGTGCCCACCCTGGTCCTCTCGGGGCAGGTCCGGCGCGACCTGATCGCCGACTTCAGCCGGGTCCGGCAGAAGGGCCCCCAGGAAGGGGACGTGGTGGGCCTGGCCCGGCACATCACCAAGTCCGCGGTCACCGTGCTGGATCCCCTGGACATCCGCCGGGAGCTTGAGCGGGCCTGGCACCTGGCCACCACCGGCCGTCCCGGCCCGGTCTGGGTGGACCTGCCCCTGGACGTGCAGAACGCCCTGGTGGAGGAGGACCAGCTGGCCCCGTTCCCGGTCCCGCCCCGGGATGCCGGCGCCCTGGACGCCCTGCGCGCCGGGGCCGGGCAGGTGGCCCAGGAGCTGCGGCGGTCCCGGCGCCCGCTGTTCGTGGCCGGCAACGGCCTCCACTGGGCCCGCGCCGAGCAGCGCTTCCTGGCCCTGCTGGAACGGTTCCCGGTCCCCACCGTCATGCCCTGCACGGCCAAGGACATCCTCTGGGAGGACCATCCCTGCAACCAGGGCGTCATCGGCACCGCCGGGCAGCGCCGCGCCAACGTCGCCCTGCAGAGCGCCGACCTGCTGGTCTCCCTGGGCTCCGGCCTGTGCCTTGCCAAGACCGGGTTCAACGTGGCCGGGTTCGCTGCCCGGGCCCGCAAGGTGTTCATCGACATCGACCCGGGCCAGCTGCAGCACCAGGTCATCCGGCCCGACCTGGCGGTGCAGGCGGACCTGGGCGAGTTCCTGGACGCCCTGGGCGAGTCCCTGGGCTCCACGCCCCTGGCGCCGGACCCGCGCTGGGCCGACGCCTGCGCCGACTGGCGGGCCCGCTACCCCCCGGTGGAGCCGGAGCACCGGGCGCCGGGGCCGGCGGTCAACACCTACGTGTTCATGGAGGCCCTGTCCGAGCGGCTGGGCCCGGACGACGTGGTGATCGCCGGCAACGGCATGGACGTGGTCTCCTACTACGAGGCCTTCCGGGTGCGGCCCGGCCAGCGGGGCATCTACAGCGGCAACTGGGGCGCCATGGGCTGGGACCTGCCCCAGGCGGTGGGCGCGGCCGTGGCCGCGGCGGGCCGGCGGGTGGTCCTGGTGACCGGCGACGGCAGCCTCCAGCTGAACGTCCAGGAACTGCTGACCCTCGGCCAGCACCGCCTGCCGGTCTGCGTATTCCTTTTCAACAACCAGGGTTACGCCAGCATCCGGGCCACCCAGAAGGCGTTCTTCGAAGGCCGGTTCGTGGGCGCCGACCGGGGCAGCGGGGTGGCCAACCCCGACTTCGCCAGCCTGGCCGCCGCGTACCGGCTGGGCTACGCGCGCATCGACGGCCCGGCCCGGCTGGGCGAGGACCTGGACCGGATCCTCGCCGGTCCCCTGCCCGTGCTATGCGAGGTGCGGGTCGCCCCGGACCAGGCGGTCAGTCCTAAGGCTAGTGCTTACAAGAAAGAAGATGGTACCCTTGAGAGCCGTCCCCTGGAGGATATGGCTCCCTTCCTTCCCCGGGAGGAGATCCAGGCCAACCTGCACCGCTTCGACGACCCAGGAGGGTGACGTGTCCCCACCCGTCGTGCTCATCCAGGACCGGCCCGTGGGCGAGGGACATCCCTGCCTGGTGATCGCCGAGGCCGGGGTGAACCACGGGGGGGACCTGGACCAGGCCCGCCGCCTGGTGGACGCCGCCGTCCAGGCTGGGGCCGACGCGGTGAAGTTCCAGACCTTCAAGGCCGAACGGCTGGTGGTCGCCGGGGCCCCCAAGGCGTCCTACCAGGAGCGGGTCCCCGGAACCGCGTTCGAGATGCTCCGCGCCCTGGAACTGGACGAGCCGGCCCACCGGGCCCTCCTGGCCCACTGCCGGGACCGGGGCATCCTGTTCCTGTCCAGCCCGTTCGAGGAGGCCAGCGCCGACCTCCTGGAGCGCCTGGGGCTCCCGGCCTTCAAGCTGCCCAGCGGGGAACTCACCAACCTGCCCTTCCTGGCCCATGTGGCCTGGAAAGGGCGCCCGGTCCTCCTCAGCACCGGCATGGCCACCCTGGGGGAGGTGGAGCGGGCCATGGCGGCCCTGGCCCCCCTGGGCCGCGACCGGGTGGTCCTGCTGCACTGCGTCTCCAGCTACCCGGCCCGGCCGGAAGACGCCAACCTGCGGGCCATGGCCACCCTGGCCCGGACCTTCCACGTCCCGGTGGGCTTCTCGGACCACACCCCCGGGCTGGAGGTGTCCCTGGCGGCCGTGGCCCTGGGCGCCGCGGTCCTGGAGAAGCACCTGACCCTGGACCGGACCCTGCCCGGACCGGACCAGTCGTGGAGTCTGGAGCCCGGGGAGTTCCGGGCCCTGGTGGCGGCTCTGCGCACGGTGGAGTCGGCCCTGGGCCACGGGCGCAAGGAGCCCGCCCCCTGCGAGCGGGAAGTGGCCCAGGCGGCCCGGAAGAGCGTGTTCGCGGCCCGGGACCTGGCCCGGGGGACGGTCCTGGAGTTTGGCCACCTGGCCATCAAGCGCCCCGGGACCGGGCTGCCGCCGGAAGGCCTGGCCCTGCTCCTGGGCCGGACCCTGCGCCGGGATCTGCCGGGGGACGCCCCGGTCGGGCTGGAGGACGTGGAATGAACGCCGTTCCGGTTCCGCCGGTCGCCAAGGTGGTCGGCCTGGGTGCCGGGGGCCATGCCCGGGCCCTGCTGGACATCCTCCTGGCCGATCCCGCCGTCACCGTGGTGGGGCTCCTGGATCCGGACCCGGCCCTGCAGGGCGCCCGGGTGTTCGGGGTGCCGGTCCTGGGCGGTGATGACCGCCTGGAGGAAGCCCGGGCCCTGGGCGCCCTCGGCTTCTTCATCGGACTCGGCTCCATCCGTTCCACCCAGGGCCGCGAGCGGTTGTACGCCCTGGCCCTGGGAGCCGGCCTGGAGCCGGTGGACATCCTCCACCGCCGGGCGGTCCTCTCCCCCTTCGCCCAGCACGGTCCCGGGCTGGCCCTCCTGGCCGGAGCGGTGGTGAACCCCGGCGCGCGCCTGGGCGCCGACGTGGTGGTGAACACCGGGGCCATCGTGGAGCACGACTGCCAGGTGGCGGACCACGTCTTCATCGCCACCGGCGCCCTGCTCCTGGGCGGGGTCCAGGTGGGCGCCGGGGCCTTCCTGGGGGCCGGGTGCGTGGTCCGCCAGGGCCTGGAGGTGGGGGCCGGGGCGATTGTGGGGGCCGGAGCGGTGGTGGTCCGGAATGTGCATGCCGATGAGATGGTTGTCGGCAACCCAGCGGTCCTGTTGCCCGTCAGATTCTAGGTCGATGTCATGAACCTATCATTCCTGAAGACCCTGCAGATCAGCCCGGACGCCTCGCTGCGGGACCTCGTGGCCTGCATCGACCGCAGCGGCAGGATCAGCATCGCCCTCCTGGTCGATGAGCTCGGTCGGTTGATCAACGTCATCACCGATGGGGACGTGCGCCGGGGCCTGCTGGCGGGAAAGACTCTGGACACCCCCACCCGGGAACTTTTGCCCATCAAGAAGGGGATGCCCAACCCCGAGGCCGTCACCGCCCCGGCGGGGACCCATCCCATGGACCTGCTGGCCCTCATGCAGAGCAAGCACGTCCGCCAGGTGCCCCTGCTGAACGCCGGGGGCTCGGTGGTGGACATGGCCCTGCTCTCCGACCTGCTGCCCCAGCCGTCCCCGGACCTGAGCGCGGTGATCATGGCCGGGGGGTTCGGCACCCGGCTGCGGCCCATGACCGACGACACCCCCAAGCCCATGCTCCCGCTGGGCGGGCGGCCGGTGCTGGAGTGGATGGTGCACCAGCTGCGCATGGCCGGAATCTTCCGGATGAAGGTGACCACCCACTACCTGCCCGAGAAGATCATGGACCACTTCGGGGACGGCACCGCGTTCGGGGTGGAGATTGAGTACGTCAACGAGGACCAGCCCCTGGGCACCGGCGGCGCCCTGGGCCTGATCGACGGCTCCTGCGGGCCGCTCCTGGTCGTCAACGGCGACGTGGTCACCCGGGTGGACTTCCACCGGATGCTGGACTTCCACCTGGAGAACGAGGCCGACATGACGGTGGCCGTGAACCTGCGCCGGCTGGAGGTGCCCTTCGGCGTGGTCGATTGCGACGGACCCCGGATCAAGTCCCTGCAGGAGAAACCGCACCTGCCGATGCTGGTCAACGCCGGCATCTACCTGCTGCAGCCCTCGGTCCAGGCCTACATCCCCCGGAGCGGCCGGCCCTTCAACATGACCGACCTGATCCAGTGGCTGCTGGACGCCGGGCGCAACGTGGTGGGATTCCCCATCCGGGAATACTGGACCGACATCGGCCAGCACGACGCCTACGCCCGGGCCCAGGAGGACCACGCCCGGACCTGGATCCAGTGACCGCGCCCGACGCACCCTGGGCGGCGGCCGCCCTCAGGTGCCGGCGAGCGGGGCCGACCGGGCCATGAGGCTGCGCGCAGCCGCGTCCTTCCTTCTCCAGGTCCTATCGGATGAGAACGAACGGCCCCGCCGCGGACCGGCCATAGAGCCCCTTGTCCACCTGGACCGACGGAGAGTCGTTGACGTTGAGGGTGTGCTGGTCGCCCGGGTTGCCTTGGCTGATGAAAATGTTGGCGGAGCCCCCAGTCCCGTCCACCGGGCGGAAGGCGACCTGGAGCGCCAGGAGACCGCGGGTGGGCCTTACCGTCATGACGATCGCCTGGCCGGTTTCAAGCACAAAGGTCTCTCCTTCGCGCCGAAGGCGGGCGATTTCTGCCCGATCGTTCGCTTTCTGGATCAGGATTTCCCCCGCGACCCAATGCCCCATGGCCACACCCCAGGCTTTGACCGACCGGTTCTCCACCCGGCTGGCGGGGGCGTCCACCGGTCCATGGGCCAGAGGCGCTCCGGCGAGAGAGGCGACGGCCAGGACAGCAAGGATTCCGGTGCGCATGGGTGTTCCTCCTCTGGACGGCCCGGCCCCTGCCCGTCGTCTCGCCGGAACGAAGGAAAAGATGATACAACCCAGGCACTGAGAGGAGCCGCTCTCAAGATAAAAAATAATTAATACATGTCAAGTCCTTGGCCCAGGGACGGAAGGCCTGATCGAGGTCTTCCACCGCTCCGGACCGGCCGGGCGAGTCCTTGGTACGCGTCTTGCACAATTCAATTTTCCTGTCGGAAATCCCATGCCTACCCCGATCCTGTCCATCTGCATCCCCACCCACGAGCGCATCGGTTGGCTCCGCAAATGCCTGGACGCCATCCTGCCCCAGGTGGAAGCCCTCCCGGCCGGCGCGGTGGAAGTGGTGGTTTCGGACAACGCCAGCCGGGACGAGACCTGGCCTCACCTCTCGACCCTGGCCGCCCGCCACCCCTTCATGCGCATCCGTCGGAACGAAGTGAACACCTACACCGAGAACTTCAACCAGGTGGTGCAGGAGGCCACCGGAATTTATGCATGGCTCATGGGTGACGACGATGCCCCCCTTCCCGGCGCGGTGGCCAGGATGCTGGGGGAGGTGCAGCAGAATCCCCGGGACCTGTACATCATCCACGCGCTGGAGGCGACCATGGAGGACCGCCCCCTGGAACGGCGC
Source organism: Holophaga sp. (assembly GCA_049508835.1). Taxonomy (GTDB): domain Bacteria; phylum Acidobacteriota; class Holophagae; order Holophagales; family Holophagaceae; genus Mesoterricola. Next base: position 50,113 of record JBELAL010000015.1, on the reverse strand, counting down.
GCCTGGTACCGGGATCTGCCCCGCCAGGACTGGGCCTTGCAGGACCAGACCGAACTGAAGACCTTCCTGGACCACACGGCGTACATGGCCGGCGCATTCGGGTTCATCAGCGTCCTGGTGGTCCGCCGGGAAGCCTGGCTAGAGGGCCTGGACCACGGCCGGGCGTTCGTCTCCGCCGGCTGGCCCCACGTGGCCATGGGGCTGGCCCTGGCCCGGCGCCACGGGCGGGTCCGGGTGCTCCCGGACACCTTGCTGCTCAACCGGGTGGGCATGGACACGGGCACCGGGGACTACCTGTTCCGGCGCATCATGCACGACCTGCGCGGGTGGGTGCGCCTGGCGGACCGGTTCTTCAGCGACGACCCCGAGCTGCGCCGGGCCTTCATCGGCGTGCTGCGCCGCAACACCAGCCAGGACACGGTCCTGGCCCTGCGGGTTAAGGCCCCGGACGCGGCCGCCTGGGAGGAGGCCCGGACCCTGCTCCTCTCCGCCTACCACTCGCCCCAGAACGTGGCCCAGGCCGAGCTGGCCTTCGCCGCCCTGCAACTGGGTCGCCGGCTCCCGTCCCCGGCCCTGGACCCCGCCCGCCTGTGCTTCGCCGACCTGGGCTTCGTGGCCCGGGGCTCCCGGCGCACCGCGGTGCTGGTGCGGGACCCGGCCGAGCCGGGCGCGGCCGCGGTGATCAACGGGCTCCAGGCCGGGAGCCGGGCCCAGCTGCGGGTCTACGGCCCCGGCCCCAGCCCCTGGCCGGAGGGGACCGGCCCCCAGTGGCGATCCATGGACCTGGACCGGTTCGTCCGCGACCTCCCCGGACGGGAACCCCTCCTGGCCGACCTGCGCGCCTTCGCCCCCGACCTGGTGGTGAACGCCGACCCGGCCCGCCACCCCGCCCTGGACCTGCTGGCGGCCTGCGCCCAGGCGGTGGCCGCCGTCGCCCACCGGGCGCCCGGGAACGCCCTGCGGCCCGAGGTCCAGGCCTGGCTGGATACCGCCTATCCCTGGCTGCTCCCGGATCCCTCCCCCCAGGCCATGCTCCAGGCCCTGGGCCTGGGCCCCGAGTACCGGCTGGACCCGGCCCAGGTCCTCGTCCCCATCCCGCCGCCCCCCATCACCCGCCAGGCCTTCCTGGTGGACCCCGACTGGAGCGGCGATGGCTGGACGGAACCCGTGCTCAGCTACCTGGACGCCTTCCGCCCCGGGGAGCCGGTGCTGCTGATCCTGTACCTGGGTCAGGACCGGGCCGGGCTCACCCGGGCGGAGGCCACCCGCAAAGTGGTGGAACTGGCCCTGGGCACCGGGCGCCAGGCCTTCCCGGACGTGGTGGTGGTGGACAGCCTGGTGGAGCTGGGGGAGGTGCTGGGGGAGTACCCGGTCCACGCCAGGCTGAACCCGGCCCCCGGGAACCTGGAAGGGCTCACCGGGCCGTTCGGGCAGAGGCTGGCCCAGAGCCGGATCAAGGTGGCGGCGGGGATGGGGGCTGGGAGTCGACCGTAAATCGACCGCCTCATTCCACAAAGAACTCCGGCCTGCGGTTGAGCCGCCCCCCGTTCAGGCAGTAGTTCCCCAGGGGCAGCATGTCCAGGCACTCCGGCCGCAGCTTCTGGAGGAAGTCCGGCGCGCCGAACATGAACAGCGGGCACTCCCGGAACACCTCGTAGGGCACGTTCCGCGGCCTCCCGGAGGTTCCGGCGGCATGCACAAGGTCGAACACCGGCTTGTCGGTGGGGGGCGTTCCGGAAGCTCCGGTCATGATCACGCAGTCGAAGTCGTCCCGGGCCGGGGCCAGGCTGGGGGAGCGGAAGTACGGCTTGCCCAGGGCCTGCAGGGCCTTCTCCACGAACGGCACGCTGGAGGGGACGCCCATGAGGCAGAAGGAGCTGTAGTGGGTGAGCACCCATTCCACCGCCTTGGGGTTGACCAGGAACGAGCAGAAGTGGGGGGGATCCTTCATGATGAAGCGGTTCTCCGGCGGTCCCGGGGGCCGGGGGCACCGGGCCTGGTGCCGGACCACGTAGTCCAGGATGGCCCCCCGCACCCGCTCCAGGTCGATGGGGTTCGCGGTGTAGTCGTCGTCGGACACGTAGGCCCGGTACTCCCGGTAGTCCCAGGCCTCGGTGAAGGGGCGGAAATCCTGGTGGAAGGCCAGGGTCATGACCGGCTTGCCCAGGTAGGCGCGCAGGTCGGCCAGGGCCTGGAGCACCTGGGCGGGCTTCATCTCCGCGCCCAGCACCGGTTCCCGGGGCAGCAGGTGGTGCTTGAAGGTGTAGCGGGTGAACCGGTGGCCCAGGAACCCGGCCAGGCCGTGGTGGGTGAAGCGGTGGTCCAGGCGGGGGTAGACGCAGAACAGGGGCAGCCGGAAGTTGTCCTCGTCGTCCAGCAGCAGGAGGCTGGCGCGCTTGACCCTGCCCATGCACTCGGCGAAGGCGCTGTAGGCGGGGTCGGGGGCGCGGGGCAGGAACCAGTCGTGGAAGATCAGGTCGGACAGGAGCACCGGCAGGGGCGGGACGGTGAGCTGCTCGAAGGTCACGGGGCAGCCGGCGACCCGGGCCAGGGCGGCCAGGAAGGGCGGGTCCACCAGCTTCCAGGGGGCGCCGTAGCCCAGCTTGTTGCCGTCCATGAGCGCCACGATGGAGAACACCCGCCCGGAGGCCTCCGCGGGCGGGACGGGGCGGGCCGCCTGGAGCTGGGCCAGGGTGGCGCCGGGGTCGAACGGGAGGCTGTGGTCCTCGCAGACCAGGCGCACCGCCACCAGGCCCATGGAATCCATCAGCTCGGACAGGGGCCGGTCCTGGGGCAGGCCCCCGGTGAAGGCGGCGAGGTCCTCCCGGAGGCTGGCCGCCGAGACCGCCTCTCCGGCCCCCTGGCGGGAACGCTCCGCCGTCAGGAAGTCGTCCAGGGTCTTGGCCCGGTTGATCTTGCCCGAGGAGGTCTTGGTGATGAAGGCCGGGGGCACGGCCCGGCACTGGAACCCCTCCAGCCCGGCGGCTTCGGCCAGGGCCCGGGTCTGCTCCGGATCCGGGGCCCAGTCCCAGAACCGCTCCCGCTCCACCAGGAACAGCACCCGCTCGGTGCCCAGGGACGGATCGAACTGGGCCAGGGCGGCGATCCGCCCGGCCGAATCCGGGAACACCTGCCCGGCCTGGAGGTCCAGGTCGTTGAGCATGAACTTCTGCCCGCCGATGTTGATCAGGTCGCGCTTGCGCCCGGTCACCGCCAGGGCGCCGTCCACCAGCGCCCCCAGGTCGCCGGTGGCGTAGTAGCCTTCCGGGTCGCGCACGTCCCCGCCTCCGGCATAGGCCTGCAGGGAGTGAGGGCTGCGCACCCAGATCTCGCCGTCCGCGATCTTCACGTCGGTGCCGGGGATGGGCCGGCCGCAGCTCACCAGGCGCCGCCCCTCCCACTCGAGCGTCTCCAGTCCCCGGCTCTGGGTCATGGCGAACACGTTCTCGGCCATGGCGTAGCAGGCGCACAGGGTCTCGGGACCGGCGCCGGTGGCGGCCCGGAACCGCTCCAGGGTCTCCAGGTAGACCGGCTCCGAGCAGGAGATCCAGCGGCGCATGGAGGGGAAGCGCCGGGCATCCCCCAGCCTGGCCATCACCTCGAAGGCGAAGTTGGGCATGAAGCAGAGGGTGCCTTGGTGCCGCTCCACCGCGTCGAACAGCAGTCCCGGACGGCGCACCCAGGCCACCGGGTCCATCATCGCCACCGGGACGCCCAGCATCAGCGGCATCAGGAAGCAGGCCACGAAGCCCATGTCGTGGTACAGGGGCAGCCAGCTCACCACGCAGTCCCCGGGGCCAAGGCCCAGTTCCCGGTTGTACGCCTCGGCATGGCGGGCCAGCTGGCCGAAGCTGAACACGATGCCCTTCTTGAACCCGGTGGTGCCGGAGGACAGCTGCAGGATGGAGCCCTCCTCCGGGAAGGGGCCCCGGAACGGCGTCTCCTCCCGGCACCCGTCCAGCGCCAGGGCCGGCCCGTCCAGGCCGGTGCCCGCCAGTTCCGGAGCCAGGACCAGCCCGCGCAGCCCGCACGCCTCCACCGTGTGCCGGATGGATTCCCGCCAGTAGTCCTTGCTGAGCTTCTCGGTGGGGTAGTGCAGGACGCAGGGCACCAGCCCGGCGTGCATCACCCCGAGCCAGGCCAGCACCAGCTCCGGCCCGGTGCGGAAGATCAGCCCTACCGCCGCGCCCGGGGGGAAGGCGGCCGAGACCCGGTCCGCCGCCGCCTGGATCCGGGCGCCGCAGCGGGGAAGGTCCAGGACCTCCTCGCCCCCCTCGGGGTCCACGAAAGTCAACCGGGGCAGGGCGGCCAGGCTGAACAGGGCGCTCATGGTTCGGTGGCGGCCACGGTCCCCAGGATCTGGGCCAGGGTCCTGCTCATGTGCTCCAGCATGGGCTCCGTCAGGCCGGGGTGCACTGCCAGCCAGAACATGCTGTTCATGACCCGGTCGGATTCGTCCAGGCTGCCCACCACCCGGTGGGGCACGTCCCGGTAGGCCGGCTGGCGCAGGAGGTTGCCCCCGAACAGCAGCCGGGTCCCGATCCGCGCCTCCTCCAAGGCCTGCACCACCTGGTTGCGGGTCTGGGAAGAGCCGTCCCGGCAGGTGAGGGGCAGGCCGAACCAGCTGGGTTCGGCGCCCGGGGTGGCCTCGGGCAGGACCAGGGCGTGCTGCAGGGGTTCCAGCGCCCGGCGCAGCCAGGCGAAGTTGGCCCGCCGGCGGGCGATGAAGTCCGGAAGCTTGGCCAGCTGGCTCACCCCCACCGCCGCCTGCAGGTCGGTGAGCTTCAGGTTGTACCCCAGGTGGCTGTAGGTGTACTTGTGGTCGTAGCCGTGGGGCAGCTCCCCGGCCTGCCAGCCGAAGCGCTTGCCGCAGGTGTTGTCCCGCCCCGGGTCGCACCAGCAGTCCCGGCCCCAGTCCCGGAACGATTCCACCAGCTTGCGCAGCAGGGGATCGGAGGTGAGCACCGCGCCCCCCTCGCCCATGGTGATGTGGTGGGCCGGGTAGAAGCTCACCGTGGCCAGGTGGCCGAACGTCCCCACCCCCCGGCCCCGGTAGGCGGCGCCCACGGCGTCGCAGCAATCCTCGATCACCCACAGGTCGCGGCGCCGGGCCACGTCCATCACCGCGTTCAGGTCGAAGGGGTTGCCCAGGGTGTGGGCCACCATGATGGCCCGGGTGCGCGGGCCGACCGCCTCCTCCAGGCGGCTGACGTCCAGGTTGTAGGTGGGGATGCGCACATCCAGGAAGACCGGCACCAGACGGTTCTGGATGATCGGGTTGACCGTGGTGGGGAAGCCGCAGGCGGTGGTGATCACCTCGTCCCCCGGCGCCAGGCGGCGGCCCTTGAGCTCCGGGGAGGTGAGGGCCGTGAGGGCCAGGAGGTTGGCCGAGGAGCCCGAGTTCACCAGGCTGCAGAAGCGGATCCCCATGAAACGGGCGAAGGCCTGCTCGAACTGGGAGGCGAACCGGCCGGTGGTGAGCCAGAAGTCCAGGGCCGAGTCCACCAGGCTGCACACGTCCTCGGCGTCGAACACCTTGCCGCTCACCGGCACCGGGGTCTCCCCCGGCACGAAGGGCTGCCCGGGCCAGTTGGCCCGGTGGAATTCCCGCACCAGGTCCAGGATCCGGGCCCTCAGTTCGGCGGGGGTCATGGTTCGCACCGCAGGAAGGTCCGGTACCAGGCCACGGTGGCCTCCAGGCCTTCCTCCAGGGTGAAGCGCGGCTCCCAGCCCAGCACCCGGGCGGCCTTGCCCCGGTCCAGGTACTGGTCCCGGGTCTCGCCCCGGGCGGAGTTCAGGATCACCGGCTCCAGGTCGGAGCGGTCCATGGCCGCCAGCACCGCCCGGGTGATCTCCAGCACTGTCAGGGGCCGCTGGGGACTGAAGTTGAAAGCCTCCCCCCGCACCCCGTCCCGCCCGGCGTGCTCGGCCAGGGTGAGGTAGGCATCCACCACGTCCTCGACGAAGATGTAGTCCCGGATGAAGCTGCCGTCGGACCGGAGCACCGGCGGCCGGTCCAGCAGGACGGAGCGGATCGTCCCCGGGACGATCCGGCTCCAGTTCAGGTCGCCGCCGCCGTAGATGTTGCCGCACCGCGCCACCGTCACGTTCAGGCCGTAGCTGTCGGCGTAGGTCTGGGCCAGCAGGTCGCCGCAGCTCTTGGAGACGTCGTAGGGATGGCGCCCGTTCATGGGCATGTCCTCGGTGTAGGGCAGGGCCAGGGGCTGACCGTAGGCCTTGTCGCTGGAGGCGACCACCACATGCTCCACCAGGCCGCGCAGGATCCGGCAGGCCTCCAGCAGGTTGTAGGTGCCGCGGATGTTCGATTCGAACGTCTCCAGGGGGCTGAGGAACCCGGTGCCCACCACCGCCTGGGCCCCCAGGTGGATCACCGTGTCCACCTCGTTGGCCGTGATGGCCCGCACCAGGGTCGGGTAGTCCTCCAGGCACCCGGAGACGACCGTGCAGCGTTGCACATCGCCGCTGCGGATGAGCTGGCTCTGGGGATCCCAGTCCCGCACCAGGGCCACCACCAGGGCGCCGTCGTCCAGGAGCCGGCGGCACAGCCAGGACCCCACCAGCCCCGTGGCCCCGGTCACCAGGATCCTGCGTTGTCGGTCGATGGGGTCTGGGGTCATGGCGGGTCGCGCCTCCGCGGCCGGGAAGGGCAAGAAGGGTGTCGGCAGTGTCTGATGATCTTATCGGCCTCGGACCGAATCCTGAAAATAATCAATATAACCCCTGCCGCCACCGTCAGGCTCTCCGGCCGAAGCTCCGTTCCAGGTCGGTGCGGGTGAGCTTCTTGATCACGGGGCGGCCGTGGGGGCAGGTGTGGGGAACCTCGCAGGCCAGCAGGTCCTCCACCAGCTTCTGCGCAAGTTCTGCCGTGAGGGGGTGGTGCTTCTTGATCGCGGCCTTGCAGGACAGTTCGGCGTTCAGTTCCCGGCGGAAGGCGTCCAGGTCCACCTTGCCCTGGGCGTCCAGGCGCTCCAGGAATTCCTCCAGCAGGGCCTGGGGGTCCCGCTCGGCCAGGAAGTCCGGCAGGCCGCGCACCACCAGGGCGTCTTCCCCGAACGGCTCCACCTCCAGCCCGGCCCGGGCGAACTCTTCCAGGAACGGGACGAGCCGGGCCAGGGCCCCGGGCCCCACCCGCACCACCTGGGGCGGGAGCAGGGGCTGCACCGCCGGCCGGTGTCCCCGCCGGAACAGGCGCTCGTACAGGATCCGCTCGTGGGCCACGTGCTGGTCCACGATCCACAGTTCCGGCTCCCGCTCCCCCTGGACCTCCACCAGGAGGTAGGTGGACTCGAACGACCCCAGGTAGCGCACGGCGGGAGCGCCGGAATCCGGGCCGGGCCGGGGCTCGGCCGCCCCCGCCTCGGCCGGGGCGGGATACGGGCGGTCCTGGGCGAACGCCGCGGACAGGGCGGCCACGGCCTCCTCCGCGCCCGGCTCCCGGGACCAAAGGCGGGGCTGGAAGGGAGCGGCCATCGGCCGCGGCGGCTGCCCTGGGCCGGCCGCTTCCAGGTCCAGCTCCGCCGGACGGGGAGGCAGGTCCAGCAACGAGGGGAGACCCCCCTTCAACTGGTCCCAGGCCTCGCGCACCGCCCGGGCCACCCAGGGGAAGATCCGCTGGGGCTCCCGGAAGCGCACTTCGGCCTTGGTGGGATGCACGTTCACGTCCACCGCCTCGGGGGGCAGGTCCAGGAACAGCACCACCGCCGGGTAGGCGCCCTTGGGAAAGAAGCCCTCCCACCCGTCGGCCAGGGCCGCCAGCAGCAGGCGGTCCCGCACCGCCCGGCCGTTGACGAACAAGTACAGGTGGTTGCGGTCCCGGAAGGACAGGTCCGGGGGCGACAGGTAGCCGTGCAGGGTCCAGGGGGGCTCCCCGTTCCGGAACGGGACCAGGGCGGCCAGGCGCTCCCCCAGCAGGGGCCCCAGGCGCGCCCCGGCGGCGGCCACCGGGGGCAGCACCAGGTCGCCGCCCCGGTCCGAGCGCAGGGTCCAGTGCACCTGGGGGGTGGCCAGGGCCAGGCGGGTGAGCACGCCCCACAGGTGGGCGTGCTCGGTGTCGGTGGACTTGAGGAAGCGCCTGCGGGCCGGCACCTGGGCGAACAGGTCCCGGGCGGTGACGGTGGTGCCCTGGGCCCGGGGGGCGGGCTGCACCTCCTTGATCACCCCGAACTCGCAGCGCAGGCGGTGGCCGTGGCCGTCCTCCTCGGCCGAGCAGAGGTCCAGGCGGGTCACGGAGGCGATGGACGGCAGGGCTTCGCCCCGGAACCCGTAGGTGGCCAAGTGGCCCAGGTCGTCCGCGGTGCGCACCTTGCTGGTGGCGTGCCGCTCCAGGGCCAGGTAGAGGTCGTCCCGGGCCATGCCGCAGCCGTCGTCGGCCAGTTCCAGCAGCCGCTTGCCGCCTTCCTCCCAGCGCACCTCCAGGCGCCGGGCGCCGGCGTCCAGGGCGTTCTCCACCAGTTCCTTGAGCACCGAGGACGGCCGCTCCACCACCTCGCCGGCGGCGATCTGGTTGGCGACCTGGTCGGAAAGCACACGGATCTTCGGCATCGTATCCAGTTTAGACAGCCCGCGAGGCCGGGGCCATCGCCAGATGGCCGCCCCGGCAGGCGCATGCTACCCTCAGCCGTACCTCAGGAAAGCGGAACGGAAGGAATCAGGAATGGGTTGGACCAGGACCATTGAACGCAACGTTCGCCACTACCTCCAGGAGAAGGGCCTGAAGCGGGTCCGCCCCGCCCGGCAGGGCGGAAAGTCCCTGGAGGGCCGGGCCGAGACCCAGCTCCTGCTCCAGGCGAACCTCCTGGCCCGGGCCGTGGGCGCCCTGCCCGAGTCCACACCCATCCAGGAGACCGAGTTCAAGTGCTTCTCCCAGTTCGGCGAGGACGGGATCATCCAGTTCCTGGTCCAGAAGCTGAAGATCCGGGAGAAGGTCTTCGTGGAGTTCGGCGTCGAGGACTACCAGGAGTCCAACACCCGGTTCCTCATGTACAACAACTACTGGTCCGGGCTGGTCATGGACGGCTCGCCCCGGAACGTCCAGCGGATCCGGCACAGCGACTATTTCTTCAAGTACGACCTCAAGGCCCAGGCGGCCTGGATCACCCGGGACAACATCGACGAGCTCATCCGTTCGGCCGGGATCACCGGTCCCATCGGCCTGCTGAGCATCGACCTGGACGGCAACGACTACTGGGTCTGGGAAGCCCTCACGGTGGTGGACCCGGTCATCGTCATCTGCGAGTACAACAACCTGTTCGGGCCGGAGAAGGCGGTGACCATCCCCTACCGGGAAGCCTTCACCTGGGACGGCTGCCAGTACAGCGGCGCCTCCCTCCGGGCGCTCTGCCGCCTGGGCGAGCGCAAGGGCTACGCCTTCCTGGGCTCGGACCTGGCCGGGGTGAACGCCTTCTTCGTCCGCAAGGACCGCCTGGGCGGCCTGCACGTGGGCGACCCAGAGGCCGAGTTCCGGCGCAGCTGCTTCCGGGGCGGACGGGACCCCCGGGACCGGAGCCGGTTCCTGGAGCGCAGCGAGGGCCTGGAGGCCATGGCCGAGCGGGAGCTGGTGGATCTGGAGACCGGAGCGGTGGGCAAGGTCAGGGATCTCCTGGCGGGGGAATTCCGGCGGGTCTTCTAGAGCGCCAGCTCCCGCACGAATCCCCGGATCAGGGCCTCGAACCGCTCGGCCGCCGCCTCTCCCGCGTCCAGGACCTCCTGGTGGGTCAGCGGCTGGGGCAGCATGCCGGCGGCCATGTTGCACAGGCAGGACACGCCGGCGACCCGCATGCCTTCGTGCCGGGCCACGATCACCTCCGGCACGGTGCTCATGCCCACCGCGTCGGCGCCCAGGATCCGGAAGGCCCGGATCTCGGCCGGGGTCTCGAAGCTGGGGCCGCACAGGCCCACGTAGACCCCTTCCCGCAGACTCTGGCCCAGGTCCGTCGCGGCGGCGTGCAGTTGCCGGCGCAGGTCCGGGTCGTAGGCGGCGGTCAGGTCCGGGAACCGGGGGCCCGGTTCCAGGTTCGGCCCGGCCAGGGGGTTGGCGCCCATGAAGTTGAGATGGTCGGTGAGCACCATCAACTGCCCCACCTGGAATCCGGCGTTGATGGCCCCGGCGGCGTTGGTGAGCACCGCCGCCGGCACTCCCAGGCGCCCGTAGAGCCGCATGGGCGCGGTGACCAGGTCCAGGGGCTGGCCTTCGTAGAAGTGGAACCGCCCGGCCTGGAGCACCACCTTGCGGCCCTCCAGTTCGCAGAAGATCATCCGGCCCAGGTGCCCCGGCACGGTCTGGGGCGGAAAGCCCAGGTCGGTGAAGGCCACCGGGGTGCCCGCCGCCGCCTCGGGGCACCCGGCCAGGGCGCCCAGGCCGGACCCCAGCACGATGGCCAGCTCCGGCACGAACGGGGCCCGCTGGCGGAGCCGGGCAAGGGCGGACTGGAGGTCCACGGTCAGCCGACCTTGACCAGGTTGACCGTGACCTGGATCCCGCCGGCCGGGACCAGGGTGGGGTCCTGGCCGAGCAGGCGGACCCGGATCCAGTGCCGGGCCGGGTCGTCGGGATGGGTGGGGTTCCCCCGCAGGATCAGGGACTGGGAGGTGGTGTGGGCGGCATCGAACACCAGCGGCTCCCGGATCTGCCCGTCCGCCACCACCTCCACCTGCAGTCCGGCCGGGAGGGTCGCCGGGCTGGTGGTGAGGCTCACCGCGAAGGCCCGGTCCTGGGTCAGGTCCAGCTTGCCGTAGACCACCTCGTTCTGGGCGACGTTCAGGTAGACGTCGGCCGGGCTCGGGGTCAGCACCGCCGGGTTGGGGACCTGCGGATCCCCGGCCATGGTCAGGGTGTAGGTGGGCAGCGCCTGGAGCGAGGAATCGGGATCCTTGCCCCAGAAGGCGGCGAGCGGCGGCCAGCCATAGATATTGTTGGGGATCACCACTTCGCTGCCGGGCCAGACGATGCCGAACGGCGCCAGCACGGGGATCAACGCGCTGTCGTAGAAGATGGTCGAGAGGTTGATCGGGTCGTCGGTGTGGTTCTCCTGCAGGCGGGAAAGCTGGGCCCACATGCTGTTGATGTCCACCTGGACCGGGGCCGGCCCGCCCTGGGTCTGGATCTCCACGGCCGGGGTGACCAGGCCGTAGAACCGGGTGGTGTACGCCGGGTTGATCCGCGGCGGCACGATGGAGGGGGTGGTGTTCAGGGTCCCCCAGGCGGACGGGTCGCCCGGCGGCGGGATGCCGTTGGCCACGAGGGTGATCTGCCAGCCCGCCGCGGCCAGGGCGGCGGGCGAATAGATGCCCCCGCCGGCCGGGAACACCCGGATGTCGCGGCCCACCAGCCCGGCGGGGGCCGAGAGGTCGGTCACGAACGGGGTCTGGAGCAGGGTGGCGGCCATGGCGTCGCTGAGCCCCTCCACCACCGCCAGGTCCGGGGCCAGGGCGGGGGGCAGGGTGGGCTGGGTGCCCTGGCCGTACGGGAACAGGGCGGTCTTGCCCTGCCCGAACAGGGAGTTCCGGGCCAGCATGGGGAAGATCACCCCCTGGTCCCAGACGTCGTCCACGGTCGGCCCGCCGGCCAAGGTCCCGAAGTAGTGCAGCTTGGTTCCATCCCAGGCCACGTTGGCCATCAGCGTGGGGTCGTAGACGGTGAAGGACCTCCGGGGCGACTCGGTGATCCCCGGATGGTAGTGCAGGTCCAGCACCCCGCCCGGGGTCTGGGAGGGCGTGGGGTCTCCGTAGTAGTAGGAGAAGTAGTAGACCGAATCCAGGATCCCGAGGATCTTGCTGCCCACGGCCAGGGTCTCCACCGGCTTGGTGGGATCGGTGTTGGGCGGGTAGGCGGCGATGCCGGCCTGGTACCAGTTGGGCACGGTGGTGGCCCAGGTGTCGCCCGTCCCCAGGCTGAAGTTCACCGTCACGTCGCCGGTCAGGGTGGCCAGCAGGGAGGGATCGGCGGCGAAGACGCTGGGGTCGGTGAACGGCTGGCCGTTGACGTCCTCCCGGAACACGTAGATGGGCCGGGTGGGCTCGGGCACCGTGCTGGCGATCATCCCCTTGGGATCGGCCACCACCTTGACGGTGGCTTGGTTGCCCACCCCCTGCTGGAACACCCCGTCCAGCTCCACGAAGGTGGGGTAGCCCTCATAGGCGATCCCGTTCAAGCTGTAGCTGCCGTCGGCGGCGGTCAGGGTGGTCCCGGCCAGCCGCCAGGTGGCCGTCAGGTTGCCGTTCTGGTCCACGTCGTTGGCCAGCTGGAACACCCGCACCTCGACGTTCCGGGCCACCAGCACCGTGCCGGTGGGGTTCAGCCCAGTGGGCGCGCCGGTGGCGGGATCGTAGGCCACCGTCTGCCGGGTGAACGTGACAGTGCCGGCCACGGTCGCGGTCCCGGGCGCTTCGCTGGAGCCCTTCCGGCACCCCGATCCCAGGCCCAGCAGGCCCGCTGTCACGATGATCGCCGCGCCCAGGCGCAGCCGGGAAGGGAATGCCGCCATGCTCACCTCGAAAACCCGCGCAAGGCCTAAGCCTAACATGGGCTCAACCGAGGGAGTCCGGGCCAAGTGATCATTCGCGCTCCGGCCCGTGCGGATCAGCGCTCGGGCGGGACGGCGGCCTCGTTCCGGGCCACCATCTCGGCGGGGATCTCTTCCATGTCGTTGAGCTTGGGCAAGGGATTGACCGGGATGCCGTCCAGGCGCAGTTCGAAGTGCAGGTGCGGGCCGGTGGCGTTGCCGGTGCGCCCCACTTCGGCGATCTTCTGGCCCCGGCGGACGATCTGCCCCTCCTCGACGAAATTCCGGGAGCAGTGGGCGTACAGGGTCACCACCCCGTTGCCGTGGTCCACCGCGACGAAGTTCCCGTACTGCTTGTGCCGCCCGGAGAGGACCACCTGGCCGTCCAGGGCCGCGTAGATGTCCGACCCCATGGGCGCGCTCAGGTCCACCCCCTTGTGGGTGCCCAGGAAGCGGCGCAGGATCCTGCGGTTGCGGGTGCTGGTCTTCACCCGCACCACCCGGGTGCGGATGCGCGGTCCCCAGGCGGAACTGATGGTGCGGGTCGGCACCGGCCAGAGCAGGTCGAGGCTGTCCCGGTCCGCCGGCTGGAATTCGGTGGATCCCGCCGCGGCCGGCACGCTCAGGTCGTCGGCCTGATCGTCCTCGGGCAGCACCTTGCGCATCCCGGCCAGGGACGGGGTGCTGGCGGAGGCGGGGGCGGCCGAGCTGCGGTCCGGCACCGCAGTCCCCGTCGGCGGCAAATGCTGCAGGTCGAACGGGAGGATGCGCTCCAGGTGGACCAGGGAGGCCGGCCCCAGGTCCGGGGTGGGCGGCAGGAGCGGAACCGCTCCCCCGGAGTTCGCCCTTTCAGCGTCCGGCCCTTCCGGCAGGGGGCGCCTCCCGGCCAGCAGGTCCGGATCCAGGCGGCGCAAGGGAAGGACGGCGCCCCGCTTCGCCCCGCCCACCCGCAGAGGGGTGCCCGCCATCAGGCGGGCCAGGTTGATCCTGGGGTTGAGGGCGGCCAGCTGCTCCATCGACAGCCCGTTGTCCCGGGCGATGCGGGCGGCGGATTCGCCCTTCCGGACCTTGTGGACCTTGTGGACGGCCGGACGGCGCACATGGGAAGCCTTATGGGAGGACGCCTGGGCGGCCTGGAGGTTCCCGGACATGGCGGAGATGACGATGGCAAGCGCAAGCAGGATAGTACGCATGGGATCTCCTCATACGGGAGGCCGGACGGGTATTGATGCCTAAGCAACCTCCTGGGGCGGGCCCCATGGTGGACAGAGCAAGATCTTCGATGCTACCCCAGGACCCGGCGGCGGTTCAAACAGAAATGCATTTTAATGAACCTTTGGAGGTTATTTCCAAGGGCAGTCCGCCCAGGGTTCCTGGATCAGGCCCCGCCGCCCGCCTTCTTTCAATAGAAGACGGACCGGCCCGATCTCCATCCGGTGGCTGACAGCCTTGAGCATGTCATAAAGGACCAGGAGTCCAAGGGTGACCCCGGCCAGGGCCTCCATCTCCACCCCGGTGCGGGCCTCCACCGACACCTCTACCCGCAGCCAAGCCCGCCGCGCGGCGGGGTCCCAGTGGTGGTCCACCTGGACCGCGTCCAGGACCAGGGGATGGGCCAGGGGGATCAGGTGCCCGGTGGACTTGGCCCCGATGATGGCGCCCAGGCGGGCGGTGGTCCAGGGGTCGCCCTTGGGGCCGCCCCCCGTCTCCAGGGCCGCGGCGCATTCGGGGCCGAGGGCCAGGTAGCCGGCCGCGACCGCCCGGCGCCGGGTGACCGCCTTGGCGGACACGTCCACCATCCGGGGCCGGCCTTCGGGATCCAGGTGGGAGAGGCTCATGGTTCGCTCCAGGCCAGCAGGATGTCCCTCAGGGCCGCGGTGTCCGGGGCGTAGGCCCGGGGGCCGTAGGCGGCCATTTCGGCCTGGCTGGAGAAGCCGTGCCCCACCGCGACGCTGGGCACCCCGGCCCGCTGGGCCATGTCCAGGTCGTACGGGGTGTCCCCCACCATGACCGCCTCCTCCGGGCCCACGCCGTGGGCCGCCAGGCACAGACGCAGGCTCTCCGGATCGGGCTTGCCGACCCGGACCTCGTCGGGGGTCACCAGGGGATCGAAGAACCCCTCCCAGCCCAGGACCTTGAGCTGGCGGCGCAGGGGCTCCCCCCGCTTGGAGGAGGCGATGGCCATGGGCAGGCCCCGCCCCCGGAGTTCGGCCAGGAGTTCGGTGATGCCGTCGAAGCCCTTGATGAGATGCTCGTGCTCCGCGTGCTTGAACCCCCGGTACGCCGCCACCACCTGCTCCAGGCGCACCCCCAGGTGGCCGAAGGTGCGCTGGATCCCCTCCTCCACCGGGAGCCCGACGCACTTGAGCCACTCCTCCTTGAGCGCCGGATCCAGCCCCAGGGTCTCCAGGGTGTGCTCCATGCCCGCCTCGATCACCGGCCGGGTGTCGGCCAACGTACCATCGAAATCCCAAATAATGAGCTTCATAACCCCATTCTCCGATCTCTCCGGAGGCACGTCCATCCCTCCGCGCCGCGCCGCGGCGCAAACGGGGACCCGGAACGATATACTTTGGGCACCCTCATGGGACACCGACGGGAGTGGCGATGGATCGGTTTGGAAGCACGAAGCTGCGCATGGTCTGGGCCGGCGTCTGCCTGCTCCTGGCTGGACTGGTGCTCACCAGCGTCCAGGGGTTCGGGGAGGGCGGGACCCAGCTCATGGTGTTCGGGACCGGCATCCCCCTGGGCTTCGAGGATCCCAAGCCCTACGTCATCCAGAACCTGGGCCGCATGGTGTACACGGTGGTGCCGGCGGTGATGATGCTGGGCGGCTTCATCCCGCTGGGGGAATGGCTCAGCTCCGGCGGCTGGGGCGAGCGGTTCAAGGGCCTGCTGGCCGGGACCGTGCTGGCCTTCGTGCACGGACTGTTCCTGGGCCAGCTGGCGCTGCTTCCGGTGCTGGCCGCGTGCTGGCGGCTGCTGGGCAACCCCCTGGCGCCGGCGGTGCTGCTGGCCGACCTCAACGCCCTGGTGCTGGGCCTGCAACTGCTGCTCTGGGCCACCGCCCTGGGCCTCCTGCTCCGGTCCAACCGGGGCCTGGCCATCCTCCTGGCCTACGGCCTGACCGAGGTGGGGCGGATCATGGCCTGGGGCGGCGAGTTCCTGGGCGACCTGGACGTGCCCCCCGCCCTGGTAAAGACCATGGCCCTGCTGGGCAAGTCCCTTCCCACCGGCCAGCTGCCTTCGGATCCGGTGGGCTGGTCCGCCCTGCCCTTCAACCTGGGCGTCCCGCTGGCCCTGGCCCTGCTCCTGCTGCTCATTCCCGCCAAGGCCGCCAAGCGGAGCCGCGCTTGAACCCTCGAACCCTGCTGCTGGCAGCCGGGCTGGGCGCCCTGGGCGGGCAGACGCCCGTTCCGGGACCGGCCCAGCCGGCCGCGCAGCCGCCCGCCCCCGCCGAGGCCGCCCCCGCGGCGGCCCCGGCCGCGCCCAGGCCGGACGCCGGCCAGATCCGGCACCGCCTGGAAGAGGTCCAGGCACGGCTCAACACCGTGGACGAGCAGCTGGAGGCGCTCAAGAAACGGCGCAAGGGCGTGCTGGTGGAGCTCCAGGCCATCCAGCTGGACGCGGACCGGATGCGGGCCCAGGCCGAGGCGGCACGCCTGAAGCGGGACCAGGCCCAGAACGAGGTGGCCGTCATCACCGCGCGCAAGGAGCAGATCCGCCAGGAGATCGTCGCCCGGCGGATGGAGCTGCGCCGGCAGGTGCGCTGGCTCCAGGCCCAGGGCCCGCTGGGCGACCTGGCCTTCCTGTCCGGCCTGTCCAGCTTCGAGGACTACGTGGTCCAGGGCCGGTTCCAGGTCTACCTCCGGAACCAGGAGCAGACGCGCCTGCGCCGGATCCAGGACCTCGAGGGCGACCTCGCCCGGCGGGAGCAGCAGCTCCAGGCCGCCATGCAGCGGCTGACCGCGGATGAGCAGACGGCGGTCCAGGCCCAGGCCAGCCTCCAGGTCCACGAGGCGCGGCTGCAGACCTTCCTGGACGGGCTCAAGCAGGACGAGAACCGCCAGAAGGAGGTCCAGGCCGAACTGGAGGAGGAGGAGGTCCAGCTGGACCGGATGCTGGCCCAGCTGCTGGGCAAGCCCAGGCCCGACGCGTTCGAGCCCATCACCGCCTTCGCCACCCTGCGCGGGGAACTGCCCCAGCCCACCCCGGGCTCCCTGGCCCAGGGCTTCGGCGAGCACCTGCACCCCCTGTTCCACACCAAGACCGTGCAGAGCGGGCTGCTCATCGCCGCGGAACAGGGCGCCCCGGTCCAGGCGGTGGCCGACGGGAAGGTGGTGTTCGCCGACCTGTACCAGAGCTTCGGCCCCATGGTGATCCTGGACCACGGCGCCGGATTCTTCAGCCTGTACACCCACCTGGAGGCCCTCATGGTCGCCCGGGGCCAGATCCTCAAGCAGGGGGAACCCCTGGGCTCGGTGGGCGGGACCATCGACGGCCCCCGGCTGGGGTTCGAGATCCGCCACCTGACCCAGCCCCAGGATCCCAACAAGTGGCTGAAGGTCCACTACAAGTGATGCCGCTCGTAGGGGTCCCGGCTGTGTCCGCCGATGGCCCCTTGGAATGAGGATGTCTACAGATTGACCACCCCATCCCAGGGCGAGGTCTTGCCGGGGCTCCAATTCATCTTGCAATTTTCATCTCCTTTATCCCCGGCTTAATTTCTTTTCGCTGGGATGGGTCGGCGCTTTGGGATGGGGCACACGAGACAACCCTCGGCAACATGCAAAGGTTGATTTTTGCCGGGGATGGGGGGGATGAAGGGGATGAAAAAAAAGGCAGGGGTGAGAAGCCCATTGCCAACGGGTTCAGGGTAGTAATAATTATTTATTAATCTGGGAACCCGGCCCGGGTGGCCTCATGTCCTTGTTGAGAACACGAACCATCATCCGCACCTTGGCCTGGGTCCTGGGCGCGACCCTGGCCGCCGTGCTCCTGGGCTACCGGCTGTACACCTGGCGGGTGGAGCGGACGGCCCTGGACCGCTGCCGGGACACCTCGGCCCGCTGCGCCGAGGAGATCCTCGGGAAGGTCCGCGGCATGGAAGACCTCGCCCACGGTCTGGCGGACGCCCTGGATCGCGGCGCCCTGGCGCCCGCCCAGGTCCAGCAGGCGGTGGCCGGGGCCCTGGAGCAGGCCCCGGAATCGGTGGTGCGGATCTCCGTGCTGTTCCGTCCGAGGCTGGTGGGCCCGGGCGAGTTCGGCCCCTCCGCAGAGCGGGACGGCCCCCGGGTCCGCCCCTACCGCCTGGAAACCGTCGTCCCGTACCGCGACCAGGAGTGGTTCCGGCGCGAGCCCTGGGCCGCCGGCTGGAACGAACCCTTCTATTCCCAGCGGTTGAAGGGCCTCTTCATGGTCTATACCCAGCCCTTCCGGCTGCCGGGGGCGTCGGCGCCCTCCGGAATGGTCAACGTGCACGTGGAACTCGCCAACATCCAGACCCTCATCCGGCAGCTGGACCTGGGGCACACCGGCTACGGCTTCCTGCTGTCGGCCAAGGGCGTCTACCTGGCCGACCCCCGGGAGGAGCTGGTCCACGAACGCAGGACCATCCGCCAGGTGGCGGAGGAGACCCAGGACCCCGGGCGCCTGCGTCTGGCGGACCTGGCCGCGCGCGGCCAGGGGGGCTTCACCGAGAGCGTCAGCGGCGTCACCGGCCAGCGCACCTGGGTGTTCCTGGCCCACCTGCGGGATCCGGCCTGGTCCCTGGGACTGGTGTTCCTGAAGGACGACCTCCGCCTGACCCCCGGCTGGGCCCGATGGGTGGGCGCGCTGGGGATCACCCTGGCCCTGGGGCTGGTCTCGGCCCTGGTCATCCTGGCCGGGCTGAAGCCGGGGCCGGGCCGGGATGGCCCGTGGCGGATGGTCGGCCTGTGCTCGGGCGCGATCCTCCTGGCCAGCGCCGCCCTGTTCGGCATCATCGACCACCTGCCGACCGTCAATCCCCTCAGCGAGTTCAAGGTGATGGACAGGCAGAACCTGGACCGGTTCATGGAGCGCAACCGGATCCGGAAGGTGGGCGGAGAGCCGGTGCAGATGACCTTCGTGCCCACCGGGGTGGCCCTGCAGACCCTGGAAGTGGCGGGGCCGGGACTGCTCCGGTTGACCGGGGAGGCCTGGCAGCGCTTCCCGAAGGGCACCCCGCCGGAGCGGCGGGGGATCCTGTTCCCGGAGGCCACCACCGGGAGCGCAGCCCGCACCATGGAGCGGGAGGAGGGCGACAAGCTCCTCCAGTACTATCACTTCCAGGTGGTGGTCCGGGTCGAGAACGACAATGTCAACCGCTACCCGTTCGACCTGGACGAGGTCCGGCTGCGCATCTGGCCCGAACGCTACCTGGACCCGGTGATCCTGGTGCCGGACCTGGAGACCTACCTGCTCCCCACCCCCAAGGCCCTGCCCGGGGTGGACCCGGAGCTGAGCCTGCCCGGGTGGGACGTGCAGGCCACGGACTTCTCCTTCACCTTGCAGAACCACAACGTCAAGTTCGGGGTGAAGGCCTTCCCGGGCCTGAAGGACGCCCCGGAGCTGTCCTACAACGTCACCCTGAAGCGCCGGTTCCTCAGCCCCGCCATCGTCGCCTTCCTTCCCATCCTGTCGGTGGCGGTGCTGCTGTTCGCCCTGCTGCTCGCCGTCACCCGGGCCGACGACAAGGCCAAGGCCACCGGCTACAACTATCTCAACCTCCTGCGCACCACCATCGCCCTGTTCTTCTCCCTGGTGGTGGCCCAGTTCAACATCCGCGCCCGGGTGGTGGCCGACGGGGTGATCTGGCTGGAATGGTTCTACTTCGTGATGTACGGGGCGGTCCTATGGGTGTCCCTGGACGCCCTGTTGGTGGTCAAGGACAAGCTGGCGTTCCTGGTCCGGGACGACAACGCCGTGGCCAAGTTCGCCTTCTGGCCGGTGCTGCTGGCCTGCTTCTACCTCATCACCCTGGCCTACCTGCTGTGACGCCTACCGCACCATACTCCCCGCGTTGAACAGGGGCACGTAGACCGCCAGCAGCAGCCCCAGCACGATGATGCCCATGAACAGGATCAGCACCGGTCCGATCAGGGAGGTGACGGCGGTGGTGGCCTTCTCCACTTCCTGGTCGAAGAAGTCGGCCACGTGGTTGAGCATCTCCGGCAAGGCCGAGGACTGCTCGCCGACCCGGGTCATCTCCACCGCCAGGGGATCCAGCAGCTTGGACTGCTCCAGGGCCAGATGCAGGGCGGACCCGGCCCGGACCAGCTCGGTGACGGTGACCAGGCGCAGCCGCATGCGCTCGCTGGGGGTGGTGCGCTGGATCACCTCCAGGGCCTGCAGCACCGGCATGCCGCCGGCCAGGAGCACCCCCAGGGTGCGGGCGAAAATGGAGGAGTGATACATGCGGTACAGGGTGCCCAGCTTGGGGATGGCCAGCAGGATGTGCTCCCAGATCCGCTTGCCCGCCTCGGTGGTGAACATCCAGCGCAGGAACACCAGCAGGACCACCAGGCCGGCCGCCTGCGCGTAGATGGTCCGGCGCACGAATTCCCCCATCTTCAGGAGGTACTCGGTGGCCGTGGGCATCTCGATCCCGCTGCCCTGGTAGATCTCGGCGAACCGCGGCAGCACCACGTTGAAGATCACTGCCAGGGCGATGATCATGACCAGCACCAGGAACATGGGGTAGACCATCGCCTCGGTGATGCGCCGGCGGCTGTTCTGGGCGAAGGACTGGAAGGCCAGCCACCGGGCGACGACCTCCGGCAGGGTGCCGCTGCGCTCCCCGGCCACCACGTTGGCCCGGTACACCGCCGGGAAGGTCCCGGCCTGCTCCAGGGCCTCGGAGAAGGACATGCCCTCCTTGAGCAGCTCCACCACCCGGTCCAGGGAATTGCGCAGCAGGGCGTCCTTGCCGTGCCCCACCAGCAGCTCCAGGGACTGCAGCAGGGGGATGCCGGCCCTGAGCAGGGCCAGGAGCTCCTGGTTGAACAGGATCAGGGACGCGTTGCCGATGGTGCGGCTGCGGCGGAAGGCCGCGCTCGACCGGCGCACATCCATGGGGAAATGGCCTTCGGCCATGACCCGCTCCCGCACCTCGGTCACGGAGTGGCCCTCGTAATCCCGCATCAGGATCTCGCCGGCCACAGTTGCAAATTTCACGGTGTAACGCATGAGTGACTTCCAGGACAAAGGTAAGGATAGCCTCGAAGCGGAAAAGCCCCAGCCGGTACACTAAGATTTAACCCACCCAAGCCTGGAGTCGCCTTGCGTAGGTTGTTGGTCCCATGCCTCCTCTGCGCCCTGCTGCCGGCCCAGGCCCCCCTGCGCATCGGCGCCGCCCTCCCGGACGTCCTGGACCTGGGCGGGGCGACCGCCGCGGACTGGCTGCCAGGGGATCCCCGCGACCCGGCCCAGGTGGAAGCCAGTCACCAGGCCTGGGCCACCAAGGTGGCCCCGTACCGGGGGGCGGGAGCGGTGCGGATCCTGCTGCCGGGCGGGGCGGACCGGGTGCCTATGCTGCTGGCGGCCGCCCAGGCCTTGCACGCCCTGGATCCCTCCCTCACCCTGCTGCTGGCCTTCGACCCCAAAGGCGCCCCCATCGAGGACGAGACCGCCTGGGGGGCGGTCCAGGGGGGCGCCCTGCTCCCGGACGACCTGGGGCCGGATCCGGCCCTGTGGCGGGAACGCCTCATGGCGGCGCAGACGCAGTTCCCCGGACGGCCCTGGACCTTGTGGCTCCCGGCCGACCCCGGGCCCCAGCTGGCCGAACTCATGGGGGACGGGGGCCGCCTGGTGGCGCCCCCCGGAGGACCCGCAGAACGCCTGGCGGCCCTCGTGCCCCCGGGCTACACGGAGGTGGAGGGCGGTCTGGGCGACCTGACCCTGCGCCGGCCCGGGGACGCCCAGGCCCTGCGCTGGCGGTTCCAGGCCGGGGCGTGGAGCCCGGCGCCGCTTCCCGCCGAGCGGCACGCGGTGAGCGTCACCGCCCAGGAGACCTACGAAGTGGGGGCCCTGCTGGCCAGGATGCGCGCCGCCCTGGTGGCCGACCGGCGGCGATTCCGCACCCTTGCCGGAAGGCTGGACGTGGACCTGCATATCCAGGCGGACCAGGGGCCCGGGGCGGACCTGGGCTACACCTTCACCTTCTTCGAGAAGGCGGGCGAACCCGAGGAGGTCCTCCAGAAGCAGGTGCGCTTCAACGGCGTGGAGGCCAACCTGGGCCCCGGGCTGCAGCTGCCCATCATCGAGAGCCGCGCCGGCCTGGCGCCGCCGGTGGCCCTGGGGCTCACCGAGCATTATCGCTACCGGGACGGCGGATCCGGAGGCCCAGGGCTGCGGCGGATCCGGTTCGAGCCGGTGGACGCGGATCCGCTGCTGTTCAGGGGTGAACTGCTGGTGCGGGAAGATTCCGGCCGGGTGGTGGAGGAGCGCAGCGAGCGTTCCGGCCTGCCGGGAATCGTCAAGTCTGAACAGCGCACCCTCACCTACGGCGATGCCGGCGGCCCTTGGCGGATGGTGAAGTCCGCCAGCACCGAGCGCTGGCTCCTGGACGGGCGGACGACCCAGGTGCAGCGCACCTTCGTCTACTCGGATTTCCGCGTGGACGACCCTGGGTTCGAATCGGCGCGCCAGGCAGCCCGGGCTTCCAGCGGCACCATGATGCAGCAGACCGTGGAAGGCATCCGCTACTTCAACAAGCAGAAGAGCGGGGAACGCAGGACCGAGGAGCACCCCCGCACCGCCGTGCGGGCCATCGGCGGTCTGCTCCTGGTGGATCCCACCCTCCCCTCCCCCGTGCTCCCCCTGGCCGGGTTCTTCTACACGGACCTGAACGCCTTCCAGCGGGACATCCAGGTCAGCCTGCTCACCGCCCTGGTGTACAACCTGGGCCAGGTGACCGTGCCCCTGGGCGGAGGCTTCGACGCCTCCGCCGACACCCAGTCTCTGCTCCTGACCACCACCGACCGCCCCATCGTCAACGGCCGCCTAGCGGACACCGACGCGGTGGGCCGCCGCACCGCCACCCTGAACCTGGGCCTGGGCCGGGACCTGGTGGAGGATTTCCGCCTGGAAGGCCAGGCCCGGTTCCGCCAGGACAGCTTCTGCCAGGCGCCCCAGGCCCAGTACCGCAGCCCTCAGTTCGTCCTGCCCCCCTCCGGGGTCACCCGGGAGCTGCGGGGCCGGCTGTCCTGGCAGCGCTGGGGGGTGCAGCTGGCCGGGTACTACGGCCAGGGGCAGCGGCCCGACGGGGTCTACGGCGACCCCGGGGCGCTGCAGGCGGTGCCCGACCAGGGGCGCTTCCGGCGCTGGGGCGCCAGCGCCGGCTACGACTACCGGCTGCCGGTGGGCGCCTGGGTGCACTTTGATACCGGCTGGGCCGGGGGCCGGGGCTTCGACCGCTTCCAGGCCCTGAACATCGGCGGCGTCGGCGGCGACGTCCGCATCGCCGGGCTGCGCACCAACGCCATCAGCGCCGAGCGGATGAACTACGCCAAGGCGGCCTTCGTGTTCCCCTCCGCCCCCAGCCTGCGGGTGACCACCAGCCTGGACTACGCCCGGTTCCAGAACCTGGCCGACCCCAGCACCCGGTCCTTCACCGGGCTGGGCGTGGCCGGGGACCTGCCCGGGTTCTGGTGGTTCACCCTCCTGCGGGTGGACATGGGGGTGGGACTGCTCAGCGACATGCCGGGGGTGCGTTCGGTGAACGGCTTCATCGCCTTCCTGCGGGTGTTCTGAACCTCAGCGGGACGGGTCCTCCACCTCCACCCGCCAGGGCAGGCGCCGCAGCCCGTCCATCAGGTCCAGGTCCAGGGTCCGGCGGTCGGTATCCAATTCGGCGCTCCCGCCCCGCAGGAACCCGGCGATGCTCCCGTCCGGGTCCTTGAGGATCACCTGGGGATGGGTGGCGTGATCCCAGGTCAGGCGCACCCGGCCCCCGCCCAGGGCCACCGCCCGGGGTTCCCGGCCGGGGACCACCGGCGCGGGGCGCTGCACTTCCCCGGCCACCTTGGAGGGCTGCCAGGCGGTGGACCTCAGCACCCCCAGTTCCTGTTCTCCCCGCAGCACCCGGATCTCCGCCATGCGGTCGGCCGCGGCGTCCGCCAGGGACACGGTCAGGCTGATCAGGCCGTCCAGCCGCCGGCAGCCGCCCTCCTCGGCGGCGTAGGCGGTGCCGGCGGCGAAGGCCACCGAAGCCAGCACGGTCCCGGAGCTGTCCAGGATCCGGAGGGTGAGAGGGCCCGGCTTCGGGGCCGGCAGCGGCTCCCGGTCCAGGAACAGGGCCGGGTCCAGCCGGGCCCGGCCATCCTCGATCCGGGCGGACACGTGGAGGATCGCCGCGAGGGCCGGAACGGGGGAGAGGACGCCGAGGAGCAGGGCGAGGGCGGCGGTGAGGTTCCTGGAGCGTGGGCGGGCGCTGGTCCGCATGCGGGGATCTCCTCCAGCTCGACCCTGGCCGGGCCTGGGCCGGTCTCCTGGTATGCCGCCCATGGCGTCAAGGTTCCTGACTTGGTCCACCCGGCGTTGCAAGGTCATTGTTTTTCTCAGGACCCATGCGGATGTCGTCATAGGCTGACCTGCCCATCGGCCGAAGCACATTCCTGACGAGTGGCAGAAACCTTCCCCGGTACACCAAGTCGGTGATGGCCCTGGACGTACAGGGAGGAGAAACTGGCACCGTGAGGCCCCTCCGGAATCAGGCGCCCATGCCAGGCACAAGCAACCGTGACGGCGCAAGCGCCGTAACGGTTGCCAGGCTGGGGCTGGACCGCCAGCACCGCCGCGGCCGCGGCCCAGGCCGGCGCGGCCTGGCCCCGGCACCCCTCAGGGCTGGTGCAGCCGCCAGGCGCCGGCATTGAGCACCAGGACCGGAGTGCGGTACCAGATCTCCCTGGAGTGGGAGGCCGCCAGGGGCACCTCCACCCCGGGGAAGGCGCGCGGCTGGATCTCGTGCTTCCAGTACAGGGTGGGCTCCAGCAGCAGGGCCGCGGGTTCCGGCGCTTCCAGGACCGCCCGCACCGCCTCGGGGGTGTCCACCGGGGGGAGCGCGTGCCGGAGTTCCAGGCTGGCGTAGCCCAGCTGGGTCTCGGTCAGCCGCCCCTGGTAGACCTTGGCCCCGGCCTGTTCCAGGCTGCGGGCGATCCGGAACGGCTCCAGGATCGGCCGCCATTCCCGGTCCAGGGCGGGCACCCCCACCGCCATGAAGAACACCAGGAACGCCGTCCACTGGATCATGGACAGGTCCATCACCCGGGCCAGCCGGCGCTGGGCCAGCAAGGCCGCCGCCAGGGCGCTCAGGGCGGCCGAGAAGGTGCTCAGCGCCAGGGCCAGGCCATAGTGCAGGCCGGCCCGGACCGCCACCATCCAGGGCAGGACGATCCCCAGGAAGGCGATGAAACCCACGGTGCAGCCCAGCACCCAACGGATCCCGGTCCGGGCCCGGGCCCGGCCCTTGGGCATCTGCAGGTCCAGCCAGATGCCGGCGTGGACCAGGGTGACCGGGAGGATGGGGAGGATGTACACCATGCGCTTGCCCGCCGAGAAGGTGAGCAGCGCCAGGTCCAGGGTGAACACGATGGGGAGGAAGGTCCGGCGCAGGTCCAGGACCGGCGCCCGCAGGTGGGGGAGGGTCGCCAGCAGGCCCCCGAACCAGACCGCGGCCCAGGGCAGGAGTCCCGCGGGCGTGCGCAGCAGGTAGAAATAGAAGGGTTCCGTATGCTCCCCCAGGCGGGCGGTGCGGGCGACCAGGCTGGGATCGTCGAAGAATCGCCCGGCCGTGTTGCGCAGGAACACTTCGGCCAGGAATTCCCGCCCGCCCTCCCGGGCCAGGGGCACCACCCAGCCCAGGAACAGCGCCAGGGCCACGGCCATGCCCCAGTTGGGGCGCAGGAACCGGCCCGCCAGCTCCCGGTCCCTGCGCAGGGCGAACAGCAGGGCCAGGGGCACCCACACCAGGACCGGGCCGAACACCCCCTTGGCCAGGAAGGTGAAGCCCACGCTCACCCAGAACCAGGGCAGCCACCGGTCCCGGTAGGGCGGCTCCACGATGGCCAGGAAGGCCAGTCCCAGGGCGAAGCTCACCGCCGCGGTGAGGGTCATGTCCACCACCGCCATGTGCCCCACCTCGAAGAAGAGGGCATTGGTGGCCACCATGAACCCGGCCCAGGCCGCCGCCCGGGCCGAGCTGAGCCGCCAGCCCAGGAACGTGGCCCAGACCACCGTGGCCATGGCCAGCAGGGCCGACGGCAGGCGCATCGCCCAGGGCTCGAAGGTCCGGAACAGCCGGCAGCCCAGGGCACCCATGGCATAGAACAGCGGGGGCTTCTCCAGGTAGGGCTGGCTGTTCAGGGTGGGCACCACCCAGTTGCCGCTGGCTGCCATCTCCCGGATGATCCCGGCGACGTACGGCTCATGGTAGTCCCACAGGGTGTGGTCCCGGAGCCCCATGAGGTAGAGCACTGCCGCCGCCAGCCCGGTCCAGGCCAGGGTCCTCCACCCCAGCCACCTGCGGCCGTGGGTCTTGAGGGTCGCAAGAATCGGCGCGAGGTTGGTCATGCCGGGGGCCCAGGTATTTATTAATTATATACCCTTGGGTCCCCGTGGGCCTGATATTTGCCTTGTTCAGGCGTAGAAGCCGCGGGCGTGCATGGCCTGGCTGACCCGGTCCAGGGCCAGGATGTAGGCCCCGATCCTGGGATTGGTCTTGAACTTGTCGGTGGTGGCGAACACCGCCTGGAAGGCGTGGGTCATGTATTCCACCAGCCGCTCGTTGACCTCCCGCTCCCGCCAGTAGAACCCCAGGCGGTTCTGCACCCACTCGAAATAGCTGACCGTGACACCGCCGGCGTTGGCCAGGATGTCCGGCACCACCAGGACCCCGTTGTCCAGCAGGATCGGGTCCGCCTCGGGGGAGGTGGGGCCGTTGGCGCCTTCCACCACCACCTTGGCCCGCACCTTGGCGGCGTTGTCCTCGGTGATCTGGTTCTCGGTGGCGGCCGGCACCAGGATGTCCACCGGCATGGTGAGCAGCTCCCGGGGCTCCATCGGCTCGGCGCCCTTGAAGCCCACCACCGTCTTGGCCTCGGCGTGGTACTTCAGCAGGGCGTGGGTGTCGATGCCCCGGTCGTTGCGGATCGCCCCCTTCAGGTCCGAGACCGCCACCATCCGGGCCCCGGCCTCGTGGAGCAGGCGCGCGCTCTGGGACCCCACGTTGCCGAACCCCTGCACCGCCAGGGTTGCGCCCGCCAGGGGCTTGCCCAGGCGCTGCATGGCCTCCCGGGCGGAGATGAGGATGCCCCGCCCGGTGGCCTCGGTCCGGCCCAGGCTGCCCCCCAGGGAGATGGGCTTGCCGGTGACCACGGCGTTCTGGGTCTGGCGGGTGTGCATGGTGTAGGTGTCCAGCACCCACGCCATCACCTGGGAGTTGGTGCCCATGTCGATCCCGGGCACGTCCCGGTCGGGGCCCAGCAGGTCCATGATCTCGGCGATGTAGCGCCGGGTGAGGCGTTCGAGCTCGCCTTCGCTCATGGCCATGGGGTCGCAGATCACCCCGCCCTTGCCGCCGCCGAAGGGCACGTCCACCACCGCGGTCTTCCAGGTGTTCCAGGCGGCGCCGGCCTTGACCTCGTCCAGGGTCAGCCGGGGATCGTAGCGGATGCCCCCCTTGGCCGGGCCGCGGGCCACGTTGTGCTGCACCCGGTAGCCGGTGAACACTTCCCACCGGCCGTCGTCCATGTGGACCGGGCAGCTGACGATGATGGAGCGGATCGGCGCGATGAACACCTGGAAGAGGGCGTCCTCCAGGCCATACAGCTCCGCCGCCACCCGCAAGCGGGCCTGCATGGCATCGAACGCGCTGTGCTGATTGAGCATGGCACTACCCCTCGGATTGATTGTTGAGCAATGCAATGGATGACTGGGCAACGGACGCCTGGACGGCGGCGGACGGGGCCTCGGCCGGGAGTTCCAGCTCCCGGCCGCTGTTCCAGAGGCCTTCCAGGTTGTAGAAGCTCCGGGTGTCCTCGTCCATGATGTGGACGATCAGGTCCCCGTAGTCCAGCAGGATCCAGTTCCCGTTCTCGGCGCCCTCGGTGGACAGGGGCCTTTCCCCCTTCCGCTTCAGGGCCAGTTCGATGGCCTCGGCCACGGCCCGGTTCTGGCGGTCGCTTCCGCCGCTCATGAAGGCGAACGTGTCCGTGAAGCTGGCGATGCCCTTCACGTCCATCAACCGGATCCGGAAAGCCTTCTTCGAGCGCGCTGCTTCAACCACGCTCGTCAGCCGTCGGTCAAGGTTCATCGGAACTCCCATGCAGATCTAACGGTACCTTTTTTCCTGCAAAATCACAGCCATTACTTGGGGTGGAATGCCTTCGGGGGCGCGGCCCCGGGCCAGTTCCTCCCGCAGATCCCGGGACGAAAGGTCCAGCCCCGTGCCCGGCAGCCAGACCAGCTCGCCCGGCGCTCCGGACCACCGGGGACGGACCCGGCCCACCAGCAGACCGGGCAGGGCCATCCGCTCCGGATCGGGTTCCCCGGGGCGGGGCGCCACGGCCAGGGACGCCAGCTCCAGGATGCGCCCCGGGTTCCGCCAGCGCGGGAACCCCGACAGCATGTCGCTGCCCATGAGGAAGATCCAGGCGTTCCCCGGCTCCCGGACCGAAAGGGTCTCCAGGGTGTCGGCGGTGAAGCTCCGGCCCCCCCGCTCCACCTCCAGGGTCTCCACCCGGGGCGGCAGCCCGGCCGCGGCCAGGGCCTGCTCCAGCAGGCGGATGCGGACGGCGCCGTCCGGGTCCCCGGCGGGAAAGGCCTTGTGGGGCGGCGCGGCGGTGGGGACGAAACGCAGCTGGTCCAGCTCCAGGTGCTCCAGGGCGATCTGCGCCAGCTTGAGATGCCCCCAGTGGGGTGGATTGAAGGTGCCTCCCAGCAGGCCGACACGCATGGCGGTCAGGCCCGCTCCAGGGCGGCCAGGGCCTCGGCGACCTGGAACACCAGGGGGCGGATCCCCTGCCCGGTGACCCCTGAGATGAGGATGGGCTCCTGTCCCCGGGCCCGGCACATGGCCTCGAACCGCGCCCGCCGGTCCTCGTCCTGGAGCGCGTCGAGCTTGGTGCCCACCAGCCAGCAGGGCTTGGCCGCCAGCACCTTGGAGAAGGCCTGCAGTTCCCCCTGGATGATCCGCACCGCGTCCTCGGGCTCCACCATGGGATCGGCCAGGTCCACCAGGTGCAGCAACATGCGGGTGCGCTCCACGTGGCGCAGGAACTGGATGCCCAGCCCCGCCCCGGCGGCGGCCCCCTGGATCAGGCCCGGGATGTCGGCGATGACGAAGCTCACCAGCTCGTCCACCGGCACCACCCCCAGCTGGGGCTCCAGGGTGGTGAACGGGTAGTTGGCGATCTTGGGCCGGGCGGCGGAGACCCGGCTCACCAGGGTGGACTTGCCGGCGTTGGGGAAACCCAGCAGGCCCACGTCGGCGATCAGCTTGAGCTCCAGCTCCACGTCCCGCGCCTCGCCCTCCTCCCCCGGCTGGGAGTGGCGCGGCGTGCGGTTGGTGGGGCTCTTGAACTGGTTGTTGCCCAGTCCGCCGCGCCCGCCCCGGGCCACGCAGACGGTCTGCCCCGGCTCCAGAAGCTCGGCCAGCAGCTCGCCGCTGGCCGCGTCCCGGAGCACGGTGCCCGGGGGCACGTCCAGCACGATGCTGGCCCCGTCGCTGCCGTGGCACAGCCCGCCCGATCCGGGCTGGCCGCGGCCTGCCTGGAAGATGCGCTGGTTGCGGTACGGGTTCAGGGTGTTCAGCCCCCGGTCGGCACGGAACGAGATGGACCCGCCCTGCCCCCCGTCGCCCCCGTCGGGGCCACCCTTCTCGGCGAACTTCTCGTGCCGGAAGCTGGTGGCTCCGGCCCCGCCGTGCCCGGCCTCCAGGTGGAGGTTCAGATGGTCAAGGAACATCCATGCTTCCTTCCAGCAAAGCAAAGAGCGCGCAAGCCCCTGTGGCCGCGCGCCCCGGGAGATGGCAGCGGATCAGGCTTCGACCGGATCCACATGAATGAATCGGCCATGCTGGCCCTTGTCCTGGAACCGGACCTTGCCCTCCACCTTGGCGAACAGGGTGTGGTCGGTGCCCATCCCCACGTTGACGCCCTTCTTGAACCGGGTGCCCCGCTGGCGGACGATGATCGAGCCGGCGGTCACCAGCTGGCCCCCGAAAGCCTTCACCCCAAGGCGCTGGGCATGGGAATCGCGACCGTTGCGGCTGGAGCCTACGCCTTTTTTGTGTGCCATGACAAAACCTCGCTAGCTGTTCGGATGGGGGATCAGGCCTGGATGCCGGTGATGCGCACTTCGGTGTAGCCCTGGCGGTGGCCCTGGGTGCGCTGGTAGGTGGTGGTGCGCTTCTTCTTGAAGATGAACACTTTCTTGGCGCGGTCGTGGGCCAGCACCACGGCGGTCACGGTGGCGCCCGGGATGGTGGGCTTGCCCACGTTCAGGTCGCCGTCCTTGTCCACCAGCAGCACGCGCTCGAACGTACACGACTCCTTGGGTTCCTGTTCCAGCCGCTCGACCCGGACGACGTCGCCCTCGGCCACTCGGTACTGTTTGCCGCCGGTTTGGATCACTGCGTACATGACATCCTCGCGTAGGAGGCTTGGGCGGCGGGGGCCGGCATGGCCGCACGCACTTGCGGAGCCCAAGACAAGGCTGACCAGAATGCCATGCATCTGCTGGGATTGCAAGGCCGAATGCGGCCTGCCCCGGCGGCGGGCGGCTCTACTCCGGCTTCCCCAGGAAGGCTTCGATAACTACTGGGTCCGCCAGCAGTTCTGGACTCGGCCCAGCCCGGAAGATGCGCCCGTGGGAGAGCACGATGGCCTGGTCGGAGATCCGCAGGGCCTGGCGGGCGTTCTGCTCCACCAGCAGGACCGTGGTCCCGGCCCGGCTGATGTCCGTGATGGTGTCGAAGATGGCCTTGACCAGGAGGGGGGCCAATCCCATGGATGGCTCATCAAGGAGCAGGAGCCTGGGCGCGGCCATGAGGCCCCGGGCGATGGCCAGCATCTGCTGCTCCCCCCCGCTCAAGGACCCCGCCACCTGCCGGCGCCGCCCGGCCAGCCGCGGAAAGAGTTCGTACACCTTCTCCAGGCTGGTCCGGACCGCCCGGCGGTCCTCCCGGGTCCAGGCCCCCAGCTCCAGGTTCTCCTCCACCGTCAGCGGGCCCAGGATGGCCCGGCCCTCGGGCACCTGCACCAGCCCGGCCCGGACGATCCGGTCGGGGCGCTCCCGGGTGATGTCCCGGCCCCGGAACCGGATGCTGCCCCCGGAGGGCCGCACCAGGCCGCTCAGGGCCAGCAGGGTGGAGCTCTTGCCGGCGCCGTTGGCGCCGATGAGGGTGAGGATCCGGCCCTCCTCCACCGAGAAGGTGAGCCCGCACACGGCCTCCACGCTGCCGTAGCGCACCTGCAGTCCCTGGACCTCCAGGAGGGCGGCCATGTCAGTCCCGCCCCAGGTACGCTTCGAGCACCTGCTCGTCCCGGGACACCAGGGCGGGCGTCCCCTGGGCGATCTTCCGGCCGAAGTTGAGCACGATGATCTCGTCGCAGACGGCCATGATCAGGTCCATGTGGTGCTCCACCACCAGCAGCGTGTAGCCGTGCCGCCGCAGGTCGACGATGAACTCGCCCAGGCGCGCCGTCTCCACCTCGTTCATGCCCGCCGCCGGCTCGTCCAGCAGCAGCAGGCGCGGCTGCATGGCCAGGGCCCGGGCGATCTCGACCCGCCGCTGGTCGCCGTAGGACAGGCCGCCCGCGCGCAGCTCGGCCAGGCTGTCCAGGCCCAGCCGCTCCAGCAGGGCCATGGCCTCGGCCCGGGCGGAGCGCTCCTCCCGGAACTCCCGGGGCAGGCGCAGGAAGGCGGTGACCAGCCCGGTGCGCATGTGGGTGTAGCGGCCCACGATCACGTTCTCGACCACGGTCATGTCGCTGAACAGCTGGATGTTCTGGTAGGTGCGGGCGATCCCGGCCCGGGCGATGCGGTGCGCCGGGCGGCGGTGGATGTCCCGGCCCAGCCAGGCGATGCGTCCGGAGCTGGGGGGGAACAGGCCCGAAACCAGGTTGATCAAGGTGGTCTTGCCGGCGCCGTTGGGGCCGATCAGACCGTAGATCCGGCCCTCCTGCAGCTGGAACTCCACCTGGGAGAGGGCCTCCAGGCCGCCGAAGCTGCGGGAGACGCCGTCCAGGACCAGCAGGGGCCGGCCGTCCGGCTCGGCGGCATCCGGGCGGTCGGGAGGCGGGAGATCGTGGGCGCCGGGCCCCGCCTGCCGAGGCAGGGGCGGGTGCCGGAGCGGCCCGAACGCCGAGGCCAGCCCCCCGGGGAGGAAGATCACCACCAGGACCAGGGCCAGCCCGTCGAGGATGTTGGGGAGCTGGGCGAAATCCTTCAGGAACCCCACCTGGGCGCCCAGCACCTCCCGCAGCAGGATGGGCAGCGCGGTGAGGAACCCGCCGCCCAGGATGGAGCCGAACCACCGCCCGGAGCCGCCCAGCACCGCGTAGCTCAGGATGTCCAGGGCCCGGTTGAACTTGAAGTCGGAGTTGTCCAGGGAGCCCACCGAGTGGGCGTAGAAGGCCCCGGCGGCGCCGGCGATCATGGCGCTCATGAGGAAGGCCAGCCGCCGGTAGGCGACGATGTCGATGCCCAGGGTGGAGGCCGCCTGGGGGTTCTCCCGCAGGGCCCGGAAGGCGCGCCCGATGCGGGACCGCGAGAGGGTCCAGAACAGATAGGCCAGCAGGATCAGGAGGGCCGCCAGCATCCAGGTGCGGGTCTGCTTCATGGCCTCGTACGGGAAGCCGGTGGAGAGGTTGGCCCCGGTGGGGCCGCCGGTGAGGCCCGGGGTGAGGATGATCAGCACCCGCACCACCTCGCCGAAGCCCAGGGTGCAGATGGCCAGGTAGACGTCCTTGAGCCGGAGCACCGGCTGGCCGATGACCGCGGCCACCGCGCCGCAGATCAGCACCGCGGCCGGGATGGAGACGACGATGGGCTGGCCCAGCTTGACTGCGATGATGGCCGAGGCGTACGCGCCGATGGCCATGAAGCCGGCGTTGGCCAGGGACAGCAGCCGGGCGTGAAGGGTCACGAAGGCGCTCAGGGCCAGGATCAGGTTGATGAGCAGGCGGTCCAGGTCCCCGGGATTCCGGATGCAGATGAAGGCGTCCACCGCCAGGATGGGCACGGCCACCGCCCAGGGCAGGAACCGGCGGGAGGACGCGCTCATGCCCGTTCCGCCGGGCCGCGGCCCAGGATGCCGTTGGGCCGCACGAACAGGATCAGGAACAGGGTCAGGAACACCACCGCGTCCTTCACGTCGCTGCCTCCGGGCAGGTAGGCGATGGCGAAGGTCTCCACCAGCCCGATGACGAGCCCGCCCAGCACCGCCCCCTCCATGTTGCCCATGCCCCCCAGGATCACCACCGCCAGGCCCCGCAGCTGGATCTGGCCGCCCATGTCCGGGACGATGTTGTTGGTCAGCAGCCCCACCAGGATCCCGGCGGCGCCGGCCAGGGCGCCCGCGACCACGAAGGTCACCACGATCACCGCGTCCACGTGGATGCCCAGGAGCATGGAGGCCTTCTGGCTGGCGGCGATGGCCCGGATGGCCTTGCCCATGCGGGTGCGCCGGATGAACCAGCCCATGGCCGCCATCAGCACCACCGAAGCCGCCACGATGAGGATCTGGGCCGGGCTGACGCGCACCCCGCCCAGGTGGAACGGCCGCGGGTCCAGCACCCGGCTGGGGAAGCGCCGGGTCTCGACCCCGAACACCGCCTCGGCGATGCTCACCATGATCAGCGACATGCCGATGCTGCTGATCATGTTGGACAGCCGGTCCGCCCCCTCCCGCCGCAGGGGCCGGAAGGCCGCGAACTCCAGCAGCAGGGCCACGCACGCCCCCGCCGCCATCGCCGCCAGGAGCCCGGCGGGAAGGGGCCAGCCCAGCACCGCCATGACCACCCAGCCGACGAGGGCGCACCACATGAAGGTGGCGGCGTGGGCCAGGTTGATGATGTTCAGCACCCCGAACACCAGGGTGAGCCCCAGGGAATACACCGCGTACACCGCGCCCCGGGACAGCCCGTCCACCAGGTTCTGGAGCAGGTAGACCGGGTCGGCGAGGAGGGTCAGGTCCACGGCGGACGCGCTACTGGAACAGGGTGTAGCGGCCGTTCTTGACGATCAGGGGGGTGCTGGGATGCACGGGATCCCGGTTGTCGTCGAAAGAGAAGGTGCCCAGCACCGTGTCCAGGTTGCGGATCCCGGCCAGGGCCGCGCGGATGGCCCCGCGGTCCGCCGAGCCGGCCTTCTTGATGGCGGTGGCGACGATGTAGGCGCCCGCGTAGCCCTGGGCCGCGAACTGGTCGGGGTCGGCGCCGTACTTCTTGCGGAACGCCTCCACGAAGGTCTTGCTCTTGGGCACCGCGGACTCGATGAACCAGGAGGAGCCGACGATCAGCCCTTCCGAAGCCTCCTTGGCGTTCTTGAGCACGTTGGGGTTGTTGAACCCGTTGCCGCCGACGATGGGCTGGGTGATGCCGATCTCCCGGGCCTGCTGGAGCACCGGGATGGCCTCGCCGATGAGGGAGCAGAACACCAGGATGTCGGGCCGGTGCGCGTTGAGTTTGCTCAGCTGGGTGCGGAAGTCCGAGTCGCCCTTGCTGTAGCTCTCGCTGGCGACCAGCTGGATGCCCTCCTTCTGCATGGCGGCCTTGAAGACGTCGGCCTCGCTCTTGGAGTACTCGTTGGTGGCCTCGTACAGCATGGCGGCCTTCTGGACCTTGTACTTGGCCTTCACCCGCTCCAGGGTGCCCGGGATCACCGAGGCCTGGGGCAGGCTGTCCCGGAAGATGAAGTCGCCCATGGCGGTGATGCCCAGGGCGGTGGTGCTGGTGCCCAGCACCGGCACCCCGGCCTTCTGGGCGATGGGGTCGGCGGCGAAGGCCGTGGAGCTGAGGGTCGGGCCGATGATGGCGGAGACCTTGTCCTCGCCGATGAGCTGGTTGAAGACGCTGATGCCTTCCTGCTTGTCGGCCTTGTCGTCCATGACCACCAGGCTGATCTTGGCGTTCCCCAGCATCTTCGAGGCGTTGATCTCCTCCACCGCCAGTTCGATGCCCTTGCGGATGGGGATGCCGTACGAGGCGTTGTCCCCGGTGAGCGATTCCACCGCGCCGATCTTGATGGTGGGCGGGAGCGGAGCCGCAGTCAGCCCGCCGGACGCTGCGCCGGTCAGGGCCACCGAGGCCAGGAGGGCGAGGAAGGCGGGGAAGCGGCTCGGGCGCATGATCACCTCGGGGAAGATGGGATGAACCATAAGGGAAATGATGGTTTGATACAACAACTTAACGCCCTCGCGGCAACTCTGTCCGCAGGGGAAACGCCGCGGAAATTCATGGCTCCAGACCTGGCGCCATTTATAATTAATTAGACCCAACCCCTCCCTTGCCCGGACCCATCCCGCTCGAGCCGTGGCGTTCCAAGACCCCGCCCTGGAGAAATAATCCATGCATTCCCCCCGGCGCCCCCTTGGCCTCCTCGCCATCTGCGGCGCCCTGGCCTTGGCTGGGTGCGGCGGCGGAGAGTCAGGGGGGATCTCCGCCCCGCCGGTCGAAGTCGGCCCGGGCGGCCCCCCGACCCTGGCCGCCATCGCCGTGTCCGCGCCCGACCCGGCCATCCCCAGCGGCGCCACCCAGCAGTACCAGGCGGTGGGCATCTACTCGGACGGCAGCAAGAAGGACCTGTCCTCGACGGTCGTGTGGAGTTCCCAGGATCCTGCCGTGGCCGCCGTGACCGCCACCGGGGGCCTTGCTACCGCCCAGGCCCCGGGGGACGCGGTGCTCCAGGCCAGCCTGGACGGCATCAACGGGACCGCGGCCCTGACGGTCACCTGGACCGCCCGCGACCCCGGCACCCCCCAGATCCTCTACGGCGTCACCTGGGGCAGCGGCCAGTTCGTGGCCGTGGGAGGCGGGGGCGCCATCGTCACCTCGCCCGACGGAATCACCTGGACCCCCCGGTCCTCGGGCACCCCCAACACCCTGAGGGGCGTGGCCTGGGGCAACGGCCAGTTCGTGGTGGTGGGCGGCTCAGGCACCATCCTCACCTCCCCCGACGGGGTCGCCTGGACCCCGCGCCCCTCGGGCACCGGCCGGAATCTCGACGCGGTGGCCTGGTCCGGCTCCCGGTTCATGGCGGTGGGCCTCTCCCCGCCCTTGCAAGGGGGCATCTACCCCGGGACCATCCTCGGGTCCCTGGACGGCGCCGCCTGGTCCAGCCCCACCGGCAACGGCAGCCTGTTCGACCTGTACGGCGTGGCGTGGGGCCCCGGGCAGTTCACCGCCGTGGGCGGCGGCGCGGCGGCTGAACCCGGCGTGCTCGCAAGCACGGGCTTCCTGGCCGAATCCCCCGACGGGCAGGCCTGGAACAACTTGCCCCTGCTGGCGCCGGCGGCGTCCCAGGGCCTGCTCCGGGCCGCCGCCTGGTCCGGGACCCGCCTGGTGGTGGTGGGCGACTACACCAAGGCCACCACCACCGCCATCCTCACCTCCCCGGATGGTCAGGCCTGGTCCCCGGCCCCGGTGCCGGTCCAGGACGGGAACCCGGTGGCCAGCGACCTGTATGGGGTGGGCTGGACCGGCACCCAGTTCACGACGGTGGGGGACGCGGGCACCATCCTGGGATCCGCCGACGGCCTCGCCTGGACCGCCTACGTCTCCGGCACTTCCTCTCCTCTGTACGCGGTAGCCTCTTCCGGCGAGCGCTCGGTGGCGGTGGGCGGCGCGCTGGTGTTCGGGGTGCCCCAGGGGGTCGTGGTCACGGACCGGTAACGGTCTACCGTGCGCTCGCGCCGACCGGATTCAGGACATCGTCCACCACGGCGGTCAGGATGTGGTCCACCTCCAGGTCGGCCGACGTGCGCTCGCCGGGGATCCCGGACGGGCGCAGGGCGCGGGCGGCCTGGACGATCAGGTCCGCCGCCAGGTCCGGGGCGACCTTGCCGGTGTCGATGACCAGGTCGAAGGTGGAGGCGGTGTCCCACTCCGCCCCGTGGACGGATTTGACGAACTGCCGCTGGAGGTAGTCGTTCTCCAGGAGCATCTCCTCCGCGCGGTTCGACTCTCCCACCGTCGGGAGCTCCATCACTCTGCGGACCCGATCCTTCCACGGGGCCTGGATGCGCACGTTGAGGACATCGGCGAGTCCCCCGAGCACCGCGAACCCGCCCCGCCCCACGATGACCACGTCGCCGTGCTGGGCCAGGGCGCAGAAGCAGTGTTTGAGCATGCTGAACAGGGTCTGCCTGCGGTCCCTGCGCTGGAAATCGAAACGGTCCCAGAACCCCGGGATCGACTGGTACTCTTCCTCGAAAGAAGACAGGCCATAGTCCTTGAGCATGGCCTCGATGGTGTTCTTGTCGGTGAGATGGTAGCCGAGCGCCTGGGCGGCTTTCTCAGCGATGGCGCTGCCCTGGCTGCCCAGTTCCCTGGAAATCGTGATGGCGGACATGTTCCACCTCCTTCCGGGTCGGCCCCCAGGTCGGGTGTCGGGGGCAGGTTCCGGAAAAGTGCAGGTTATGGAGTTGCCACTCCGGGCAGAAGTATAGGCCGGTGGGCCCGCTTCTCAAGGTGTGGCCCAAATGCTGATTTAGCTGGCCTTCCAGGCCTCAAGCACACGGAAACGGTCACCCATCATCGTCGGCAGCGTCAGTTGCAGCAGGTTCTCCATCCGCCGCACCCGGTCCGGCTCGGGCAGGGTCTGCCACTCCCCTTCCCAACGCCCCAGGGGCGCGTGCTCCCGGACCCACCGGCCCAGGCTCACGGCCTCGGCGGGCTCCAGGCCGTTCCGGCCCAGCTCCCGGGCCAGCCGGGTGAAGTCCACGTCCGCGGTGAGGTCCGACTCCCCCAGGTCCTCCCACCATCTGCCGTCCACCTGGTGGCCCTTGAAGCGCCGCAGGTCGGCGCCCTTGTCCACCAGCCGGGCCGCGCTCTCCCCGTAGTCGATGGCCAGGAACAGGCCCGCCTCCAGGGTCCCGGCCAGGTCCCGGACCAGGGCCGGGAGGGCCTCGCACCAGGGTGCGCCGTCGCCGGATTCCAGCCCGTCTTCGGCCTGGGCGGTGAACCAGTCGGTGGCCGCGCAGGGCCCTCCCGGCAGCCACACTGGGCCGGACGGCGCCAGGGCCTCGTACTGCCACCGCTCCCCGTCCCAGCGCCAGGGCTGGGCGGGCAGGGCGTCGAACAGCTCGTTGGAGACCACCGCGCCCCGGAACGGCGCCAGGGGCTGGTCCTGGGCCACCAGCCGGGCCTGCCCCGAGGCCAGGAACGGGGCCAGGGCCTCCCGGGCCGCGGCCGCCGCGCCGGGGTTGTCGTCCCGGTGCAGGTAGCATAGGGCCCGGGCGAAGGGGCCGGAGGCGGCCTGGAGCAGGTCCCGGCCCAGCCAGCCCCGGCCGGCGCCGGGCTCCAGCACCACGAACGGGTCCGGCCGGCCCAGGCGCTCCCAGGCCTGGCCCAGGCGCGCGGCCAGGGTCTCGCCCAGCAGGGGGCCCAGGTCCAGGGCGGTGTAGTAGTCGGCGCCCTGGAAGCCCCATGTACCGCCGGCCTGGGACCGCCGGTAATAACCGGCCTCCGTGTGGTAAAGGGCCAGATCCATCACCTCGGCGGCGGGCATGGGTCCCTCGGCCAGGCGGGAGGCGAGGAGGTCAGCCAGGAGCGTCATGGGCGGTCTTTCAGGATGGGCCACCGTTCCAGCAGCCAGGGCAGGACCCACTGGGTCACCAGCAGGGCCAGCGCCACCCCGCCCACGCAGGCCAGGCCCAGCCCGCGCAGGCCCCGGTAGCCGCTGAACACCAGGCCGCCGAAGCCGGCCAGGGTGGTGCCGGCGCACACGGCGTTGACCCGGGCCACCCGGGCGGCGGCCCGGGGTTCCAGCCGGGCCCGGTGCAGGAGGTTCATGGCGGTGTCCACGCTGACCCCCAGGGAGATGGGGATGGCCACCAGGGACAGGAAGGTGAGGGGCTCGCCGGTCCAGCCCAGGATCCCCAGCACCCCCACCTGGCTGGCGGCCAGGGGCGCCAGGGCCAGGAGCAGGAACCGCGCCCGGCGCCCGAACAGGCTCACCACCGCCAGCACCGCGGCCAGGGCCAGCAGGATGATCTGGCGCAGGGCGTCCCGGGCCACCGCCTTGACGGCCCGGAACAGGGGCCGGGTGCCCACCATGCGCGCGCCGGCCGCCTCGATGGCGCCCTCGATCCGCTCCTGGGCGGCCTCCCCCAGGCGCAGGGGCAGGGTGAAGGTGTCCGGAACCTCCGCCGGCGGCGGCGGCCGGCGCCGGATCATGCGGGCCAGGAGGCTCCACTCGGGACGCCCCGGCGCCGCCGCCTTGACCGGGGGCATCAGGGCCTGCAGGGCCCGCGGCACCGCCAACGGATCACCGGCGCTGGCCCGGAGGGCGGCCAGGGGGCGCTCCAGGGCCACCGGGTCGAGCCCGGCGTCGCCGGCCTCCTCCAGCACCCGTCCGTACCAGGTGTCCGAGGCCAGGACCCGGCGCAGGTCCGGATCGATCTCCCGCCAGCGGGGCATGGGCAGCCCTTCCTGCCGGAGCGGGGGCACGATCCGGTTCCACAGGGCGGGCAGGTCGTCCGGGTCGTCCAGGGGCAGCTGCACCGCCAGGGGCTGCAGGCCCGCGCCCAGCGCGTGGGACAGGGTCTCCTGCAGGGCCAGGGCGGGGTTGCCCTGCTGCCGGAACCGGCGCAGGTCCTCCTCCCAGGTGACCCGGTGGATGCCCCAGGCGCCCACCAGGAACAGCGCCAAGGTGGCCAGGGGCTTCCAGGGCCGGATCCGTCCCCGGGTCTTTCCGCTGTCCTGGGCGGCGGGGGCGAAGGTGCCCCGGCCCCGGTCCAGGGCCAGCAGCAGGGCCGGCAGGAGCAGGAAGCTGGAGGCCATGCAGGCCATCAGCCCCAGGCCGGCGGTGAGGCCCAGGTCCCGGAAGCCCGGGAAGGGGGCGGCGATGCAGGCCAGGAAGGCGAAGGAGGTGGCCAGGCCCCCGGCCACCACTCCGGGCCCCGTGGACAGCAGGGCGGCCCGCATGGCCAGGCCCTTGCCCCGCCCCGCCTGGCGCTCGTCCCGGTAGCGGCTGAACAGCAGGATCCCCACGTCGTCGCCGATGCCCAGCAGCACCGCCCCGAAGGCGGCCGCCATGAGGTTCAGGCGGCCCAGGACCCAGCCGGTGAGGCCCAGGGCCCACAGCATGCCCAGGAGCAGGGGCACCACCACGAAGCCGTACCCCGCCAGGGTCCGGAAGCCGATCCAGTACACCAGCCCGATGAGCACGAAGCTCAGGGCCAGGCTCATCAGGATCTCCCGGGACAGGCGGTACGACTCCCAGTAGGCGATGGCGTGGGCCCCGGTTGCCTGGATCGGGAAGGGCCGCCCGGGGTGCGCGGCCAGGGCCTGCACCGCCTCCGCGTGGGAGACCTTCCGGCGCATGGGGCCCCCGGCGCCCCAGCCCAGCCAGTGCAGCACCCGCGCCGTGGCCGCGCCGTCGCCGCTGGGGAAGTCCAGCACCAGGGGCAGCAGCACGTAGCGCCCGTCCCGGGTCTCCAGGTAGCCGGTGCGCAGGATCAGGGGGAAGGCCTTGAGGGAGTGGGCGACGCCCGCCAGGGTCTGGTCGCCCTTGGGGATGAGGTCCAGCAGCTGCAGGGGGTCCAGCTGGGCACGCTTGGCCTTGGCCGGGTCCGGGGAGGCCAGGGCCTTGGCGGTGGCCCGCAGCCGGCGCCGCACCTCGTCCGGGTCGCGCAGCGGCGCCAGGCGGTCCCCCAGGAGCATGGGCGCAAGGGCGTAGGCCTTCTCGGTGACCAGCCGCCCCACCGCCCCGTCCCCTTCCAGGAAGCTCCCGGCCGCCAGCAGCGGCGGCCACAGGGCGGCGCCCTTGGCCTCGGGCACCGGTACCGGGGGCTCGATCCGGCCGTCGGCGTCCAGGCCGTTGAGGGGCACCTCGGACTGGGTGAGCAGCTGGTCCACCATCTTCTCGGCCCAGTCCTCCCGCGCCTCCAGGTCCGCGTTGGTGCCCGTGGCGGCGAGCCAGAGCAGCTCCTGCTGTCCCACCCCCGCCTCGATGCTGGCGCGCACCACGGGGTTGTCGGTGGGCAGCAGGCTCATGAGGTCCAGGCGGCGCTCCACCCGCAGCACCCCCAGGCCCAGGACCAGGGTCAGGCCCGCCAGGGCGAGCCAGAGTCCGGCGGGGCGGCGCAGGTGCAGGCGCAGGAGGAAGCGCAGCACCTTCCCCACGGCCGGCTACCTTTCCGCGCTTTCCAGCAGACGCTCCAGGGTGGGGCGCAGCTCCACCCGCTTGCTGGCCGCCAGCCGCCGGAACAGGCTCGAGTCCTCCAGGCGGAGCAGGGGGTAGGTCTCCTTGTCGGCGGCCTGGAGGCTCTCCGCCCAGCGCGCGGCCGTGATCACCGTGGGCATCTGCTCGCCGTACCGGTGGTCCAGGAGCTGGGCCAGGGCCCGCACCACCCGGATGTCCGAGTCCATGCGGTCGAAGTCGTCCAGCACCAGGCAGCCCGCCGCCAGCAGGGGCGCCATCCGGTCCCGCTCGCTGAGGAAGTCGGTGTTGCGGAAGCTGCGGGAGTCGTAATAGAAGTCCTTGAGCTCAAGGCTGAACGCGCGCACCGACACGAACAGCCCGGGCTGCCGGAAATGCTCGCACCAGGCCTTCAGGGCCGCGGCGGCGAGGGTGCTGCGGCCGCTGCCCGGAGGGCCGTCGATCCACCAGAAGTCCGAGGGGTCCCGGTCGGTCCGGGTCCAGCTGGACAGGCTCCGGAAGCCCTGGGGCTCTCCGGCCGGCTTGGGGTCGCGCCAGGCGATCTCCCCGTCCGGCTGGACCCGCGGCCCGCACTTGTGCATGATCAGCTCCAGCTTGGAGCGCAGGTCCTCGGGCAGGGTCGCCCGGGTCTGGGCGTGCTCCAGCAGCTGGTGGGCGCTGGTGAGCGCAGCCGCCAGCTTCTCCCGGGGGTGCTGGATCTTCCACCACTCCCAGAAGCTTTCCAGGCTGGCGCCCCGGTAGCGGGCGGGGATCCCTTCCAGCACCCGCTGGGCGGCCGCCGACCCCGCGCAGGTGCAGAGCCGGGCGGGCCGGACCGGATCGGGGTCCAGGACCACGCCCAGCCCCCCGCAAAGGGGGCAGCCCTCCTTGCCTTTCACGCCCGGTCCCCCTTCAGGAACTGGCCCAGCAGGGCCCGGCGGCGGTCACGGATCTTCATGAAGGCGCGCTCCTCGATCTGCCGCACCCGCTCGCGGCTGATGGGCGGATCGAAGGACTGGCCGATGCGCTCGAGGGTCATGGGATCGGTGCCGTCCAGGCCGAAGTGCAGGGCGATGATCCGCCGTTCCTTCTCGTTCAGCAAGCCCAGGCTCAGGCGCACCTGGTCCAGGAAGGACTCCTGGTCCATGGTGTCCATGGGCGAAGGTTCGATGGTCTGCTCCAGGCTGTCGCCCAGAGTGAGGTCCGACTCCCCCATGCCCTGCTCGGTGGACACGGTGGAGGTGGTCTGCTGGAGCAGCTGCAGGCGCTCCACCTCCTCGGCGGTGAAGTGGCTGGCGTCGACGATGTCCTGGACCGTGGGCACCCGTCCCAGGTCCTGCCCGAGCCGGTGGGAGATGCGGTTGAGCTGCACCAGGTGCCCGGCCACCTTCTGGGGCAGCCGGATCTTGCTGCCGTGCTCGGCCAGGGCGTGGAAGATGGCCTGGCGCACCCACCACGAGGCGTAGGTGAGGAACTTGTTCTCCCGCTCGGGATCGAACCGCTTGGCCGCCTCGATGAGCCCCAGGTTGCCCTCGGAGATGAGGTCCAGCAGGTCCAGGCCCATGCCCTGGAACTTGCGGGCCTCCTTCACCACGAAGCGCAGGTTGCCCTCCACGAGCATGCGCAGCCCCTCGGGATTCCGGTCCCGCTGCCACATCCGCCCATAGATCCGCTCCTGCTCTGCGGTCAACAGCGGCAGGTCGCGGATGGAGTCGAAGTACTTGTCCAGGGACCGCTCTTCTAGATGCCGTTGGGGCACTTTCCACCTTCCAGGGAGGCTTCAGGATAACAAAAGGGGGACCTGCTTAGCGCTTGCGTAAACCGTGGGACGTCAGTTTCACCAGCCCTGTGGAAGGAATGCCTTCCCATGCCCTTTCGGGTTCAATGCCGGCGGCTTTCATTTTCTGTTCATATGTTTCCACGAAACGCTGCATCTCCTCCTGCATATTTTTCATTCGGTCCCGGAGGTTCAGTACCACCTCCACCCCGGCAAGATTTACGCCAAGGTCCCGGGTGAGGCTGAGGATGAACTCCAGCCGTTCCAGGTCCTCCTCGCTGTAAAGACGGGTCTTGCCGTCGGTGCGGGAGGGCCGCAGAAGGCCCTCGCGTTCATAAAGCCTGAGGGTCTGGGGGTGGATCTCGTAGCGGGCGGCCACGACCCCGATCATGTACGAACCGCTCTTGGGATCCCGGCGCATGGTCTACCTCCAGGCATCTGCGCGAATGGTGGCATCGTTGAGATTCGCCAGTTCCCGGAGCAGTTCTTTGCTGCGCTCGTCAACGATCTTGGGCGTCATCACCTTGATCCGGGCGAACAGGTCGCCCCGCTGGGACCTGCCCGGGATGGGCATGCCCAGCCCCTTCAGGCGGAGGCTGGCGCCGCTCTGGGTCCCGGGCGGAACCTTGATGGTCGAGTGGCCGTCGGGGGTTGGGATCTCCACCTTGGTGCCCAGGGCCGCCTCGGTAAAGCTGATGGGCAGGTCGATATAAAGGTTCGGGCCCCGGCGCTCGAAGCGGGGGTCCGGCTCCACCTGGATCTGCAGGTAGAGGTCCCCGGGCCCGCCGCCCCGGCGTCCCGCCTCTCCCTTGCCGGCGACCCGGAGCCTGGTCCCGTCCTCCACCCCGGCCGGAATGGCCACCGTCACGGTCTCCGCCTTGGGGATCCGGCCCCGGCCCTGGCAGGTCGTGCAGGGAGGGGCCTTCTTGCCGCTCCCTCCGCAGACGGGGCATTCCATGCGGGTCTGGAAGAACCCCATGCCTTCCTCCCGGAAGCCCCGCCCGGCGCAGGCGGAGCAGGTGGCGGGCCGCGCCCCGGGCATCTCCCCGCTCCCCTGGCAGGCCCGGCAGGTCTCGCTGCGCTGCAGGGCGAGGGACAGCCTGGTGCCGCGGAAGGCCTCCCGGAAGCCGATGCGGACCGTGTGCTGGGTGTCCTCCCCGGGCTTGGGCCCGCTCCGGCCCCGGCCGCGGTTGCCGCCGAAGCCCCGGAACAGGTCCTGGAAGGCCCCACCCATGCCCCCCGGGTCGACGTCCCCGAACTCGAAGCCGGGGGCGGCGGCCGGGGGCGGCCCTGCCGGATCGCCGTAGGTGTCGAAGTTCTTCCGCTTCTGGGGGTCGGCCAGCACCTCGTGGGCCTCGGTGAGCTCCTTGAACTTGGCCTC
The DNA here is from genome assembly GCA_049508835.1 of Holophaga sp. Classification (GTDB taxonomy): domain Bacteria; phylum Acidobacteriota; class Holophagae; order Holophagales; family Holophagaceae; genus Mesoterricola. Next base: position 6,051 of record JBELAL010000015.1, on the reverse strand, counting down.
GGCCTCCTTGTTTCCGGGGTTCAGGTCCGGATGGTACTTCCGGGCCAGCTTGCGGTAGGCCTTCTTGATGTCATCTTCGGAAGCGCCCCGGGGCACGCCTAGGATCTTGTAGTAATCGGGTTGGGCCATGCTGAAATCTACCCTGAATTTGCGCCGACTGGACTCATGTTTTTTTCGCCTGGAAAAAGAGCCGGGACGAGGGTCCCGGCTCGCATTCCCGGACGGAGCCGGTTGACTAGCTCACCACCTCCGCATCGATGACATTGTCGTCCTTCTTGCCTTCCCCGCCGGAGCCGGGGGCGGCGCCGCCCGAGGGCGGCGGCGGGGGCGGGGTGGTCTTGTAGATGGACTCGGCCAGCTTGTGGGACTTGGCGGTGATGGTCTCGAGGGCCTTCTGGATCCGGGCCTTGTCCAGGCTGGCCAGCGCCTCCTTGCCCTCGGCCAGGGCCGCCTCGGCCTCCTTGCGGTCGCCCTCGGGCAGCTTGTCGCCCTGCTCCTTGATGAGCTTCTCCACCTGGTAGATGGTCTGGTCCAGGGTGTTCTTGTCCTCGAGCAGCTTCTTGCGCTCGTCGTCCTCGGCCTTGTGGGCCTCGGCCTCCCGGACCTTGGCTTCGATGTCGTCCTTGGACAGCCCGGTGGAGCCGGTGAGGGTGATGCTGGAGTCCTTGCCGGTGCCCTTGTCCTTGGCGGTCACGTGCACGATGCCGTTGGCGTCGATGTCGAAGGCCACCTCGATCTGGGGCATGCCCCGGGGCGCGGGAGGAAGGCCTCCGAGGTGGAAGTTGCCCAGCAGCTTGTTGCCCTCCACCAGCGGGCGCTCGCCCTGGAACACCTCGATGTCCACCCCGGGCTGGTTGTCGGCCGCGGTGGTGTAGACCTCGGAGCGCTTGGTGGGGATGGTGGTGTTGCGCGGGATGATGACGCTCATCTGGCCGCCGTTGGCGTTGATGCCCAGGGACAGCGGGGTCACGTCCAGCAGCAGCACGCCCTTGATGTCGCCGGCCAGCACGCCGCCCTGCACCGCGGCGCCCACCGCCACCACCTCGTCGGGGTTGACGCTCTTGTTGGGGTCCTTGCCGAAGATCGACTTGACCATCTCCTGGACCTTGGGGGTGCGGGTGGAGCCGCCCACCAGCACCACCTCGTCGATCTCGTGGTGGGTCAGCTTGGCATCCTTCACCGCGTTCTGGCACGGCACCCGCAGCTTCTCCAGGATGGGCTCGATCATGGCCTCGAACCGTGCCCGGGTGAGGTTCTCGACCAGGTGCTTGGGCCCGCTGGCGTCGGCGGTGATGTAGGGGAGGTTGATCTCGGTCTGGGTGGTGGAGCTCAGCTCGCACTTGGCCTTCTCCGAGGCCTCCTTCAGGCGCTGCATGGCGTCGGCCTGCTTGCGCAGGTCGATGGACTCCTTCTTCTGGAACTCCTCCACCAGCCAATCCATGATGATCTGGTCGATGTTGTCGCCGCCCAGGTGGGTGTCGCCGTTGGTGGACTTGACTTCCACCACCCCCTCGGAGACCTCCAGGATGGAGATGTCGAAGGTGCCGCCGCCGAAGTCGAACACGGCGATGGTGCCGTCCTTCTTCTTGTCCAGGCCGTAGGCCAGGGCGGCCGCGGTGGGCTCGTTGATGATGCGCATGACCTCCAGCCCGGAGATGGCGCCGGCGTCCTTGGTGGCCTGACGCTGGGCGTCGTTGAAGTAGGCCGGGACGGTGATGACCGCCTGGGCGACCTTCTCGCCCAGGTAGGCCTCGGCGCTGTCCTTCATCTTGAGCAGCACCATGGCGCTGAGCTCTTCAGGGGTGTAGTGCTTGCCCTGGATGTTGACGACGCAGTTGCCCTTCTCCCCACGCTCGACGCTGTATGGCACCAGGCGCTGCTCCTTGGCCGAATCGGCGAAGGGCAGGCCCATGAAGCGCTTGATGGAATAGACGGTGTTCCTGGGCTGGGCCACGGCCTGCCGCTTGGCCGGCGCGCCCACGAGGCGCTCGCCGGTCTTGGGGTTGAACCCGATCACGCTGGGGGTGGTGTTGGACCCTTCCGCATTGGGGATGACCTTGGGCTGGCCGCCCTCCATGATCGCGACGCAGCTGTTGGTCGTGCCCAGGTCGATGCCGATGATCTTGCCCATGCTTGCCTCCTGGATGGTGCAGGACGGACTGGAAGGATTCCTCGCCATCCTCATCTAGGTCAGTTTAGGGCCGACGGAGAACCTGTCAATCAAATCTTCCAAAATTGACTAAGATTTTTTTAAGTGAATACCAGCAAGCTCGAATGCCAGCCTTCTGGCTTTGGGGGCGTTAGACTTCTTCCATGCCGGTCCGCCCCTGCCCCATCTGCCGCAAGCCGGTCTCCTGGGAGACCACCCCCACCCGCCCCTTCTGCTCCGAGCGCTGCCGGCTGAAGGACTTGGGGGCCTGGAGCGGGGAGGAGTACCAGGTGCCGGAGCGGCCCGAGGAGGAGCAGGGGGAGGGCTGGTCCGGGCCGGAGCCGGGGAGCGGCGGTTGAAAGGGGATACTCCTAAACATCCGGACAAGCCAAGCAAGGCAGCCCTGGATCTTATCTTTTTATCCCCCCCATCCCACGATTGCACCAGATAGAGCAGTGCTCTATCTGGTGCAATCGTGGGATAAAAACTCATTTGCAAAGCTGTTATCCGGGTTCTCAAATCCTTTCGGCACTTGGCCGAGACTTCAACTCCTGACCAGCGCGTTCCACAGCAGCTGGATCAGGCCGAGCACCGCGATGGCTAACCCCAGCCAGTCGAACACCATCCCGTGCCCAAGGCACGGGGATCCGATGCTGAACATATGCACCTCCAAAAAAATGCGAAAAAAAATGTTTCCAAGTGAAGTTTATTTTCTTTGCCCCGGCGCGCCTCACCGCTTGAAGAACGAGATCACCTTCAGCAATTTCAGGATGATGGTGGCGATGCAGCCCAGGGAAAGCCCGGCCACCGCGTTCTCAGAGAGCATGGTCCATTCCATAGGTAACTCCTAATCAAAGTGAGTTTTATTTGCGTTCCCCGGGCTGGCCCGGGAATTGGGTCGATGCTCCTTGGATGCCTGAGCGGGCCGTTCCTTTCACCCGTTTCCGGGCGGGCGGGATTTTTTACCTCTTCGTAACATCCGCCCATGTGCTAGAAGCATTCCATGCGTTTCGATGTGCTTACCCTCTTTCCGGAACTGTTCGCCTGCGCCCGGGTCGGGGTGACGGGACGGGCCTTCCGGGACCTGGGCCACCAGCTGGAGACCCTGAACTACCGTGCCTTCGCCGGCAACCCGTTCGGCCACGTGGACGACACTCCCTTCGGCGGCGGCCCCGGCATGGTGCTCCGGCCGGACGTGTTGCGGGACGCCCTGGCCTCCCTGCCCCGGACCGGGACCGGCCGGGTCATCCATTTCTCCCCGGCGGCGCCCCCCCTGGACCACGCCAAGGTGGTGGAACTGTCCGGGCTGGACCAGCTGATCCTGGTGTGCACCCGGTTCGAGGGCCTGGACCAGCGGGCGGTCGATCTCTACGTGGACGAGGAGCTCAGCGTGGGCGACGCGGTCCTGTCCGGCGGGGAGCTGCCCGCCCTCTGCCTGATCGACGCCGTCTGCCGCTGGCTGCCCGGGGTGCTGGGCAACGAGGCCTCCGCCGCCCAGGACAGCTTCGCCTCGGGCCTCCTGGACCACCCCCACTTCACCCGGCCGGCCCGGTTCGAGGGGATGGAGGCCCCGGCGGTGCTGCTGGGCGGCGACCACGAGGCGGTCCGGCTCTGGCGCCTGCGGGAATCCATGGACCGGACCCGCCGCCTGCGTCCGGACCTGTGGCGGGCCTTCCTGGTGCACCGGCTCGCGGCCCTGCCCCGGGCGGACCAGTGGTGCGCGTGGCAGGTGGAGCACCCGGAGGACCGGGAACGCCCCAAGCCCCAGGGCTGGAAAGGGTGGAAGGTCCATTGAGCGGAAGGCTTCCATTTCCCGGCCGTTCCGGTAGACTGGAAGGCCCGTTTGCAGGGTTCGGGTACCATGTCCCGCCGTCGTCGGCATCTGGACCGCTGGCCCCATAGGAGAAGCGATGACTAACATGATCGACCGCCTCGAGGCTGGCATGGTCCGGAGCGACCTGCCCAGGATCGCCCCCGGTGACACCGTGAAGGTCCACGTGAAGGTCAAGGAAGGCGAGAAGGAACGCATCCAGGTGTACCAGGGCGTGGTGATCGGCATCCGCGGCGGCGGCATGCGCACCTCCTTCACCGTGCGCAAGATCAGCGTCGGCGTGGGGGTGGAGAGGATCTTCCCCCTGCACAGCCCCTCCATCGACCACCTGGAGGTGCTCCGCAGCGGCAAGGTCCGGCGCGCCAAGCTGTATTTCCTGCGGGAGAAGCTGGGCAAGGCCGGGCGCCTCAAGGAGCGCCGGCGCGCCGAGGAGATGGGGGAGTAGGACCGTCCCCGGCCCCTGGCCCGCCCGCGGAGAGAACGGCCGGGCTTGAAGCCGGGCCTTTTTCCTGCCCTGGTGGTACGCTAGGTCCATAGCCGCGGAGATGCGATGAACCTCAAGACCGTATTCCCCATCCTATGCCTTGCCGCAGCCGCGCTGCCCCTGGCTGCGGTCGAGACCGAAGCCGGGGTGCAGGCTTCCCTGCTGTTCCCCCAGCAGGCCCTGCGCAGCGCCACCGATGCGAGCATCGGCTTCCAGCTGGGATTCCAGGAAGGCGTCAACCTGGGCGGGGGCAACGAGGTGCGCGGGCGCATCGACTACACGCGGGTGGATGGCGGCTCCTTCCACGCGTCCTCCCTGAATTCCACCACCACCGTCCAGGGCATCGGCCTGGGGGCCGACTATCTGCGCTACCTGGAGGACCGGCGGCGGGGGTTCTACGCCTTCGGCGGCCTGGGCCTGGACTGGTGGTACGACCATTACCGCTTCGGCCCCAACGACCGGACCACCACCCCCACCCTCCGCCTCGGCATCGGCCACCGCTTCGACTCCAACTTCGGGGTGGAGTTCGGCGCCGACTGGGGCCAGTTCCGCTCCACCGTGGGCAGCTTCACCAACCTCAAGGCCGGGGTGACCTACCGGTTCTAGGAGGCCCACAGGATGACCAGCCACGGCGCCTCCGAAGGGAAAGGCGAAACCCGCCATCCGCAGGGGCCGGGCGCTCCGGGAGGCGCCGGCGCGCACATCCTGTTCGTGGACGACGACGCCTACATGCGGCGCCTGATGTCCGCCCGCCTGGAGCACCTGGGCACCGAGGTCCAGGCCGTGGCCAGCGCCCAGGCCTGCCTGGAGGCCCTGGAACACGGCCGTCCGGACCTCATCATCAGCGATGCGGTGATGCCGGTCATGGACGGGTTCGACCTGTGCCGGCATGTGCGCAGCAACCCGGCGCTGCGCTCCATCCCGTTCCTCATCCTGACCGCCCTCACCCGGGACCTGCGCAACCGCAGCCTCCAGGCGGGGGCGGACGACTACCTGTCCAAGCTCGAGACCGACGCGGTGTTCCGGATGCGGGCGCGGCTGGCGTTCCACCTGGGCCTGCGCCTCAGGGTCCGGTCGTCCGGGTCTCCGCCGGCGGAGACGGCCAGCCTCCTGGTGGTTTCCGATTCCAGCACCATCCAGTCCCAGATGGCCACCCACCTGCAGAAGGAGGGCGTCCGGATCCAGGGCGCCGCGTCCCTGGGCGATGCGGCCCGCCACCTGGGGGCCCAGCCTCCGGACCTGCTGGTCTTGGACCTCGCCCTGGGCCACAAGGCGGTCCTGGAATGGGCCACGCGGCTGCGCGGGGCGCAGGCGGGCATGCACCTGCCCATCCTGGTCCTGGCCGCCAAGGACGAGGATCCCTGGCTGGGGGCGCTTGAACATCTCATCCAGGACCGTCTGCCCAAGCCCCTGGACAGCCAGGAAAGCCGCCACCGGGTGAACCTGCTGCTGCGGGTGGCGCGGACCTAGGTGTCGCTGCCAAACAGGTTGTTCACCCGAGCCAACCTGGGATGCTTTTGTTTGCGGACAACAGCATAAGGAGGGCTCGGGTGAACCTTCATAGGAAAGCAAGGACCTGCCCTGAAA
>JBELAL010000014.1:0-92245 GCA_049508835.1 Holophaga sp. | reverse complement strand
ACACCCGAATCAAGGACCTGGAGCGCCTTGGTTACAGGGTCGTACTGGAGCCTCTCGAAGATGTTCCATAACTAGGTTAATATGCAATAGTTACCGCATGTTTTCATGGCAGTAATATTCGGTCCCCAAGGCCTGGCGGGTGGTCGTGGAGGTGGCTGATGGCGCGGGTGGTGATGTTGCTGGTCAGGCACACGTCGGCCCACACGTGGTCGGTCGCCATGCGCTGCGCCTGTTTCTGGCTGGCGTGGGAGACATGGCCGAAGCGGATGATGACGTAATCATCGAAACGGGCCCGTTCCTGGTCCGTGGCCAGGTTCGTCCGGAACTCCTCCACCGCCTCCAGCAGTCCCTGCACATTGAACCGGGCCAGCCGGTAGTGGAGGGGCTTGCCGGTCGCGGGGTCGGTCAGGGTCACCGGGGGGACCGCGTCCAGATTGGGCGTCTTCTCCTTCTCCTCCTTCTCCAGGGGCATGCCTTCGCCGCAGTGGGAGCGCACCAGCATCCGCCGGTTGGTCTTCTGGGCGAAGCCATAGATGGCCCTGATCAGGCGCTTGAAATTGTTCTTCCCGTCGGGGGTGATGATGTTTTTCTCCGGGGAGAGGATGTCCACCCCCACGACGTTGGACTGGTTGAGCGGGTTGTTGGCGGGCTCCTTTTCCACGTCGAGCAGGAGTTGCTCGTTGGCCGTGTTCATGCCGTTGGCGGGGCCTTCGGTGGGCTTGCCGTCGGACTGGTAGTAGGCCCACGTGTCCTTGGCAAGGGGACCCACCGAGGACAGCAGGGGCTGGGTGAACTGGATGAGGAAATGGACCTCGGGCCGGGGGGCGTTCCTCAGGGAGGGGCCCACCTTGGCCCAGGCGTCCTTCAGCCGCTGTTAGGTGCAGTACCGGGCGGTGCGCACATTGCAGGACTGCTCGGAATAGGTGATCCCGTCCCTGGCCAGGTCGAACAGGAGCCACTGCAGCACCTGCGGGGCGCCGTCCCGGTCGAAATAGGCGCTGGCGAACTGGTCCAGCAGCGAACCCCGGATCGCGTAGGCGCTGTCGTAGGTCGTCCTCGGGGTGGCGGTGAGGAGCATGCTCAGACACCGCTTGTAGAAGTTGAGCCGCTGCATGGCCTGCCCGAACCACTTGCCGTCCCCGGGGGTGCCGGTGATGGTGGGCGGGTGGAGCTTGAGGAGCCCCTTGGAGAACGGACACAGCCGGTCCCCCTTCGGTCCCGCCAGGGCAGGATGCCGTTGGGCCAGTGGGTGTGGGCGTCGAAGTACCCACCGGAGGCGGGCAGGGAACGCTTCAGGTCCTTGGCTTCGGGGTGGGCCGGCATCCAGGCGAGCGTGGTGATGCCGGCAAGGGCAATGTATTTGTCAAAGTTCATGATGTCTCCGGGAGGGAAGACCTTCCCGGAAGCATAATTCGTTTTTATTAATTATGTATATTTTTCCTGCCCGTTTCCGCACCCGCGCCCTTCCTCCCGCGGACGCCGGTCCGGGTCGACCCATGGCCACGGGGAACGGTTCCCGTTAACCTCAGAAAGTCAAATGGGAGTGTTCATGGCGGGTTGGAGCGGCAGGCGATGGGCAAGGTACGGCCAGGTCCTGGTGGGCGCCGGGCTCCTGGTGGGCTGCCACCGCCACCTGGGCGGCCTCGACAACTCGGTCACCCGCCCCATCGTCACCTACCGGACCCCGACCATCCTCGCCACCGCCGGCCAGCCCTTCACCAGCGTGGCTCCCGACTACAGCGCCTATGTCCACTACAACGGCGTCGGCACCTTCATCACCACCGGGATCACCTTCTCGGTCACCCCGGACCTGCCTGCGGACCTGGTCCTTGATCCGGCCACCGGGCTGATCTCAGGCACCCCCGCGGCCGCCACGCTTGGCGCCCCGTACCTCATCGCGGCCACCAACTCCGGAGGCACCGGCCTCTTCACCCTGAACCTGGGCATCCAGGCCGCCTCTCCGGTGGCGCCCCCCACCTACGGCGGCGACGGCGCGGCCGCCGGGGCCGTGGGCGTCCCCCTGGTGCTGAACCCGCCCACCGTCCCGGGCGGCGTTCCGTCCATGTCCGGGTTCGGCGTGAGCCCGGCCCTGCCGGCAGGGCTGGTCCTGAACAAGGCCACCGGCCTGGTCTCGGGCACCCCCACCGCCACCGACCCGGGCACGAACTACGCCCTCACCCTGACCACCCCGGCCGGGTGCGCCAACGCCACCTTCACCCTGCTGGTGGCCACCGCCCCCAGCCCCGCCCCGCAGGGCCTGACCTGCCCGGACCTGGCCGCCACCTCCGGCCAGCCCTTCTCCGGACCCCTCCCGACCCTGGCCTCAGGGACCGACGTGGTCTACACCATCAACCCGGCCCTGCCCGCCGGGCTGGACCTGGATCCCCTCACCGGCCAGGTCACCGGCACCCCGACCGCCTCCAGCCCCCAGGCCCCCTACACTCTCACCGCCAGCGGCGCCACCGGGCAGGTCCAGGCCACGATCCAGGTGACCGTCAGCTAGATCGATTCCCGGAACGTCACCTTGTTGATCTCGGCGAAGGTCGTGATGCCCAGGCGCACCTTCTCCACCGCGCTCTCCCGCAGGGTCTGCATGCCGTGGGCCCGGGCGGCGGCCTTGATCTCCCGCACCGAGGAACGGCGGGTGATCAGCTCGCGGAGGTCGTCGTTCATGCCCATGAACTCGATGATGGCCTGCCGGCCCCGGAACCCGGTGCCGTTGCACTCCACGCACCCGACCCGGTCGAACAGGGTGGCGTTGCGCACCCAGCCCTGGTCCAGGCCGTTCTCCACCAGCTCGGCCTCGCTGGGCGGGGGCAGGGGCCGCTTGCACTTCGCGCACAAGACGCGCACCAGACGCTGGGCCAGGATGCAGTTCAGGGCCGAGACGAAGTTGTAGACCTCCACACCCATGTGCTGGAACCGGCTGAGCACGTCCAGGGTGTGGTTGGCGTGCACAGTGGTGAACACCAGGTGCCCGGTGAGGGCCGACTGGATGGCGATCTGGGCGGTCTCGGGATCGCGGATCTCGCCCACCAGGATCTTGTCCGGGTCGTGGCGCAGGATGGAGCGCAGGCCCACCGCGAAGGTCAGCCCCTTCTTCTCGTTCACCGGGATCTGGGTGACCCCCTCCAGCTGGTACTCCACCGGGTCCTCGATGGTGATCAGCTTGTCCTCGGGGCTGCGGATCTCGCTCAGGACGGCGTACAGGGTGGTGGTCTTGCCGCTGCCGGTGGGGCCGGTGACCAGGAACATGCCGTACGGCTCCCGGGCGAACCGGCGCAGGCGGGTCAGCTCGTTGGCCGAGAAGCCCAGGATCTCCAGGTTCAGGGTCTTGAACTCCTCGGTGAGGTTCTCCTTGTCCAGGATGCGGATGACCGCGTCCTCCCCGTGGATGGTGGGCATGATGCTGACCCGGAAGTCGATGGCCCTGCCCCGCACCTTGAGCTTGAACCGGCCGTCCTGCGGTTTGCGCTTCTCGGCGATGTCCAGCTCGGACATGACCTTGATGCGGCTGATGATGGGCGAGGCGAAGCGGCGGTCGATGGGGTCCGCCGCCGGGTACAGGCTGCCGTCGATGCGGTACTTGATCTGGAACCCGTTGCTGGTGGTCTCCATGTGGATGTCGGACGCGCGCCGCTGCAGGGCGTTGAAGATGGCCGTGTCCACCAGCCGGATGATCGGGGCCTCCTCCTTGTCGGTGAGGTTCTCCAGGTCCAGTTCCTCCTCGACGTCCTCCTCCCGCAGCACCTGCACCCGCAGGGCCTCCCCGGCCTCCTCCATGACCTTCTGGCCGCTCTCGGACTTCTTGAGCACCGTCTGGATCTGGGCCATGGGGGCGGCGGCGAAGCGCAGGGGGCGCTTCAGGTGCATCCGGAGCAGGTCCTGGGCCATCACGTCCAGGGGGTCGGCCATGGCCAGCCACAGGTAGCCGTCCCGCTCGTGCACCGGGACAAAATGGTGTTTCAACATCAGATCCAGGGAGATGGCCTGGAACAGGGTGAAATCCACCGGCTCCCGGGTGAGGTCCAGGACGGGGTAGAGGGGGGAGGGCCGAGGTTCGGCTTTGGACAGTTGGTCGGAGGGCAGCCCTTGGTTCAATTCCGGAGCCAAAGGTGTGATATTGGTCGAGGTTTGGGCGGAGGATTCGGGTATCATGGCCTAATGGTAATGCTTTGGGAGAGCCCGCGGCCCAAAAGCTGCGGTTTCTTCCTGGCACCATGGAGCCATCTCCGTTGACCGCCTTTCCCGGTGGCACTGACAATGGACGTTTTCAATTTCCTCCGGCCTGGGAGACACCATGCGCGGCTACATACCCGTACTTCTGCTCATCCTGATCGCCATCGCTCTGCCGGTGGTGATCTGGACCATCTCCGGGCTGCTGCGGCCGCACTTTCCCAGCGCGGCCAAATATTCCACCTATGAATGCGGTATCAAGACCCAGTCCGAGGCGCGGGAGCAATTCTCCGTCCGCTACTACCTCGTCGCGGTGATGTTCCTGGTGTTCGACGTGGAAACCGTGTTCTTGATGCCATGGGCCATCCAGATGAAGGAACTGGCCGTCTTCGGTCTCGTGGAGATCGGCATCTTCCTGTTCCTTCTGCTGTTCGGCTACGGCTACATCTGGTCCAAAGGAGCCCTTACATGGGAATGATGAATCAGCCCTCTGCGCTGGAGCATATCCTCATCACGACCAAGGTTGAGAAGATCATCAACTGGTCCCGCGCGACCAGCGTCTGGCCCATGACCTTCGGACTGGCCTGCTGCGCCATCGAGATGATGGCCGCCGGGGCCTCCCGGTTCGACTTCGACCGGTTCGGGGCCGGGATCTTCCGGGCCACCCCCCGCCAGAGCGACCTCATGATCGTGGCCGGCACCGTCACCTACAAGATGGCGCCCATCATCAAGCAGCTGTACGACCAGATGCCGGAGCCCAAGTGGGTGATCGCCCTGGGCAGCTGCGCCACCGCCGGCGGGCCGTTCGACAGCTACCACACCATCCAGGGCGTGGACAAGATCGTCCCGGTGGACGTCTACATTCCCGGCTGCCCGCCCCGGCCGGAAAGCCTGCTCTACGGTTTCATGAAGCTCCAGGACAAGATCATGGCGAGCAGCATGGCTGACCGTTACAAGGAAATCTTCGAGGCGGTGGGTTAGCCATGACTGACGAAAAACCTGAATCCCAGACGCCGGCCCCGGCGGAAGCGACCCCCGCGGGCCCTTACGTATACGACCTCAAGGCGGCCCCCAACCGCCAGGTGGAAATGCCCAAGACCGTGCCCCTGCCCAGCCTGAAGCGCTGGCAGGCGGAGCAGGAGGCCACCGCCGCGGCCGACGCCGCCAAGTGGGCGAAGACCCAGGCGGACTACGAGGCGGCCAAGGCCAAGGCCGAGGCCGAGGGCAAGGAGGCCCCCAAGGCCCCCGTGCGCCCGGCGGCCAGGCCCGACGTCAACGACATGAAGTTCCCCGCCCCCGCCGCCGCCACCGACCCGGACCTGCTCCGGCTCCAGGAGCTGCTGGGGGACAAGGTGGAAGAGGCCTTCCAGCAGGCCGGGGAGCTCACCTGCCAGGTGGCCCGGGAGGCCATCCTGGAGGCCCTGCGCCTGTGCCGGGACGACGCCGCCCTGGGCTACGAGATGCTGGCCGACGAGACCGCCACCCACTACCCCGCGGCCACCGACTTCGCCTTCTCGGTGGTCTACCACCTGACCAGCATCAAGCGGCGCAAGCGGCTGAGGCTGCGCATCCTGGTCCCCGAGGGGTTCGAGCCGGACACTGCGGTCCAGGTCTACCCCTCCGCCAACTGGCTGGAGCGGGAGATCTGGGACATGCTGGGCATCCGCTTCAAGGACCACCCGGACATGACCCGCATCCTCTGCCCCGAGGGCTGGGAGGGCCACCCCCTGCGCAAGGAGTACCCGACCCTGGGCCTGGGCCAGCGGGACATCGACTTCCGCGAGGACCGGAGCGGCGTGCTCATGCGCATCGCGATGGAGAAGGCCGGCAACCTGGGGATCAACCTCAATCCCCCCAGGGCGGAATAAACAGATCCGGATCTAGGAGCTCCTTGTGTTCAAGAACGAGGAAATGGAAATCAACATGGGGCCGCAGCATCCGTCGACCCACGGCGTGCTGCGCCTCAAGCTCAAGCTGGACGGCGAGATCGTCCGGCATTGCCGCCCGGTTATCGGCTACCTGCACCGGGGGGTGGAGAAGATCTGCGAGAACAAGACCTTCTTCCAGGGCCAGGTGTGGACCGACCGCATGGACTACTGCTCCGCGGTGGCCAACAACCTGGGCTGGGCCGAGGCCATCGAGAAGCTGTTCGGCATCACCGTGCCCCGCCGGGCCAAGTACATCCGGACCCTGCTCAACGAGTACAACCGGCTGGCCTCCCACCTGATCTGGCTGGCCACCCACGGCCTGGACATCGGCGCGATGACCGTGTTCCTGTACACCTTCCGGGAGCGGGAAGCCATCCTGGACCTGTTCGAGGCCTTCTGCGGCGCCCGGCTCACCACCACCGCCTTCCGCATCGGCGGCCTGCGCGAGGACCTGCCCCCCGGGTTCGAGAAGATGGCCCGGACCTTCCAGGCCCGGTTCCTGGACTGCATCGACGAGTATGAGACCCTGCTCACCGAGAACCGCATCTGGAAGAAGCGCACCATCGGGGTGGGCATCCTCAAGGCCGACGACGCCATCGCCATGGGCGTCACCGGGCCGGTGCTCAGGGCCGCCGGGGTGCCGTACGACATCCGCAAGGCCTTCCCCTACGCCGCCTACGACGAGATGGACTTCGAGGTCCCCACCAAGACCGAGGCCGACACCTACGCCCGGTACCTGGTGCGGCTGGCGGAGATGCGCCAGAGCCACCGGATCATCAACCAGTGCCTGGACGGGCTGCCGGAAGGGCCGGTCATGGCCAAGCTGCCCAAGATCCTGCGCGGCGAGGTGAACGAGGTCTACCACGCCACCGAGGCCCCCAAGGGGGAGCTGGGCTACTACCTGGTGGGCGAGAAGGGCTCCACCAACCCCTACCGCTTCCACGTGCGCGCGCCGGGCTTCATCAACCTCTCGGCCTTGCCCAAGATGATCGAGGGCAGCCTGGTGGCCGACGTGATCGCCACCATCGGCACCCTGGACGTGGTCCTCGGCGAGATCGACCGATGACGGGGGCATTGCCAACGAGGGGGGACGCCTCGCTCGCCGGACTCGCTCATCGTCCCCCCTCGTGCTCCCCCACGTTGTTTCCAGGCAGAGCCCGGAAACAACGTCCGACTCCAACGAACCTTTCTGAGGCCGCGAGTGACTGAGATGCAGACCATGACCTTGTCCCAGATCTGCGTGATGGCCATCCTGCAGGCCATCGCGGTGGTGATCTTCATCTTCATCGTGGTGCCCCTGACCACCTTCGCCGAGCGCAAGGTGCTGGGCTACCTCCAGGACCGCCTGGGGGCCACCCGCATCGCCGGGCACCGGATCGGGCTCACCGGCTGGCTCAACCGGGGCATGTGGCGGATGGGCAAGCTGCCCTTCCTCTCCATCGTCCGGGGCCTGCCCATGTTCGTGGGCGACATCATCAAGCTGCTGGTGAAGGAGGACATCATCCCCGACAAGGCCGACCGGGCCATGTTCATCATCGCCCCGGCCCTGTCCATGATCGCCTCGGTGGTGGTGTTCGCCGCCATCAGCTTCTATCCCGGCGCCCTGTTCACCTTCCCCAAGGCCTTCCCCATCGTGGGCGGGCTGCCCTTCACCGGCTTCCTCACCAACATGAACGTGGGGCTGCTGTTCATCCTGGGCGTGGCCTCGGTGGGCGTCTACGGCATCGTGCTGGGCGCCTGGGCCTCCAACTCCAAGTACCCCCTCCTGGGCGGCCTGCGCAGCGCGGCCCAGATCGTCAGCTACGAAGTGCCCCTCACCCTGAGCCTGCTGGTGCCGGTGGTGCTGGCCGGCAGCCTCAACTTCAACGAGATGACCCGGCGCACCGCCACCGAGATGCCCTTCTACGCCATTCCGTTGCTGTTCGTGGGCTTCTTCGTCTACTTCACCTGCGGCTTCGCCGAGACCAACCGCACTCCGTTCGACATGCCCGAGGCCGAGAACGAACTGGTGGCCGGGTTCCACACGGAGTACTCGGGCATGAAGTTCGGGTTCTTCTACCTGGCGGAATACATCAACATGATCGTGGTTTCGGCCCTGTGCACCGGGTTCTTCCTGGGCGGGCCGTTCCTGTTCCCCTTCGGGCTGCACAAGTACTTCGTCAACGTGCCCCTGATCGGCCCGCCCAACGTGCTCTGGTTCATCCTGAAGATCCTCTTCCTGCTGTTCACCTTCATCTGGGTCCGGGGCACCATTCCCCGCTATCGCTATGACCAGATCATGGCGGTTGCTTGGAAGTACCTGATTCCCGTCACCTTGGTGGAACTCGCCCTGGCGGCCGCCATCCGCTTCGCCGCCTGAGGGAGGACGACCATGAACAAGTACCTCAAGACGCTCATCCCCAAGGACATCGCCAAGGGCATGTTCCTCACCGGCAAGCACTTCCTGCGCGTGTTCCGCACCGCCAACCGGCGCAAGGTGCCGCTCCACGTGGTGTCGGAGTACCCCGAGGTGCCGGCCAAGGTGCAGCCGCGGTTCCGGGGCCGGCTCACCCTGCTCAAGGACGAGCAGGGCGAGATCAAGTGCGTGTGCTGCATGGCCTGCGAGAAGATCTGCCCGACCCAGGTGATCACCATCGAGGGCGGCAAGAAGGAGGGGCGCAAGACCAAGATCCCGGTGCGCTACGACTTCGAGATGGAACGCTGCATCTTCTGCGAGTTCTGCGTGGAGAGCTGCGGCTTCGACTCCATCATCCTGAACCACCAGTTCGAGCTGGCGGCCTACAATCGGGAAGACTTCTCCATCGGAATGCTGGGCCGATCCCAGAACATGTTCGATCTGACCCCGGTCGGCAAGTTCTCCTATTCCGACCAGGACAAGGACTGACCTCTCACCCCCGTCATCGACACAAGGCCTCCCATGGACCAATCGCTTGCGACAACCGGCCAGTACCTGTTCCACGTCTTCGGCCTCATGGCCGTGGCCGGGGCCCTGGGGCTGGTCTTCTCCAAGAACGCCATGCACAGCGTCGTCGGCTTCCTGCTGGCCATGCTGGCGGTGGCCGGCTGCTACCTGACCCTGTCCGCCGAGTTCCTGGCGGCGGCCCAGCTGCTGATCTACGCCGGAGGCATCGTGGTGCTGTTCCTGTTCGTGGTCATGCTGGTGGAGATGACCAAGTACAAGGAGAAGGGCCTGTTCCAGGGGCAGTGGCCGTATGCCGTGGCGGTGGTGCTGGCGGGGGCGGTGGCCATCATCGGCGTGTTCTGGAAGACCTGGTTCGGACCCAGCGCCGAGAAGGCCCTGACCCTCAGCCCATCCCTGGCCCAGGGCCTGGACGTGGCCAACCAGAACGCCCAGGCGGTGAGCCGCGGCATCTTCGCCCAGTACCTCCTGCCCTTCGAAATCCTGTCGGTGATCCTGCTGGTGGCCCTGGTGGGCGCCGTGGTCCTGGCCAAGTCGGAACGGGTGTGATCAATGGCATCGATGAATTCGGTCCTCTTCATCTCCTTCCTGCTGTTCTCGGTGGGCGTGGCCGGGGTCCTGATCCGGCGCAACGTGCTCATCATCCTCATGTGCGTGGAGCTCATGCTCAACGCCGCCAACCTCAACCTGGTCGCGTTCGCCCGCCACAGCGGCACCGTGGCCGGGCAGGCCTTCGCCCTGCTGGTGATGGGCCTGGCGGCGGCGGAAGTGGCCATCGGGCTGGCCCTGGTGGTGGCGCTCTACCGCAAGAAGGACACCATCCAGGTGGACCAGATCAACCTCCTGAAGGGCTGACGGGCTTCTCGGCGCTTCCTTTCGGCAAACAGATTCCGGGTGAACGATGATGATGCAAGCGACAGTCAGCACGGTCATGAGCACGCCGCTCCACAGTTCGGTGCTCTGGCTCATCCCCTTCCTGCCGGCCTTCGGCGCGGTGCTCAACGGCCTCACCGGGCGCTGGGCCCGGAACACCAAGCTGGTGGACGCCATCGCCTTGGGGTCGGTGGGGTTGTCCTTCCTGATCGTGATCTGCTGCTTCACCCGGCTGCTGGGCCAGGCCCCCGCGGACCGCTCGGTGGACCAGACCCTGTGGACCTGGTTCAGCCTGGGCGGGGCCCACGTGGCGGGGGGCGTATCCCAGAACGTGATGACCTGGGCCTACAAGTTCGACCCCCTGTCCGGGGCCATGGCGCTCCTTGTGACCGGAGTGGGCTTCCTGATCCACCTGTTCTCCACCGGGTACATGGCCGATGAGCGCAAGGAAGGCACCTACTACCGTTTCATGGCCTACATGAACCTGTTCGTGTTCTCCATGCTCACCCTGGTGCTGGGCGCCAACATGGTCATGATGTTCCTGGGCTGGGAAGGCGTGGGCCTGTGCAGCTACCTGCTGATCGGGTTCTACTTCGACCGGGACTATGCGGCCACCGCCGGCAAGAAGGCGTTCGTCACCAACCGCATCGGCGACTTCGGCTTCATGATCGGCTTCTTCCTGCTGTTCATGATCTACGGCGCCACCGACTTCGACACCCTCATGGGCATGACCCGGAGCATCCTGGCCCGGCCCGAGATCACCCTGTTCGGGCTCTCCCACACCCCCACCTGGTGGTTCAACCTGGCCGGGTGCTGCCTGTTCCTGGGCGCCTGCGGCAAGAGCGCCCAGATCCCCCTGTACGTCTGGCTTCCCGACGCCATGGCCGGCCCCACCCCGGTGAGCGCCCTGATCCACGCCGCCACCATGGTCACCTCCGGGCTGTACATGATCACCCGGATGAACTTCATCTACGCCAACGCCCCGGTGGCGCTGCACGTGGTGCTGGCGGTGGGCTCCCTGACCGCCATCGTGGCCGCCAGCATGGGCCTGGCCCAGTACGACATCAAGAAGGTCCTGGCCTACTCCACCGTGAGCCAGCTGGGCTTCATGTTCATGGGCATGGGCGCCGGCGCCTTCTCCGCCGGCATGTTCCACGTGTTCACCCACGCCTTCTTCAAGGCGGCCCTCTTCCTGGGCTCGGGCTCGGTGATCCTGGCCTGCCACCACGAGCAGGACATGCGCAACCTGGGCGGGCTGCGCAGGAAGATGCCCTGGACCTTCGCCGCCATGGGCCTGTCCACCCTGGCCATCGCCGGGATCTTCCCGTTCTCGGGCTTCTTCTCCAAGGACGAGATCCTGTGGAAGGTGTTCGAGGGCTGGTACAAGGACGGCAACGCCTTCAACCTGGTGTGCTGGGGCCTGGGCATGATCGCGGCGTTCATGACCGCCTTCTACATGGTCCGGTTGATGGTCATGACCTTCTACGGCGAGTACCGCGGGGCCGGGCATGATCCCTACGGGCATACGGTGCCCTCGGAAGCCCACCACGCCGCCCACGACGACGCCCACGGGCACGCTGCCGGAAGGCCGGACCCCCACGGCCATGCCCATGGGCCGGAAGAAGTGGTCTGGAACATGTGGGTTCCCGTGTTCATCC
The DNA here is from genome assembly GCA_049508835.1 of Holophaga sp. Taxonomy (GTDB): domain Bacteria; phylum Acidobacteriota; class Holophagae; order Holophagales; family Holophagaceae; genus Mesoterricola. Next base: position 80,690 of record JBELAL010000014.1, on the reverse strand, counting down.
TGGGCTGCCTGGCCCTGGTGGGCGGGTTCCTGAACATCCCCCACAGCCTGCACTGGATCGGCAGCAGCCACTTCACCGAATGGATCTCGCCGCTGCTGTTCCAGGCCCACCCCGCCGAGGCGCACGAGGCCGCCCCGGCCATGGAGTACATCCTCATGGTGGTGGCCACCGTCGTGTGGGCCCCCGCGGCCATGCTGCTGGCCTGGTTCCTCTACGGCATGGACCCCGCGTGGTCCCGGCCCAGGGCTTTCGTCCAGCGCTTCCCCGACCTGTTCCGCTGGGTGAACGCCAAGTACTACGTGGATGAGTTCTACGAAGCCGCCCTCATCGGCCCCTGCAAGCAGCTGGGCGCCCAGCTCTGGCGGTTCGACTCCCTGGCGGTGGACGGAATGGTCAACGGGGCGGCCCGCTTCACTCTGCTGGCCTGCCGCGTCGCCTACTGGTTCGACGCCAAGATCGTGGATGGGCTGGTGAACCTGGTGGCCTGGATCCTGCAACAGTTCGCCCAGGGCTTCCGCAAGTTCCAGAGCGGCCGGGTCCAGAACTACGCCTTCGTGATGTTCCTCGGTTTCCTCGCCTTCGCCTTCTGGAAATTCGTCATCTGATTCCCCTTTCGCCGCCTGCTGATTCGCCGGAGTTCCCATGATCCCCTGGTATCAAAACCTCCCCCTGTGGGTCACCGCCATTCCCTTCCTGGGGGCCATCCTCCTGCTCTGGGTGCCCAAGAGCCAACGCCGGGTGTTCGAGCTGGGCGCCCTGGCGGTCACCATGGTCGACTTCATCGTCAGCGTGCCGCTGTGGTTCCAGTACGACCGCGGCACGGCCGCGGTGCAGTGGGTCACCCAGATGGACTGGATCCCCAGCATCGGGGTGAAGTTCAGCCTGGGCATGGACGGCATCAGCCTGGTGCTGCTGCTGCTGACCACCTTCCTGGGCTTCATCGTGGTGTGGTGCTCGTTCACCGCCATCCAGGACCGGCACAAGGAGTACTACATCTGGCTCCTGGTGATGCAGTTCAGCATGATGGGGGTGTTCATCACCCAGGACATGTTCCTGTTCTACCTGTTCTGGGAACTGATGCTGGTGCCCATGTACTTCCTGATCGCCATCTGGGGCGGGCCCAACAAGCTGTACGCGGCCATCAAGCTGTTCCTGTACACCCTGTCCGGCTCGGTGCTGATGCTGGTGGGCATCCTGGCCATCTACTTCCTGCAGTTCCGCACCACCGGCCACTACGACATGTCCATCGCCTCGTTCCAGGCCATGGCCGGCCCCATCGCCCAGCAGAGCCACACCTTCCAGATCCTGCTGTGCCTGGCGTTCTTCATCGGGTTCGCCATCAAGGTGCCCATGTTCCCGTTCCATACCTGGCTGCCTGACGCCCACGTGGAGGCCCCCACGGCCGGCTCGGTGGTGCTGGCGGGCGTCCTGCTGAAGATGGGGACCTACGGCTTCGTGCGCTTCCTGCTGCCCATCGTGCCCAAGGCGACCGTGGAGCTGATGCCCTGGTTCATGGGCCTGGCCCTGATCGGGGTCATCTACGGCGCCCTGGTGGCCATGATCCAGAAGGACATGAAGAAGCTGGTGGCCTATTCCTCCGTGAGCCACCTGGGCCTGTGCATGATCGGGCTGTTCGCCATGAATCCCAACGGGATCACCGGCGGCATCTTCCAGATGCTCAACCACGGCATTTCGACGTCGGCCTTGTTCCTCCTGGTGGGCATCGTCTACGAGCGCCGGCACACCCGCATGATCGCGGAGTACGGCGGGCTCTCCAAGACCATGCCGGTCTACGCCACCGTGTTCATGATCATGACCCTGTCCAGCATCGGCCTGCCCGGGCTGAACGGGTTCATCGGCGAGTTCGCCATCCTGCAGGGGGCCTTCCAGGCCGCTCCCTGGCTGGCGGTGCTGGCCACCACCGGGATCATCCTGGGCGCCGCCTACATGCTGTGGCTGTACCAGCGCGCCATGTTCGGCCCGGTGCGGGAAGTGAACACCAAGATGAAGGACCTGAGCGCCCGCGAAGTGGCCTACTTCATGCCCCTGGTGGCCGCTGCCTTCTGGATCGGGCTGTATCCCAAGCCCTTCATGGATGTCCTGAACAAGCCGGTGCAGAAGCTGGTCACCCAGGTCAATCCCGACTTCTACAAGCAGGAATCCCTCGCCTCCGCCCAGCAGGCTGCAGCCAAGGTGGGCATGGCCGCCATGCCGGCCCCGGGCGAGGCTGCCACCCAAGGGGGAGGTGAGTAATGCCCTTCGCCGCTGGTCTGTGGGAGGCTCTGCAGCGGGACACGCCGCTGCTGTTCCCCCAGCTCATCCTGATCCTCACCGCCACCCTGATGCTGTGGCCCGGGGACCTGTTCGTGCCCCGGGACGAGAAGCACCGGTGGGCCTGGGTGACGGTGGCCGCCCTGGTGGTGGCGTGGATCTTCGTGTATTTCACGCCCCACGGCCTGGGCTTCAACGACATGTTCGAAGTGGACGGCATATCCAAGGGATTCATGTACTTGATCCTGGCCGCCGGGATCATCACGGTGTTCCTCAGCCAGCTGCAGCTGGACGCCCTGGGCGAGCAGACGGTGGAGTACTACGCCCTGCTGCTGTTCTCCATCTCCGGGATGATGTGCCTGGTGGGGGCCACCGACCTGGTCTCCATCTACTTTTCCCTGGAGCTGATGGCTTTGTGCGTCTACATCCTGGTGGCCTACCTGCGCACCCACGAGCGCAGCATCGAGGCCGGGGTGAAGTACTTCCTGCTGGGCGCCTTCTCCAGCGGCATCCTGCTGTTCGGGATCAGCCTGGTGTTCGCCGCCGCCGGCGGGGTCACCACCAACCTGGTGAAGCTCAACGACGCCCTGGCCCTGGCCCCCAAGTCCAGCGGCCTGCTGGTGTTCCTGGGCGTGCTGATGGTGCTGGTGGGCTTCTGCTTCAAGGTGGCGGCGGTGCCCTTCCACATGTGGTCGCCCGACGCCTACGACGGCGCCCCCACCCCCATCACCGCGTTCATGTCCATGGCGCCGAAGGCTGCTTCCCTGGCCGCCTTCCTGCGGGTGTTCGGCACCGGCTTCAACGGGGTCAGTTCCGACTGGATCGCCCCCCTGTCGTTCGTGGCCGCCGCCAGCATGATCCTGGGCAACACCGCTGCCCTGCGGGCCCAGACCATGAAGCGGCTGCTGGCCTACTCCAGCATCGCCCACGTGGGCTACATGCTGGTAGGCGTGCTGGGCGCCGGCACCCCCGGCGGCCCCCAGGCGGTCTGGCTGTACATGCTCACCTACCTGTTCATGCAGAGCGGCGCCTTCGCCATCATCATCTACCTGCAGGGCAAGGGTGAAGGGGAGCGCATCGAGGACTTCCGCGGCCTGGGCCGCACCCGCCCGGTGCTGGCCTTCGCCATGATGGTGATCCTGCTCAGCCTGGCTGGTGTCCCGCCCCTCCTGGGCTTCTTCAGCAAGTTCTACCTGTTCAAGCTGGCCATCGAGCAGGGCCACGTGACCCTGACCGTGATCGCGCTGCTCACCAGCGCGGTGGCGGCCTACTACTACCTGAACGTGGTCTCCCTGATGTACTTCAAGGAGCCGGCCCCCGAAGTCGAGCATCGGGCCATGGGCCCGGTCACCACCTGGGTGGTGGGCCTGTCCTGCGCCCTGGTGCTGGTGGGGACCTGCTTCGGCGCCAAGCTGCTGGACTGGGCGGCGACCATCCTTTAGCCACCCTCCGCCGACCGACGGCCGCGAACCAGGGAGGACCCCGGCCCGCGGCCGTCGGTGTAACTGCCTTTACCTGATGCCCGCGGCCGCCTTCAGCAGTTCCAGGGTTCGCGCTCCGGCTCCTGGCCCAGGCCTACGGTGAATCCGCCGGCGTCTCAGGTCGCTGCAGATCCTGAATCGCTTCCAGGAAGGCGCGGCCGGAATTCCTTGATGGATCCGGATGGAGAGGGGTGGATGACCCTTTCGCCCACGGGGATGCCTGGGGGCGGCGCGGATGGTTTTATGGGTGGGAATGGCAACCTTCAGGCCCGTGATCACGGACGGGTCCCTAGCCCCGGAGACGGACGCTCCCGGCAGGCTCCCCGCCGGTTCCGAAGCCGCGCTCCTCAAGGTCCAGACAGCCTTCCCGGTCCCGGATGAGCACGGTGCTGGCCCGGGTCCCGTACGCCCCGGCCTCCACGAATATGGCCGACAGCTTCCGCTCCCACTCCAGGGTCAGCCCGGTGCGGGGCAGGTCTGGGTCCGGAACGGTCTCCCGGTCCTCCAGCAGCTCGAACATGGCCCGGGTGTCGGGCAGGGCTTCCAGCGCCATCAGGAACCTCGCCTTGGCGATGACCAGCTTGGGCCAGGGGGTGTCCAGGAGGTGGTTGGACAGGCCGTACACCCCGGGGGGCAGCTCCCGAGCGCCGCCGTCCCGGTTGGAGCGGTACCACAAGGACCGGTCGTCAGCCACCAGCAGGTTGTAGCCGGAGTGGTCCCCGTCGCGGATTCCGGCGGCGAAGCTCCGGGCGTCCGTTTCGCCCAGCAGGAAATCCTGCACCAGCAGCCCCCGGGAACGGACCCCCTTGGGCGCCCCGGGCTCCCGCACATTGGTCACGGCGGCGAACCGGCCGTCCTCGCGGACCCCCAGCCAACTGCCCCCGGCCTCCAGGTCCCGGCCCCCCAGCACCCGTGGATCCTCCGCCCAGGGTCCGGCCGGGGCGGTGGGGCGGGCGTGGAACTCGTCCCGGTTGGCGGCCACCACCAGCGGGAATTCGGGGTGGGTCCGCCAGGCTGCCAGAATCAGGCACATCGATTGTCTTCCCCCGGGGGCCAGGATAGCAGGCGGGTGGAGGGGCAATAACCGCTGGCGATGGCGGCGTTCTTGGGTTGTACTCGATGGAAGGGCCCCGCTGGGCCCCAGGAAAGGTGCGCCGGTGTTCTTCCGCCCAGGCAAGAAGGACGTGAATCCCAAGGAGAGGGCCATCTGGGGCGACCTCATGGCCCTGGGCATGGTGTTCCCCATCGCCATCGCCCTGGGGTTCTTCATCGGGCGCTGGATCGGGGGGCTGCTGGGGCACCCCAGGGCCGGGATGCTGGTGGGGCTGGTATGGGGCGTGGCCGCGGGGTTCTGGGAGCTGTACAAGGTGACGGTGCGGCTGAACCGCCTGGACGATGGTGACAACAGCGGCAGGGACAAGAAGGACGGGGGAGGGGACGATGACCGCGGCCATTGACGATCCGGGCGCGGTCCACCTGGTCCGGATCGCCTGGTTCCAGGTGGGGCTGCTGCCCCTGGGGGCCCTGGCCTGGCTGGCGCGCGACCGGCGGGCCGCTCTGGCCTTCGCCGCGGCGGGGCTGGTGAGCATGGCCTTCTGGCACCTGCACCGGTGGATGGTGGCGCGCATGCTGACGCCGTCGGTGCGCATGCGCTGGGTGTACGGCTTCCTGGTGCTGGTCAAACTGGCGTTGCTCGCCTGGATCCTGCGTGGCATCATGGATTTCTTCCCAGCGGAAGTGCTTCCTTCCGTCACCGGCATCCTCCTGTTCATCGCTTCCATCATGCTCGAGGCGTTCTACCTGATGGTCCGTCCGGGCCCTGACGGGAATGGATAAGTTTAGTAATGACTGAGGTTTGAGAAATGGAACACCACCCTTCGGGCCTGGCCGTCCTGCTCACCTGGCTGCTCAGGTTGCCCCAGCATTCCTGGGGCACCTTCGCCCACGGGGAGCACCTTTCGTTCCTGGAGCGCTACGACCACCTGTTCATCTCGGTCCTGGCGGCCCTGGTGACCGTGGCCCTGGCCCTGGCGGTGCGCTGCAAGCTGGCGCGCATCCCCGGGCCCTTCCAGCAGATCATGGAGTACCTGGTCACCTTCGTGCGCAACCTGGTGGGGGACAACGTGGCCCATCATCCGGACCGCTTCATGCCCCTCATCGGCACCCTGGGCTTCTTCATCCTGCTGAACAACCTGTTCGGCCTGGTGCCGGGCCTGGGCTCGGGCACCGCCAACTGGAACGTCACCCTGGGCTGCGCCCTGGTGGTGTTCTTCTACTACAACTTCCAGGGCATGCGCGAGCACGGGGTCGGCAGGTACCTGGGCCACTTCGCCGGCCCGGTGTGGTTCCTTTGGATCCTCATGTGGCCCCTGGAGGTGCTGGGGCTGTTCTCCCGGATCCTCAGCCACAGCCTCCGTCTGTTCGGCAACATCGCCGGCGAGCACGTGGTCTCGGGCATCTTCTTCACCCTGGTGCCCCTGGTGGTGCCGGTGCCGCTGATGATCATGGGGCTGTTCTTCGGCCTGATCCAGACCTTCGTGTTCATCATGCTGGCCACCATCTACGTCTCCGGCGCGGTGGCCCACGAGCACTGAGCTCCCCCATCCCCCAGTTCCATCCGGCGACGGGATTCCGAACCCCCCGCCCCCTACCCTAGAGGTGTTCCCATGAAGAAGTTCCTCACCACCGCCCTCCTGTTCACCGTGGCCGTGGCCGCGTTCGCCCAGGGCGCCCCGGCCGCCGCCACCAAGAGCCTGTTCGAAGGCCAGTTCCTGGCCCACATCGCCCTCGCCATCGCGGCCGCCGGCTGCGGCATGGCCCAGGGCAAGGCGGTGGCCGCCGCCTGCGAAGGCATCGCCCGCAATCCCCAGGCCGCGGGCAACATCCGTACCACCATGATCATCGGCCTGGCCCTCATCGAGGCCCTGGTGATCTACGTGCTGGTGGCCGCCTTCGCTGTGCACTAGGCGTCGGTGGACCGGAACGGCGGGGCGCCCCCCCAAAACACGGATGGGGCGCCCCGTTCCGGCCTCGCCGGAGGGGTTTGTGGAAATTTTCCATATTCTCGAGTTGATCCTGAGGCCGGACGAGTTTACTTTCTTGTTTGCACCCGAAGTTCACTTCATGGAAAGAATCGCGTCGACCGTCTTTTTTCCTGGCCCCACGAGGCAGCGTGGATCCGAATGCCGGCTCAGGGCCGGTGCCGAAAGACGGATCGCGCCTGGGATCGTGACGTTGGAGGCTTCATGTTGAACATTCAGACCCGTCAGGAAGGCAATGCCTCGGTGGTCACCATCCAGGGCAAAGTGAACTTCGAGGTCACGGCCCAGCTCCGGGACGTGATCCGGGACACGGTCACCACCCTGCAGCCCAAGCTCCTGGTGATCAACCTGGAGAGCGTCAGCTTCATCGACTCTTCGGGACTCGGCCTGCTGGTGGCCGCCCGCAACAGCGTCGACAAGAACAACGGGAAGCTCCACCTCTGCGGCCTGCCGCCCCAGGTGAAGAAGACCTTCGACCAGACCAACCTCACCAACTACTTCTCCATCTTCTCCACCGAGCAGGACGCGCTCCGGGGAGCCTAGTCCGCCGGCCCCGGTAGGCGATCCATGCACAAAGGCGTAGTCCTGGTCGTCGATGACGAAGCGCCCATCCGGGACATTCTGAGCTTCTACCTGAAACGGGCGGGGTACCAGGTGCTGCTGGCGGAGAACGGCCGGATGGCCCTGGAGGAGATGGGCAGGCTGCAGCCGGACCTGATCCTCTCCGACCTGCGCATGCCCGAGATGGCCGGGGACGACCTGTGCCAGGCGGTGAAGGGCGATCCCCGGACCCGGGACATCTTCTTCGTGCTGGTCTCGGCCCTGGACGGCCTGGCCTCCAAGATCGGCGGCCTGGCCATGGGCGCCGACGACATGATCTCCAAGCCCTTCCACGCCCAGGAGGTGATGGCCAAGGTGGAGTCCGCCTTCCGGATCATCGGCATGCAGAAGGAGATCAAGCGGCAGAACCTGGAGCTGACCCGGTACCAGGAGCGCATGACCGCCGAGCTGTCCCTGGCCGCCCGGCTCCAACTGGGGCTGCTGCCCGGGATCCCGGGGGTGGCCTCGGGGGTGCGCTACACCCACCGCTACCTTCCGGCCGAGGGGATCGGGGGGGACATCTACACCATCATTCCCCTCCCGGACGGCAGCGTGGCCTTCATGATCGCCGACGTGAGCGGGCACGGGGTCACCGCCGCCCTCATCTCGGCCATGGTCAAGACCTGCTTCGAGAACCAGGTGCGCTTCGGCCGGGGGCCCCTGGCCTGGGCCCAGGCCATGAACCGGGACCTGGCCCGGAGCACCCTGTCCGAACAGTTCGCCACCGCCTTCCTGGCCCGCCTGGACCCGGCCGGGAACGCCATGCAGTACGTCTCGGCGGGCCACCCGGCGCCGCTGCGCATCCACCTGGGGGCCGGGGGGGGCCGCAAGCACTTCTCCATCCTGAGCGGCAAGGGCTTCATGCTGGGCATCGACGAGAACCTGCCGTTCGTGGAGCAGGCCTGCCCCTTCGAGCGGGGCGATCGCCTGGTCTTCTACACCGACGGGCTGATCGAGGCCGAGCGGGAGGACCGGCAGTACCTGGGCGAACAGGGCCTGCTGGAGATCTGCGTGGACCTGCCGGAGGACGGGGAACAGGCCGCGGACCAGATCATCGAGAAGGTGGTCGCCTTCAACCAGCCAGCCCCCTTCGCCGACGACGTCACGCTGGTGGTGGTGGACCAGGCATCCTGAAGGCCGTCACCGCAGGGCCGCGGAGACCCGCACCTCCAGCTCGGTCCGGGTCTTGTCGTCGCCCGCGAGGGCCAGCGTGAGCATCACTTTTTCCGTGTAGAGGCCCTTGGCGGCCTCCTTGCCCAGGATGACCTGGATCTCCTGGCTGGGGGACGGCTCCTGCCCGCTGGGGGGAAGCTCCACGGTCAGGAGCTTGGGATTGGTGGTCTTGGCGGCGAGGATGCGGAACGGCTTGTTGTCCACCTGCTTCAGGACCACGGTGCTGCGCAGCTCCTTGCCGGCCGGTTCGGACCAGGCCACCCGCAGCGGCTCGGCGGTCACGAACGGGCGCAGCTCCCACTGGACGGTGAGGGTGATGTTGGGGACCTTGGGATTCTCGGTGGTGACGAAGATGGCGTCCGCCCCCAGGGTCCGGTCGGGGGGGATCCTGGTGCCGTCCAGGGTGATGTCCACCCAGGCGTCGTTGCCGTCCGGGCGGCAGTCGGCCTTCAGCCAGGGCGCCCCCTTGGCCTCGGCGCGCACCAGCTTCACCGGCTTGCCGGTGCCCGAGACCAGCTTCACCGAGGCCTTGCGCGGCGCGGTGCGCACCACGTCCTGGAAGAACACGCTGGTGGTGGAGGGCATGATCTCCTGGATGCACTCCGCCTCGAAGGTGAGGGTGATTTCGGGGTTGGCCGGGTCGTCGGAGGTGACCTGGACCGATTTGCGGACCGGGCCGCGGTACCCGACCGGGTTGAAGGTGACTTCCACCTCGGTGCTCTCCCCGGGGGCCAGGGTCCACTTGCCCGCCACGGTGGAGGTGCACCCGCAGGAGGCGTGCACCCGGGTGATGTTCAGGGGGGCCTGGCCGGTGTTGGTCACCTTGAACTGGTGGGTGACTTTGTTGTCGGTGGGGATCTTGCCGAAATCGAAATGCAGGGATTCGAAGGTGATCTTGGGGACGGGCTGGGCCACGACGACGACGGAAGCCAGGGCCAGGAGGGCGGGGATGCGCATGGGAACCTCTTGCAGGGATTATGTCATTCCTTGAAAAATGCCGAGAAGGCGCTCCAGGCCCGGTCGGGGTCGATCCCGGCCAGGCAGGGGTGCCCCGGGGTGAAGCAGTCGCGCTTGAAGCAGGGCGCGCACGGCACGCCGTCCAGCCGCAACACCTGGGTGCGGGGCCCCCAGGGGGCGCTGCCCCCGGGATCGGTGGCGCCGTAGAGGGCCAGGATGGGGGTGCCGCAGGCCGCGGCCAGGTGGCTGAGGCCGGAATCGTTGCCCAGAGCCGCCCGGGCGCCCCGCAGCCAGGCGGCGGCCTGCACCAGGGTGGTCCTGCCGCAGAGGTTGTGCGCCCCGTCCTGGGCCACGAAGTCGCAGTCCTCGCGCTCCCCCGGAGCGCCCAGCACCGCCACGTCCAGCCCCTCCCGCCGCGCCCGCCGGGCCACGGCCAGGAAGTGCTCCCGGGGCCACGCCTTGGAGGGCCAGGTGGAGCCAGGCATGAGGCAGACGTACGGGCCCGGGGGAAGCGGGACCTGGACCGGGGGGGCGTAGTCCGCGTAGGGCATGGGCGGCAGGTCCGGCCAGCGCCGGACCAGGACCGCATGGTAACGCTGCATGAAGGGCCCCTGGGCGGCCCAGAAGGGCCCGCTGTGGGTGTTGAACCAGCCCGCCAGGCTCTCGTCCACCCCGATCCGTTCCGGGACCCGGGCCAGGAAGGCGGCCAGGGCGGGGCGCAGAGACTTGGGGAAGTGGATGGAGCGGGCGGCCCGGTGCCGGCGCAGGAGGGCGGCCATGGCCCAGGGGCCCGGCCGGCCCGGGTCCGGGACCACGGCGTCGGCCAGCTCGTGGCCTTCCACCAGGGCCACGGTGGGGGCGGGGCCCCACACCACCAGGGGGCCCACCCCCCGGTCGCGCAGCAGGCGCAGGATGGGGAGCTGCATGGCCGCGTCCCCCACGAAGCGGGGGAACCGCACCCAGGTTGCGCCTTCGGGGATCATCGGAACCGGGCCAGGTGGGGCAGCAGCTCGGCCGGGTCCAGGCGGTCCATGCCCCCGGCCAGGTCCGCCTCCGGACCCGGGTACTGCACCACCTGCACCTTGCGCCCCAGGGGCGTCCAGCGGTCCGGCCCGTGGTGGATGCGCCGGCCCATGAGGCAGACCACCGGGACCCCCAGGACGGAGGCCAGGTGGACCGGGCCGGTGCTGGGGCCCAGCACGGCCTGGCAGGCCGCCAACCGGCCCATGAGGCCGCGCAGGCCCACCGGGCTAAGGGGACCGTCCTCCCGGGGGGAGAGCACCACGGGGCGCCAGCCGTCGCGCTCCGCCGCCGCCAGGGCCCGTTCCCACCAGGCCGGGGACGGGCAGGCTCCGGAGCCGCTGCCCCGCAGGACCACCCCCAGGGGAGGCCGCCCGTCCTCGTCGCAGGCCAGATCCTGGCGCCCCTGCTCGAGCTCCGCCTCGGACACCGAAAGCTCCGGCAGCACCGGGATCCCGCCCTGGAAGCCCCAGGGGCGGAGGAAGTCCAGAACGTTTATCGCCTCGTGCCGGCCGGAGCCGTAGCGCCGCTTCCAGATCACGTGGGTGGCCTGCCAGATCTGGCGGCCGCGGCTTCGGGCCACCCGGATCGGCACCCGGGCCGCCCGGGCGGCGGAGATCACCGCCGGGTCCCGGTGGCCCAGGTTCAGAACGGCGTCGAACGACCACTTGCCCATGAGCTCGTCCAGCTCCCGGTCGCCGCCGCGCAGGTGGACCCCGGCCACCCCCTCCAGCCCCGCCAGCACCGGCGCGGTATAGGGCTGGACCAGCCAGTGGACCTCGGCTCCCGGCAGGCGGGACCGGATGCGCTCCATCACGGGGAGGGAGACCAGCAGGTCGCCCAGGGCATCGGTCCGGCTCAGGAGGAAGCGCATGCCTTGGATGGTTCCCCATTCCGGCGGCAGCGTCAACGACACCGTTTCGCCCCCGGTCCGTCAGGTCCATACTGGGGGTCAATAGCGTTTCGCCGCGGGATGCCGACCATGACGTTCAAACGTGTCCTCCTCGTGGAGGACGAAGCCAGTTTCCGGGACGTGCTGCAGATCGGCTTGGCCCCCAAAGGCTTCGACACGGTGGCCGTGGGCACCCTGGCGGAGGCCCGCCGGCTGCTCCTCAAGGAGGCCTTCGACGCGGTGGTCTCGGACCTGAGGCTCAAGGACGGCAGCGGCATCGACCTGCTGTCCTGGATCAAGGAGCGGGGCCTGGCCGCCCCGGTGGTGATCATGACCGCCTACGCCACCACCGAGACCACGGTGCAGGCGCTGAACCTGGGCGCAGTGGACTTCCTCACCAAGACCAAGAACGACCTGCAGGAGCTCACCAAGGTCCTGAAGGGGATCTTCACGGTCTCCGCCCCGCCGCCCGCCCCGGAGGTGTCGGACATCGGCGACCTGGTGGGGGTGGGGCCCACCATCCGCAAGGTGCAGGCCCTGGTGGGCAAGGTGGCCCGGGCCAACACCACGGTGCTGATCACCGGGGAGAGCGGCACCGGCAAGGAGATCGTGGCCCGGCTCATCCACCGCTACTCGGACCGGGCCAAGGGGCCGTTCGTGCCGGTGAACTGCGGGGCCCTGCCCGAGGCGCTGCTGGAATCCGAGCTGTTCGGCTTTGAAAAGGGCGCCTTCACCGGGGCGGTGGGGGTCAAGCGCGGGCTGTTCGAGGAGGCGGAAGGCGGGGTGATCTTCCTGGACGAGATCGGGGAGATCCCCCTGCCGCTCCAGGTGAAGCTGCTCCGGGTGCTGCAGGAGCGCCGGGTCCGGCGCCTGGGGGCCAACGAGGAGCGGCCGGTGGACGCCCGGGTGATCGGCGCCAGCAACCGGGACCTGCGGGCCCAGGCCGAGCGGGGCCTGTTCCGCCAGGATCTGTACTTCCGCCTGAACATCCTGCACATCGAACTGCCCCCCCTGCGGGAGCGCCAGGAGGACCTGCCGGTCCTGGCCGAGCACTTCCTCAAGCGGTTCTGCCGCAAGCTGAACAAGCCGCCCATGGCCCTGTCCGAGGACGCCCTGGATACCCTGCGCCGGTACCGGTTCCAGGGCAACGTGCGCGAACTTGAGAATCTCATGGAACGGTGCGTGGCCTTGAACGCGGGCGGCGCCATCGGCACGGACCTCTTCCCCGAGCATGTCCTGACTTCCACCCCGCCGCCCCCGGGCCCGGCCCTGGAAATCCCCCGGGACGGGTTCGACCTGGAAGCCTATCTTGTGGCCCTCAAGGGTCATTTCATGCGTCAGGCCCTGGAGCGCGCCGACGGCAACAAGACCCGGGCCGCGCGGTCGCTGGGGATCAGCTTCCGGGCCTACCGGTACTGGCTCCAGGAGATGGGAGGGGCCGAGACGCTCCCGGCCCGGTTCCCCTGGCCCGAGGAATTTCCCCCCGCCGGCACCCAGGAACCGGAACTGAGGGGTGATTCCGCCAATGATTTCTTGTAAGATCGTTTCCTTATGGCAGACTGGGATGCTTGGGCAGAATTGCCCGGGCTCCTGGAATCCTCACCCCCCAACCCACCCCACGATCGCCCACGCGGATCCCCGCCATGCGCAAACATTCCCAGTCCGGCTTTTCCCTGTTGGAACTCCTGGTCGCGATGATGATCATCGCCGTCATCGCCACGCTGGGGTTCAAGCAGTATAATAAGTATTCCGCACAGGCACGTTACCTAAAGGCCAAGGATACCCTCCGGGTCGTGTCGGACGGCCTGGACCAGTACTTCCTCAAGCACGGCGTCTACCCCACCCTCACCAGCTACGAGTCCATGGTGGACGCCAACTCCCCCCTGGTTAAGGAGAACATGATTCCGGTGAACGTCCCCGCCAAGGATCCCTGGGACCAGCCCTACGAGGCCACTTCCGGCAAGGGCCAGTACGAGCTCAAGTGCCAGGGCGACCCCAACGAGCAGGAGGAGCGGGGCCCCTTCCGGCGCACGCCCGGCACCATGGAGGAGACCTCCACCGAAAAGAGCCCCTCCACGCCGGGGCAGGGGAACGCACCATGATCGACCTGGCCCAGCTGCCTCCCGACGGGGTCCAGATCGACGGCACCCTGGGGCGCCTGCCCATGGGGGACGGCTCCGAGCTGAGCGGGGTCCACTGGCACCTGCTGGTGCTCCCCTCCGGCGCGGACTTCTTCATGGAGGTCAAGGGCGACGCGGTCTGGGAGGGCACCTGCTCCCGCTGCCTGGAGCCCCTGGACCTGCCCCTCAGGGTCGAGAGCCAGTTCCTGGGCAGCAAGGATCCCGAACTGGTGGTCCGGGGCGCGCATTTCCTGGGCTCCCAGGACCTGGACGTGGTCTTCTTTCCGGAGCCGACCCTGGACGAGGAGGCCCTGGTCCGGGAGCAGTTCCAGCTCCAGGCGCCCATGCACCCCCTCTGCCGGGAGTCCTGCGCCGGGCTCTGCCCCGAATGCGGGAAGAACCTGAACAAGGGCCGCTGCGCCTGCCGGCTGGACCAGCGCCGGGAGCCGGGCGCCCTGGCCAAGGCCCTGGTGGGCCTGAAGCTCAACCTGACCGACGCCGACCTGGGCGCCGGACCCGGGCCCGAAGGCTGAGTCCGGAACCCCTTCACCCCCCAAGAACTTTCCCCTGAGGAGTTCTCCATGCCGAATCCCAAACGACGCCACTCCCGCGCCCGCCGCGACCGCCGCCGTACCCACGACGCCCTGGACGTGATGAGCGCCAGCACCTGCCCGAACTGCGGCGCCTCCCGGATGCCCCACAGGGTCTGCCCCTCCTGCGGCTTCTATCGGGGCAAACAGGCCTTGCGCGTCGAGCAGACGGTCTGAGGACAGGGTGGACGCCCCATCCGGATACCGGATCGCATTGGATGTGATGGGGGGGGACCATGCTCCCGTGGCCATCCTGGAGGGGGCCCGGGACGCGCTGGCAGCCCATCCGGATCTCTTCCTGCACCTGGTGGGGGACGAGGCCCGGATGATTCCCATCCTGAAGCAGATGGCCATGGAGAAGGCGCTCACCGAGCGCACCCGGATCGTCCATTCGGCCAGCGTGGTGACCATGGAGGACAAGGCGACCGTCATCCTCAAGGAAAAGAAGGACGCCTCCATCCGGATAGCCGCCCAGCTGGTCCATGAGGGCGCCGCGGACGGGCTGGTGACCATGGGCCACACCGGCGCGGCCATGGTGGCATCCATGAAGGTCATGGGCACCCTGACCGGGGTGGACCGGCCCTGCCTGGCCTCGGTGCTGCCCAACATGACCGGCCGCCCGACGGTGCTGCTGGACGTGGGCGCCAACGTGGGCTGCAAGCCCGAGCACATCGCCCAGTTCGCGGTGATGGGCTCGGTCTACGCCGAGGAAGTGCTGGGCCTGCAGAGGCCCAGGGTCGGCGTGCTCAGCGTCGGCGAGGAGGACGGCAAGGGCTCGGCCACCACCAAGGAGGCCGCCCAGGCCCTGCGGGACGTGGACCTGAACTTCCTGGGCAACGCCGAGGGCCGGGACATCTGGAACGGCCGGTTCGACGTGATCGCCTGCGACGGCTTTGTCGGCAACGCCATCCTCAAGTCCTCCGAGGCCCTGGCCGAAGGGCTGGTCAACGGCCTCACCGCCACCTTCATGGAAAACTGGTACACCAAGCTGGGGGGCATCCTCGCCCTCCCGGCCCTCCGGCGCTACAAGAAGAAGCTGGACTACGCCGAATACGGCGGCGCCCCGCTGCTGGGGGTGAAAGGCATCACCATCATCGGCCACGGGCGCTCCAACGCCCACGCCGTGAAGAATGCCATCCGGGCGGCCCTCACCGCCCACCAGCACGGGGTCAACCAGCATATCCAGCGTTTCCTCGCCCGCCTTCTTTCCCAGACCTCCCCTGGCCCGACCTGACCCGGCCCGGGTTGCCCAGCCTGGGAATCCCGTCATCCTAGCCCCCGGAGCCCACCGCCCTGGGGGCGTTTTTCCGAACCCGCCCGAACCGATCAACCGGAGTCACCATGAAATACAAGCGCATCCTGCTCAAGCTCTCGGGCGAGGCCCTCATGGGCGACCAGGGGAACGGCATCGATCCCGCGGTGGTCAACCTGATCGCGGAGCAGGTGCAGACCATCCAGGCCCTCGGGGTGGAAGTGGGGCTGGTCATCGGCGGGGGCAACATCTTCCGCGGGGTGGCGGGCGCCACCAAGGGAATGGACCGGGTATCGGCCGACCACATGGGCATGCTGGCCACCATGATCAACGCCCTGGCCCTCCAGGACGCCCTGGAGCACCGGGGGGTGGTGACCCGGGTCATGTCCGGCATCGACATGCCCAAGGTGGCCGAGAGCTACATCCGGCGCCGGGCCATGCGGCACATGGAGAAGGGCCGAGTGGTGATCTTCGGGGCCGGCACCGGCAACCCCTATTTCTCCACCGACACCGCCGCCGCCCTGCGGGCCAATGAGATCAGCGCCGACGTGGTGATGAAGGCCACCAACGTGGACGGCATCTACACCGCCGATCCCAAGAAGGACCCCACCGCCACCAAGTATGGAAAAATCAGCTTCCAGGCGGTCCTGGAACAGAACCTGAAGGTCATGGACGCCGCCGCCATCGCCCTGTGCCGGGAAAACCACCTGCCCATCCTGGTGTTCAACATGATGGTGCCGGGCAACCTGATGGCGGCGGTGCGCGGGGACGTGGTGGGGACGCTGGTGAACTGAAAAATTCCGAGGCTTGTCCCGGCTATCGTCCGGGTTCCGACCGATCGCCCCACTGAAACCAGCCCCTGGATCTGTTGCCTCGGGAATTTCCTATCCAGTCCAGCCAGGTGGACATCCGCACCGGGCTTGGTCCAGACTGAAGTCATGAACTTTCTTGATAACCTCCCGGAATCCGACGTCATCACCATCCCCGATCTCCTGGAGCCATACCGCCACGACGAGTCCCACATCATGGGAGAGCTTCCCCTGGCGGTGGTGAAGCCCCGGGGTCCGGCCGCCCTCAAAGAACTGGTCCGCCGGGCCAAGGCCGAGGGCTTCGGACTGGTGCCCCGGGGCGCCGGCACCGGCAAGGCCGGGGGGTGCGCGCCCCTGGGCCGGTCGGTGGTGGTGGACATGAGCCGCTACCCGGGAGACATCAAGGTATCCCGGTCCGATCTCTGTCTTTGGGCCCCGGCCAGCGCCATGCTCAAGGACGTCAAGGCCGCCGCCCTGGCCGAGGGGCTGTACTATCCCCCGGACCCCAATTCCTGGGACCAGTGCGCTTTCGGCGGCTCCCTGGCCACCAACGCCGGGGGACCCGGGGCCTGCAAGTACGGCATGACCCGGCACTGGGTGGTGGCCCTGGACGCCCTGTTGGACGACGGGGAGGTCCACCGCCTGGGCATCCCGACCGTCAAGTGCAACACCGGCCCCAACCTGGCCCAGCTGCTGGTGGGCAGCGAGGGCATCTTCGGCCTGATCGTGGGGGGCACGGTGCGGCTGGTCCCGGCCCCGGCCAACTACCTCACCCTGCTCTTGCCCATGGAGCGCTGGCATGACCTGCTGGACTTGCCGGTCCGCCTGGTGGCGGCCGGGTACCTCCCGGCGGCATTCGAATTCTGGGACCCGGCGGTGCTCAAGGAGCTGCGCCAGTACGGCCCGGAGGCGGCCAAGAGGCTTCCGGGGGAGGCCCTTGCCCTGCTGGAGTTCGACGACCGGGACTGTGCCTCCGAAGCCTTCCTGGAGGGCCTGCTGGAGGCCCTGGGGCCCTTCGGCGAACACCTCCAGTCCGCCACCGACGCCCGCCAGCGGGAGGACCTATGGGCCATCCGGCGCGCCACCTCCTCCCACCTGAAGGAGCGCTACCCCCACAAGGTCAGCGAGGACGTCGTGGTGCCACGCTCGCGCATCCGGGAGTTCTTCGAGGGCCTGGAGGCCTCCGGGCTGCCTGCGGTGAGCTATGGGCACCTGGGGGACGGCAACCTGCACGTGAACCTGCTGTCTGCCGGGGAGACCGGCCCTGAGGAGCTGGAGCGCCAGCTGGAGGTACTGTTCAGCCTCAGCGTGGGCCTGGGCGGCGCCATCAGCGGCGAGCACGGCATCGGCCTGGCCAAGCGGGACGCCTTCCTGCGCTACGCCGACCCCGGGGTGCTGCAGAGCCTGCGGGCGCTGAAGCGGGCTCTGGACCCGTGCGGGATCTTCAACCCCGGAAAGGTGCTCTGATCCCAGCCGTTTGGGGCATGATGGAAGCCATACCGGAGTGTGCCATGTCCATCGTCCTCGGCCACCGGGGCCTTTCGGCCCGTCATCTTGAAAATTCCATGGAAGCCTTCCGTGCCGCCCTGGACGCGGGCATGCACGGCTTCGAACTGGATGTCCAGCCCACCCAGGACGGGGTCTGCCACGTGCTGCACGACGACAGCCTGGCCCGCACCGCCCAGGCCGGGGGGCTCCTGCGCAAGCTCAAGTCCGCCGAACTGCCCAAGTTGCGCAACGGCGAGCCGGTGCCCCGGCTGGTGGACGTCCTGGCCCTGCCGGCCCGGCTGGTGAACGTGGAGCTGAAGGGGGAGCCGGGCTGGAAGCAGGCCCTGGCCGCGGTGGAGGCCGCCGGGGCCCTGGACCGGGTGCTGTTCAGCAGCTTCGAGCACAGCGAGGTGTTCCAGCTCTGGTCCGCCTGCCACGAGGCCCTGTGCGGGCTGCTCTGGGAGACGGACGAGGCCGCGGACCTGGACCTGGGATCCCTCCAGGACCTGCCCGGGCAACTGATGCTCCACGTCCCCCTGAAGGCCGTCAAGGCCCGCCCGGCCTTCTGGGCCCCCCACAAGGACCGCCTGGCCCTGTGGGGCATGGCCACCCCCGCCGAGGCCGGGGACCTGGGGTTCGAACCGGCCATCCTGATCGCCGATGGCATCTGAACGTCAAAAAATTTTTTTGGAACCGGGGAACCTTCCAGGCCCCCAAGGCATTCAGAGGACAGAGTGAGGTTTGCGAGAACCTCCCCTCTTGCGTTCTTGCCCAGGGGTGTTCGACTGGCTCCCGAACACATGGAAGGCCGGAATTGCAGAACAGTGGCGAAGAGAAGGCCCCCGGGAAACCGGGGGCCTTCCAGGTTCATGGGGGGCTTCAGAACCTCGGGGTGATCCCCAGCGCCTTGAGCAGGTCGCCCAGGAAGTACAGCGACCCGCATACCAGCCTTGGCGCCGCGCTGGGCTTGCGCAGGCGCTGGGCGGCGGCGGGGATGTCCAGGACCTCCAGGTGCCGCCCCCAGAGCGCCCGCAGGGCCTCGGCGGTGGCGTAGCGGGGGTTCTCGCCCCGTACCAGCACCACCGACGCGGGCTCCATGGCCTCCAGCTCGGCCTTCATGCGGGTGAGGTCCTTGTCCCCCATGGCGCTGAACCACAGCTGGGGCTTGACCCTTGAGGCCCGGGCGTGGGCGGCCAGGGCCCGGGCGCCGTCGGGGTTGTGGGCGCCGTCCATGGTGACGTTGGGCAGCCCGGGCACCGCCCACAGGCGGCCGGGCCAGGTGGTGCCCTCCAGGCCGCGCCAGGCCATGTCCGTATCGATGGGGAAGCCCAGGCGGGCCAGGCCCCGCAGGGTTTCCCAGGCGGTGGCCAGGTTGTCCAGCTGGTGCCGGCCGGCCAAGCGGATGCGGTGGCCCTCCACCCGGGTGTGGTCCCAGGCCAGGAGGTCTGCCTTCAGGGGCGGGGCCGGGTGGAGCACTGGGCGGGTCTCCAGCAGGGGCCAGACCCAGGCCGGGTCGAGGCTGGGGCCCAGCACCAGGGGCCGGCCCGAGCGGGCCGTGCACAGCTTCTCCCGGGCGATCTCCTCCCGGCTGGCGCCCAGGTAGGCCATGTGGTCCATGGCCACGTTGGTGAGCACGGTGAGCACCGGGTCGGAGACGTTGGTGGCGTCCCAGCGCCCGCCCATGCCCACTTCCACCACGGCGAGGCCCACCTGGGCCTCCCGGAAGGCCTGGAAGGCGGCGGCGATCATCAGCTCGAAGTAGGTGGCCTGGAGGCCGAGGGCGGCCTCGGCGGCGAAGGCCTGGCCCAGGAAGCGGTCCAGGGCCGGTCCAGGCAGGGGGGCGCCGTCCACCCACACCCGCTCGGCGGGGGAGACCAGGTGGGGCGAGGTGGTCCACCCGGTGCGGAAGCCGCAGGCCTTCAGGGCGTGGGCCAGGAATGCCCCGGTGGAGCCTTTGCCGTTGGTCCCGGCCACCAGCACCACCGGGAACGCCGCCTGGGGGTCGCCCATCTGCGCCAGCAGGCGCCGGGGGTTCTCCAGCCCGCACTTGATCCCCCAGTGGCCGCGGGCCTCCAGGGCTTGCAGATGAGGGTAGGCGGGCTCAGTCATAGGCTTCGGTCACCGGATGGGTCATCCAGTCCAGGCTGAAGGCCACGAACTCCCTCAACTTGTCCCGGGGCACGACCTTGTCGACCATGCCGTGCTCCAGCAGGAATTCCGAGCGCTGGAAGCCTTCCGGCAGGGTCTGCTTGATGGTCTGCTCGATGACCCGGGGACCGGCGAAGCCGATCAGGGCCTTGGGTTCGGCGATGTTCAGGTCCCCCAGCATGGCGTAGCTGGCGCTGACGCCGCCGGTGGTGGGGTCGGTGAGCAGGGAGAGGAAGGGGATCCCGGCGGTGTCCAGGCGGGCCAGGGCGGCGCTGACCTTGGCCATCTGCATGAGGGACAGGGTCCCCTCCTGCATCCGGGCGCCCCCGGAGCAGCTCAGGATGATGTAGGAGGCGTGGCTGTCCAGGGCGCGCTCGGCCCCCAGCTTGAGCTTCTCGCCCACCACGCAGCCCATGCTGGCGGCCAGGAAGTCCCAGTCCATCACCGCCAGGACCACCGGGTGGCCCTTGAGGGTGCCTTCCACCACCACCACCGCGTCCCGGTCGTGGCCGGCGGCGTGCAGGCGGGCCAGCTGCTCCTTGTAGGACTTGGCAGCGGTGAAGTGGAGGGGGTCGTTACTGCGCAGGCCGGCGAACAGTTCCTGGAAGCCGGGGTCCATGAGCGCCGCGAGGCGTTCCTCCACCCCGATCCGGAAGTGGTAACCGCACTTGGGACAGACGTTATGGGTGTTGACCAGCTCCGCCCGGTAGATCAGCTCCCGGCAGGCCTCGCACTTGATCCAGAGACCTTCCGGCACCCGGACGGTCTTTTCCTCCACCGCGATCTTTTGTTGCCGTTTCTTGATGAACCAGGACATGCACCCCTCGAAGGAACAGCTTACCCCCTATCGGGCGGCTGGGCCCCGCTTCAGGCCTTCGAACAGGCGGTCCAGTTCGGCTTCGTTGGCGTAGTGCAGGACCAGGGAGCCGCCCTTGCCCCGGGGCTTGATCTCCACCCGGGCGCTCCAGGCCTGGGTCAGCTCCTCGGCGGCGGCCTTCAGGAACACCGCCTGGGGGTGCCGGCGGGTCTTGGCCTGGCGGGCGCGGCCCAGGTGGTGGATGCGCGCCTCCAGGGCCCGCACGCTCAGCTGTTTGGTCACCACCTCGCCCGCCAGCTGGTCCTGGGTGCGGAGGTCCTCCACCCCCAGCAGCACCTTGGCGTGGCCGGTGGAGACCTGGCCATTCATGATCAGTTCCTGGATTCCCGCGGGCAGGCGCAGCAGCCTCAGAGTGTTGGCCACCTGGGGCCGGGACTTGCCGACCCGGTCGGCCACCTGCTCCTGGGTCAGGCGCAGGTGCTCCCCCAGCTGGAAGTAGGCCTTGGCCTCCTCGATGGGGTTCAGCTCCTGGCGCTGGATGTTCTCCACCAGGGCGAACTCCAGCAGCCGGTCGTCGGGGACCTCCTTCACCACCACCGGCACCATGGCCAGCCCGGCCTTGCGGGCCGCCCGCCAGCGGCGCTCCCCGGCGATGATCTCGTACACGTCTCCCACCCGGCGGGCCACGATGGGCTGGACCATGCCGTGGATCCTCAGGCTCGCGGCCAGGTCGTCCAGCAGCCCTTCGTCGAAGCGCATGCGGGGCTGGTACCGGTTGGGCACCAGGGAACCCACCGGCACCTCCCGCTGGGCGGCGTCCTCGGCGGGGGCGAGCTGGCTCATGAGGGAGGTGAGGCCCCGGCCGAGGGCGGGACGTTTGGGCATCATGCGGGGCCTCCGGGAATCGCGGTCGCCTCCAGGTCCAGCCATTCCCTGGCCAGAGTGAGATAGGCCTGGGCCCCCTTGGAGCGCAGGTCGTAGAACGCCACCGGCTTGCCGTGGCTGGGCGCCTCCGCCAGCCGGATGTTGCGCGGGATCTGGGTGGCGAACACCTTGCCGGGGAAGGCGGTGCGGACCTCCTGGGCCACGGCCGAGCCGAGGTTGGTGCGCTCTTCAGCCATGGTGAGCAGGATGCCGCCCAGCCTGAGGGAGGTGTTGGCCCCCCGCTGTACCCTCCGGATGGTCTCCATCAGCTCCGCCAGCCCATCCATGGCCAGGAACTCGCAGGGCATGGGCACGATCACCTCGTCGGCGGCGGTGAGGGCGTTGAGGGTGATCATCCCCAGGCTGGGCGGGGGGTCGATGAGGATATAGTCGTAGGCCTCCCGGACCGGCTCCAGGGCGTTGCGCAGCACCTGCAGCTCGGGCAGCTCGAACAACTCGAACTCCAGCTGGGCCAGGTCCTTGCCGGCGGGGATGAGTTGCATCATGGGCACTTCGGTGGTGAGGACCAGGGCCTGGGCCGGGGCCCCCTTCATGAGCGCGAAGGCGCCGGCCCGGCGGTCCGGCTTGGGGAACCCCAGCCCGGTAGTGCTGTGCCCCTGGGGGTCGAAGTCCACCAGCAGCACCAGCTTCTCCATCATGGCCAGGGAAGCGGCCAAGTTGATGGCGGAGGTGGTCTTGCCCACTCCACCCTTCTGGTTGGCCAGCGCGATGATCCGTGCGGTCATGTCAGGACCCCGGGACCCGGTAGGGCAGAACTTCACTTGGCGGCACGAACTCCCTCACCTGTGGAACATTTCAAAGTCTATCAGGTTCCACGGCGATCGCCGAATGGAGCGGGACTGTTCGGGAATGCTTTGTCAGTGGCGGACGCTGGGTTCGCGGAAGGTATAGATGGTCTCCCCGGGACGGGCCAGGCCCTGCTGGCGGGCCAGGGCCTCGTACAGTTCGGGGTCCCTCGCGGCCAGGCGCCGCACCTCCTCGGCCAGGTCCAGGTTGGCGCGGCGCATCTTCTGGAACTGGACCATCTGGTCGCCCATCTCGGCCTGGCGCTTGCGCAGGCTGGGCAGGCCGTCCGGGGACAGTAGGAGGATGCAGGCCGAAGCCAGCCCTGAAAGGACCAGCACGGCCCAGAGGGTGCTGGACTTCAGGAGCCAGGCTGTGTTCATGGCCGGCTAACGATCGAGCCAGGAGCTGAAGGCCTCGGATCCCGCATAGCGGGCTGCGGCGCCCAGTTCCCATTCGATCTGGAGCAGACGGTTGTACTTGCACACCCGGTCGGTGCGGCAGGGGGCGCCGGTCTTGATCTCGAAGGAGCCAGTGGCGACGGCCAGGTCGGCGATGAAGGTGTCCTCGGTCTCGCCGCTGCGGTGGCTGATCACGGTGCGGTAGCCGGCCTTGTGGGCCATGTCCACGACCTTCAGGGTCTCGGTGACGGTGCCGATCTGGTTGAGTTTGATGAGCACGGCGTTGGACACCTGCTCCCGGATGCCCCGGGCGAGGATGCCCGGGTTGGTGACGAACAGGTCGTCGCCCACCAGCTGGATCCTCTCGCTCAGCTTCTCGGTCATGAGCTTCCAGTTGGGCCAGTCGCTCTCGTCGAACCCGTCCTCGATGGTGATGATCGGGTGGCGGTCCACCAGGCCGGCATAGTAGTCCACCAGCTGGGGGCCCGTCTTGCCCTCGCCATCGATGAAGTACTTCCCATCCTTGAAAAATTCAGAAGCGGCGCAGTCCACCCCCAGGTGGATTTCTTTTCCTGGCCGGTAGCCGGCCTTGGCGACGGCTTCCTCGATGAGGCTCAGGGCCTCCTCGTTGCTGCCCCGGTTGGGGGCGAAACCGCCCTCGTCGCCGACCCCGGTGGCGAGCTTCTTCTCCTTCAGGACGCCCTTGAGGGCGTGGTAGACCTCGGCGCCCCAGCGGAGGCACTCGGCGAAGCCGGGAGCGCCCACGGGTAGGATCATGAACTCCTGGATATCCACGTTGTTGTCGGCGTGCGCCCCGCCGTTGAGGATATTCATCATGGGCACCGGCAGCGTCCGGGCGGAGGTTCCGCCCAGGTACCGGTAGAGGGGCAGGCCGCAGGCCTTGGCGGCGGCGTCGGCCACCGCCATGGAGGCCCCCAGCATGGCGTTGGCGCCCAGCCGACCCTTGTTCTCGGTGCCGTCCAGGTCGAGGAGCAGGTCGTCGAGCTCCCCTTGCTGGAAAGGATCCATGCCCTGCAGGGCTTCGTTGATCTCGGTCTCGAGGTGCTGGACCGCCCCCAGCACGCCCTTGCCCTGGTAGCGCTTCTTGTCCCCGTCCCGGAGCTCCAGCGCCTCGCGGCTGCCGGTGGAAGCCCCGGACGGCACCATCGCCTGGCCGATGGTGCCGTCGTTCAGCGTGACTCGGGCCAGAACCGTGGGATTCCCGCGGCTGTCCAGGATTTCAAGGCCGGAAATACGTTCGATCAACTTCATGACCAGTCACACACACGCTGAAAGGCAGGTTCAAGGGGGTAAATGCCGGGCGGGTGCCCCGGAGGCCTACTTCTTGACGGCCTTCTTGGCGGCCGGCTTCTTCACGGCCTTCTTGGCGACGGCCTTCTTGGCGACGGCCTTCTTCACGGCCTTCTTGGCGGCCGGCTTCTTGGCGACGGCCTTCTTGGGGGCGGCCTTCTTCACGGCCTTCTTGGCGGCCGGCTTCTTGGCGACGGCCTTCTTGGGGGCGGCCTTCTTCACGGCCTTCTTGGGGGCGGCCTTCTTCACGGCCTTCTTGGCGGCCGGCTTCTTGGGGGCGGCCTTCTTCACGGCCTTCTTGGCGGCCGGCTTCTTGGGGGCGGCCTTCTTCACGGCCTTCTTTACGGGCTTCTTGGCGGCCGGCTTCTTGGCCGCGGGCTTCTTGGCCGCGGGCTTCTTGGCGGCCGGCTTCTTGGCGGCGGCCTTCTTGGCGGCGGGCTTCTTGGCGGCCGGGGCCATGGGGGCGACCTCGCTGGCGACGGTGAAACCGGTCTCTTCAGGATGGACTTGTTCCATTGGGAACTCCTTTTTGCCCTCGCGGGCTGGTTGAGGGGTGAGGGTGGCGGGCCGCTGCTTGCCTGGGCCTGGGCCACCCGTCTTCTGTCGACTCACTTCATGAGGCTCTGCGGCACCCTTTCCGGGCTTGACGACCTTCGCCGCGCGTTCCTGCAAAACGTCCTGCCTGCCCTTGGTCTTGATGGGCTTCTTCGGAATCTCGACACCGGCCAGGATCTGTGCCAGTCGCTTGCCGGGGTAGAACTCGTCCAGGAGGGCGTCCCCGACCATGACGCCGTGCACGCCCAGGGCTTCCAGCTGCCGGATCTGCTGGAGGGTGGAGATGCCCGCCTCCACGATCCGGAGGCAGCGGCTCTGGGGGACCTTGGCCAGGAGGGCGAGCGCCTCCTCCCAGCGGGGCTCCCAGGTGTCCAGGTCCCGGCCCAGCACGCACACGATGTCGGCGCCGGCGTCCAGGGCGCGCTTGAGGTCGGCCTCGCTGGCCACCTCCACGATCACGTCCAGGCTCTTGGCCCGGGCGAGCTTCTGGAGGGCGGCGAGGCGGTCCGGCTCAAGCAGGGAGGCCATCAGGAACACCCCGTCGGCTCCCAGGATCTTGCTCTCCTCGATCTGGTACTCCTCGAAGATGAAGTCGTGGCGGAGCAGGGGGACCTTCACCGCGCCGCGCACCTCGGAGAGGTGCTTGTCCTCCCCGTAGAAGAGGAACCGGTCGGTCGCCACCGAAACGACCCTGGCCCCGTTCTCGACCAGGCTCTTGGCGTGGGTGGAGGCCCTGTAGCTGTCCCGCACCTGGCCGCGCAGCGGGTTGCCTCCGGCCGTCTCAGCGATGATCGAGATGCCAGGCTGGCTCAGTTCCTCCTTGAGCGAGTGGTGTCCCTTGTAGGCATCCTTCACTGCTGCCGGACCTTTTTGCTTCTTGATTTCGATGTCCAGTGCCTTGAATATCTGGACTTTTTTCAACATTTACAACCCCCGGGTCCCATCGGGTCCAGACACTTTTTTGCGCGCGGAGTCGATTGGGACGCTTCTTACTAGATTCCACTAAACCAGCGTTTTCAATACGGTCAACAGAATTGTGAGCGTTATTTTCGATATTCTATTCGTGGTTTTTGCCGGCCTCAACACATTGCGCAACCCCGGGAACCCGCCCGACGGCTACAACACAGGAGATCCCCAGATGGAACTCACCGTGCTCGATCACCCGCTCTGCCACCACAAGCTCACCCTGCTCCGCGACGTGAAGACGCCCGGGAGCCTGTTCCGCAAGGTGATCGAGGAGCTCGGACTGCTTCTGGCGGTGGAGGCGACCCGCCACCTCCCCACCGAGCCCGTGGCCGTGGAGACGCCGCTGGAGCGCACCCAGGGCCGCCGCCTGACCAGCCTCGACCCGGTCCTGGTGCCGGTGCTGAGGGCCGGGCTGGGGCTGCTGCCCTCCTTCCTCCAGCTCCTCCCCACCGCCAAGGTGGGCCACCTGGGCCTCTACCGCGACCACGATTCCCTGGTGCCGGTGCCCTACTACCGGAACTTCCCGCCCCTCCTGGAGGAGCGCTACGTGTTCGTGCTGGACCCCATGCTGGCCACCGGCGGCAGCGCCTCCGAGGCGGTCCGCCAGCTGAAGGTGGCCGGGGCCAGGAACCTCACCCTCGCCGCGGTGATCGCCGCGCCCGAGGGCATCGCCCGGCTGCAGCAGGACCACCCGGACCTCCGGGTGGTGGTGGCCGCCGTGGACCGCCAGCTCAACGACCGGGCCTACATCCTTCCGGGCCTGGGCGACGCCGGGGACCGGCTGTTCGGGACCCTGTAGGGGCGCCCAGCCGTGACCCGGGTGGGCGTCCGGACCTCGATTCCGCCGCCCGTCCCGGGTCCGGCCGGGCCCTTGCCGGGGCATCGGCCGGAGTCCGGCGGACCGGACCGTGGGTCAAGAACGCCGCGCTTGCCCGTACGCGTTCAGGGCCCGGCGACCGGTGGCGACCCGGCCGAGGCTCCGCCTCAGGGCCTCCTGGGCGGACTGGAGCTGGGCCACCCGGCGGCTCAGGAGCACCCCCAGCACCTTGGCCCGGGCCTGGACTTCCGGCCACCGGGGACCGTGTTCGGCTCCGGCCAGCGCCTGTTTGAAGGCTTCGTGCCACTGGGCGACGGCCTGGTCGTTGGGGAGGTCCGCGGGCACCGCCAGGAGCGGCTCCAGGCGGTCCAGCACCGCGAGCACCTCCAGGTCGGTCATCCCACCAGGCCTTCCACGGGGAACGGCACCGCCGCCGGGAGGCTGGCCCCGCGGGCACCCAGTTCCTCCCAGGCGCTGCGCACGATGCTCATCTGGCGCACCACCTGCTCGATCTGGTCAGCCCGGTCGGACCGGCTGGCCTCGAACATCTCCTTGATCCACCAGACGTAGAGCCCGCGGAGGCGGTTCACCAGCTGCTTGTCCGCGTCCTGGTTGAGCATGCCCAGGAGCTGGTTCATGATCTCCGAACCCCGGTTCACCAGCCGGGCCTTTTCCCGGAAATCCCGCCGGCGGATGGCCGCGGCGCCCTGGGTCAGGAACCGCTCCGCGCCGCCCAGGAGCAGGGCGGCCAGCTCCTCCGCGCTGGCGCTGTTGATCCTCTGGGCCAGGTAGGTGTTCGCCTGGTTGCCGCGGTAGGCAGGATGCATGGTGTTCTCCTTGGTCAAAGGATCGGACGCCCCTGGAGCCGCCTGGGAAGGCTTCAGCCCAGGGTGGTGATGCTCTGGCTGGCCGCCTGGAGCTGGGCCAGCGTGGACTCCATCTGGGAGTACTGGTTCTGCAGGTTGGTCTGCAGGGTGTTCAGGTAGTTCTGCTGGACAGTGATCTGGGAGGCCAAGTCCTGGTTCGAGGTGGTGATCTGGTTGAGCAGCTGGGTGATGGTCCCGGTGACGGGATCGGTCAGGTTGGTGATGACGTTCTGGGCGGCCTGGCCGGCCCCCTGGGCCAGGTTCAGGCTGCCGGTTCCGGTGCCGCTCACGTCGAGGTAGAGCCCGTCCAGGGGCGTCCCCTGGGTTCCCATCAGGACACCGTTGGTCCCGGTGAGGTTGTACTGGGTTCCGTCCGGGGCGGTGATGGTCCCTGCCACCGCGCCCCCTGCCGTGTAGGAGGTGATGTTGAACCCGAACACCCCGGAGGCCGTGTTGGGTCCGGCCACCCCCAGGGACACCACGGCGTTGGTGGAGGAGGACGAGGTGGCGAACACGTTGGTGGCGGCGGTCGGGTCGGCCTGGAAGGCGGCCGTGAACTTGGTGGTGTCCAGGCTGAGGGTGCCGTTCGAGTTGGTGGAGACGCCCAGGGACGAGGCGGAGTTGTAGATGCTGGACGCGGCCAGCCCATGCACCGGGCCGGTGAGGGTCGCCTGGATCTGCTGGATCAGGGCCATGGCGCCGGTATTGCCGGACAGGGGGCCGCTGCCGGCGATGTCGGTGTTGTAGGCATTCATCAGCGAATTGTAGGCGCTGATCATGGACTGCATGCTGGTGCTGGCAGTGCTGGCGTCCGGGGCCACGGTGAGCGTGGTGGTGCCCGTCTGGTTGCCCTGGACCAGGTTGAAGGTGACGCCCTGCACCGCGTCGGACACGTTGTTGGAAGCGCGGGTGAGCTTGATCCCGTCCAGGGAGAACTGGGCGTCCTGGGCCGCCTGGTTGGACTGGGTGCCCCCGCTGGCGATGCTGGAGCCGTCGCTGCTCAGGGTCCCCGCGGCGATGCCCAGGGTGTTGACCGCCCCGCCGGCGGTGACGTCGGCGATGGTCAGGTTGGAGCCGGCCGAGCCGACCCCGGTCTGGGCGCTGGTCAGCACCAGTTCGTAGGGGTCGGGGCCGCTGCCGGTGTTCACCACCGTGGCGTTCACCCCCAGCCCCACGGAGCCGGGGACGGTGGGGTCGGGCACCGTGGCGGCGTTGATGGCGGCGGCCAGGGCATAGATGTTGTTCTGGCCGCCGCTGAGGGTGATCTGCTTGGTGACCCCGTCGGTGCCCTCGATGGCGAAGGTGGCCGTGCCGGTGCCGTTGCCGCTGGTGTCCGTGAACACCGGGGCCGTGGCGCTGGCCACCGCCAGGTTGGTCGGGTTCCCGGAACTGTCCAGGCTCGGGGACAGCTGGGCGTTGGTGGCGACCTGTTGCACCTGCAAGGAATAGGTTCCGGAAGCGCCGCCCGAGGCGGTGGCCGTGACATAGCTGTTGGTGCTGTCGGAGCTGGTGACCGTGCGGGCCGTGAGGCCGATGGTGTTCAGGTCCGAGAGGGCGCTGGCCAGTGCCTGCATCTGGGTCTGCAGGTTGGTCAGCGCCGAGGACTCGTTGTTGTTGGCGGTCTGCTGGGCCTGCAACTGCTGCAGGGGCAGGCTGGCCTGGGCGACTTCTGCCTGGACCAGGGCGGTGGTATTGATCCCGCTGGTGATCCCGGCGAAGCTGGAGGTGTTGCCGCTGGTGTTGAGGTTCGAGAAGTTGATGGCGGATGACATGGTTCCTCCAGCGGCCAGGAAGGCTCAGCCCTCCTCATCCACCAAGCCGCCGGCGGCCTGAGGGTTGGCCATTTCTTGCAATTTCCGCGCCATCGCCAGGACCTGGGCCGAGGGGATCTGGAGGATCATCTGCTTGGTCTGGTTGTTGACGATCTTCACGTAGGTTTCACCGCTCTGCTTGTCCACCTGGAGGGTGATGGACTCCTGGGGCTTGACGTAGTCCAGGAGGCTCTCCACCGCCTTCTCCAGGGGTTTTTGCGTTGCTTCCGAAGCCGGGGCGGCCGGTTTGGAAGACTTGGACGGAGCCGGGGCGGCGGCCTGGGGGGCCGCCGCCTGGGCTGCCGTCAGAGTCTGGCCTGAGGCCTGGGCGCTGGTCACGCTGGCGGAAGGCGTCGAATCCGCGGTCAGCTGGGACTGGAGGACCGCCAAGGCGGCCAACTGCGCGCCGGAGGCCACACTGCTGGAGCTACTGATTGCTTCGGCCATGTGCGTTCTCCCCGTTGAGATGCGGGAGGGCAAGTCGGACCTGCCCTCCCGTCATTTCAGTTCATCCTGCTACTGCAGGAGGGCGAGGATCGACTGGCCAGCCTGGTTCGCCTTGGACAGGGCGCTGATGCCCGACTGGTTCAGAATCTGGAATTTGGTGAGGTTCACCACCTCGTTGGCGATGTTGGCGTCCTGGATGGTGCTCAGCTGGGAGGTCATGTTCTGCATCTGGATGCCCAGCACGTTGGAGTAGGAGTTGAGCGCCTCCTCGCCGGCCCCGATGTCGCCGCGGGCGGTGCCGAGGGCGGTGAGCACGGTGGTGACGGTGCCCGCCGCTGCGGATGCGCCGCCGGTCAGGAGGGAGCCGCTGAGGGTGGTAACGCCGGCGACGGTGACGGTGAAGGTGCCGCCGCCCAGGCCGCCCAGGCCGGTGGTGTAGGCAACGGTGCTGGTGCTGGTCAGGCTGTTGAAGGTGGTGACGATGGACTGGTACTCAGCGTCCAGGGCTGCCGTGTTGGCGCCGTAACCCTGGGCTTCCTGGGCCAGTTCCGCCGCGCGGGTCAGCAGGTTGGTGGCCTCGTTCAGGGTGCCGTCCGCCGTCTGCAGGTTGGAGAGCAGGTTGTTGGCGTTGGCCTGGCCCTGGGTGTCGATCAGGACGTCGGCGTTGTCCGTGTTGGCAATGGTCAGGCCCGAGGCGTCGTCGGAGGCCTGGTTGATCCGCTTGCCGGTGGTCAGGCGCTGGATGGTGTTCTGCATCCCGGTGTCGGTGATGCCCAGCTGGTAGCTGGCACCCAGGGCGGCGATGTTGTTGAGAATGGAAGTAACGGCCATGGCATCCTCCTGATGCGACAGGCAGCATCCGTGCTGCCGAAATGGGCGTGGGGGCCCCCCCACGCATTACCTTTCGGTCAGGAAGCCTCGCCCCTTTAGGGGAATCTTTTCCTGGGCCCGTTGGGGCGAGTGCTATCATGCCGCAATGTCAACCATTTCCCTGGCCATGATCGTCAAGGACGAGGCGGCCACTCTGGGCCACTGCCTGGGGTCGGTCCGGGACCTCGTGGACGAGATGGTGGTGGTGGACACCGGGTCCACCGACGGCACCGCGGCCCTGGCCGGACAGCTGGGGGCCCGGGTGGCCCACTTCCCCTGGGGGGACGATTTTGCCGCCGCCCGCAACGAAAGCCTGCGCCTCTGCACCGGCGACTGGGTGCTGCTGCTGGACGCGGACGAGGCGGTGGACCCGTCGGACCACGGGGAGATCCGCCGGGCGGCGGAGCAGGACCGCCTGGCGGGGTTCACCCTGGTTTCGCGGAACTACACCCGGGACGGATCAGCCCGCCTGTTCGACCGCCACGTGACCCCCAACCGCAGTTCCTACCAGGAAGGGGCCGATCTCCCCTATTATGCCGACCAGCCCATGCTGCGCCTGGTCCGGCGCCTTCCCGGCCTGGCCTTCGAGGGCCGCATCCATGAAGTGCTGGAACCCTGGTTCCGGCGGCGGCACCTGGACCTCGGCCAGCTGTCAGCGGTGATCCACCACTACGGCAAGCTGGACCTGGCGCGGGAGAAGGCAAAAACTTCCTACTATTTGGACTTGGCCATCAGGGAGGCGGCGGAGCACCCCCAGGATCCCGACCGCCAGTTCAACCTCATGGCCCAGGCGGAACTGGCCGGGCAATGGGAGACCGCCCTGGCGGCGGGGCTGGCGGTGACCCGCCTCAGTCGCCAGGTGCCCTTCGCGGTGCGCACCGCGGTGGCCACCGCCTGCCAGCAGCTGGGCCGGCACCAGGAAGCGCTGCCGCACCTGCTGGAAGTGCTGAAGAACGAGCCGGGCCACGCCCTCGCCCTGTGCCGCCTGCCCCGTTCCCTGGCGGCCCTGGGCCGGCGGGAGGAGGCCAAGGAAGGCCTGCAGCGGGCCATGGCTGCGCTCCCCGAGGAGCCCGGCCCCTGTCTGGAGCTGGGCGAGCTGGAGGAGCAGGATGGGCGGCTGCCCCAGGCCCGGGAGGCCCTGCGCGCCGCCGTGGCCCGCCGGCCCCAGGATCCTGGCCTGCGCCGGTCCCTGCTGGACCTGGACTTGCGCCACCGGATGGAGGCCCAGGCGGCGGCGGACGCCATGGAGGCCCTGCGCGCCCTGCCGGGGCAGGGCGACGGGCACTGGCACGCCCTGGCGGCGGGGTTCCTGCTCAAGTCCGGGCATGACCGCCCCGGACGGGCGGTGCTGGACCTGGGCCTGGAATCCTTTCCGGACCACCCGGGGCTGCGCGGGCTGGCCGCGGCCCTGGCGCAGCCGGCCGCGTCGGCCGCTGCGCAGGCCCCGCTCCGGGTGAAGTTCAACATGGGCTGCGGGCACAACAAGCTGCCGGGCTACGTCAACGTGGACCAGGCCGCCGCGTGCGGGCCGGACCAGGTGGCGGACCTGGAGACCACGCCCTGGCCGTGGCCGGACGACTGCGCCGAGGAGGTGGTGTTCAACCACTCCCTGGAGCACATGGGCGCCGACCCCAAGGTGTTCCTGGCCATGATGCAGGAACTCTACCGGATCTGCCGTGCCGACGCCCGGCTGGTGATCAAGGTCCCCCATCCCCGCCACGACAACTTCCTCGGGGATCCCACCCACGTGCGGATCATCACCCCCCAGGTGATGAGCCTCTTCAGCCGCAGGGAGAACGACCGCTGGGCGCGCGAGGGCGCTTCCAACACCCCGCTGGCCCTCTACCTGGGGGTGGACTTCGAGCTCACCGCGAGCGTGGTGGAGCTGGACGAGCCGTACCGCACCCAGCTGGCCGAGGGCCGCATGACTCCGGACCAGGTGCAGGCCGCCCTGCGGGAGAAGAACAACGTGGCCACCCAGTTCAGCATGGAGCTCAGGGTGCGCAAGGCCTCCGCATGAAGCCCGGGCGTCGGCCAGGCCGGCCCGGCCCGCCGCCCGGGCACGGGGAGCGCCTGAAGCTGGCCGAGACCCTGATCGTGCGGAACGACCTGGCCCAGGCCCAGCGGCTGCTGGAGCAGGTGCTGGCCAAGGCTCCCGGGGACCCGCGGGCCCTGCACCTGTTGAGCGCCGCCACGGCCCGGGCCGGCAACTGGCCGGCCCTGCGGAAGGCCCTGGAAGCCAGGCTCCGGCAGGACCCGCCGGGGGTCCAGCGGGACTACAACGAGGCCCACCTGCGCCTGCTGTTCGGGGACCTGCCCCGGGGCTGGGACCTTTACGAAGCCCGGATCCCGTATCTGGGCATGGGGAAGATGCACCGGTCCACCCGGCCCCGCTGGAACGGCGAGCCCTTCCCGGGCCGCACGCTCCTGATGGAGTGGGAGCAGGGCTTCGGCGACACCGTGATGTTCGTGCGCTACGCGGCCCTGGCCAAGGCCCGGGGGGGCACCGTGATGGTGGGCGCCCAGCGGGAGCTGGCGGACCTGGTGGCGACCTGCCCCGGGGTTGACCGGGTGATCACCCACCTGGAGCCCCTCCCCGAGCACGACCTCCAGGTGCCCCTGCCCTCCCTCCCGGGGGTGTTCCGCACCGACCTGGATTCCATCCCGGCGGACATTCCCTACCTGGACATCCCGGCCCGGGTCCCCCACCGCCAGGAACTCGCCCAGGCGCTTGCGGCCTCCAGGGGCCGGACCCGGATCGGGGTCGCCTGGGCCGGGAGCCCCACCCACAAGCGGGATGCGGAACGCTCCCTGCCTCCGGCGGTGTTCGCCCCCCTGGGCGTGCTGCCGGACGTGGCCTGGCACAGCTTCCAGCTGGGGCGCGCGGACGCCCCGCCCCTCCCGGGGCTGGTCGGCCTGGCTCCGCTGCTCCAGGACTTCTCCGACACCGCCTACGCCCTGAGCGGCATGGACCTGGTGATCACGGCCGACACCGCCCTGGCACACCTGGCCGGGGCCCTGGGCATCCCCACCCTGGTCCTGGTGGCCTTCGGGCCCGATTTCCGCTGGCTGCTGCACCGGAGCGACAGCCCCTGGTATCCCAGCGTGCGCCTCTACCGCCAGCCGGTGCCGGGGGACTGGGACGCGGTGATCGCCGCGGTGCGGCGCGACCTCAGCGGTCCGAACCCTTGAGGATGGACTTGAACCGGCTCAGCAGGGTGGTGGGCTGCTGGGGCTCGGGGGGCAGCGGGGCCTCCAGCTCCCGGTAGTCCACCTCGGGCGGGATCGGCACCGAGGGATCCAGCTCGAGCGCCTTGTGGAAGCAGGCCACGGCGTTGGTCCGGAAGCCCTTGCGGTAGTAGACCTGGCCCATGCCGATCCAGGGGTCGGCGGCCTTGGGGCGGATCCGGCTCGCTGCCTGGAGGGCGTTGACCGCGCGAGTGGACCAGGCCGGGTTGGTCGTGCGCAGCTGGCCCAGGAGCAGCCATACCGCGTAGGCCTCGTCCGAGGAGGGGTCGAGCTGCACCGAGAGTTCCAGGCAGTGGATGGCCTCCCCGATGCGCTCCTTGAGGTGCAGTTGCCTGGCCTTGCGGTGGAGGCTGCGCGCGCGCTCCTCGGGTGTCTGGTCCATGGGCTGCGTTTCCAGCGCGATGGTGTCGGGCTCGGGGAGCGGGGCCGGGACCCTTTCCGGCTCCGGCTCGACTTCCAGGAACTCCGGCTGGGGCTCGTCGCGGCGGTCCAGCTCGATGGCCGGCGACGGGGACGTCCGGCTGTCCTGGGTGGGCGGCCTCTCGGTATCGCCTACGGGGCTACGCGAGACGAACTGACTTTTCTCGGCATCCCCTCCGGGGCTACGCGAGACGAACTGGCTTTTCTCGGCATCCCCTCCGGGGCTACGCGACACATTCTGGTTTTTGGGCGAAGGCGTGGCGGCCGGGATGGAGGCCGGCGAGGGTGGCGGCGACACCAGGATCGCGGGGGAAGGCGGGACAGGGGGGACCACGGGCGGCGCCAGGACGGGCACGGACGGAGCCGCGGCGGTCATCTTGAGGGTGGGCAGCGTCCCCTGGGTCAGGATCAGGGCGCCCACCGCCCAGAGGCTCAGGAAGGTCCTCCCCGCTTCCTCTTCGCCCATGGCGCTGAGGTTCAGGAAGGTCTCGAAGCTGATGGGCTCGGAGCCCAGGAAGGAGAGGGAGTAGGCGGCGGCGGGGTTGAACGGCAGGTCCGACAGGTGCTCCAGCAGCCTCGGGATCCCTTCCCACTTCCAGTCCTCCTGGCGCCGGAGCAGGTCGAAGGACGGCTGGAGGTTGTGGGCCTCCATGAAGGTGTTCCAGATGAAGTGGCGGTGGTCCAGCTTGAGGTGGAGGTCCTCGCTCAGCTTCACGTTCAGGGAGCCGCCGTTCCAGGACATCCGGATGACCGGGTGCTCCAGGGCGTTGATCATCACCTGCTCCTGGAGGCGGCGCAGGTGCGTGTCCCGCTCGTCCACCGTCATCAGTCCCCACTGGACCACCTTCTCGCCGAAACGGTAGCGCTCGTCCGTGGCCAGCAGCCGGTTGAGCGCGGCGAAATCGATGATCCCTTGGCGCAGCAGATAGTTGCCGAACTGCTCGCCGGCCGCGTCGCTGTGCAGGTAGACCAGTTCCCCCTTCCGCCAGTAGAGGCGGCGCACGCCGTCGTTCTGTTCCAGGACCAGTTCGCCGTCCACCCGCTCCTGGCGCAGGGCGGCCAAGGTGGTCGGAAGGTCGTGCGGCAGGGCCGGCTGGTTCACCTAGGCTCCCGGATCAACGCGAGGAAGGGACAATAATATAATGATACTAACACCGTCGGGGCCACCCCTTGGCGGCACCCGGGAACTGGATCCTATCCCGAATGGTCATGGCACCAGCGCCGCCACATCTGCCGGTAGGCCGCCTCCAGGTTCCGGGCGAAGCGCGCTCCGTCCATGAGGGGTGAGGCTTCCATGCGGCTCCGCAGTCCGGCCCGCAAGGCGGACAGCCGGGGCAGGTCGAGGGCCAGGTCCACGGCGATGCGTATGAATTCCTCGTCAGTCCTGGCCGCCAGTTCCGGCAGGCCCAGGTTGCACAACTGGCTCCACCCGGCCCGTCCCACCACCGTGTCCCCCAGGCGGGTCACCACCGGAACGCCCATCCAGAAGGCGTCCAGGCTCGTGGTGTGGCCGTTGTACGGGAAGGTGTCGAGCCCCAGGTCCAGGCGCTGGTGCAGGGCCAGGTAGTCCGGCCGTGGCTGGAACGGGGCGAACTCGACCCGCTCCTCCCCGATCCCCCCGGCGGCCAGGCGGTCCAGGGCCCGCCGCCGGTGGGCGCCCGGCTGGGCCAGCACCAGCAGGCGCGAGCCCGGAACCGCGGCCAGGACCCGCGCCCAGAGGTCCAGGACGGCCGGAGTGACCTTGCAGAAGTTGTTGAGCGAGCCGAAGGTGACGCGGCCGCTGGCCAGGGCCGGCAGCGGTCCCGGGAGGGGTTCGCGGGTGAGCGGGTCGTAGCACCAGAAGGTGTCCGGCAGGCGGATGGAGGTTTCGGAGTACCACTCGTCGTGCGCTCCGGGCGGGTCCAGGTAGGGGTCGGTCAACCGGTAGTCCATGGCCGCCAGTCCGGTGGTGCCGGGATAGGCGAGCCAGGCTGCCTGCACCGGCGCGGGCTTGAGGGTGAAGGTCCGGGGCCGGCCGTTGGACATGTGCATGGTGAGGTCGACCAGGATGTCGATCCGGTCGGCCCGCACCAGGTCCGCCACCTGCTCGTCGCCCAGGGCGGCGGTGTCCCGCCACCCGTCCACGTACCCGGCGATGCGGCGGGTCAAGGCATCGGGCCTGGGGACCCGGGCGTAGGCGTAGATCTCGTGCCGGCCGCGGTCGTGGTGGGCCAGGAGGGGGATGGTGAAGAAGGACTGGCAGTGGTCCCGGAAGTCCGGGGAGACGTAGCCGATGCGCAGCCGGCGCTCGGGATCCGGATCGTCGGGGTGGGCCGGAGCCGGGCCGGCGCCCAAGGCGTGGCAACGGTCCCACTCCAGGTTCTCGCGCAGGATCGAGGCGGCGTCGTAGCCGGGGAGGAAGCTCACCGAATAGGCGAGGTTGCTGCGGATGACGCTGTCGCCCGGGTCCAGTTCCAGGGCCCGGCGGAAACTGGCGACGGCTTCCTCCATGAGCCCGACGTCCTTGAGCAGGTTGCCCAGGTTGCCGTGGACGACCGCATGGTCCGGCCGCGCCTGGACGGCCTGGCGGAGCAGCCCGACGGCTTCGTCCATGCGGCCCAGGGCCCGGGCGGCGGCGCTGGCGTTGTTGTAGGCGTCCGCGAATCCCGGATCGGCCTGGAGGGCTTCCCGGTAGGCCGCAAGCGCCTCCTCGTTCCGGCCCAGGGCCTGGAGCACGTTGCCCAGGTTGTTGCGGGCCGCCTGATGGCCCGGGGAGAGGGCCAGGGTGCGCCGGTAGGCGTCCGCCGCCTCCTGGTGGAGGCCCGCGGCGAAGGCGGCATTGCCCAGGTTGTACCAGGCATCGGCGAAATCCGGCCAGCGGACCAAAGCGCCCCGCAGCTGGGCCAGGGCGGCCGCGGTCTGGCGCTGGGCCAGCAGGGCGTTGCCGAGGTTGTTGTGGGCGAGGGGGAAGGCCTCGTCCAGCTCCAGCGCCCGGCGGAAGGCGGCCACCGCCTCGGGCAGACGGCCCAGGTCCTGCAGGGCGATGCCCAGGTCGTTCATGGCTTCGGCCTGATCCGGACGCAGGGCGGCCGCCCGGACGAAGGCGCCCAGGGCCTCCTGGCGCCGGCCCAGGGACCGGCAGGCCTCGCCCGCGCCCCGCCAGGCCTCCAGGCAGTCCGGGTTGAGGGCGGCGGCGCGCAGGAAAGCCTCCGCCGCCTCCGGGAGCCAGCCCAGGGCCAGAAGGGCCTGGCCCTGGCCGCATTGGGACCTCCAGGCGGCCGGGTCCAGGGCCACGGCCCGCCCCAGGAGGTCCAGGGCCGCCTCCGGCTGCCCGCGCTGGAGGGCCAGGATGCCCAGGCGGTGCAAGGCCGTCCCGTGGTCCGGACGCAGCGCCAGGATCCTCTGGTACCCGGCGCCGGCCTCGTCCAGGCGCCCGGCCAGGTGGTGCTCGGTGGCCGCCTGCAGGGCCTGCTCAAGGGTCGGATCGGGCTCGGCGGCAGATGGCATGGCTCCTCCGGGAGGTAACCTGATTGTGGCCTAAGCCGATGGCAAGAGATAACCCTGTCCATTTCGTGCGGCCCCGGCATAAGGTGGCGTAACAAAATTACCTGAAAAGCACAGGTAATCTCGTAACGCCACCTAAATAAGGGCGGGATCGGCCACGCTATGATGGCTGGGAGGCCCGCCTTCCCCCGGAGCGCCCTTGCCGCCGCCAGATCCCAGCCAGCCGCCCGAACCTGGCCCTTCGCCCCTGGAGAGCCGCCTCGGCTACCGGTTCCACGACCCGGACCTGCTCCGGTCCGCCCTGACGCCGCCCTCGGCGGGGCTGCCCACGGACAACCAGAGGATGGAATTCCTGGGCGATTCAGTGCTGCACCTGTGCGTGTCCCTGCTGATCTTCCGGGAGCATCCCGAATGGGCCGAAGGAGCCCTGTCCAAGCTGCGGGGCCTCCTGGTGTGCACGGACGCCCTGCACCAGTGGGCCAAGGACCTGGGGATCGAGCTGGGGCGGGGCCCCCGGTCGCCCCGGAAGCCCTCGGCGGTGGACCAGCGCAACCCCCTGGCGGACGCCGTGGAGGCGCTCCTGGCCGCGGTCTTCCTGGACGTCCAGGCCCGCGGGGGGGACGCCTTCGGAACCGTCCGGGCCATCGTGGAGCGACGGTTCCTGGGAGAGGTCCGGGGGGCCTTCGTGGGCATCTGGGAAACCCGGGACAGCAAGACCACCCTCCAGGAGCGGGCCGCCGCCATGGCCCTCCCGCCCCCGGTCTATGAACTCCTCCAGCGGTCCGGTCCCGACCACGCCCCCAGCTTCACGGTCCAGGTGCGCCTGGGGGAGCGCACCGCCACCGCCACCGCCGGCACCCTCAAACGGGCCCAGACCGAAGCCGCCCGGCTCCTGCTCGAGGCCTTGTCTTTTTAATATCCGCAGTATGGGTTACCATCGCTTGGTCGCCGAGGGAAAGGTCCACGCCTTGAAGATTCTTCCCACCCTGCACCTCCAGAACGGACTGGCGGTTCCCCTGTTCGGGGCCAGCCAGGGCCCCAGGGATCCCAGCGGACTGGTCGATATCCTGTTCGACCGCGGCTGCCACCGGCTGGCCCTGGTGGACGTGGACGCCGCCGGGGGCCAGGACCACAACCGGGGCCTGATCGTCGGCATCATGCGCCAGTTCCACAAGCGCAACGCCAAGGTGTGCATCCAGGTGGGCGGAGGCATCCGCAGTTCCGACCAGGCCCAGTTCTTCCTGGACAACGGGGCCACCTGGATCGTGGTGGGCACCGTCATCCAGCGCTCCCCCCTGGTGGCCGACCAGATGCTGGCGCGGTTCCGGGACTGCCTCACCGCGGGACTGGATGCCCGGGCCGGGGAGATCCAGTCCTCGGGCTGGCGCGAGCCGGCGCCGCTGAAGCCGGACGCCGCCGCCCAGCGGATCCGCGAGCACGGCTTCAAGCGGATCCTGTTCATCGACATCCCCTCGTCCCCCGAGGCCGAACCCGACTTCGAGACAGCCCGGGTCATCTCCCGGAACGCGCACGTTCCCCTGTTCATGGGCGGGACGGTACGGACCCGGGAACACCTGAAGCTGGCCGCGGAGGTTCCCGGCCTGCAGGGCGTCGCCGTGGATGTGCTCCGGCTCCTGGAGGATCCGGACCTGCTGGGCTCCCTGAACCTCGCACTCACCTGAAGGAGAGCCGGTGGCTGACGAAGCGGCATTCATGGCCCAGCTGCCGGAACAGGACCGGATCCATTTCCGCAACCTCGCGCTCATCAGGCCCCAGGTTCCCACCGAAGGCCAGCTGATGCTCATCGAGGGGCTGGCCCGGACCCTGGCCTCCCCCCGCCTCCTGACCCTCATCGCCCGCACCCCCCACTGGCTGGTGAACGGCCCGGTACTCCAGGCCCTGGCGGAGAACGACGCCACCCCGGAGCCCCTGCGGCGGGACCTGGAACTGGCGGTGTCCCTGTTCGACCTGGTGCGGGATCTGGACCGGGCCCCCTGCGGGGAGAAGGATGAGCGCACCGAGACCATCCGCGCCCTGTACCAGCAGCTGCCCCTGGAGCTGCGGGCCATCGTCAAGCAGCAGGCCAAGCAGCTGGCCCGTTCCGTGCACCCTTCGGGCCAGACCCTGGAGCTGCCGCCCATCCCGGGCCAGGACCAGGACTGGGAGGTGCTCACCACCCCGCCCCGCAGCCCGGAGCCGAGGCGGGTGCAGTTCCGCCTCCCCCGGCCGGACCTGCTGGTCCGGGCCGAATCCACGCCCATCCTGGAAGAGCTCCAGGGGTTCCTGCTGGATGCCGACGAGGAGGTGCGGGCCGCCGCGCTGCGCAACCCGTCTCTCTCGGAGGAGGTCCTGGTGCCGGCCTTCCCCCATTGCACCGTGCCGGAGCTGTTCGAGGAGGTCTACCTTGAAGCCCGCTGGTACTTCCGGGACCAGCTGCGGGACGCCATCTACGCGGCGCCCCACTGCCCCCAGGGCCTGGCCCGGAAGATGGCCCATTCCCGGGAGCTGGTGGACCTGCTGGAACTGGGGGCCAAGGACGCGCTTTCCCTGCAACGGACGGTCTGCCTGTTCACCCAGCTGGACGAGACGGAATACCAGTACCTGACCCTCTGGGCCAAGCGCCGGGCCCCCAGCATGCTGCGGGTCATCAAGATCTTCTTCGACCGGCTCCAGCGCCGCCGGGCCAACCAGGCCAGCGGCATGGTCGCGGAACCGGCCGAGGGCCGCTGGATCTCGCTGAAGGAACGGGTGTTCATGGCCCACCAGGCGAGCCAGCCCGACCATATCATGGCGGCCCTGAAGGACTCGGATCCCAAGGTGTTCAACGTGGTGCTGGAGAACCCCGGGCTCACGGCCCAGGAGCTGACCGCGGCCATTCTCGCCCTGGAAGGACCGCAGGCAGAGCTGGTGGCGGTCCACCCCGCCTGGAGCGCCTACCCCGGGGTGCGGGAGGCGCTGATCCACAACCCCCACCTGGAGGAGCGGACCGCGCTGAGGCTGCTGCGCGGAGCCATGTCGCCCCGGGTCCTGCTGGACATCCTGCGGGACCAGCGCATTCCCCATCTGGAGGTGAAGCGGCAGGCCCTGGAGATGCTCCGGACCGCCTACCGCGGCATGCCGGTCGCCCAGCGGCTGCTGGCCCTGCGCTCCAGCGGCGGCGAGCTGCTGCGCCACCTCACCCAGGAGATCCTCAACGACGAGGAGACCCTGCACCTGCTGGTGGAGGACCGGCAGGTGGACCCGGGCATCCTCCTGCGCCTGGCCCGGAACAAGCAGACCCCGCGGGAGATCCTGGAGCTGATCGCCGCCCACCCGGTGCTCATGGCCCATCCGGCGGTCATGTCGGAGCTGCTGCTGAACCCCAAGACCCCCCGACAGTCCTCCAGCCGGATCTGGGGGCTGCTCTCGGAGAGCGAGCAGCAGACGCTCCTGCGCAGCCCGCACCTCCCGGCGGTGCTGCGCCAGTTGGCGTGACTCGGGGCTGGATTCCGATGCACTTCGACACCCTCCCAGCCCGAACGCTTCTCCTCTGCCTGGCCGTCCTGGGCTGCGAGCCCCGGCGGCCCGGGATTCCGGACTGGCTGCGCAGCGCCCCGGGCTCGGCGGTGATGGCCATCTCCTGCCGGGCCGGCTGGGCGCTGAAGCCGCCCAACTTCCAGGGCCTCCTGGAGCGGTTCCCGCCCGCCTGGCCAGCCATGGACCTGTTCCTCAAGCGGACCCGCATCGACGCCCGCCAGGATGCCGGGCGGGTCACCTTCTACCTCACCCGTCCCGCCGGCGAGGGCGGAACCAAGACCGGCGGGGCTCCGCCCCTGGGGTTCCTGATCCAGCTGGGCGGCTTCCGGGACCCGGGGAAGCTGCAGGCGGCGGTGGCCGACGCGTTCCCCGCCGAAGGCACCCTGCCCATGGACAACCGCCAGTTCCCCCTGTTCGTGGTCCTGGACGCCCAGCCCTGGCGCATCCGGGCCATGGCCGACGGCGACGGGCGCATGTGGCTGGGCGACCAGGCCTCCCTGGCCGGGCTGGGCTCGGGCTCGGGCCCGGCCCAGGCCGCCCTGGCCGCCTCCTCCGGCTGGATCAGCCGGGCCGCGGCGGTCCAGGGCTTCATCCGCCCTCCGGAGCTGCTGGCGGAGACCGCCGACCGCCTGCCGGGGGACCTGGCCCGGGACCTGCCGCGGGGGATCGAGTCCCTGTGCTGGAGCCTGACGCCGGGGCCGGCGCAGGATTCCCCCAGCCTGTTCGAACTGTCCCTGGTCGGCTCCAAAGACGCGGTCCAGCGCGCGGGGGCCTGGATCCAGCGCTTCCTGGCCGCCGCCGCGGCCGTGCCGGGAGCCTCCCTGGAGTCCCCGGAGATCCTCCAGGAGGACCTGCGCATCGGCCTGCGCTGCCAGCTGTCCCAGCGGCAGGCGGACGCGGTCCTGGCCAGACTCAACCAACCAAGAATCCTCTTCCGCTAGGCTGAACGAATGTCATCCTTCCTCCGGTTCTTCCGCGAACACCTGAAGCGCCAGCTGCCGCTGATCGCGGGCGGCAGCCTGCTGCTCAGCCTGGCCGGAGCCTGTCAGGGCATCCAGATCGGCATCCTGCGGCTGGTGTTCTCGGACGTCCTGGCCATGGGCTCCACGGTGCCGGCGGCGGGCACGGGCAGCCTGGACCGGATCAAGGCCTGGGTGATCGTCCATATGCCCGCCGGGTCCCACCTGCGGGAGGAGATCTACCTGATCTCCCTGGCCCTGGTCCTGATCTTCGTGGTGAAGGGAATCCTCACCTACTCCGGCACCCTGCTCATGGTCCGTTCGGGCGTCAGGGCCACCCTGTCCCTGCGGGAGCGCATGTTCTCCCACCTGCTCGGCCAGGAACCGGCCT
Organism: Holophaga sp.; assembly: GCA_049508835.1. GTDB lineage: Bacteria > Acidobacteriota > Holophagae > Holophagales > Holophagaceae > Mesoterricola. Next base: position 38,241 of record JBELAL010000014.1, on the reverse strand, counting down.
ACTTCCAGCGCCACCCGGTGGGGGAGCTGCTCCAGCGGTGCATCAGCGACGTGGGCGCGGTCCAGGGCATCGCTTCCAACCAGTTCGCCGACGCGGTGCGGGAGCTGACCGTGGCCTTGGCCATGCTGGTCACCATCCTGGTCATGAACTGGCGCCTCTCCATGGCCATGTTCATCGCCGGGCCCCTGGTGGTGTGGCCCCTGCGCAAGCTCAGCCGGCGCATCCGCAGCATCAACCACCGCAACATGGAGGCTTCCGGCCGGCTGCTGCAGCGGCTCAAGGAGGTGTTCAGCAATATCCGGGTGGTGCTGGGGTTCGCCCGGGAGCCCTTCGAGGAGGAACGCTTCCGCCTGCAGAACAACGAGCTGTTCCGCCTGGCGATGAAGTCCGCCCGCGCCCAGGCTGCCGCCCACCCGATCATGGAGCTGGTGGGGGGGGTGCTCCTGGCCGCCCTGCTCATCTACACCAACCACAGCATCCGCAACGGGGCCATGACCGGGCCCGGGCTGTGCGCCTACATCTTCGCCGTCTACGCCTTCTACGACCCCCTCCGCCGGCTCACCAAGCTCAACGCCGACGTGCAGGTGGCCCAGGCCAGCCTGGACCGGGTCTACTCGGTGCTGGACCGGCAGACCCGGATGGTCCAGGCGGCCCACCCGGTGCCGGTGCCCGCCGAGCCCCGGCGGCTGGCCTTCGAGGACGTCCACTTCGCCTACGACGGCAAGCGCGGACGGAGCGAGGTGCTGCGCGGGATCAACCTGGAGGTGCGCAAGGGGGAGACGGTGGCCCTGGTGGGCGGCTCCGGGGGCGGCAAGACCACCCTGGTGAACCTGGTGCCCCGGTACTTCGACCCCACCGCCGGGCGGGTGACCCTGGACGGCGTCGACGTGAGGGAGTTCGACGTGCGCGAGCTGCGCCGGCGGATCGGCATCGTCACCCAGGAGACACTGCTGTTCCTGGATTCGGTCCACGACAACATCGCCTACGGGCTGGAAGCGGACCGGGAGGCGGTGGTGGAGGCGGCCCGCAAGGCCCACGCCCATGACTTCATCACCGCCCTGCGCCAGGGGTACGACACGCCCCTGGCGGAGACCGGCTCCACCCTCTCCGGCGGCCAGCGCCAGCGCCTGGCCATCGCCCGGGCCCTGCTCCAGGATCCCCCCATCCTGATCCTGGACGAGGCCACCAGCGCCCTGGACACGGAAAGCGAGCGCGCGGTGCAGGAGGCCCTGGAAGTGCTCATGCGCGACCGCACCACCCTGGTGATCGCCCACCGTCTCTCCACCATCCAGCGGGCCACCCGCATCTGCGTCCTGCACCGGGGCGAAGTGGTGGAGATGGGCCCTCACGAGGAACTGCTGGCCCGCAAGGGCGAGTACGACCGCCTCTACCAGCTCCAGTTCCGCTCCTAGCATGCGACGGGAAGACTTCCATTTCGATCTGCCCCCCGGGCTGATCGCCCAGCATCCGGCCCCGGAGCGGGACCAGGCCCGGCTGCTGGTGGCGGACCCGGTGGACCGCAGCCTGCGCCACTGCGGGATCCGGGACCTGCCCGGGCTGCTGCTCCCGGGCACCGTGTGCGTGCCCAACGACGTCAAGGTCCGCCACGCCCGGCTCATGCTCCGGCGCTCCGGCGGCGGCGCCGGGGAGGCCCTGCTGCTGCGGGCCCTGCCCGAAGGCCGGTTCGAGGCCCTGGTGTTCCCGGGGCCGAGGCTCAAGCCCGGCAAGCGCGCCGCGGTGGTGGACCCGGCCACCGGCCACGCCCTGGCCGAACTGCGGGTGGAGACGGTGCTGGAGGACGGGCTGCGCCAGGTGCGGGTGCTGGGCCCGTGCGGCGACCTGGACTGGGACGCGGTGGACCGGATCGGGCGCATGCCCCTGCCCCACTACATCGCCCACCCGGCCGGCGCCGAGGACGAGCGGTGCTACCAGACCGTGTACCACGCCCGGGAGGGGGAGGCGGTGGCCGCCCCCACCGCCGGACTGCACTTCACCGAGGAGCTGATCGGGGAACTGCGGGCCCGGGACTGCCTGTGGTGCCCGGTGCGGCTGCACGTGGGCCTGGGCACCTTCCGCCCCATGCAGGCCGAGGACATCGACGACCACATCATGCACGAGGAGCGCTACGAGATCCCCGAGGCCGCGGCGGACGTGCTGGAGCCGGTGCTGCGGGAGCGCGCCCGCCCCCTGCTGGCCGTGGGCACTACCAGCCTGCGCACCCTGGAGGCGGCCTGGGACGGGGAGAACCTCAGGCGCTCCGGCGCGACGCGGATCTTCATCAAGCCGGGCTATCGTCTGCGCACCGCGGACCTGCTGCTCACCAACTTCCACCTGCCGGAGAGCACGCTGTTCGTGCTGGTGGCGGCGCTGCTGGGGCTGGAGTTCGCGCGGGAGGCGTACGCCGAGGCGATCAAGGAGAAGTACCGGTTCTTCAGCTATGGGGACGCGATGTTGATTTTGAATGCAAGGGGAGCGATGGGATAAGGACTCTTTCCCACCGGGAGTACCAAGGTCCTTCCTTGGCGATGAAGCCGGTGGAACCACCTTAGGCCATCCTCGGTCTCGGCTCGAGTGAGATCCATGCCGGGTGATCAGAGGTAGTCCATCAACTGGCTGATCACCGGTATCCGATGTCGCTTCCCCTTGCTCGCCTGCAGCACCGAGGTCACCGACATCCCCAGGCACCACAGCAGCCACAGCGGCAGCAGGAAGCGCACGGCCACGGTGCCGATGATGGGGAACAGGCCCATGATCAGCAGGGTCAGGGCGATGGCCACTTCCACGAAGGCCAGGAGCACCCCCTGGCGGGAGTGCCAGAGCAGTTCCTCGTCCTCCCGGCAGCGCAGGTAGGGCAGGAAGGCCCAGGGGCCGGCATAGCAGAGGATGAGATCCTTCAGGCGTTCACCCTGGTAGAGCGGCGCGGGAGCATCCAACGGCACGGCAACCTCCACGGCAAGGATATCCTAGCAATCCTTGCGGGGGGGCTCCCCCGCTAGGATTGCTTGTGCCTGGAACGGGCGCCCAAGCCCGCCCGGGTCTAACGGTGCTAGCCGGTATCAAAGGCCTTTCCGGAACAGGACCGCGGCCATGACCGCCATCAGCAGGGCGAACCCCTGGCGCAGGCGCCGGCCCCGGGTGTGCACGGCGACCCGTGCCCCCAGGTAGGCGCCGCCCAGGAAGCCCAGGGCCACCCCCCCCAGGGCCATCCAGGGCAGGCCGGCGTCGCTGTGGGCGTAGACCCACACCCCGGGCAGGCCGATGGGGGCCAGCATGAACACCAGGCTGGTGGTCTGGGCCTCCCGCTGGGGAAGGCGCAGCATCCAGACCAGGAGGGGCACCATGATGACCCCCCCGCCGATGCCCAGGAGCCCCGAGGCCAGCCCCCCGGCGAGGCCGATGGCGAGGCCGGGCAGCCAGGCGCGGTCCAGCCCCATGGGCACGGCGCTGGGAAGCCGCCCGGGAGGATGGCCGGACTGGCGCAGGAGGCTGGCGGCCATGACCAGGAGCACGCAGGCGAAGCCCAGCCGGAGCGGGGTATCCGGAATCCGGTTGGCGACCACGGCCCCCAGCCAGACGGCCGGAAGGAACCCGGCCGTGAGCATCCCCACCAGGGACCAGTGGATCATGACGCCCACGCGCCTCAGGTAGATCACGGCGGGAAGCCCGTTGGGCAGCAGCATGGCCGCCAGGGCCACCCCCTGGGCCTGGTGCTGGGGCAGCCCCAGGGCGAAGCTCAGCATGGGGATGAGCACGACCCCGCCGCCGATGCCGAACAGTCCCGAGAGGAGCCCCCCCGAAAGCCCCGCGAGCAGGCTGGCCGCTCCTTCGAACCACGCTGGATGCATCCTCGCCTCCGTCCTTCCAGGGTCGCGGAATGTTTGAATCTTGCAACAACCCTGCCCCGGGGGTGGAACCCATGGTCCAATGGTGGGGACTGGAACTTCAAGCCATGCAGATCAAGTTCTCCGACGACGTGATCCTGGACAGCCGGCGCGCGGTCCTGCTGCCCCGCCAGGAGACCCTGGTGCTGGCCGACCTGTTCCTGGGCCTGGGCGCGGGCCGGCGCAAGCGCCCGGATCCGGTTCCCAACGGCCAGCACCACGAGATCTGGGAGCGCCTCCTGGGCCTGCTGGAGGACTACCAGCCCCGCCGGGTGGTGCTCCTGGGGGACATCAAGCCCAACCAGGGCCACCTGGAGGACGAGGAAGGGGAGGAACTCAGGGGCCTGTTCTACAAGCTCCAGGCCCACGGCCGGGAGGTGGTCCAGGTGGTGGGCCACCCCGAGCGGGCCTGGGGGCCCTCCCTGGAAAACACCGGGATCCAGCCCATGGACTCGTACCGGGTCGGCAACAACACCCTGATGCACCATCGCCGGATCTTCGTCTATCCCCGGCACGATCCCCCCAACGGGTTCTGGATCAACGGCGGGCTGCATCCGCTGTTCGCCCTGCCCATCTGGGAGGCCGACGGCTCCCAGCAGTGGATCCGCTATCCCGCCTTCCTGTACACCGGGTTCGCCCTGGTGATGCCCTCCTTCGTGCCCTACGCCCAGGGCTGGGAGGTCATGCAGCCGGAACGCCTGCCCAAGCAGGCCAGGGCCTGGAAGGTGGTGGGCGACTACCTGCTCTCGCCCATCCCCCTCGCCGACCTGCCCAACCCGCCCGATTCCATGCGCCTCGTGACCCGCTCCGGGTCCAAGGCCCGTCACAAGGAGACCCCGGCCGAGCCCTGATCAGGAAGCGGCCGAGGCCCGCCGGTGGTAGTTCACCTGGCCCAGGTGGTAGCCCAGGTGGGAGGCGAGGGTGATCAGGAACCGCCGGGTGCTCAAGGTCTGGCCGCCCAGGGCGACGGGGAAATCCCGGTCCAGGGAGGCGGGGTCCATGGCGTCGAGGCCGGTCTCCACGGCCTTGGCGGCGGCGTCGACCTCCCGCAGCACCTGATCCCGGGTCAGGCCGCGGGCGGAGAATTCCCGGTCCCGGTCGCGCACGTAGCCCGAGCGGCCCACCTGCGCCCCGATCATGAACTGGAGATTGCCCGCCAGGTGCAGGGCCAGGTTGCCTCCGGGGTTGGCGGTCCCGGGCAGGACCCGCCAGAGGGAGGCGTCGTCGGGATACTGCTCCACTTCCCGCCTGAGGCTGGCAAGGTCCCTGAGCAGCACGGCCTTCAATTCCTGGATCATGGTTGCCCTCCCGCCTACCAGGGTAGTTGACTTGGCCCGGGAGGGCTCCAGGGTCCTTGCCGGTGCGGTCGACTGGCGATGATTGACAATTAATAAATTATGACCTACCTTGTGACGTCACAACGGAGCCGTATGGCTACAACGTGGGTTTATTCAAGGGAAACACCGCTGCCACTGAGTCCGAGGTCGGCTGGCAACTGACATTCTGCTATGGGTGACGCATGAAATCTTCCCAACCCTTGCCAATGGCGGAAGCCGCGGTGGTGGGCATCGGCATCAGCGGGCTGGGCCTGGACGGGGTACGCGCGTTCATGGACTGCCTGTTCCAGAACCAGGTTCCGGAGGACCCTCGCGGGCCGGAAGCGGACCCCTGCCTCCTGGCCCTGGCGGCGGCCGACGAGGCCCACGCCGGCGCCGGGGCCTGGAACCCGGCCAAGTCCAGCGTGTTCCTCAGCCTGGAGCGGAATCCGGGCAGCGGCCTGGATCTGCTGCCCCGGGCACTGGAACACCGGTTCGGCATGCACGGCAAGGGCGGGATCTGCCTGGGCGACGACCTGGGCGGCAACCTGGCCCTGGAAGCGGCCATCCGGCGGATCGAGACGGGGGTGCTGGACGGGGCCCTGGTGGGGGTGGTGCAGGCCGCGGACCAGGGCGGGCTGGCGGTGTTCCTGGCGCTGCGCCGGAGGGACGCGGCCCAGCGCAGCCGGGACCGGATCTGGGCCGTGTTCGGCCCGGGGCCGGTGCGCAAGCGCAAGGTCGTCCGCTACGATCCCCAGGGGCTGCTGGGAGGCCGGGTCCCGTCCGTGGCCGGCCTGGTCCAGGTGGCCGCCGGGTGCGCGATGGCGGCCCACCACGCCTGGTACGACGGCGAAGACCGGCGCTGGGAGCCGTTCCTGGACCGGACCGACGGCATCGGGTTCGCCCTGGAGGTGGACACCCCCCGCGGCGCCAAGGCCAGTTCGGACCTCTGGAGGCCCTTCCAGCCGGGTCCGGCGCCGCTGCCTTCGGTCCCGGCGCCGGACTTGGCCACCTACGCGGCCGACACCCTGCACGCTCTGGTCCAGCGGGTGCTGCTGGACGAGCGGGGCGGGGAGGGCCCGGTGCGTCTGGCCGTGCTGGCCCGCGGAGACCGGGAGCGCCAGGAGGTGCTGGACCGGATCCCCGAAGCGCTGCAGCGGGACGGCGCCGGCCCGGGCTGGGTGGACCCCCAGGCCTTCTTCAGCCCGGCCCCGGTGCAGGGCAAGGTGGCGTGCGTGTTCACCCCGTCGGGATCCGGCTACCTCGGCATGGGCCGGGAACTGCTGCTGGGCATGCCCTCCCTGCCCATGCTCATCCGCGGTTTCCGGGACCTGTCGGCGGCGGACTGGATCTTCGGCAGCCGCCAGGGCCGGCGGGGCGATCCCCTGGCCGAGTGGGCGGCCACCCTGCTCCTGAGCCAGGCCCATGCGGCCTTCACCCGGGACATCCTGGGCATCCGTCCGGACGTGGCGCTGGGCGTCTCCCTGGGCGAGGCTAGCGCCCTGATCGCCTACGGGGCGTGGGAGGCCCGGGAAGGCGAGTTCGAGCGGCTGCGCGGCGACCGGGCCTTCGCCCGGCTCCTGGCCGCGCCGCTGGACTCCGCCAGGGCCTGCTGGGGGCTGCCGGAGGAGGACACGGTCCAGTGGCGCACCTGGACCGTGTTCGGCCCGGTGCAGGAGGTCCTGGCCAAGGCCGCCAAGGAGGAGCGTGCGTTCGTGACCATGGTGTTCTCCCCCGTCCACTGCCTGCTCTCGGGCGAGGCGGAGGCCTGCCGCAGGGTCATGGCCGCCAGTCCCGATCTCACCGCCTTCCTCACCGCGGGATCGGCCCTGCATACGCCGGTCATGGCCGCGGGGCGGGACATCTGGCACCGCCATCACCACCGTCCCACCCGCCCGGTGGCGGGCACCGAGTTCCACTCGGCCTTCTTCGGGGGGCCCTACGAACCAGGCGATGACCGCACCGCCGAGGCGCTCACGGGCCAGGTCCTGGCGCCCCTGGACTTCCCGGCCGCGGCGTGGCGGGCCTGGGACCGCGGAGCGCGGGTGTTCATCGAGCACGGTCCCCGCAGCCTGCTCACCTCCGCCCTGATGCGGACCCTGCCCCGGCGCGAGGGCGTCTTCCTGGCCATGGACGTGCAGGGGGAGAGTTCCCTGGTGCGGGCCTTCAAGGTGGCCGCGGAGCTGTGGTGCCGGGGGCTGCCGGTGGACCTGGCCCGGCTGGGCGCGGCCATGGGGGCCTGTCCGGCGGCGCCGCCGCCGGTGGACCTGCACCTGGAGGTGGCGGCCAGCCTGTTCGCGGCGTCGCTGGCCAGGACCGGCACCCTGGACGGAGCCTACCAGGCGTGCCTGAAGGCTACCCAGGGACGGTTTCTGGAGGTGATGGGATTCCCGTCCGGGGGGGATCAGGGTCGGGAAGATTGACCGCACCCGCGCGTCCAACCGCCGCTGACCCGGGCGGGGGAGGATCCCTGCCGCCGAAGCATTCGCGAGGAGAGGGTTCAGGTCAGGGTCCTTGACACTAGGAATAATTTATTTATTTTTTAAATTTCCCAGAGGCTGTCCTGCCGGGAAGTTGTTGGGAATTCCCCGATCGGGATCCTCGTTCTTGCTGAAGAGAACTTTGTCGCCCGGATCCGGGGTCATCTACCCCGGGGCGCTGTTGAAGGCCAACAAGAACCTGGCCGAAGGCAAACCCGAGGTGATCAGCCTCAAGCGCGGCCCCCTCCAGCTCACCGTGGATCTTCCCGGCATGGGAGACCAGGGCCATGTGGAGGTGCAGGACCCCAGATTGGCCACGGTGAACGCGGCCATCGACAAGATGGAGGAGAGATGGTTCCAGAAGAAGCGCACCCAGGCCGCACGCCAGACCTTCAAGGTCCAGAGGGCCTTCAGCAGCCAGCAGGCCTCCCTCTCCCTGGGGTTCAATGCCAGCTGGTCCAAGGACAACAATGTCCAGGTCGACACCGAGGTCACGACAAACTCCCGCACCACCACCTGCATGGCCCTGTTCAAGCAGGTGTACTTCACCGCCTCGGTGGAACCCCCGTCGGAGCCCGCCGAAGTGTTCGCTCCCACAGTGTCCCTGGGCGACGTGCAGAACACGGCCAAGATCACGGCCAAGGATCCCCCGGCCTACATCAAGACGGTGGACTACGGGCGCCTGCTGCTGATCCGGATGGAGACCCGGGCCGCCGAGACCAGCGTGGACGCCACCGCCGCCATGAATTACGCCCTCGTCGGCGGGAAGGTTTCGGCGGAGCTGAAAGCCAAGTACGAAAAGATCATCAGCGAATCGGAGTTCACCGCCACTGCCCTGGGCGGCAACGCCAAAGCCGGCGCCACGATCATGGGCAACGACCCGGAGCAGGCCCAGCAGGATCTGATCAAAACGATCAAGAGTTCCGCGACCTTCAACGAAGCCAACCCGCCGGTGCCCATCGCCTACACGGTGAACTTCCTCAAGGACAATTCCCTGGCCACCATGGGGTTTACCACCAAGTACACCGACTGGGAATGCAAGGAATTTCCGGAAGGGGTCGTGAAGGTGGCAAACCGGGGAGCGGTCGTTGCCCAATTCCATGTCTACTGGAACGAATTGGACAAGAGCGGCAAGCGGGTGACAAAAAAATGGGAAAGCGGCCACATGGCGGTTGGCTCGGACAAGGAGGTGTGGATGCCCGGCGACTCCACCGGGATACGCGTCTGTTGGGATTATGGAGGTTCGTCGTCAAAGGCGACTTGATTGGAGGGGTAAGGTGTGAGGTCGAGTGATCACCCGATCATTCCTTTCTCGCGCATCCAGTCGTCGTTGAAGATGGTGCTCAGGTAGCGCGAGGCGCTGTCCGGGAACAGCACCACCACCCTGGCGTCCGGGGCGATGCCCGGGGCGATCCGGCGCAGGGCCGCCAGCACGGCGCCGCTGGACCCGCCCACCAGGATGCCCTCGCGCCGGGCCAGTTCCCGGGCGCCCAGGAAGGCCTCCCGGTCCGAGACCTGGACCATCTCGTCGATCACTTCGAAGTCGGCGCAGCCGATGATGAACTCGTCGCCCAGGCCTTCCAGCAGGTAGGAGGCCGAGGTTCCGGGGGTGCCGCAGCGGAAGTACTCGGTGAACACCGAGCCCACCACGTCCACCGCGATGATGCGCGCCCTGGGGCTCTTCTCCTTCAGGAAGCGCCCGACCCCGCCGACGGTGCCGCCGGTGCCCATGCCGGCGATGAATACGTCGACCTTCCCGTCCATCTGCTCCCAGATCTCGGGACCGGTGCCCAGGTAGTGGGCCTGGTTGTTCTCCCGGTTGTTGTGCTGGTCGGGGAAGTAGCAGTCCCGGGTCTCCCGGGCCAGGCGGGGGGTGATGTTGTTGTAGCTGTCCGGGTGCTCGGGGGGGAGGCTGGTGTCGGCCTTGACCACCTCCACCCCGAGGGCTGTGAGCATGTCGAGCTTTTCCTTGCTGGTCCGGTCCCGCACCACCGCCCGCATGCGGTAGCCCTTCTGGATGGCCGCCAGCGCCAGTCCCATGGCGGTGTTTCCCGAGGAGTTCTCCAGGATCACGTCGCCCGGCCGGATCCGTCCCTCGGCTTCGGCGCACTGGACCAAGTGCCGGGCGATGCGGTCCTTGCTGCTGCCCATGGGATTGAGGAACTCAAGCTTGGCGTACACGCGGAACGGCAGCTCCGAAGTGATCCGGTTCAGCCTGACCATGGGCGTGTTGCCGATGACTTCAAGGATGCTGTCGTAACAGCGCTTGTGCTGCATCAAAGAACGCTTGCTGCAATGACCTGGACCGGCTCCGGACAGACCGGAGAAAAAATCAACGGATCGGCTCAGACTTCGGCGATGAGCTCGATCTCAAGTTTCGCTCCTTTGGGCAGCGCCGCCACCTGGACCGCGCTCAGTACGCTTCAGCTCTTGCTCCACCGGCGCTTCTTGTTGTGGCGCCAAGGCTTGGAAATGGATGGAGCAGGGATCGGGGTTTCGAAGGGGGAGGGCGCGGGGGGGTCGGCGGGTTCGGGGTCGTCCATGGTCTCCACCCCCTCCTCGATCTGCAGCTGCACCACCTGGGCGGTGCGGTGCATCAGGGCCGCCAGGCAAAGGCTGGCCTCGATCCGCGCGTGGGGCAGGGGGCCCAGCTGGATGAACACGGACGGGTCCGCGGGAAGGGTGCGGGGCAGCGCGATGTCCGGCAGGGGCACGGGAGGGGCGTCGTAGGCGTCCTCCTCAAGGCGGAACCAGGGCTCGGCCATCTCCCGCCGCTTGGACAGCAGATCGGAGACCGAGACCACCTTCCTGGGCCGGCCGCGCTTGCGCGGCGCCGGCTCCGGGGCGGGGACCTCCTGCCAGGCCTGGAGCGCCGCCAGCACCTCGTCCCGGGTGCGGCCGCGCAGGTCGAACAGCAGCCAGGGGTCCCGGTCCAGGGCCTCGGCCATGATGTAGCACACCGCGGCCACGTGCTTGCAGGGGTTGGCCCAGTCCGGGCAGTCGCAGTGGGTCTGCAGTTCCTTGGGCACCCGCGGGTAGAGGCTGGCGCCGGCTTCCCGGAAGGTCTCGTCCAGGCCCTGGGGCATTTCGCCGGCCAGGAGCGAGGCCACGAACCGGCTCTCCTGGTGGATGCGCTCCAGGGCGCGCTCCCATTGGGCCGCGGTCAGCGCCGGCAGGCCCAGGGTGACGTTGTAGGTCTTGCGGCCGTGGACCTTGGCCTGGATCTCCCCCGGGCTGACGGTGAAGTGGCTGACCGCGCCCTCCTCCGCGTACTTCTTGCCGCGCGGCAGGCGGTTCTCGAAATCGTCGCCCAGCTGCTCCAGGGCCGTGATCCAGAGGCGGCCCCACCAGGTGGTGCCGAAGCGCTCGCTCAGCTGGCTCACGAGATCACCCCTTTCCGCAGCCCGCTCCGGGCCGATGGGCCCCGGGGCTTCCGCCTGGCGCCGCCGCGGGCGGAGGGAGCCCGGTCGACCGCATCGGGGCCCGAGACCGCCGAGGGCGCCACGGAGCCGCTCAGGGCGGCCGCTTCTTCATCCGCATCCTCGGGTTCCGGGTCCCCCCCTCCGGCCGCGCGGGCATCCGGCCGGGGATAAGGCGAGGCAGCGCGATCGGCCCCGCCGCCGTTCACCAGGCCGCCGCCGTTGCCGTGCCCATTGCCGTTGAGCTCCTCCTCGCCCATGATGTCCGCGTCGGGCTCCAGCAGCACCAGGCGGCGCAGGGCGTCGTCGTCCAGTTCGGTGAGCCAGCCCTCGCCGGAGCCCACCACCCGGTCGGCCAGGTCCCGCTTGGACTCCAGCATGGCGTCGATCTTCTCCTCCAGGGTGCCCATGGTGATCAGCTTGTGCACCTGGACGTTGCGGGTCTGGCCGATGCGGTAGGTGCGGTCCGTGGCCTGGTCCTCCACCGCCGGGTTCCACCAGCGGTCGAAGTGGAACACGTGGGTGGCGGCGGTGAGGTTGAGCCCGACCCCGCCGGCCTTGAGGCTGAGCAGCAGCACCCGGGAGCCGTCGGCGTCCTCCTGGAAGCTGCGGACCATCTCGTCCCGCTGCTCCCGGGTGGACCCCCCGTGCAGGAACGGGGGCTCGAAACCCAGCACGTCCTTGAAGTGGATCTGCAGCCGGTCGCCCATCTCCTTGAACTGGGTGAACACCAAGGCCTTCTCCCCGCTCTCCAGCACCTCCTCCAGCATTTCGGTGAGCCGCTCCAGCTTGCCGCTGCGGCCCTTGTACGGCCCGGTCTGCTTGAGGAACTGGGAAGGATGGTTGCAGATCTGCTTGAGGTGGGTGAGCAGGGCCAGGATCCGGCCCCTCCGCTCGATGCCCTGGGCGGCGGCGAGGTCCTGGTCCATCTGCTCCACCCGGGCCCGGTAGAGCAGGGCCTGCTCCTTGCTGAGCTGGGTGTAGACCTTCATCTCCTGCTTCTCGGGCAGGTCCTGGATGATGGTGCGGTCGGTCTTGAGCCGGCGCAGGATGAACGGGCCCACCCGCTGGCGCAGCTCCAGGGCGGCGTCCGGGTCCCGGTACTTCTCGATGGGGGAGGCGAACAGGTCCTTGAAGGAGGACTCGTTGCCCAGGTAGCCGGGGAGCGCGAAGGCCAGGATCGACCACAGCTCCAGCAGGCGGTTCTCGATGGGGGTGCCGGTGAGGGCCAGCTTGCAGGAGGCCCTGAGCTTGCGCACCGCCTTGGCCTGGAACGAGCCGGCGTTCTTGATGGCCTGGGCCTCGTCCACCGCCGCGATGCCCCAGTGGCGCGCCGCGAACACTTCCTCCTCACGGCGGATCACGCCGTAGGTGGTGAGCACGATGGTGTGCGGCCGGAACTCCCGGGGCAGCCGGTCCCGGTTGTTGCCGTGGTGGACGAAGAAGGGCAGGCTCGGGGCGAACCGGGCGATCTCCCGCTCCCAGTTGCCCAGCAGGGAGGTGGGGCAGATGAGCAGGGTCGGCAGGCCCGCGTGGGGGTTGCGCTGCTGGCGGTGCAGCAGCAGCGCCAGCACCTCGATGGTCTTGCCCAGGCCCATGTCGTCGGCCAGGATGCCGCCCAGCCCGAGCCGGTCCAGGCCGTCCAGCCAGGCCAGGCCGCGCAGCTGGTAGGGGCGGAGCTGGCCGTGGAACCCGGCCGGCTGGGTGACGGGGCGGTCCGGGAGCACCTTGAGCTCGTCCAGGGCGGCGCCGAAGTCGCCGGCCGCCTCCACCTCGATGGCCTCGGTGACGCCGGGGATGTGGGCGGTGCCGGTGAGGGCCGCGGCCAGGGCCTCGCCCCGGGTCATGCTCTCGAACCCGGCGCCGCGGCTGGCCTGGATCACCTGGGTGATCTGCTTGAGCGTCTCCGGGTCCAGGGCCACCCACTTGCCCTTCCAGGCCACCAGCGGGTGCTTGAGGCTGGCCATCTGGGCGAAGTCCTGCAGGTCCAGGGTGTCGTTGCCCAGCATCAGGGACCAGTCGGCGGAGACGGCTCCCTCCAGGCCTTCCTGGCTGGGGGCGCCGAAAGCCGGCTCGGCCAGCTGCCTCGCGCCCAGCCGCACCTTGGCCCGCAGCCGGCGTGCCCCGCCGAATTCCGCCAGGGCCTCGGGGATGTGCACCAGGAACCCGGCCTCCTTGAGCTGGGAAGCGCCCCGGGTGAGGAACTGCCAGGCCTCGGGCGGAGTCAGGACCAGGTCCTCGGGCTGGCGGCCGGAGAGCGCGCCCTCCAGGGGAGGGAAGAACGGCACCGCCCGGGCCAGCCCGCGCAGGAGCACCTTCCGGGCCTCCAGCACCTCCGGCTCGGTGGAGGGCTCCCACATCCGGGCCGCCGGAATGACGTCCCCCTCCTGGGTCTCCAGTCCCACCCGCAGGATCCAGCCGCCCTCGGAGAGGCGGTCCGCCTCCTGGATGGCGTCCTTGCCCGGCACCGGGGGCGCCTCCAGCTTGAGGCTGGGCCGGATCCACTGGACCCGCGCCCCCTCGCTCCACTGCTCCAGCTGCTCGCCCAGGGTCCGCTCGGTGACGCCGATGGTGGGGAACTCGTTCATGGGATGGCTGAGGGCCACCATCAGGCGCTCGTCCCAGGGCAGCCGGTCCCGCTTGTGGCCGCGCAGGCGGTGGATCAGGCTGAGCCGGGGATCCTCCCCCTGGCGCAGGGACCCGGCCACGAACCGCACCAGGAAGTCGGCGCCGTCCTCCAGGAAGGCCCGGAGCACCAGCTGGCCGCCGGGGGGGACCGCCAGGTCGTCGTCCAGTTCCTCGGTGTCCAGGGTGCCCAGGCCCAGGCCCTTGGTGAAGGTCCAGCCGTCGTCCTCGGGGAAGGCCAGGACCGACGGGGGCATGGCCTTGAGCAGCTGCTCCACGGATGCGCGGTCCGCGGGGCTGGTCAGGCTGATGCCCCAGGTGGCGCGCCAGGGGTTGCCCCGGGTGTCCAGCTGGGGCAGGAGAGCGCCCCTCAGCACCAGCGACTGCAGCAGGCGCAGGGCCACCCCCCAGAAGGCCAGGCTGCCCCCCACCCGCTCGGGGTCGGTGGGCATGGAGGCCAGCCAGGGCAGGGCGCGCTGCCAGCGCAGGGGAACGGTGTGGGTCTCGACCAGGCGGCCGTCGGGAAGGAAGGCCCGGGCCCGGGCCGGGGTCAGGCGGTCCCGGCCGTGGAGGTTGCCGGGCAGGTTGCGCAGCGCCCGCTGCCAGTCCCCAGCCGAGGCCTCGCCCGGAAGACAGAGCAGAAAGCCGCGATCCAGGGGACGATACTGAAGGATGGGGCGGGTCATTCAGTTACCCTTTTCCTGGGAGCGGCGCATTATGAAGATTGGTTTCGCGAGCGATCATGCAGGGTATGACCTCAAGGAGCGGCTGAAGACGTGGGCCGTGGCGCAAGGGCACGAGGTGATCGACTTCGGAACGGATGGTCCCGCCTCGGTGGATTATCCGGATTTCGCGCATCGGGCGGCGGCTGGTATGGACAAGTGGGAACGCCTTGTGTTGGTGTGCGGTTCGGGGCTCGGGATCAGCATCGCGGCCAACCGCCATGCCAACATCCGCTGTGCCCCGGTGACTTCCCCTGAGCACGCCAGACTGGCCAGACAGCACAACGACGCTAACGCCATCGCCTTCGGCCAGCGGCTGACGGATCCGCTCCAAGCTGAATATTACCTTAAAACGTTTTTGGAAACCCCCTTTCTCGGGGGGCGCCACGAAAAACGGGTGAAAAAGATCGAACCGGATGCGGAGAGCGATGAGAACACTCAATGAATTGAGAAGTTTGCGCTTGGAAAAAGGGGTCCAGGTGCATGCCGACGGCTCCTGCCTGATCCGCCTCGGCGATACCCACGTGCTTTGTTCCGCCAGCCTGGAGGAGCGTGTCCCGGCTTGGCTGAAGGCAAAGGGGCGGGGCTGGGTCACCGCCGAGTACGGCATGCTCCCGGCCAGCACGCACACCCGGACCGACCGGGAGGCGGCCAAGGGCCGGCAGCAGGGACGGACGGTGGAGATCCAGCGCCTGATCGGGCGCAGCCTGCGCCAGGCGGTGGACCTCCAGGCCCTCGGCGAGCGGCAGGTGACCCTGGACTGTGATGTCCTCAACGCTGACGGCGGCACCCGGTGCGCGGCCATCACCGGCGCCTGGGTGGCCCTGGCCCTGGCGCTCCGCGCCGGGGGCCTGGAATCCGCCCTGGTGCGCCAGGTGGCCGCGGTGAGCGTGGGCATCCTGGAACGGGACGGCGACCGGCAGGCGCGCCGGGGACTGGCCCTGGACCTGGCGTACGAGGAGGACCACGTGGCCGCGGTGGACTGCAACCTGGTGGCGTCCCGGCCCCTGGGCGCTCCGGCCGGGGCCCTGGAGCTGGTGGAGTTCCAGGCCACCGGCGAAGGCCGCAGCTTCGCCCGGGCCGAGGCCCTGGACCTGCTGGACCTGGGCCTGGCGGGATGCGAAGCCCTGATGGCCGCCCAGCGCGCGGCCCTGGAGGAGGCATGATCGAACCCCTGGTGCGGATCGATCGTGTTGACGGAATGGTTTCGACCCACCCCGACCATGCGGGTCGATCATCCCATCCAAGTGCTGTGTCTAGGTGGAATCAGCCAAAAAACACGTACGCGGAGCACGCCGAAGTCGCCGATGCCCAGAATTTTGCCGGGAAGATCCGGCATCAGAGTACGATTGGGCCGAAATCCTTCCGCTGTCGCGAGTGGTATACGCCAGCATGAGACGCATCCGGGCGGTACTTGCCTGTGTTGCATCGGCCGTGCTGCTTGCGGCCGGGGCCGAAGCGCAGCCTCCGGAGCCGCTCCCCCCGGGAGCGCCGGTCGAGGCGAACCGGTTCGCGGTGCGGGTCATCCCTCCGGACTACCTGTTCCATTTCGCCCCCCGGGTGGAACTGCCGGGGCGGCCGTCGCTGGCCCTGGTGCTGAGCGGGGGAGGCGCCCGCGCGGTGGCCGAGATCGGCGTGATCCAGCGCCTGGAGGAGGTGGGGGTCCCGGTGGACAGCGTCACCGGCACCAGCGCGGGAGCCCTCATGGGCGCGCTGATGGCCTGCGGCTTCTCCGGCCGGGAGATCGAGGACCTGTTCACCCGGATGGACTTCAACCGCGCCTTCCTGGACCCCCTGCTGCGCCGGCCCGGGCGCACCCTGCAGGAGGACGAGGCCCAGAACGGGACCATCTTCACCCTGCAGGTGGAGGGCGGGGTGCCGTCCTTCGCGCTGGCCCTGCGCGACGGGGCGGAGATCCAGCGCACCCTCGAAGGCCTGCTGGCCCGGGGCGCCTTCTATTCCCACGGGCAGTTCGACGGGCTGAAGTACCCCCTGCGCGTGGTGGCCACCCAGCTGGAGACCGGCCAGGGCAGGATCTTCGCCGACGGGGACCTGGTGGAAGTGCTGCGGGCCTCCATGGCCGTGCCGGGGGCCTTCAGCCCGGTGCAGATCGGAGGCCGGCACTACGTGGATGGGGCCCTGGTGGAGAATCTTCCGGTGTCTGTGGCCAAGGAGAGCTTCCACCCGGACCTGACCCTGGCGGTGGACACGAGCAGCCCCTTTCCGGCCCGGTCGGTCTCCAACTTCTTCTCCCTCGCGGCCCGCAGCCTGGACCTGGTGGTGGAGCGCCGACAGTGGGAGAGCCGGGCCGAGGCCAGCGTCCTGGTGCGCCCGGAGCTGAAGCCGGTGCCCTTCACCGACTACGGCGACCAGCTCCCCGCCATGGTGGCCGAGGGGCGGCGGGCCTTCGACGCCCAGATCCCCGCCGTCAAGGCCGCGATCCTGGACCCGGTGGGAGGGGAGGAAACGGTGCCCGCCCGGCGATACGTGCTGCACGCGTCCGAACCCCTGCCTCCGGAGGCCCTGGCCATGCTGGGGCGGGTGCTGCCCGAGGGCCGGCCGATCCGCAGGGGGGACGTGATCGTCGCCCTCCAGCAGCTGCTGCTGCACGGCTGGGTCCGGGACGCCGACGCGGCGGTGGAGTCCCGGGACGGGGAGCCGGTGCTGGGGCTCCGGGTCGCCTCCTTCGCCCGGGTCCGGGCCTGGTCGGTGACGGCGCCGGAGCCCTGGCGCGGCCGCATCGAGGCGGAACTCAGGAACCGGTTCCCCCTGGGCGGGAGCTTCAACCCCGAGGCGTTCGGAATCTTCCTGGGGGGATGGGTGCACCGGATCGTGGTGGGCGGCACGCCCCTGGTGGACATGCGCGGATCCTGCTTCCAGGACGCCGAGGGGACGCTGCGGGTGGTGGTGCGCGAGCCCAGGCTGCGGACGGTCTCCGTCCTGGGCGACGGCACCGGTTCCGAGGTGCGCTACCTCAAGGCCCTGATGGCGCCGCTCCAGGGCGAGCCCCTGCACAGCGGGACCCTGCGCGAGTATCTGGACCTGGCCGAGCGCCGCCTCCAGCTCATGGAGCTGCGCTACCAGCTCCGGCCTCTGCCAGGGACGGATCCCGGGGCCCCGGACGACGGCGTGGAACTGGCGCTGGTTCCGGTGCACCACCGCACCCAGTCCCTGGCCCTGGGCCTGGGCTACGAGTCCAACCTCGGCGGGGAGACCGGCTTCTCCTACCGCACGGTCAACTTCGGCGGGGTGGGCGTCGAGGGCGAGATCAGCGGCGCCCGGAACCGGCTCCAGGACGAGGCGGCCCTGGCCATCCGCGGGCCGGTGGTGCCGGCCTTCCCCGGCACCGGGATGGAACTCCGGGCGTACTCGGCCCGCCAGCGCCTGGACCGTCCCCTGGCCTTCCGCAGCGACACCATCCCCGCGGGGATCGACACCGGCCTGATCGAGCGGCGGGAACTGGGGCTGGGCTGGTTCATCCGGTTCGGCGGACTGGGCCAGGGCAAGACTGGACTGGACGCCGGGTGGCGGGAGGCCGCCATCGGCTGGGACGACCGGCGCGACGTCCGGCATGAGCGCACCACCGAGCTGTCCACCGAGTGGGACAACCTGGACCGGCACACCTTCCCCCGGGACGGCGTGCTGCTGCGGGGCCGGTACGGCGCCGGGGAGGCGCTGGCGCAGGCCGACGGCGCCGCCGCGGAATCGGCGTCGGCCTTCCGGTTCGGCTACCTGCGGGCCCGGGGCCTCACCAGCTTCGCCCCGGACCGGCCGCCGGCCAGCCCGGGCCTGGACCTGGACCTGGAATGGGGCTACGGCCGCCACCTGCCCCTGGACCGCTGGTGGACCCTCGGCGGGACCAGCTTCCTGATGGGCTCCCAGACCATGAGCTACTTGGTGCCCAATTTCCTGGTGGGGCGCCTGGGGCTGCCGGTGCGGATCCCCGGTCCGTACGGGCTCTCCTTCCAGGCCGTCCCCCGGCTCGACTACGCGGTGACGGCCAGCGACGGGGGCGCCCTGTTCCGGTCCACCCGCAGCCAGGGCGCCGGCCTCCTGCTGAACACCATCCTGGCGAAGTTCTACGTGGAGGTCTCGTACGGCTTCATGCGCAGCTTCGACCCGGAGTCCGGTTGGACCCGGCCCACGGGCTCGTTCAACGCCCTGATCGGCACCCAGCCCTTCGACCTCTGGAGCCAGCGGTGAGGGCACCCAGCCTGGCCGCGGACCTGGCCGCGGAGCAGCGGGCCTTCCTTGGCCGGGACCGGGCGGCCTGGGCCGGGCACCTGGACCGGGTGCGGGCCTTCCTGGGCGAGGGACTGCAGGCGGCCGACCCCCGCGCGCCGGTGCTGGTCCTGGGCGCCGGGTCCGGGCTGGAAGTGCCCTGGCGCCTCGCGCCCGCCTCCGCCGTGGGCTGGGACGGAGACCCCTGGAGCCGGGTCCGCACCCTGCTCCGGCACTGGCGCTGGGCGCCCTGGGTGTTCCAGGACCTCACCGGCGGCATGGAGCCGCTGGCCGCCCTGGCCTGGCGCACCGAGCGCCAGCCCTGGTCGGGGCTGATCCGGGCCAACCGCGCCGCCTGGTGCCGGCTGGCCGGCCTGATGGACTCCCTGGATCCCCGTCCCGACCCGCTCCGGGCCTGGATCCGGGAGCGCCGTCCGGGCACCATCCTCTCCGCCAACGTCATGGGCCAGTTCGGCATGGTGGCCCACCGCCTGGTGGACCGTGCGTTCGGGGGGCACCAGCCCTGGCCCGGTGAGCCGCGCCGCGGTGGTCCGCCCACGCGGGAGCCGTATCGCGGGGGTCCGCCAGTGCGAGAGTCGCACCTTCCCGATCCCGAGGATCCCGATCCCGTGGACCAGGCCCTCCAGGGCTGGACCGCCCGTGCGGTGCGTGCCTTCCTGGGGGCGCTGCTGGAAAGCGGCGCGGACCTGTGGCTGGTCCACGACCGGGCGGTGGTGTTCGGGGACGCTCCGGTGGACCTGGGGCCCATGGAGGCTGCGTGGACGGCCCAGCTCCGGGCGCCGGGCCCGGTGGAAGCCATGGATCTCCTGGGCGGGTCGGACCCGACGGAGGCGTTCGCGGGCCGGACCCTGACCCGCCACGAGCGGTGGCTCTGGCTGGTGGCGCCCGGGCAGAACCATGTGATGGAAGCCATCCGGGTCCCAAGCCATCCGGCGCATTCTTGAGTCATAATCCAAGGCGAGGGTTTTCCATGGGGACATATGCCTGATTTTCGACGTCTTCTCCTAGGCCGCCGGCTGGCCAGCGACGAAACCCATTTCACCAAAATCAGCAATCCCATCGGACTTGCGGTGTTCTCGTCGGACGCCCTCTCCTCCGTGGCCTACGGCACGCAGGAAATCATGGCCTCCCTGTCCCTTGCCCTGGGCCACGGCGGCGTCGCCGGACTTGCCGCCGGCGTGGCGGCTTCCGTCGTGTTCGGCCTGGCCGTGCCGGTAGGCATCGGCATCGTGATCCTCCTCACCCTCCTGGCCTTCAGCTACCGCCAGACGATCATGGAGTACCCGGGCGGGGGCGGGGCCTACATCGTGGCCAAGGAGAACCTGGGCGAGGTGGCGGCCCAGACCGCCGGCGCATCCCTGCTCATCGACTACGTGCTGACGGTGTCGGTGTCCATCGCCTCCGGCGTGGCGGCCATCACCGCCGCCTTCCCCGAACTGGAGGGCTGGAACGTACTCCTCTCCCTCCTGGCCATCGCCTTCATCGCCATGGCCAACCTGCGCGGGGTGAAGGAGAGCGGCCGGCTGTTCGCGGTGCCCACGTACGGGTTCATCACCTGCCTCATGGTCCTTCTGGCCATCGGCTTCGGCCGCTGGGCCTTCGGGGCCCCGGTCGTCGCCCAGCCCACCGAGGTGCAGGTCCAGCACGCCGCGGGCCATGCCGCCCAATTGGCCGGGTTCGTCCTCATCTGGGTGTTCATGCGGGCCTATTCGGCGGGCTGCACCGCCCTGACCGGCGTGGAGGCCATCTCCAACGGGGTCACCGCGTTCAAGGACCCGCCCGGCCGCAACGCCGCCAAGACCTTGGTCTGGATGGTCTTCCTGCTGGGCACCATGTTCCTGGGCATCACCCTGCTCAGCCACCACTACGGCGTGACCTACCACCACAGCCTGGACCCCACCGTGGTCCAGGAGACCCTCCTGTCCAAGCTCACCCGGCAGATCCTGGGCCACGGCGGAGTGCTCAACCTTCCGGCCAAGATGTACTACTACCTGATCCAGGGCTTCACCTTCGCCATCCTGGTGGTGGCGGCCAACACCGCCTACGCCGACTTCCCGCGCCTGGCGGCCCTGCACGCCAAGGACGGCTTCCTGCCCCAGCAGTTCACCAGCATGGGCGACCGGCTGGTGTTCTCCAACGGCATCCTGATCCTCTCCGCCCTTTCCGGGGGGCTGGTGTTCCTGTTCCACGCCAACACCGACATCCTGCTGCCCCTGTACGCCCTCGGCGTGTTCCTGGGCTTCACCATCAGCCAGTCCGGCATGGTGGTCCACTGGTACCGCAAGCGCGGCAAGAACTGGCGGGTCAAGTCCGTGGTCAACGGGGTCGGCGGCATCGCCTCGGCCGTCGTCCTGCTGGACATCGCCATCACCAAGTTCATCGGCGGCGCCTGGATCGTGGTCGCCCTGGTGCCCATGCTGGTGGTGACCTTCTTCAACATCCACCGCCACTACATCCGGGTCAAATCCACCCTGGCCGCCAGCCGCACCGACGCCTTCCTGCCCAGCAAGCACCACGCCATCGTCCTGGTATCCAGCCTCCACGCCGGAGTGGTCCAGGCGCTGGCCTACGCCCGCCTCATCTCCGGCAACCGGGTGGAGGCCCTCACCGTGGACCTGGGCTCCGACGGCTTCCACGAGAGCCCCTCCATCCAGAAGCTGCGGGCCGACTGGGCCTACTACGGCATGGGGGTGCCCCTGCGCAGCGTGCCCAGCCCCTACCGCCGGATCGTGGAGCCGATCCTGGCCGAGGTGGACCGCTTCAAGCTGGCGGAACCCGAGGTCTGCCTGACGGTGATCCTGCCCGAGTTCGTCACTCCCAAGTGGTGGCAGCGCGTCCTCCACAACCAGATGGCCTTCCGCATCAAGGCCATGTTGATGCAGAAGCCCGGCGTGATCGTGACGTCCGTGCGCATGCACCTGCCGGACTGAGGTTTCCGCGCCCGGGTCCCCCGGAATGGCGCCGACCCATACGTACCGGATTGACTTGTTCGTGCTCGCAAGCTGCGCGCGAACAAGTCAATCCGGTTTGCCGTACTCCAGCCGTCCAAGTTGTTGGTGACGTCTTCTTCGTGGACCCATTCCCAATGGATACGCCCATCCACTGGGCCGCCATGCGGTACCCGAAGCCGATCATCTGAGTTTTCATACCGCAGCGGAGCGAGGACCACCTGATCCCCGCCCGTAACGGTGGGTCGGCGCCTCTACGCGGGACCCGGTGTGGTTCGGCGCGAAAATCAAGGGACGGACAACGCAGGCGGGGCCGTCGGCGGACACGGCCGGGTCGGGACACGTACGCTCCATGAGGCCCTAACGTAGACGCCGGGTGGGGACCTGCAGGATCTCCAGGCCGGAGAGCAGCTCGGCCAGGGTGCGGTGGTTCGGGGTGAGGATCATGCACAGGAACGAGACGGGAAAGCCCAGGGCCGAGACCAGGTGCAGCACCGCGAAGGACATGCGGCGCTCGGGCAGGTCGGTGTCCAGCAGCAGGTCCAGGTAGCCCATCATGGGCGTCTGGCCCACCAGCACCAGCGGCACCATGAGGTAGGCCCAGGACACGGCGAAGTGCACGGGCAGGAGGTAGGCCCAGAAGACCGGGTACACGGCGGCAGGGCCTGCACCCGCCATCCAGCAGGCCACCGAGAGCAGCGCCGCGTTGAGGGCCAGGAGCACCAGGCATTCCAGGGCCTCCATCTTGACCACGGGCCAGAAGGTGTCGGTGAGCTCCAGGTCCACGGCCGGCGCCTCCAGGCGGAGGCCGGCATCCTGGAACGCCGGGGCGGCGGGCGGCTCGTCAGGGGGCATCCGCTCCAGGATGGTCATGGGCTCCACCCGGCCCAGGGCCGGGGTCGCCAGGCTCTGGGGCTCGTCCCGGGGGGGACCCAGAGTCTTCAGGGCGGAGGCCTGGAACAGCAGCGGCCGGGGCAGGGGCTGGCGGGCCAGGCTGAGGCCGCACTGGGGGCATTCCAGGACCAGGGGGGTGATCCGGTAGTGGCAGCTCGGACAATGGGTTCTAAGGTTCAAGTTCAACCCAGCAGTTGGATCCAGGGGGCCCGCGCGGACGCGGGCATGGCCTGGAGCGCATCCAGCAGTTTAAGCCTGGCCTGCCAGCCCGGATCCTGGGGATACATGGCCCGGCCGAGCAGGAGCGCCTCCCGGGCCCGGCCCAGGTGGCCTTCGGCGGTGAGCAGCGGCGCCAGGGCCAGCAGCACCCTCCGGGCCCGGCCGCGCAGTTCCAGGTCGTCGGGGTCGTGCCGCAGCAGGCCGAGGATGCAGGCTTTGGCGCGGTCCAGATCGCCGCCCTGGAGGGCCTGCTCGAACTGGGCCAGGTCTCCGGCCGGGGGCAGGGCTTCCATTCCGTCCTTGGCCCGCTGGATCAGGTGGGGCAAGCCGGGGTCGTCCGGTACCCGGCGCTGGAATTCCTCGGCCCGGAAATAGGCCAGCAGAGGATCTTCCGTGAGGGCCTGCTCGGCTTCCCGCCGGATATCCTCGGTGGCCTCGGCCAGGCTGGGGACCTGGACCGCCCGGGAGACGGGCCTGAGGGCGGCCAGCTTGGCGGTGGCCACCGCTTCCTTGAGGGCCGCCTCCCGCCGCCGCAGGCCGTACACCAGCAGCGCCAGGAAGACCAGGACCACCGCGCCCAGGGCCAGGGCCAGGTTCCTGGGCGTGGCCAGCCAGCGGGGCACGCCTTTCCCCTTGATGATCGCCGGGAGGCTGAACCCGTCCCGCTGGGACGCGCTGCGCACGGTCAGGGCCCGGGGCGGCCCCACCGGCGCGGGCAGGGACCTGGGAGCCGCGGCCGGCGCGGAGGGAACCGGGGCCCTGGGAACCGGTGCCGGGGCGGTGGCCGGAACGGGGATCGGGGCCGCGATCTGGATGGCCTTGGGTTCCTCCCGGGCGGTCAGGAGAGCCCTGGCCTGGTGGTAGCCCTGCAGGATCCGGTGATCCTTGGGTGCGTGCCCGAGCAGTCGCTGGAAGGCCTGGGCGGCCTCCTCGACCCGGCCTTCGCGCAGGCTCTGCTCGGCGCGCCAGATCTGGGTCTCCCACTGGGCCGCGGCTGAACCCGCGGCGGTGGAGCCGGTCGGCGACGGCACGGCGGCGGTCCGTTCCTGTTCCCGGCGGGCCATGGCCATGTAGCCCGGCGCGTCCGGGTGGTCCGGGTTGAGCTGGAGCGCCCGTTCCCACTTGGCCATGGCCTCCTCGGCCATGCCCAGGTCGAAGATCTGCACACCCTCCAGGACCAGGCGGTCGGCCTCCTCCGCGGGGGACTCCGGCCGTCCGGTCCGGCCGTCCCGGGCCTCCGGGCCGGCGGTCCCGGGCCGGGCGGCGGACTCGGGCGCGCCCGGTGGGCCGGCCTGGGCCGGCGGCCGGATGGGCTCGAGACCGAGTTCCCGGCGGGCGTCGTTGGCGTAGGCCAGGGCCAGCTTGTGCCCAGGGTCGGTGGTCAGGATCCGCTCCCACTTGAGCAGGGCCTCCCGGACCTGTCCCATGTCGAAGAGGGTGCAGCCCTCCTGCAGGAGCACGTCGTTGGCGGCGGCGAAATCCTTCTGGTCGAAGAACTGCTTCACCTTGAACAGGCCGGCCCGGGCGGCGGCGTTGCCCGGGTCCCGCTTGAGGATGGCCTGCCAGATCTGGCCGGCCTGCACCACGTCCCCGCCGTCGAACAGCGCGGCGGCACGGTCGAGGTGAGTCTGGAAGGGGTCGGGGGGCATCTTCAATCCATGGACATGGAATCGATGGCGCGGATCAGGATCATGAAGGTGCTGCATCCGCAGGTGAACTCCTGGCGGTCCACCAGCTGGGTGGGCCCTTCGATCCGCCGGCCTTCGATGGTGGTGCCGTTGGTGGAGCCCAGGTCGGTGAGCCAGGCGGTGCCGTCGGAGTGGATCTCAAGGCGGGCATGGCGACGGGACGTCTCCGGGTCATTGATGATCAGGTCTCCTTCCTCCCGGCCGATGACGGTGACGGGGGTGTCCAGCACCCGTACTGTGGAGGCCAGGGGCCCGGTGAGGAAGGCCAGGCTGAAGCGGACGTCCTTGGGCATTCCGCCCGGGCCCATGCCGGCCGCGGCCAGCATGCCTTCCCGCTCCTTCCGGGCGGTGGTCTCGGTGGGCCTGGGGCCGGCCGGCGCTGGCGGAACCGGGACGGGAAGGGCTTCCCGGGGCGTGACCGGGACGGGAGGGACTGCCGGAGGTGCTGCTTCCGCGCTGGCGGGCCACTGGGGTGCGGCCTCCCGGGGCGCCGGCGGCGGAGGCGGGACATCCTGCGGCGGGGTCGGGGTGTGCGGAGCCACCTGGGAGGAAGGGAACTCGGGGAAGGCGGGGTTGACCACCTCGAACACCTGGCCGCACTTCGGGCACTTGAACCGCTTGGTGGCCACCCCCTTGAAACGGGCGTCCGGGTACTGGAAGCGGGCCGAGCATGAAGGGCAGACGACGATCATTTCCCCCCCGGGGAGATCCTATGCAAAGTCTACTTTCTCGTGGCGAAAAAACTGAATTCCTCTTTGAGCGGGACCCCCGGGGGGACCTTGAACCCGGTCACCGCCGGGGGCAGGGCCTGGTTGGTCGTCAGGAGGCCCAGCTCCAGCAGCCAGGAATCCCCCCCCCGCTCCACCCAGTTCACCTGGCGGGGCAGGAAGGTGTCCTTGTCCACCCAGATGCAGAGCAGATCCATGCGTTTCCGGACCGAGAGGCTGCGGGGGCGGAGCACGAACTGGTAGGTCCCCTTCACCTCCCGCCCGTCCTCCAGGGAGATCTTGAAGTAATCAGAGAGGTAGGAAAGTTTCTGGCCGAGCCCCAGGAACTGCCGGTTGGCGTTCTTGATGAACCCGATCTTGAGCATCTCGCCGGAGCCGGCGGCGGGGCTGTACGAGATGAGCGCCTTGGGGGTCAGATGGAGGATGAGGTCCTCGGGCGGAGCGAAGGTGAAGTGGACGAATTCCGACCCCTGCAGGTAGAGGGTGCCCTTGGTGACCGTGGGCGTCTTGAGCAGCACCCGGCGGATGGTCAGGGTGAAGGGCGCCTGCAGGGTGTGCACTTTGACCTGGGCCGCGTCGAAGCGCTCGGCCGCCGCCTGCAGCGATGGCATGGCCTGGGCGGCCTGGGGCAGGCCCTGGGCGGCCAGGGGCAAGGCGGCCAGGAGGACCCCGGCCAGGTTCCGCAAACCCAGGGGACGGGACCAAGTCATCAATCCACCATGAGGGAGGCGCTCTTGAGCGGTCGGTCCTGGCCCAACTGGAAGCCCAGGGCGAGCAGCAGTGATTCCGTGCGGATCTGCAGGGTCGCCCCGCCCCGGGTCACCGAGTCGGCGCCGAGCTTGCGCTGCTCGACCCCCAGGATCACGATGGCGGAGCCGCTGATGGCGTAGCGCAGGGATGCGGAGTTGGACTGCTGCTTGACCGCGAAGGGCATCCGCTGGGCGCTGTTCAGGTCGCCCTCCAGGGCCACGCTGGCCGAGGACCCCAGGTCCAGCTGGAGGCCAGCGCGGAACTGGGGCTGGAGGTCGACCCCCCACAGGTGCTTTTCGTTGAGCTGGTCGGCGGTGAGGCCCAGGCGCACGCCCTGGGTGAGCTCCAGCACCGCGCCGGCGTCCAGGCCGAAGTTCCAGCCCCTGGCCGAGGTGGCGTGCCCCCCCAGCAGGTCGGCCGCGGCGCTGCCGAAGGCGGGGGCGCCGGGGCCCGCGGCGTTGTAGACCTCGGCCAGCTCGTTGTCGGACCAGCGCTCGACGCGCAGGCTGAGGCCCAGGGCGGTGGTCGATCCCTGCTGGAGGGGGCCGCCCCCGCCCAGGCTCAGGCGGTTCACCACCGCCCGGCGCCCCTGCAGGGTGGAGGTGTTCAGTCCGAGCGCGGACTGGCTGCCCAGGTGGGACGGCGACAGGTCCGGATAGGCCACCAGCCCGTTGCACTCCTCCCGGGTCAGGGCCAGGCTGGCGCCTTTCTTGATGTTCTGCAGGCCGTAGGCCCGGGTCCGCTGGGCCCAGGGGCCGTTGGCCAGGTTGCCCAGGGCGTTCGAAGCCGCCACCGGATCCTGGGAAGCGGCGGAGGAGAGGTTGGATTCACAGTCCTTGGCCTCCTGGTCCCCGTCCACGAACGAGAAGTACCAGCCTGAGGGCGCCTGGGCGTAACGGGCCGGGTTGCCCAGGGGGTTCATCCCCTCGGAGAAGACCTTGGACCCGCCGAAGGCGGTGCCGTCCGTGAACAGGGGCGTCTGGCCCAGGAGGGGCGCGCAGACGGCGGAGGCGATGGCGAACCGGAGCAGCAGGGGTCTTGGGGTCATGGTTTTTTTCTCCGGCCGTGGTCAGGAGGTGGCGGGAAGGTCGTACTCGGATTCCGGGATGGTGACCAGGACCGGCTGGTCCTGCCTGGCCAGGTCCAGGGCCGCGGCGGAGCCGGCGAGGACCGCGGCGGCCAGCCCGCGGGCGAGCTCGGGGTCGTTGTTCTGTTCGCTCAGGTGGGCCAGGATGACGTTGCGGAGCCGTGGCCCCAGGACCTGGGACAGCAGGTCGCTCATGCTTTCGTTGCTGAGGTGCCCCACCCGGCTCAGGATCCGCTTCTTGAGCGCCGGCGGGTAGCTGCCTTCCCGGAGCATCTGCACGTCGTGGTTCGCCTCCAGGGCCAGCAGGTCAAGGCCGGCGCAGTGGTTGGCCACCAGCTGGTCGGGGTAGCCAAGGTCGGTGACCACGGCGGCGTGGAAGCCGCCCCATTCGATCCGGAAGGCCACCGGATCCTCGGCGTCGTGGGGGACCTGGAAGGGCAGCACCCGCACCCCGTCCCAGTCGGCAGCGTGGCCGGAGCGCAGGAGGATCAGCCGGGAGGGCGGGATCTCGACCCCGTGGATGGCGGTCACCGCGGCCAGGGTCCTGGCCGTGACCAGGAACGACCAGTCCGTCTGCCGGAGCAGGACCGGCACCGCGCGGATGTGGTCGATGTGCTCGTGGGACAGGGCGACCGCCCGCACCCCGCCCGGGTCCAGCCCCACCTGCTGCATGCGCAGGCGGATCTGCTTGAGCGAGATGCCGACGTCCACCAGCAGTGTGCGCCGGCCGTCGCTGAATGCATGGCAGTTGCCTTTTGAACCCGAGGCCAGGGCAGCATAAATCATGCACCCAGGATACCCGCCTATTTCGCCGCCGCGTAGGCCTCGTCCAGTACCTGGCTTACATGCCGCACCTGGAGCGCCATTCCCTTCTTCCTGGCGCCGTAGGCCAGGTGCATCATGCACGCCGGGCACTCGGTCACCAGGGTCCCGGCCCCGGTCTTCTCCACGTTGCCCATCTTCCGTTCCAGGACCCCGGACGCCTCTGCGTGGTGCAGGAAGGTGTAGCTTCCCGCCGCCCCGCAGCACCAGTCGGCTTCCGGCAGCTCCTTGTAGACCAGCCCCGGCACCGCCTTGAGCAGGCTGCGCGGCTGGGCGGTGACCTTGGCGTAGCGGTTGGACAGGTGGCAAGGGTCGTGGTAGGTGACGGTCCCCGGCCGGGCGCCCAGCCCACCCTCCAGCCCGATGCCGGCGAGGAATTCGCTGAAGCTGCGGACCTTGGCCGAGAAGACCGCGGCCTTGTCCCGGTAGGCGGGATCGTCCTTGAGCAGGGCCGCGTACTCCTTGAGGTGGGTGCTGCAGCTGCCGCAGTCGGAGATGACCGCTTCCAGCCCCTGGGCTTCTTCGGCCATCCGGTCGACGTTCTTGCGGGCGATGTCCCGGGCCGTGTCCAGGTCCCCGTACGAGTACGCCGGACGGCCGCAGCAGGTGTTGTCCATGATGGTGACGGCGCAGCCGTTGCGGGCCAGGACCCGCAGGGTCGCGGCCACCACCTCCGGAAACTCGAAGCTGAGCCCGCAGGAGGCGAAATAGCCGACCCGGTGCTTAACTTCCCGCGGCTGGGGCACCCGGGACTGGTCGCCGCGCAGGAAGGCGCGCTCCTCCATGGGAGGCAGCAGCTCCTCGCTGACCTGGAACCGCCCGTCCACCAGGCGCAGGAACCCGGACTTCAGGACCACCTTGACCAGGCCGTGGCGCTTGGCCCAGAGGGCCATGCGCCCGGCGGTCTCCAGGCGCTTGCTGCTGGCCAGGATCCGCTTGAACAGCAGGCGCTGCCACAGGGGCTGGCCGTGGCGCTTGATGTAGGCATGGCGCACCGCCAGCACCGTCTCGTCGGTCCGGATGGCCGGGAAGCAGTGGGCCGTGCAGCCGCGGCAAAGCAGACAGTCCTCCAGGGCCTGGAAGACCTCCGGGGTCAGTTCCATGTGGCCCAGGATCAAGGCCCTGGCCACAGCCTGGCGGCCGCGGCCGAGGGAGTGCTCGGAACCGGTGGTCCGGAACACCGGGCAGCCGGCTTGGCAGAACCCGCACCGGTTGCACTGGGCGATGGTATCGAACAGGTGGAGCAGTTCGTTGGTTGCCATGGTTAGCCTCAGATTCCGGCCACGAACCGGCCTGGATTGCAAAGACCCCGCGGGTCGAATTCCGCCTTGATCCGGCGCATCAGGTCCAGGCTGTCGCCCGGATCGCCCCAGACATCCATGCGCCGCTTCAGGGCCAGCGGCGCCTCCAGGAGCACCAGGCTGCCTTCCGCGGCGGCGGCTTCCCGGCGCAGGGCCTCCAGGACCCCGGCCAGGGGCTCCACTGCCCCGGGCTCCGGTCCGGGCAGGTACAGCGCCTGGATCTCTCCGCTGGCCGCGTGGGCGGTGACCAGCGCGGTCAGCCCGCAGTCCGCCCCGGTCCGGGAGGCGGCGGCGGCGAGTTGGCCGGCGCGGGAGACGGGGACCGTGATCCGGCAGAGCACCCGGGCCGGATGGGCGGTCCCGGGTCCGTGCAGGACGTGGCGGACCGCATCCCAGCCAGATCCGCCCGGCAGGGTCAGGGCCTTGCCGCCTGCGGCGAACAGGGCGGTGAAGTCCCGGGCCTGGCGGTCCACCGTCTCGGGACTGCCCGCCAGGGCCACCGCCAGGACGCATGCGCCCGGGACGGCCGGGATGCCCAGGACCGGGGCCAGCAGGGCCGAGGCGTCCGGATTGAGGAACTCCAGGGCCTCCGGAAGCAGGAAGGAGGCCAAGGTCTTCTCGACCACCGCCCAGGCCTCGGCGGGATCCGGGAACAGCCCGATCACCCCGGCCCGCTGGACCGGCATGGGCAGGAGCTTGAAGGTCAGCTCGGTGATGATCCCCAGGGTGCCTAGGCTCTTGATGAACAACTTGTTCATGTCATAGCCCGAGACGTTCTTGATCACCCGGCCCCCGCAGCGGATGCGCTCCCCGTCCGGGAGCACCACCCGCATGCCCAGCAGCCAGTCCCGGACCGTTCCGTACATCAGCCGCCCGGGGCCGCTCTGGTTGGCCGCCGCCAGGCCTCCGAGGGTGACCTTCTGGGCTTCGGGCGGGTCCAGGGGCAGGATGGCGCGGCTGCCGGCGGCGAGCTCTTCCAGGGCGGCCAGGCGCACCCCGGCCTCCACGGTCACGCAGAGGTTGGCCGGGTCCCATTCCACGATCCGGTCCAGCCGGTCCAGGTGGAGCACCACCCCGGTCCTGGACGGCGGGTTGCCCAGGCCCATGGCCGAGCCACCGCCCCAGGGGATCATGGCCGTCCCCGCCTCGGCGCAGGCGCGCACCACCTGGGCCGTCTCCTCCTGGGTGCCCGGCCGCACCACCAGCTCCGGAACCACGCCGTCCACGGCGAACGCCGCGGTCTGGGCCGGTCCGGCCGCCACGTGGGCGGCCCCGACGATCGCTTCCATCCGCCCGCACAGGGCATCCTGGTCAACCGGCATGGCGCACCTCCTCCTGGGGGGGCGGGAACATCTTCCCGGGATTGGCCAGGTCCCGGGGATCGAACGTGCGTTTGACCCGGCGCTGGCTCTGGAGGTCGGCCTCGCTGAGCACCAGGCGGATGGCCTCCAGCTTCTCCAGGCCCACTCCGTGCTCGCCGCTGATGGTGCCGCCCAGGGCAGCGCACAGCCCAAGGATCTCCATCCCGGCCTTCATCACCCGGGCCTTCTGGTCGGCGTCGCGCCAATCGAACAGGATCAAGGGATGCAGGTTGCCGTCGCCGGCGTGGAACACGTTGGGGATGCGCAGGTCGTACTTGGCGCCCACCTCGGCCACCTTGCGCAGCACCAGGGGGAGGGAGGTGCGGGGCACGGTCCCGTCGCACACCAGGAAGCTGGGGGCGAGCCGGGCCACGGCGCCGAACGCGCCCCGGCGCCCGGCCCAGAGCTTGGCCCGCTCGGCCTCGTCCTTGGCCACCCGGACTTCCCGGGCGCCGTGGGCCAGGCACAGGTCCTGGATGGCCTTGGCCTGGAGCTCCAGGTCGTCCTTCAGGCCGTCCACCTCGATCAGGAGCACGGTGGCGCAGTCCAGGGGCAGACCGCAGGGGGTGGCGCCCTCCACCGCCTGGATCACCAGCTGGTCCATCATCTCCAGGGTGGCGGGGACCAGCCCGGCGGCGACGATCGCCGACACGGTCTCGCTGCCCGCCTCGATGCTGTCGTAGATGGCCAGGAGGGTCTTCACCGCTTCCGGCAGGCGCACGATCTTCACCACCACTTCCGTGCAGATGCCCAGGGTGCCTTCGCTGCCCACGAACAGCCCGGTCAGGTCGTAGCCCACGGGGTCGGGGGCCTTGCCGCCGATCCTGGCCACCTCGCCGTCGGGGAGGACCAGGGTCAGGCCCAGCACGTGGTTGGTGGTGACGCCGTACTTGAAGCAGTGGGGGCCGCCGGCGTTCTCCGCCACGTTGCCCCCCAGGGTCGAGGCCTTCTGGCTGGCCGGGTCGGGGAGGTACTGATAACCGAGCGGCGCCAGGGCGTTCCCCAGTTCCAGGTTGTACAGCCCCGGCTGGACCCGGGCCCGCAGGTTGGCCGTGTCCATCTCCAGGATCCGGTTCATGCGGATCATCTCGATCACCACCCCGCCCTTGAAGGGGATGGTGCCCCCGGTCAGGTTCGTGCCTCCCCCCCGGGCCACGAAGGGGACGTTGTGCCGGTTGCAGACCTTGACCACCTGGGACACTTCCTCGGTGGAGCGGACGAACGCCACCAGGTCGGGCCGGTGTTCCTCCAGGTACCCATCATATTGGTACAGCTGAAGATCGACTCCACCTTCCAGGACATTGCCCCGGCCGACGATTTGTCGTAGTTCTTCCCCCAGCGCTTTACCAGCCATCGTGCACGCTCCTCTCGGCAGGACCGGGTTCGAGTTGCGCTCCCATCCCCCAGTGAAGGAACCGCCGACCACGGATCCTCGAGGAGCCCGGCCGGGCGATGCGGGTCCCCACGGCAGGGGGCCTGCGGATTCAGAGAATGGGAAGAGATCGGAATGATCGAAGGGATTGTCGCCGCAACATTTATATTTGTCCAGGCGTAATTCATCCGGATGGTATCCTTTCAATCGAGATGCCTACTGAGTCCCCATCCCAGACCGTCCAGACTCGCATTGCCGAAGCCTACCGCGAGCTGCCGGAGGCCATGCGGCGGATCGCCGACGCCCTGATGTCCGATCCGCTCCTGGGGGCGCTCTGGGGCATCGAAGCCATGTCCGAGCGGGCCGAGGTGAGCGTCGGCACCGTGGTGCGGTTCGCCAAGCGCCTGGGCTACAAAGGTTTCAGCGAATTCCGCGACGCCCTGCGGGAGGCCTGCCACGCCAGGAGCGGGGACGCGGAGCTGGAATTGATGAAAGCTCCATCGGACGTGTTCGGAACCCTGGCGGAAGTGGCCCGACGGGACGGCGAGAACCTGCAGCGGCTGATCCAGGCGGTGGACCAGTCCACCCTTTCCGCCGCCACCCGGATGCTGATCGATGCCCACCACCGGGTGATCCTGGGCCGGGGCGTCTCCCACGTCATGAGCGTGGTGCTGGCCTTCTACCTCACTCAGGCCGGCCTGCCCTCCATCGCCGCCATCCCCTCGGACTTCTCCACCCAGGTGGCCAACCTGGGGCCCAAGGACCTGCTGGTGGTGCTCAGCTTCTTCCCCTACAGCCGGGAATCGGTGGATTCGGCCATGTTCGCCAAGGAATCCGGCATCCCGGTGCTGGCCTTTTCCGACCGGGTGGACTCCCCGCTCAAGACCCACGCCGACATCATCATCCCCGTGCCCAGCGAGGACCTCCTGTTCAGCTGCAGCATCACCACCTTCGCCGCCCTGGCCCACGCTTTCGCCATCGTGGTGGCCTCCCAGGACCACGCCGGCACCCTGAAGCGGCTCAAGGCCGCGGACAAGGTCGCCCAGCCCCTGCTGGTGGACCACTGGCTGCCCCTGACGCCGGGCGCCTTCAGCTTCAGCCCTCAGTCCCCGAAGTAGGGCCGGTTCAATTGGGGCGTCCGTGTCCCGACCCCGCTGTGTCCGCCGACGGCCCCTGCTTTGTCGTTCGTCCCCATTGTTCTCGCGCCGACCCACCGCGGGTCCCTCGGAATGGCGCCGACCCATACGTACCGGATTGACTTGTTCGTGCTCGCAAGCTGCGCGCGAACAAGTCAATCCGGTTTGCCGTACTCCAGCCGTCCAGATTGTTGGTGACGTCTTCTTCGTGGGCCCATTCCCAATGGATACGCCCATCCACTGGGCCGCCATGCGGTACAGGAAGCCAATCATCTGAGTTTTCATACGGCAAAGGGCGGG
Source organism: Holophaga sp. (assembly GCA_049508835.1). Classification (GTDB taxonomy): domain Bacteria; phylum Acidobacteriota; class Holophagae; order Holophagales; family Holophagaceae; genus Mesoterricola. Next base: position 4,950 of record JBELAL010000014.1, on the reverse strand, counting down.
GTATCTTTGCATCACTTGGGTCCACTTGATGTGGACCCAAGTGATGCAAAGATCCCGCAGCGCAGCGGAGCGAGGACCACCCGATCCCCGCCCGTAACGGTGGGTCGGCGCCTCTACGCGGGACCCGGTGTGGTTCGGCGCGAAAATCAAGGGACGGACAACACAACCGGGGCCGTCGGCGGACACAGCCGGGTCGGGACACGGACGCCCCGGTCGAACTAGTTTGACTGGGTGGGCCGCGAAGCTGGCCCACCCAGTCAAACTAGGCCAGCGTGAAGGTGTGGGCCAGGTCACGCAGTTGCACGGCCAGCTTCGTGAGCTCTTCGATGGTGCGGTTGGTCTCGGTGATGGAGGCGGACAGTTCCAGGCTGGCGGAGGCGTTCCGGTCCGCCACCTGGATCAGGCCGTTCATGGTGCCGGTCATCTCCTTGCTGGCCCGGGCCTCGTGCTGCATGGCCTGGGCGGCGGCGTTGGCGCTCCGTTCGGCCAGCTTGCGGATCTCCTCCGCCACCACGGCGAAGCCCTTGCCCTGGTGACCGGCCTTGGCCGTCCCGATGGCGGCGTTCAGGGACAGCAGGTTGGTCTGCTTGGCGATGTCGGCGATGACGGTGGTGACCTTGGCCACCCGCTGGGAGCTTTCCTGGATGGCGGCCATGGCGGCCACCGCCTGGCCCGCGTTCTCCCTCCCCGCATGGCAGTTGCCGGTGGACTTCTCGGACAGCTCCGCGGAGTGGATGTCCGCCAGGGCCGAGTCGATCCGTGCGTCCCCGGCCGCCTGGGCCGCGGGCGACGCCTTCAGGGCCCGGAAGTCGCCCTGCAGGGTGGACAGCCTGGCCAGCGCCAGCGCCGCCACCAGGAGCGCCGGCACCAGCAGGGCGGAGGACAGCACCATGAGACGAATTCTCACCGTGCCTCTGGGAAGGATATGATCCAGGAAAGTCGCAGTCATGGCTCTACGTCGAACCCCGTCATCTTGAAAACCTGAACAGAAAACCGGGGTCAATTGTGGATGCGGCCGCCGCGGTCCCGCAAGGGGCCGCCTGGATGTCCCGACAGGGCGGCCTGGACCTCCGCCAGCATGGACAGGGCGATGGTCTCGGGGGTCTCGGCGCCGATGTCCAGGCCGGCGGGGAAGCGAAGCTTGGCGGCGCGGTCGCCGGTGAGGGGGAGGCCCGACTCCTCCAGGTCCTTGACCAGCCGCCGGCTCCGCGCCCGGTTCCCCTGCAGGCCCAGGTAGGCGACCGGCGCCGGGAGCAGCGCCTCCAGGGCCTGGCGGTCCTTCTCGTAGATGTGGCTCACCACCAGCGCCGCGCTGCGCCGGTCCAGGGGCAGGTCCCGCAGGGACCCTGGCGGGTGGCCCACGATGATCCGGTCCGCCTGGGGGAACCGTTCCGGAGTGGCCAGGGCCGGACGGTGGTCCACGATCCCAACGAACCAGCCCAGTTCCTTGGCCAGCCGCACGATGGGGCGGGAATGCTCCCCCGCCCCGAAGATCCACAGCGCGTAGGGGGGCAGGATGGGCTCCACCAGCAGGTCCAGCTCCCCCGTTCCGGCCTCGAGGGTCGGGGTGGCGAGGACCCCGCCGCTGCGGGCCTTGTCCAGGGCCGACTCCAGGAGGCCGGCGAAGGGGCCGGGCCCCGGGCGCAGGCCCGGGCCGGCCTCGTCCGCCAGGAAGTGGTCCCCGGGCCGGAGCCCCCCGGTCTCGCCCCGGGCAGCGAACACCGTGGCCAGGGCGCCGGTCCCGCGCCGCCCCAGGATGGCCGAGCACCGGTCCATCCACTCCGGCACCGGGCCGGGCGTCACCCGCTCCAGCAGCACGTCGGCCCGGCCCTGGCACCCCATCCCGGTGCCCCAGACCAGGTCCAGGTCGCTGCCCAGGTCGTACGGCGCCAGGTGCGCCCCGCCCCCGTCCAGCACCTCTCCCGCCCGGGCCAGGATGTCCGTCTCCAGGCACCCCGCGCTGATGACCCCGGTCCGGATCCCCGCGGGCCCGAACACCATCCTCGCGCCCGGCTGGCGGTACGAGCTGCCCTTGACCCGGACCAGGGTGGCCAGGGCCGCCGGCTCGGCGAGGGATTGGATGGTGGCGACGATCTCTTGGAATCCCTTCATGATTCTGTTCCCGCCTCCAGCCGGCCCCGGATCTGCCAGGATCCCAGTGTAACCTGGACCATCGTCCCCGCCCTGGAGCCCCTGTGCGCTGTCCCCGCTGCGGCCATGAACAAGAGGACGGAGGCGAGTCCTGCGCCCGTTGCGGCGTGCACTTCGCCAAGTACCGGCCTCGGTCGGTGCGGCCGGAACCCGTATCTGGGGACCCCGGCCTTCCCGGCCGCTGTGCCACTTGGCTGCGGGAGCGCATGTTCAACGTCTCCCCCAGCGATGACCGTCCTGCGGTGGTGCTCCGGGCCCTGGGCTGGGCGGTCATGGCCGTGTGGGGCTCTGCGTCCTCGGCTCCTCTGCGCAACTCTGCGTACGTGTTTTTTCCCCGCAGCCATCGAGTCCCTGCACTCGGTCAAGTCAGTCGACCCGGATAGTCGGGGTGGGTCGAGATGGTTCCATTACTCCGATCCACCCGCGCTAGAACCGTTCCCAGAGCCGCACCGCCAGCTCCCGGCTGCGCGCGGCCAGCTCTGCCTCGTCCACGCCGATGGTCAGGCGCTTGCCCCGCATGAGCATCTTCCCGCCGCAGATGGTGGTGTCAACCGCGGCCTGGGAGATGCCGAAGATCAGGTGTCCCAGCACGGTGTTGTCATCCAGGGGCGTGGGGGCGTGGTAGTCCACCAGGATGAGGTCCGCGGCGGCGCCCTCCTGCAGGGTGCCCAGGGGGAAGCCCCAGAGCTGGGAGGCCAGCTCGGGGTTGCGCACCACCAGGGTGCCGGCCAGTTCCATGAAGGCGCAGGTGGGGTTGTCCTGGCGCAGGTGCTGGGCCCAGAGTCCGACCCGCAGCTCTTCCAGCATCCCCACGGTCATGGCGTCGGTGCCCAGCCCCACCCGGACCCCGCGTCCCATCAGGGTCTGGACGTCGGCGATGCCCACGGCATTGTTGAGGTTGGACTGGGGGTTGTGGGCCACGAAGGTGCCGGTGCGGGCCAGCAGGTCCATGTCCGCCTCGGTGACGTGGACGCAGTGGCCTGCGATGGTGTCCCGGCCCAGGATGCCGTGGGCCTGCAGGCGCGCCACCGGCGTGAGCCCGTGCCGGTCCAGGTTGGCCGCCACGTCCGACCTGGCCTCGGCCACGTGCACGTGGAACCCGATCCCCAGGTCCCGGCCCAGGGCCGCGGCCCGGTCCAGGGTGCGGTCGGACAGGGTGAAGGCCGCGTGCAGCCCGAACAGGGCGCGCAGCTGGGGATCCATTTCCGCCGCGCAGCGCCGGGCGAAGGCCGCGTTCTCCTCCAGGCCCTCGGCGGCGATCTTCTCCCCGTCCCGGTCGGAGACCTCGTAGCACAGGCAGGCACGGACCCCCATGGTCTTCACGGCCTTGGCGATCCGGTCCAGGGACCCGGTGGCCGCGAACGGGCTGGCATGGTGGTCCACCAGGGTGGTGGTGCCCTTGCGGATGGCGTCCAGCAGGATGAACTGGGCGCTCATCTCCACGTCGTCCAGAGTGAGCTTGCGGTCCAGCCGCCACCACAGGTTTTCCAGGACCTCCTGGAAGTCGGCGCTGGGCTTGGCCTTGCCCAGGCCGCGGACGAGGGTGGAGTAGAAGTGCATGTGCGCGTTGACCAGGCCGGGCATCACCAACTGGCCGGTGGCGTCCAGGACCTGGTCGAAGGGACCGGGGATGCTTGCCCTGGGGGCGATCCGGGCGATGCGGCCGTCCTCGATGAGCAGAGACTGGTTCTCGATCACCTTGCAGGGCGAACCGAAGGTGATGATGGCGCCGTTTTCGATCAGGATGCGGGAAGCCATGGAGTCAACCTACGCCCTTGCCACTTCCTGGTTGAACTGCTCGATCAGCTGGTCGAAGTGCTCCGCTTCCAGGTTGAACAGCTCAGTCCAGTACTCCGGCTGCCACTGGGCGCAGATCTCCTCGTAGGTCTTGCCCTGCTGCCTCGGGGAAGGTGAGTTCCTTGAAGTGGTCCACCGCCTGGCGCTCCAGGCTGCCGGTGTGGGCCTGGGCCGCGGTCACGGTGGTGAAGGCGCCCTTGGCCTCGGTCTGCTCGGCCAGCCGGGACCGGTACATCTCCACGCTGTCGGTGAAGATGGTGAACACGATGTCGTTCTCGTTCAGCTCCCAGTACTTGGCGGCCTTGATGGCGGCCAGCAGGTTGCAGACGCCGCTGATGCCCAGCAGGCCCAGCTGCTCGAGGGTGGCCGCGTCCACCCCCAGCCCGGCCAGGTAGGCCTTGCCGGCCGGCTCGTTGAACAGGCGCAGGACGCGCATGCAGTCCTCGTCGTCGATGGCCGCCACCGCGTCGGTGTTGCGCACGTTGTGCACCCAGGGCACGTGCTTGTCGCCGATGCCCTCGATGCGGTGGTCGCCGAACCCGTTCATCAGCAGGGTCGGGCACTGCAGCGCCTCGGTGGCCACGGTCTTCGAGCCCGGGTGCACCGACTTCAGATAGTCCCCGGCGGCGATGGTGCCGGCGCTGCCGGTGGCCGAGACGTAGCCCACCAGCCGCGCCCCGGGGGTCTTCACCGCGTTGAACACGTCCTCGATGGCCGGGCCGGTGACGTTGTAGTGCCACACCGGGTTGCCGAACTCCTCGAACTGGTTGAAGATCACGTGCCTGGGGTCCTTCTTCAGCTCCCAGCACTTGTCGTAGATCTCCTTGACGTTGCTCTCGCAGCCGGGGGTCGCGATCACCTCCGAGCCGATCTGGGCCAGCCAGGTGAAGCGCTCCTGGCTCATGTTCTCGGGCAGGATGGCGATGGCCGTGCAGCCCAGCACCGCCGAGTCGAACGCCCCGCCCCGGCAGTAGTTCCCGGTGGAGGGCCAGACCGCCTTGT
>JBELAL010000013.1:0-100373 GCA_049508835.1 Holophaga sp. | reverse complement strand
GCACAAGCAGCCGTAGCAGGCGGAGCCTGCAACGGCTGCTAGCACCGTCAGATCCGAGCGGATTTGGGCGCCCGTTCCAGGCACAAGCAGCCGTAGCAGGCGGAGCCTGCAACGGCTGCTAGTCTTGGAGGGTGACCGAACTGGCCCCTTTCCTCATCGACGGCATCCCCATCCAGCCTCCGCTGGTCATGGCCCCCCTGCACGAGATCACCGACCAGCCCTTCCGCCGGATGATCCGGCAGGTGGGCGGGGTGGGGCTCACGGTCTCGGAGATGATCTCCAGCGAGGCCCTGATCCGCCATGCCCGCAAGGCCGAGGCCATGATGGCCGGGGAAGGGGAGCATCCGTTCACCATGCAGCTGTCCGGCGCCGTGCCCGAGCACCTGGCCGAGGCGGCCCGACTGGCCGAGGCGGCCGGGGCGGACCTTGTGGACCTCAACATGGGCTGCCCGGCCAGCAACGTCACCAGCGGCGGGGCGGGGTCGGCCCTGCTCAAGGACATCAAGGCGGCGGAGGCCTGCGTCACCGCCATGGTCAAGGCGGTGAAGGTCCCGGTGACGGTGAAGATGCGCGCCGGGTGGGATTCCAGCCAGAAGGAGCGGGCCGAGTACCTGGACTTCCTGCGCATGTTCGAGGCGGCCGGCGTGCGCGCCCTGGCCATCCACCCGCGCACCCGGTCCCAGCAGTACTCGGGCAGCGCCGACTGGTCCCTGATCGCCCGGGCCGTGGACGCCGGCACCGCCTTCCCCATCATCGGCAATGGCGACGTGGCAGCCCCCGACGACGCCCTGCGCATGTTCCGGGAGACCGGCTGCGCCGGGGTCATGATCGGCCGGGCGGCCTTGAGCAACCCCTGGATCTTCCGGCAGATCCTGGAGCCGGACCTGGTGGTCACCGAGCTCCAGCGGATCGAGCTGTGCATCGGCTTCTTCCGGCTGCTCCAGGAACTGCTGGAGCCGAGGGAGGCGCTGCACAAGATGAAGAAAATCGGCGCCTGGTTCACCAAGGGCATCCGGGGCGGGGTGAGCTTCCGCCAGTGTCTCAACGAGTGCGTCGAGCCGGAGATGATCTTCGCGGCGCTGGAGCGCCTGAAGGCGGCCGGCTGAGCCGCCGGCACTTCCGGCCTGGAGCGGTCCCTAACAGCTTGCGGAAGGCAACCTGGATGCCGCCGGAGGCAGGATCCTTCGAGGAGGCCTTGTCCGGGCTCTCCGGGGCCGTAGAATACAAGGCAATAGGGCATCGAGTATTGCGTTAATGAACGACGTCCATACCGGGCCTCCGGGGATCCCCCGGGTTCCCGGGGGTGCCATGTTGCCGAAATAAACCATACTTTCAACATTTTTACATTGGATTTCCATGTCGAAGCTGGATCGCACCTCGTTTGTGGAAACGTACGAACGATTTTCGCAATTTTATGATCTTGTCTACGGCAAGACTCTCCAGGGCGGCCGGGAAGCTTTGTCCCGCGCCATCCGGCCCCTGCCGGCCGGCGACGTGCTGGAGTTCGGCGTCGGCAGCGGCCTGATGCTCCCCCTTTATCCCAGCCGGTTCCGGGTGGTGGGCGTGGACGTCTCCCCGGGGATGCTGGCCCGGGCCCGGTGGCGGGTGCAGCGGCTCGGCCTGGCCAACGTCGAACTGCACCTGATCGACGCCGAGGACACGGGGATCCCGGACGAAGCCTTCGACCACGTGGTCCTGCCCTACGTCTACTCGGTGACCCCGTCCCCCATGCATCTCCTGCGCGAGGCCTACCGGGTCTGCCGCCCGGCCGGGACCATCTGGATCCTGAACCACTTCAGCGGCCTCGGCCTGTGGGACCACCTGGAGCGGCCCCTGAAGCCCTTCGCCCGCTGGGTGGGGTTCCGCCCGGAGTTCCCCTTCAAGACCTACATCACCGACCTGGACCTGGACATCCAGTCGGTGCAGGCGGTCAACTGGTTCGGGCTGTCGCGCCTGGTGCGGGTCCGGCGCAGCGAGGCCCTGCCGCCGGGGCTGGCCCGGAAGCTGCCGGGGCACGGGGCAGGGGTGGCCGGCGGGCGTCGACGGCCCGATCCGGCGCTGCAGCCCTGAAGCGGCCGCCCGTCCCGACGGCGCCTCAGGCCTTGAGCAGCCCCTCGTAAACCCCGAGGTCCGCCGCCGAGAAACAGCAGAAGATCACCTCCCGCACCCGGGATCCCCGGGCCAGGGCCTCCCGGACCGTCTCCACCGCCATCCGCGCCGCTTCGCCCGCCGGGTACCCATAGACCCCGGTGCTGATGCAGGGAAAGGCGAGGGTTTCGAGGCCGTGCTCCTCCGCCAGCTCCAGACAGCGCCGGTAGCACGAGGCCAGCAGCTCCCGCTCCCCGGAGGCGCCGCCCCGCCACACCGGGCCCACCGTGTGGATCACGTACCGGGCGGGCAGGCGGTAGCCCTTGGTCAGCTTGGCCTCCCCCGTCGGGCAGCCCCCCAGGGTCCGGCATTCCTTCAACAGGTCGGGTCCCGCGGCCCGGTGGATGGCCCCGTCCACCCCGCCGCCCCCCAGCAGGGAGCTGTTGGCGGCGTTCACGATGGCGTCCACCTTCAGGGTGGTGATGTCGGTTTTGAGGGCATGGAGGCGGGCGGCCATGGGAGGCTCCTCGGGCAGGACCATCCTACGCCTCCCGGGGTGGGACCCGGACGCCTCCCGTCAGTACTCCTCCTCCGGCAGCGGCTGGGGGATTTCGAACCCGAACTCCGCCCACTGCCCGGGCTCGCTGGTGGCCTCCATGCGGCCCCCGTGCAGGTGGATGATGCGCCAGGCGGTGTACAGCCCCACCCCGCTGCCCTTCTGGGCCAGCAGCTCGGGCCGCTGCAGGCGGCTGAACTTGCGGAACAGCTTCGGACGGTCCTCGGGGGGGAAGCCCGGGCCCTGGTTCCAGACCGTCACCACCAGCTGGTCCACCTGGCGCTCGACCCGGACCCGCACCAGGCCTCCTTCCCGGCCGTACTTGACGGCGTTGCCCAGCAGGTTCGCCAGCACGATCCGGAGCAGGTCAGGGTCGCACTGGATGGGCTCGGGGCCGTCGGGGTAGCTGCGCTCAAGGGTCATGCGCCGAGCCTGGAGCTGGAGCTGGACGAGCTCCAGGGCCGGCTCCACCACCTCTTCGATGAAGGCGGACAGGCGGGGGCGCAGGGCCAGGCTGCCGCCTTCCATCCGGGCCAGGTCCAGGTACTCCCGGATCAGGTCCAGCAGGTAGGCGCCCTTGCCCATGAGGCGCTCCAGCTTCTGCGCCTGGCGCTCCTCCAGCGGCCCCAGGTAGCCGTCGGCCAGCACCCGGGCGTCGGTCATCATGGAGGCGATGGGGTTCTTCAGCTCGTGGCTGACGAAGGCCAGCACTTCGTTGTAGGCCTGGTTGGCGGCCTGGAGCTGCTCGATCTGCCAGACCTTCTCCACCGCCTGGGCCAGCCGCTCGGCGATGGCCATCCACAGCTGCACGTGGTAGGGCGTGTAGGCGTGGGTGTCCCGGGAGCTGAGGAAGATCACCCCGAACCTGCGGCCGTTCACCACCAGGGGGCAGGCCATGGAGCTCTGCACCCCCTCCTTGACCAGGAGCTGGGTGGAATTGCTGCGGGGGTTCTCCTCCAGGTACCGGGGCAGGTCGTAGATGATGCGCGCGCAGTCGTGTTCCACCACCCGGCGCAGGGAGCCCCGGGCGAGGTCCTCGGTGTAGCCCCGGTCCAGGAGCAGGGGCTGGTAGAGGGCCTTGCTCTTCTGGGACACGATCCGGCGGCAGTCGTCCTCCAGGAAGGCCAGGCCGATCCGGTCGCAGGGGTACAGCTCGGGGATGGTGTCGAACAGGAAGTCCAGAAGGTCGTCCAGGGAGGCTTCCCCGGCGACCTTCTGGTTGACGGTACTGAGGATCTCCTTCTCCCCCTTGGTGAACGGACGCACACCCTCCCCCGACCCGGTGGGGGCGATGAAGTGCAGGATGGGATGCAGTCCGCTGGAGGTCACTCGATGTAACGACCCCGCTCAGTGTAGTGGGTATGGAGCAGTTTGTGGCTGAGGTGGCTGCAGGGGCCCTCGGTGAGGAACTCCTGGTAGATCTTGAGCACGTCGGGGTTCTCGTGGGACTTGCGGATCGGGTAGGCCGAGTCCTCGGCGTAGATCGCCATGGCGCGGGCCTTGCGGATCTCCGGGGAGGTGGGGATGGGCTGGCCGCCGCCGCCCAGGCAGCCCCCGGGGCAGCCCATGAACTCGATGAAGTGGCACTGGCTGAACTGCCCGCCGCGCTTGATGTCCTCCATCACCTTCTTGGCGTTGGCGGTGCCGTGGGCCACTGCGACCTTCAGGGTGGCGCCCTTGAGGAAGTCCCAGGTGCTGAACAGGTGGGACAGGATGCCGGGCACCGGCCCGACCTTGGGGATGGTCAGCTCCATGTACTTCACCCCTTCGAACCCGCGCACGGGCTTGATGTCCGCGTGCTCGAACAGGTCCTCCACCTTGAGCCCGGTCACCAGTTCCACTACGGTGCGCAGGGCGGCTTCCATGACCCCGCCGGTGGCGCCGAAGATCACGCCGGAACCGGTGGCGGTGCCGAACGGGGCGTCGAAGTCCGACTTGGGCAGGTTGGGCAGGTCCAGCCCGGTCTCGCTGATCATCTTGGCCAGTTCCCGGGTGGTGAGCCCGTAGTCCACGTCCTTGAAGCCCGAGCTGTCCATCTCCGGACGGTTGCACTCGAACTTCTTGGCCGAGCAGGGCATCAGGGCCACGGTGACGATGTCCCGGGGGTCGATGTTGTGCTTCTGGGCGTAGTAGGTCTTGACGATGGCACCGAACATCTGCTGGGGGCTCTTGGCCGAGCTGACGTTGGGGATGTACTCGGGGTAGAAGTGCTCCAGGTACTTGATCCAGCCCGGCGAGCAACTGGTGAACTGGGGCAGGGCGGTGGGCTTGCCCTCCACCAGCGCCTTCTTGAGCCGGAGCAGGAGTTCGGTGCCCTCCTCGATGATGGTAAGGTCGGCGGTGAAGTTGGTGTCGAACACCCGGTCGAAGCCGCACATCTTCAGGGCGGTGTTCAGCTCGAAGGTGAGGGCCTTGCCGGCGGGCAGGCCGAAGCATTCGCCGATGGCGGCCCTGGGACTCGGCGCGGTCTGGATCACCACGTGCTTCTTGGGGTCCTGGATGGCCGCCCACACTTCGTCGGTGGGGTCGTTGGCGCGCAGGGCGCCGGTGGGGCAGCGATTGATGCACTGGCCGCAGTTGATGCAGACCACGCTGCCCAGGGGCTTGCCCAGGAACGACTGGATCTCGCTGCGGTCGCCCCGGCCCACAACCTCGATGGTGCCCACCTCCTGCAGGTCGATGCAGGTGCGCACGCAGCGCCGGCACAGGATGCACTTGTCGTTGTCCCGCACCACCGAATAGGAAGACCGGTCGATGGTGTGCCGGGGGCGGTCCGGGTGGCCGAACCGGAAGAAGTCGACCCCGTACTCCTTGGCCAGGGTCTGCAGCTCGCAGTTGTTGTTGCGGCCGCAGGCATAGCACTCGCCGTAGTGGTCCGAGAGCAGCAGGTCAAGGATGTGGCGCCGGGCCAGGCGGACCTTCTGGGTGTGGGTGTGGACCTTGATCGGGGTGGTCACCGGGTAGGCGCAGGCCGCCTGGAGGGTGCGCTGGCCTTCCACCTCCACGCTGCAGATCCGGCACACCCCGGCCACGCACAGGTCGGGATGGTGGCACAGGGTGGGGATCTTGATGCCCACCTGCTTCGCCGCGTCCAGGATGGTGGACCCCAGGGGAATCTTGGTCTCCTGGCCATTGATGGTGATGCTGACCTTGCCGCCGATGGCCGTAGGACTGTCGGCCACGGTCGGAGTATGCGCCGTCTGGCTCGTGGGAGCCCGGCGGGCTTCGTCTTGGGTTGGATTGGCCATGGTTTCAACCTCGCCGGATCAGGAGTGGGACAGCTTGCCCGAGCTTTGCTCGGGCAAGCTGTGGGGGGCACGGGGGGGACGCAGAGGGAGCAACGCGACCGGGCGGTCCCCCTCGTTCGGGTCTTGCGTTCGGCCCATGATCTCCTCGCGGAAGTGGTCCACGACGGAGAGGAAGGCACTGGGGCTGGTTTGGCCGAGGCCGCACTTGGAGGCCACCTGCAGGGTCTGGCCCAGGGAGCACAGCTCCTTGAGGTAGGCCATGGAGCAGGTTCCGGCCTGGAGCATCTTGACCCCTTCCAGGAGCTTGGCGTTGCCCAGGCGGCAGGGGGTGCACTGGCCGCAGGACTCGTCCACGAAGAATTCCAGGAAGTTCTCCAGCACCTCCAGCATGTCGCGCTGGGGGCCGAAGACGATGACCGAGCCGCCGGTGGGGATGTCCTCGAAGGCGATGGTCCGGCCGAAGTCCTTGGTCGGGACGCACTGCCCGGAGGCCCCGCCGATCTGCACCGCCTTGGCCTGCTCGCCGCCGACATCCTTGAGCAGCTGGGCCACGGTGATGCCCAGGGGGAGCTCGTAGACGCCCGGCTTGGCGCAGTCGCCCGAGACACTGAAGATCTTCTTGCCGGTGGACTTCTCGGTGCCGTGGGCGCGGAACCACTGGGGTCCGTTGGCCATGATGCAGGCCGCCCAGGCGAGGGTCTCCACGTTGTTGACGATGGACGGGTAGCCCAGGAAGCCGGTGTCCACCGGGAACGGCGGACGGTTGCGCGGCTCGCCGCGGAAGCCCTCAAGGGCCTCGATCAGGGCGGTCTCCTCGCCGCAGATGTAGGCGCCGGCCCCCATGAAGATCCGGATGTCGAACTCCAGGCTGCTGCCCAGGATGTTCTTGCCCAGGAGGTTGCGGTCGCGCCGGCGGGCCAGGACCTCCTCCAGGTGGCCCCGGAGGTAGCTGTACTCGCCGCGCAGGAACAAGATGCCCGACCTGGCGCCGATGGCCTTGCCGGCGATGGTCATGCCTTCGAACAGCAGGTCGGCGTGCTCCATGAGGATGACCCTGTCTTTGAAGGTCCCGGGCTCCCCTTCGTCGGCGTTGCAGATGACGTACTTGCGGTCGGCCTTGGCGGCTCCGGCGAAGTTCCACTTGACGCCGGTGGGAAAGCCCGCGCCGCCGCGGCCCTTGAGCCCGGAGGCGCTGATCTGGCTGATGATCTCCGGGCGGTCCTGCTGCAGGGCGGCCTTGAGCCCCGCCTCAGGCGCCTGGGCGAAGTAGGTGGGAATGTTGCTCATAAATGCACCTCCTTCGCTTCGGCGGCGTGTACCCCGAAGACGCTGCGGCACTCCTCGAGGATCTCATGCACTTTCTCGGGCGTGACCTTGGTGAACAGGCGGTCGTTCACCAGCAGGGCCGGGCCCTGGTCGCACATGCCCATGCAGTTGGCCCACTCCAGGGTGAAGCTGCCGTCCTGGGTGGTCTGCCCGAAGCCGATGCCCAGGTCGTTCTCCAGCTGCCGCTGGACCCGGGTCTTGCCCTGCATGTCGCAGGAGATGGTCCGGCACAGGCGGATGACGAACCGGCCCTGGGGGCGGTCCCCAAGGAAGGCGTAGAAGGAGACCACGCTGTGTACTTCCACCGGGTGGATGCCAAGCAGGTCTCCGACCACCTGCATGGCGTAGCTGTCGATGCGGTGGTACTTGCGCTTGATCTCGAGCAGGATCGGGATCAGCGAGGTGCGGTTGTGCCCCAGGCGGTCCGCCAGGGACTTGATCTCGGCGGCGAGGCGTTCCCGTTCGGTCATCAGCATGTCAAACCTCCCGACGCTTCAACAGGTTCGCCACCTTGCGGACCAGTTCCGCCGGCTCCACGGGCTTGGCCTGGAAGTCGTCCACCGGAACCATCTCGGGGTCCTTGCCGAAGGCCAGGCCCGAGGCCGATGCCACAGAGGTGAGCATGAGGATGGGGAAGTTCCGCCCTTGGCGGCGGAGGTCCTGGGCCATGGCGAAGCCGTCGTCGGGCTGCTCCATCATGACGTCCAGGATCAGGAGGTCCGGCGCCGAGGCGGCGATGGCGTCCATCCCCTCGCGCCGGCTGTAGGCCCCGGTTACGGTGTGCCCAGCCTTCTGCAGGAACAGACTGCTCGCCTCCACGATGTCGGGATCGTCGTCCACGATGAGGATCTTGGCCATATAGAACTCTCCTAATGCCGGGCCGAAGGGCCTGGGGATGGGGCAAGGCTTGCAGAGGTCGAAAGGAGGTGGAGGTGGGCCAATCCTAGCCCAATACCCGGTCCAAAAATATTCAAAAGATCATTGCCCCGTATGACTTTGCAATTCGTGATTAAAATCACGAAAATCTAGGTTCCATAAAAGGATGTGGAGGTAAACTATTTCTGTACCATCGTGACAAGCCTTACATTGTGATTTTTTTCACGGACCATTCATGAAGACCATTTCTGACAAGGTGATAGGTCGTCTGGCGCGGTACCGCACCCTGTTGACCGAGCGTCTGCCCGGTAATCGCACCCACCTTTTCTCGCACGAAATCGCAGCGGCCATGCGCCTGTCCGACTCCCAGGTCCGCCGCGACCTGATGACCCTGGGCACCCGGGGGGTGCCCAGCCACGGCTACGAAGTGCAGCGGCTCCTGAACGACCTGGACTGCACCCTGAGCCAGACGCGGGTCCACGGGGTGGCGGTGATCGGCGTGGGCAGCCTGGGCGGCGCGCTCATCGCCAAGCTGGAGTCCAGCCGGAACAACCTGCGCATCAAGTGCGCCTTCGACCACGATCCGGCCAAGTGCGACCGGGTGTTCTCGGGGGTCAAGTGCTATCCGGCCGCCGCCCTGGAGACGGTGGTGGCCCGGGAGGAGGTGGACCTGGGCATCCTGTGCGTGCCCGCGGCGTCGGCCCAGGCCCTGGCGGAGCGCCTGGTCCGGGCGGGCGTGAAAGGGATCCTCAACTTCTCCTCGGCGGCCCTGCGTCTGCCGAAGACGGTGGCGCTGGAAGAGATCGACATCGGCAATCATCTGGCAAAACTCGCGTACTTCACCCTTCACCCTTCAAAGGAGCGTCGGCATGGCCGTCACGACGAGCGTTGAAACCGTATTGGAAGGTCACCCGGGCGCCGGGCGCGACCACCTCATCCCGATCCTGCAGGAGGTGCAGGCGATCCAGGGATACCTGTCCAAGGAGTCCATCGCCGCGGTGGGCGAACGGCTCCACCTGCCCGCCAGCAAGATCTTCGGCGTGGCCACTTTCTACAACATGTTCCGCTTCCAGCCCAAGGGCAAGTACCACGTGATGGTCTGCCGGGGCACCGCCTGCCACGTCAAGGGCAGCAAGCGGGTCCTGGACATGGTCACCAAGGTCCTGAAGCTCCAGCCCGGGCAGACCAGCCGGGACGGGATGTTCAGCCTGGAAGTGGTCGCCTGCATGGGCGCGTGCGGCCTGGCGCCGGTGGTGAACATCAACGGCCAGTTCCACGCCAAGGTCACCCCCATGAAGCTGCAGCGGATCCTCGAAGAATGCCGCAACCAGGAGCTCACCCATGCCGAGCAATAGCGCTTCCTCCCCCTCCTGCTGGGCCCTTCCCGGCAAGCCCACCCCGGAACTGCTGGCGGCCCTGAAGGCCGGGCCCTTCACCGGCAAGACCGGCCCCGCACTGGACGCCCTGCTGGCCGAGCTGCGCCGGGAGAAGGTGGCCAAGCCCGTGATCTTCGTGGGCGCCGGCACCTGCGGCCTGGGCGCCGGGGCGGCCAAGACCCTGGCGCGGATCAAGGCCCTGCTCACCGAGCGCGCCCTGGACGCCGACGTGCGGGAAGTGGGCTGCATCGGCCTGTGCTCCGAAGAGCCGATCGTCGACATCCAGCTGCCCGGGCGGACCCGGGTGTCCTTCTCCAACGTCACCGATGACAAGGTCGACGGCCTGTTCGACGCCGTCCTCCAGGGCCGCCTCCCGGCCGAGAACGTGCTCGGCCAGTTCTACCAGGACGGCCTGGAGCCCTGGTGGGGCCCCAAGGCCATGCACGAGCTTCCCTTCCTCTCCATCCAGAAGCGCTGGGTGCTGGCCAATTCCGGGCTGATCGACTTCACCTCCATCGACGAGTACATCGCCCGGGGCGGCTACTCCGCCGTGTACAAGGCGCTCACCACCATGACCCGCCAGGAAGTGGTGGACCAGGTCCTGACCAGCGGGCTGCGGGGCCGCGGCGGCGCCGGGTTCCCCACCGGCAAGAAGTGGCAGATGGCCCTGAACGCCGCGGGCGACCAGAAGTACATGGTCTGCAATGCCGACGAGGGCGACCCGGGCGCGTTCATGGACCGCGCGGTGTGCGAGAGCGATCCCCACCGGCTGCTGGAAGGCATGATCACCGGCTGCTACGCCATCGGCGCCACCAAGGCCTACATCTATATCCGGGCCGAGTACCCCCTGGCCATCCAGAACCTGAAGATCGCCATGAAGCAGGCCCGGGAATACGGGCTGCTGGGCGAGAACATCCTGGGCTCCGGCTTCGACCTGGACATCGTCATCAAGATGGGCGCCGGCGCCTTCGTGTGCGGCGAGGAGACCGCCCTGATGGGCTCCATCGAGGGCAAGCGCGGCATGCCGCGGCCCCGTCCGCCCTACCCGATCCAGTCCGGCATCTTCGGCAAGCCGACCGTCATCAACAACGTGGAGACCTTCGCCAACATCCCGTACCTGATGCAGGCCGGCGGCGCCACGTGGGCCGAGACGGGCACCCAGGGCAGCAAGGGCACCAAGGTGTTCGCCCTCTCCGGCATGGTGCGCCGCACCGGCCTGGTGGAAGTGCCCATGGGCACCAAGCTCCGCGACGTGGTGTTCGCGGTGGGCGGCGGCATCCCCAACGGCAAGAAGTGCAAGGCCATCCAGATCGGCGGCCCCTCCGGCGGCTGCATCCCCGAGCCCCAGCTGGACATCCCGTGCGACTACGAGGCCATCAAGTCGTTCGGCGCCATCATGGGTTCCGGCGGGCTGGTGGTGCTGGACGAGAACACCTGCATGGTGGACCTGGCCAAGTTCTTCATGGAATTCATCCAGTCCGAGAGCTGCGGCAAGTGCATCCCCTGCCGGGAAGGCACGAAACAGATGCTGGAGATCCTCCAGCACATCACCCAGAACCGGCGGCACGAAGAGGGCATCGACGCCCTGATGCGCGTTCGCGGCGTGATGGCCCTCAAGGAGCTGGGCGAGACCATCCAGAAGTCCAGCCTGTGCGGCCTGGGCCAGACCGCCCCGAACCCGGTGCTGTCCACCCTCAAGTGGTTCCGGGACGAATACGAGGCCCACATCTACGAGCGCCGCTGCCCGGCCGGCACCTGCCGCGACCTGGTGGGCGCGCCCTGCCAGTCCGGCTGCCCCGTGGGCACCGAGGTCTGGAAGTACGTGGCCCACATCGCCCTGGGCGAATACGACGACGCCTACCAGGCCATCCGGAGCGCCAACCCGTTCCCGTCGGTCTGCGCCCGGGTCTGCAACCATCCCTGCGAGGCCTCCTGCCGCTGCGGCACCACCGGCGGCGACCCCATCGCCATCCGCAACCTCAAGCGGTTCGTGGTGGACCGGGTCGATCCCTCGGTGTTCAAGACCAGCGTGCGGCCTGCCAAGGCCGATGCCCCGCGCGTCGCGGTGGTGGGCGGCGGCCCGGCCGGGCTGTGCGCCGCCAACGTCCTGAGCGTAAGGGGCTACAAGGTGACCCTGTTCGAGCGCGAGCAGAAGCTGGGCGGCATGCTGGTGGCCGGCATCCCCGCCTACCGCCTGCCCCGCCAGGTGCTGGACAAGGAGATCCAGAACCTGCTCAACGAGAACATCAAGGTCGAGTACGGCAAGGCCCTGGGCCAGGACTTCACCATCAAGGACCTCAAGGCCAAGGGCTACCAGGCCGTCTACGTGTCCACCGGCTCCCACCAGAGCAAGGGCCTGGGGCTCCCGGGCGACGACGTCAAGGGCGTCCTGGCCGGGATCCAGTTCCTGAAGGCCTTCAACCTGCAGCACAAGGAGCTGGCCAAGGGCCGGGTCGGGATCGTCGGCGGCGGCAACAGCGCCCTGGACGCGGCCCGGGTGGCCATCCGCCAGGAAGGGGTCACCGACGTGACCATCTTCTACCGCCGCACCCGCAACGAGATGCCGGCCTACGCCGAGGAGATCGAAGCGGCGCTGGAGGAGGGCATCCGCCTGGAGACCCTGGTGGCGCCCCTGGCAGTGCGCTCCAAGGACGGCCAGCTGACCGGCATCCAGTTCCAGCGCAATGAGCTGGGCGACAAGGACGAGACCGGGCGCGCCCGGCCCATCCCCATCCCCGGCAGCGAGTTCGAGGCCCACCTGGACACCCTGGTGGTGGCCATCTCCGAGCAACCCGAAGGCGAGCTGCTGGACGGGCTTAAGTGCAAGAGCTGGGGCGGGCTGGTGATCAACCCCGAGTCCTACCTCACCTCCCAGGACGGCGTGTTCGGCGGCGGCGACGTGGTCTCCGGGCCCAGCACGGTGATCGAGGCGGTGGCCGCGGGCAAGAACGCCGCGGTGATGATGGACCGCTACATCCAGGGCAAGCAGCTCAAGGTGCTCCCCTCCGTGGCC
Organism: Holophaga sp.; assembly: GCA_049508835.1. Lineage (GTDB taxonomy): Bacteria > Acidobacteriota > Holophagae > Holophagales > Holophagaceae > Mesoterricola. Next base: position 87,890 of record JBELAL010000013.1, on the reverse strand, counting down.
CTGCCCAGGGACTACGTGCCCCCGTTCAGCACCGGCGAAGAGGAGGAGGAAGGCGCGACCCCGAGCCGGGTCCACCCGCCCACGCTGCCCGTGGAAGCGCGGATCAAGAACTTCCGGGAGGTGGACCTCTGCCTCTCCGAGGAACATGCCCTGTGCGAAGCCCGTCGCTGCCTGCGCTGCGACATCGAATTCACCCAACCGGTCTAAGCGAGGTCCACGATGTCATTCCTTGAAGCGAATGGTCAGCAAATCGAAGTCAGGAAGGGGGACACCATCCTCCAGGTGCTCAAGCGCGGCGGCATCCACGTCCCGACGATCTGCCACATGGAAGGCCTCATCCCGTCCGGGACCTGCCGGATGTGCGTGGTGGAAGTCGAGGGCATGGGCGGGCTGGTCCCGTCCTGCTCCTACCCGGCCGCCGAGGGCATGAAGGTCAAGACCAACACCCCCACGATCCTCAAGACCCGGCGCCAGATCGTGGAACTGCTCCTGGCCAACCACCCCGACGACTGCCTGTACTGCGCCCGCAACGGCAAGTGCGACCTGGCCGAGCTGGCCCGGGAGAACGGCGTGCGCGACCGGGTGTTCCGGGGCGCCAGGAAGAGGATGGAGAAGGACATCTCCAGCCCCGCCATCGTGCGCGACCCGGAGAAGTGCATCCTGTGCGGCAAGTGCGTGCGCACCTGCGAGGAGATCCAGGGCGTCTCGGCGATCGACTTCATCAACCGGGGCTCCAAGGCCTTCGTGGGCACCGCCTTCAACGAGGGCCTGAACGTCTCCTCCTGCATCAACTGCGGCCAGTGCATCCTGGTCTGCCCCACCGCCGCCCTTACCGAGCACAACTACGTGCAGGAAGTGCTGCGCGTGCTGGCCGACCCGGGCAAGACCGTGGTGGTCCAGCACGCCCCGGCCGTCTCCGTGTCCATCGCCGAGGAGTTCGGGGCCAAGCCGGGCACCGACTTCGACGGCCAGATGGTGGCGGCCATGCGCCGGGCCGGGTTCAAGCGGGTGTTCGACACCTCGTTCACCGCCGACCTCACCATCATGGAAGAGGGCTCCGAGCTGCTCAAGCGCGTCACCGAAGGCGGCGTGCTGCCAATGTTCACCAGCTGCTCGCCGGGATGGATCAAGTTCGTGGAGACCTTCTACCCCGAGTTCATCCCCAACCTGTCCACCTGCAAGAGCCCCCAGCAGATGATGGGCGCCGTGATCAAGAGCTACTGGGCCAAGCGGGAGAACCTCGACCCGAGGGACATCGTCAGCGTCTCGGTCATGCCCTGCACCGCCAAGAAGTTCGAGTGCAACCGGGGCGAGATGGGCCGCGACTACGTGCCCGACGTGGACTACGTGCTCACCACCCGCGAGCTGGCCGAGCTGTTCCGGATCGTCGGCATCGATCCGGCCTCCCTGGAGCCCGAGGGGGCCGACTCGCCGTTCGGCGAGCGCTCCAGCGCCGGCAAGCTGTTCGGCGCCTCCGGCGGCGTGATGGAGGCGGCCATCCGCACCGCCTACGCCCTGCTCACCGGCGAGGAGATGAAGGACTACCGCATCCAGGACCTGCGCGGCATGAAGGGCTCCAAGGAGCTGCGGGTCCAGGCCGGGCCGGTGGAGCTGGGCGCGGCGGTGGTCTCCAGCCTGGGCCAGGCCCGCAAGCTGATGGAGGAGATCAAGGCCGGACGCAAGGACCTCCAGTTCATCGAGGTCATGACCTGCCCCGGCGGCTGCATCAACGGCGGCGGCCAGCCCATCGGCGCCGACATGGAGTCGGTCAAGGCCCGCATGGCCGCCCTGTACACCATCGACCGCGAGGACCACCTGCGGGTGAGCCACAAGAACGCGGAGGTGAAGCGGCTCTACGACGAGTTCCTGGGCAAGCCCCTGGGGCACATGAGCCACGAGCTGCTGCATACCCACTACCACCACCGCGAAGTGATGCAATAGGTCCCGGAGGCTATGCCATGAACGAGCTGAAGAACATCCTGGTGGTCGATGACGACATCGACCTGCTGGAACAGGTCTCCATGATCCTGAAGGCCGAGGGCTACCGGGTGATCCCGGCCCAGGGCCAGAAGGAGGGCGAGGAGGCCCTGCTCACCACCGTCCCGGACCTGGCGGTGCTGGACCTGATGATGGAGAACATGGACTCCGGGTTCGTGCTCTGCCACCACGTCAAGCGCCTGTTCCCCGAGACCCCGGTGATCCTGCTCACGGCGGTCAAGGCCAACACCGGACTGGATTTCCGTCCCCAGTCCGACGAGGCCGCGTCCTGGGTCAAGGCCGACGTGATCCTGGACAAGCCGGTGCGGCCCGAGCAGCTGAGGCAGGAAGTCAAGCGCCTGCTGAAGTTATAAGCGTGCAATAATAGACGGACCCCCACCCTTTGGAGGCCCCCCCCCATGATGGACCCCGAGATCGATCCCGCCCCAGAGGCGAATCTGGTCTCGGGGTTCGTCAAGACGGTCCCTAACCGCTGCCGGATCTGCTACACCTGCGTGCGCACCTGCCCCGCCAAGGCCATCCGCATCTCCAAGAGCCAGGCGGAGGTGGTGCCCGAGCGCTGCATCGCCTGCGGCAACTGCATCCAGGTCTGCAGCCAGAAGGCCAAGCGGATCGTCTCCACTCTGTACGAGGTGGAGGCGCTGCTCAAGTCCGGGCAGCGGGTGGCGGCCTGCATCGCCCCCAGCTTCCCGGTGGAGTTCCAGGAGGAGATGGACTTCCGGGTCCTGGTGGGGATGCTGCGCAAGATGGGGTTCGCCAGGGTGGTGGAGGTGGGCTTCGGCGCCGACCTGGTGGCCGAACGCTACCGCCAGCTCCTGTGCGAGCAGCCCCGGAACCAGTACATCGCCACCACCTGCCCGGCCATCGTCAACTTCGTGGAGCGCTACCAGCCCGAGCTGGTGCCGTTCCTGTCCCCCATCGTCAGCCCCATGGTGGCCATCTCCCGGGCCCTCAAGCAGGAGGAGCCGGACCTCAAGGTGGTGTTCGTGGGGCCCTGCGTGGCCAAGAAGACCGAGGCCGCCAACCCCGACATCGACGGCCGCCCGGACGTGGCCATCACCTTCCGGGAGCTGCGCTACCTGTTCCTGCGCTGGTCCATCAGGCCGGAGCGGGTGGTCCCGTCGGACTTCGATCCGCCCCACCCCTCCCTGGGCGGGCTGTTCCCGGTGACCCGGGGCTTCCTGCAGGCGGCCAGCATCCCCGAGGACCTGCTGGCCAACGAGGTGGTGGCCACCGACGGCCTCAAGGGCTTCACCTCGGTGCTGGAGGAGTTCGCCAACGGAACCATGGAGGCCCGGCTGCTGGAGCTGCTGAGCTGCAACGGCTGCATCGCGGGCCCGGGCCTGTCCAGCGAGGAGACCCTGTTCAAGCGCCGGGCCCGGGTGAGCCACTACACCCGCTACCGGGAGGCCCAGCTGGACCGGGCGGAGTGGCAGCGCTCCGTGGACCGGTACGTGGGCCTGGACCTGACCCGGCGGTTCAGCCCCAACGACCAGCGGCTGCAGCCCCTGGAGCCCAAGGAGCTGAACGAGATCATGAAGCGCATGGGCAAGTACTCCGAGGCCCATGAGCTCAACTGCGGCGCCTGCGGCTACCACACCTGCCGGGAGCACGCCCTGGCCATCGCCAAGGGCTTCGCCGAAAGCGAGATGTGCCTGCCGTTCGTCATCGACACCAACCTGAGCACCATCCGCAAGCTCACCCACGCCAACGAGAAGCTGGCCAGCGCCCAGGAGACCCTGATGCACTCGGAGCGCCTGGCCAGCATGGGCCAGCTGGCCGCCGGGGTCGCCCACGAGATCAACAATCCCCTGGGGGTGGTGCTGATGTACACCCACCTGCTGCTGGACGAGTGCGCCAAGGAATCGGAGCTGCGTCCGGACCTGGAGATGATCGTGGAGCAGGCCAACCGGTGCAAGCGCATCGTCGCCGGCCTGCTGGACTTCGCCCGGCAGAACAAGGTGGCATTCCAGCCCAACGACATCCGCGAGGTGATCAAGACCTCCCTGGCCAACCTGGCCACCCCCGACGGGATCACGGTGGAGGTGGAGCACCTGGAGGGCAGTCCCAAGGTGGAGCTGGACCGGGACCAGATGATCCAGGTGTTCGTCAACCTGGTGGACAACGCCTTCGACGCCATGCCCAGCGGGGGCGTCCTGAAGATCCAGTCCTACGCCGACGCCAGGACCCTCACCGTGGACGTCAAGGACACCGGCACCGGGATCCCCAAGGAGAACGTCAAGAAGCTGTTCGAGCCCTTCTTCACCACCAAGCTGATGGGGAAGGGGACCGGCCTGGGCCTGCCGGTGGTCTACGGGATCGTGAAGCTGCACCGGGGCGAGATCACCGTGGAGTCCAACCCGGACCCGTCCACAGGGCCAACTGGCACCACGTTCCGGGTGAAACTGCCGCGCGAGGCCAAGCGGCTGGGAGGCTGATCCCCCATGAAAGAGCAACTGCACCTGCTGGTGGTGGACGACGAGATGGGCATGCGCCTGTCGGTGGAGCGGGCCCTGCGCAACTACAGCATCTGGTTCGAGGACATCGAGGCGGAGGTGTCGTTCCGGATCAGCAAGGCCGAGAGCGGCGAGGCGGCCCTGGACCTGATTGCTCAGGACCCGGCGGACATCATCCTGCTGGACTACAAGCTCCCGGGCATCTCCGGCCTGGACGTGCTGCAGACCCTGGCGGACCACAAGTCCGAGGCCCTGGTGGTGATGATCACCGCCTACGCCAGCCTGGAGACCGCGGTGCAGGCCACCAAGGTGGGCGCCTTCGACTTCCTGGCCAAGCCCTTCAATCCCGACGAGCTCAAGGCCGCCATCTACAAGTCCGCCAAGCACCACATGGTCCAGCGCGCCGCCCGCAAGCTGGCCGGGGAGCGCCGCCAGATCCGGTTCGAGTTCCTGTCGGTGCTGGCCCACGAGCTCAAGGCCCCCCTGGCCGCGGTGGAGGGCAACCTGCGCATCCAGCGGGACCGGGCCCTGGGCGAAGGGCTGGAGGAGTACGACCACATCCTGGGCCGCTCCATGATCCGCCTGGAGGGCATGCGCAAGCTCATCTACGACCTGCTGGACCTGACCCGGATCGAGTCCGGGCAGAAGAAGCGCGTCCTGGAGCCGGTGGACGTGTGCGCCGTGGCGGCCCAGGTGCTGGAGACCCACCAGGTCCTGGCCTCCGAGAAGCAGGTGACCCTGGAGCCCGCCCCCAAGGGCCCGGTGACGCTGCAGGCCGATGCCGGCGAGCTGGAGATCGTGTTCAACAACCTGGTGTCCAACGCCATCAAGTACAACAAGGGCGGCGGCTCGGTGACGGTGACCGTGGAGGACGCCCCCGACCAGGTGGCCATCGCCGTGCGCGACACCGGCATCGGCATGACTGCCGAGGAGCAGGGCAAGCTGTTCGGCGAGTTCGCCCGGATCAAGAACGAGAAGACCCGCAACATCCTGGGCTCGGGGCTGGGGCTCTCGATCCTGCGCCGGCTGGCGGCGCTCTACGGCGGGACCGTGAAGGTGCAGAGCTCGCCGGGGGAGGGGAGCGTCTTTACGGTGACCCTGAAGAAGTAGGGCGTCGCCTCGAGGATCGGGCCTGGTCCAGGCGGTTCAACTACTGGGCCAATTGCGCGCTGGTGCTGGCCTCCATGGCAATATACCCCTCCTGGTCTGGCTGTTTTGCAGGCCTTCAGCGCTCGCCCAGGCGGTGCAATAGTTGTTCGATAAAGCGGTCCTATTTCCGGCCGCCGTCCTCCATCTGCACGGTGGCGGCGAAATCCGTGATCAGGACCAGGATGGAGGGGCCGACCTCCCGACGAACCTCGTGGCGCACCTCGGCGGCACGGACCTTCAGGTCCAGGACCTCCCGGCCCAGCAGGGCGGAGAGCAGGATCCTGGCCACCTTCTCGTCGTCGAGGAGGTACTTGAAGACGACGTCATAGATGGGGTTGGCGATGCGCACGACAGGACGGGCTCCGGGACGAGTATACGGTTCGGGTTCCTGGGTGTCTTTCTTCACTAAGGCTCCTGGAGGGTGGCGGCCGGCCATACGGATCGCCAGGGCGGACGTACGGTGGCTGCCCGTGGGGCGAACGGAAACTCGCCGGGATGGACAAGTTCTCTGGTGCCGACCAGGGCGGCGGCATTCCACAAAAAATCGCAAAATTTCCCGAGTCTTCCTCCCGCATGATTCCCCTATCGCTCATGGGCCCGACCCGGAGGAACCGTCCCTGAGTCCGTTCGTCTCGGAAGTCCGTTTAAATATTCGCCCATTAATTCTTTTTATAGATGGTCCCTGCGCTTGACCCCCTTGCGGCTTTTCGCCGATAACCAGGGTCCATCCACCCGCTTCCAACAGGAGCCCCCATGCCCGAAGCCCAGGAACTCGGTCAACGCATTCGCACCTACCGGGAACGCCTGGGCCTGTCCCAGGAGGACCTCGCCCGCAACTCCGCGGTGGACGTGGGGCTGGTGGCGGCGGTGGAGGCCGGTGAGGCGTACCCGGCCCTGGGCATCCTGGTCAAGCTGTCCCGGGCCCTGGGGCAGCGGCTGGGCACCTTCATGGACGACCACTTCAGGCCGGACCCCCTCATCGTCCGCGCGGCGGAGCGGCAGCCGGGGGCGCGGCAGCACATGGGCAAGACCGACGGGCCCATCCGCTACTTCGCCCTGGGGCGGGGCAAGGCGGACCGGCACATGGAGCCGCTGTTCATCGAGATCGGGGCGGACGAGCCGGTGGAATTGACCAGCCACGAGGGGGAGGAGTTCCTGGTGGCGGTGTCGGGGCAGCTGGTGATCCACTACGGCAAGGACCGGTTCCTGCTGGAGCCGGGGGACTCGGCCTACTACAACTCGGTGGTGCCCCACTCGGTGAGCGCCGGGGGCGGGGCTCCCGCCACCGCCTACGCCGTCATCTACCAGCCGTCCTGAGGGGACCCGCCATGCCCACGACGCCGTTCTCCGTGGCCTCGCCGGCCATGTCCGCCCCGACCCAGGGGCCCTTCGGACTTTCGGTGTCCATGGGGGCGGTGCCCCCCGGGACCCGTGCGACCCGCGAACTCACCATCGGCGAGCTGTTCGACGCCACCGCCGCCGCCTTCCCGGACCAGGACGCGGTGGCCTACGCGGACCGCGAATACCGGCTCTCCTGGCGCCAGTTCAAGGACGAGGTGGACCGCATGGCCCGGGGGCTGATGGCCCTGGGCGTCAAGAAGGGCGAGAAGGTGGCCATCTGGGCCACCAACGTGCCCCACTGGGTGACCCTGCAGTTCGCCACCGCCCAGATCGGGGCGGTGCTCATGACCATCAACACCAACTGCAAGTCGGCGGAGATCGACTACCTGCTGCGCCAGTCGGAGACCGAGAACCTGTTCATCTTCGACGGCACCCGGGACACCGATTACGTGGCCACCCTCTACGAGCTGGTGCCTGAGTTGAAGGCGCAGCCCCGGGGCGAACTGCGCTGCCCGCGCTATCCGCGCCTGAAGCGGGTGTTCTTCCTGGGGCCGGAGAAGCACCGGGGGATGTATTCGGTCCCGGAGGTGCTGGCCCTGGCGGCGACCGTGGACCTGGCCGAGTACCGGGAGCGCCAGGCCACCCTGTCCTGCCAGGACGTGGTGAACATGCAGTACACCTCCGGCACCACCGGCTTCCCGAAAGGAGTCCAGCTCACCCACCACAACATCCTCAACAACGGGTTCTGGATCGGATTCAACCAGGACCTCTCCAGCCGGGACCGGGTGTGCATCCCGGTGCCCCTGTTCCACTGCTTCGGCTGCGTGCTGGGGGTGATGGCCTGCGTGAACCACGGGGCCACCATGGTCATCCTGGAGCGGTTCGACCCGGTCAACGTGATGCTGAGCGTGGAGCGGGAGCGGTGCACGGCGCTGTACGGGGTGCCCACCATGTTCATCGCGGTGCTGGAGCACCCGCTGTTCCCCCGGTTCGACTTCTCCACCCTGCGCACCGGGATCATGGCCGGATCCCCGTGCCCGGCCAAGACCATGGGCGAGTGCGTGGAGCGCATGCACATGCGCGAGGTGACCATCTGCTACGGGCTCACCGAGTCCAGCCCGGTGATGACCCAGACCCGGTTCGACGAGCCGGACATGGGCCGCAAGTGCACCACCGTGGGCCGGGCCCTGCCGGGGGTGGAAGTGGCGGTGATCGCGCCGGAGACCGGGGAGATCGTGCCCCCGGGCCAGCCCGGCGAGCTGTGCTGCCGGGGCTACCTGACCATGCGGGGCTACTACAACCTGCCCGCCGAGACCGCGGCGTGCATCGACCCCAACGGCTGGCTGCACTCCGGGGATCTGGGGGTCATGGACGCCCAGGGCTACTACAAGGTCACCGGCCGGCTCAAGGACATGATCATCCGCGGCGGGGAGAACATCTACCCCAAGGAGATCGAGGAGTTCCTGCACGGCATGGAGGGCGTCTCGGACATCCAGGTGGTCGGGGTGCCGTCCCACGACTACGGGGAGGAGGTGGCCGCCTTCATCATCCGCCGGTCCGGCGCGACCGTGCTGGAGGGCGACATCCAGGACTTCTGCCGGGGCAAGATCGCCCGGCACAAGATCCCCAAGTACATGGCCTTCGTGGACGCCTTCCCGCTCACCGCCAGCGGCAAGATCCAGAAATACAAACTGAGGGAAGATGCAGCTAAACGCTGGCCGGAGTCGTGCAACTCGGCCGACACGCGCGCTTAGGTCCCCTGCGGGGCCCTAAGCACGACGATGCCAACACCTGGAGCCACATCAAGTGGCTCCAGGTGTTGGCATCGCTCCCAGCTGCGCCAACGGCAGATGCCGGGCCCGCTCCTTGACCTGCTCGGCCAGGGGGACCTTGCTGTCCTGGGCCTGGAGCTTGAGCTGGTGCCGGTCGGCCCAGTCCTGGATCCAGGCGGGGGCGCCGTCCGGGCCCGCCGCGTCGATGCCGTAGACGATCAGGGCGTCCACCTGGGGCAGGCTGATGCCGGTGCCGTAGCCGGGCACGGCCAGGGAGACCCCGTGGGCCACCGGCGCGTCCCGCTCCAGCAGGTGGCGGTTGAGCGGCGACAGGCCCGCCGTGGGCGCCGCCGGGCCCGGGGCGCAGGGGAACACCTGGCCCGAGGCCACCAGGCACTCCAGGCCCTGCAGGATCTCCTCCGGCTTCAGGTCCGCCAGGGATGGGTGGGCCAGGACCTCCTCCACGGTCCTGCGGGACCCGGCCAGGAGGTCGGCGAGCTTGGGGAAGATGGCGCCGTCCAGCTGGACGATGTTGGCCTTGACCTCGAACTTGTACTCGAAGTCGCCCTTGGCCTTGAAGGAGCCCAGGGTCAGCCCGGCCAGGCGGTGGCCTTCGGGGGGGCCGGCCTTCTCCCTGGCCGCGCAGTAGACGTCCCGGCGGAACACGGTGTTCAGCACCAGGTCCTTGCGGGTCTCGAACTCCTCCCTCGACCGCAGCCCCTCGAAGAAGCCCTGCAGGGGCTGGGGCAGGCAGAAGGCGCCGTAGTTCAGGGCGGTGGGCAGGCAGCCCACGTAGGTCAGGCCGGCCCGGCTCATGTCCTCGTTCACCTGCTGGAACCAGTACGCCTCCCAGTAGGGGGTGAAGTACTCGTGGGCGATGTACCGGGGGTCCGCCTCCAGGATGTGCTCCACCAGGGCCTTCACCTGGGGCCCGGTGTTCACCGAGGCGGCCCCGGCGTCCCGGAGCAGCTTGAGGTGCTCGACGCCCCTGGTCACCTTCTCCAGGGTGCCGCCGGGCATGCCGTCCACGTGGTTGACCATGATCTGGCGGATGGGGATCTGCTGGGACCAGCCGGGCAGGGTGTTGTAGCTGTTGTAGACCTTGCCCCCGGGCTTCAGGCGGTGGGCGATGAAGCCCTGGATCTCCCGGCGGATGGCCGGGCTCACCCAGGAGTACACCCCGTGCAGGGCGATCACGTCGAACTTGGGCAGGTCCCGCTCCAGCAGGTGGGCGAAATCCTCCTCCAGGAAGGTGACGTTGGCGAGACGGCCGGCCTCGGCGGTGCGCACCGCCCGCTGGATGTGGTCCCGGTTCAGGTCCACCCCCACGAACCGCCCGTCGGGGTTGGCGGCGGCATGGATGATCAGGCTCAGGCCGGTGCCGCACCCCAGTTCGCAGTAGTCGAACCCGTCGGCGGCTTCCAGGCGGGGGAAGCCCCGCAGCGCGGCCAGGTAGTCCATGTACCACGGACTCATGCCGTCGTAGAAATAATCAATATATTCAGCATCCTCGAAATAGCCGGCACTCAAATGGCACCTCGCCAGAAAGTCTAGCGACCGTGCCTGGTTTTAGAAATAGTTTATTCAGAGCTTCTTCGCGATCTTGGTGATGGCATCGGGCAGGGTGACCCCCGTGGCCTTGGCGTTGGCCACGTGGAGGTAGAGCTGGGGCTTGCCCCCCTCCTCCACCACGGCCATGCAGGCGCCGGAGGCGAACCACGCGGTGTTGGGGCAGACGATGAAGCGGCCCTGGGCCTTCAGGGCCCGCACCTCGGGTTCGCTGGAGCCCCAGGCGAACTTGAACCCCGGCCCCACCGAGACCCCCATCTCCTCCAGCTTGGCCTTGAGGGCTTCGTCGTTGCAGGCGAACCCGAACTGGCCGGTGGACGTGAGCAGGACCTTGACGAACTTGGCCTCGACATCCAGGGGGGCGGTCTGCGCATTCAGCCCGAAAGCGGCCGCCAGGGCCAGGAAGATGGGGAGCATGCGTTTCATGGGGCCTCCTCTGGTGCTCCGGGGAAGGCGGCCGAAGCACTTGAAAACAAAGCGGCGAGGGCACCGCGCCCGACCTGCCGGATCCAGGATCTGGTCTGTTATTCGTACACTTGGAATATTTAAAGATTTTCCTGGGTTTGTCAATGTACGGTTGGCGAACCCGGGCCGGCCTGCGGGAATCCCTCCCCCGGGAGGCCAGGAAATGCCGCCGGCGCCCGCCAGGGTGACCGTTTCTGCCGATCCGGGCACCGTCTTCAGCAGCGGCTGCGGCGGGGTCCTCCCTACAGTGGCTTATCGGCCGGTCCGCCCTCCACCCCCAGGCGGCTTGACCGGAACGACAAGAAGTTTATTTTTTAAACGAACATCCAAGGAAGCAGACAACCAGTGCCGGGCGGATGGCAGGCCGGATCCGGCGCGCACCCCGGACCCCGTGGGGAAGGCGGACCGACATGGAATTCAGCTACGGTTTCGGGAAGGGCAGCATGGCGTTTTCGTTGCGCCGCGAGAACCTCATGATGGAGGTGCGCCAGAACCCGGTGGAGCCGGGGCTGACCGGCGCGGCCGAGGTGCGCCGGGCCCTGGACCGCCCCATCGGCGCCCCGCCGCTGGCCGGGATCCTCCACCCGGGAGAGCGGGTGGCCATCGTGACCAGCGACATCACCCGGCCCATGCCCAGCCGGACCGTGCTGCCGGTGGTGCTGGGCGAGGTCCTGGCCGCGGGCGTCCGCCCTGAGGACGTGACCGTGGTGTTCGCCCTGGGCACCCACCGGCGGCACACCCCGGAAGAGCAGAGGTACCTGGTCGGCGACGAGGTGTTCGGCACCTTCACGTGCGTGGACAGCGACCCTCTCGACTGCGTCCACCTGGGCACGACCTCCGCGGGCACGCCGGTGGACGTGTTCCGGACCGTGGCCGCGGCGGACCGGCGGATCTGCCTGGGCAACATCGAGTACCACTACTTCGCCGGCTACAGCGGGGGCGCCAAGGCGATCATGCCGGGGGTGTCCACCCGGGCCGCCATCCAGGCCAACCACAGCGGCATGGTGCGGGACCGGGCCCGGGCCGGGGTGCTCGAGCGCAACCCGGTGCGCGGCGACCTGGAGGAGGCCATCGGCCTGGTGCCCATCGACTTCATCGTCAACGTGGTGCTGGACGAGCACAAGACCATCATCAAGGCGGTGGCCGGGCATTTCGTCGAGGCGCACCGGGAGGGCTGCCGGTTCCTGGACAGCCTCTACAAGGTCGAGATCCCGGAGCGGGCCGACATCGTGGTCACCACCCCGGGGGGCTACCCCAAGGACCTCAACCTCTATCAGGCCCAGAAGGCCCTGGACAACGCCAAGCACGCGGTGCGGGACGGCGGGATCGTCATCCTGCTGGCGGCCTGCACCGAGGGCCTCGGGGAGAAGGTGTTCGAGCGCTGGATGGACGAGGCCGAATCCCCCGACCAGCTGATCCGGGACATCCAGACGCGGTTCGAGCTGGGCGGCCACAAGGCGGCCGCCATCGCCCTGGTGCTGAAGAAGGCCGGCATCTTCCTGGTGTCGGAGCTGGACCCGGCGCGGGTGCGCAGGATGTTCATGGAGCCCTTCGGGGACGTGGACGCGGCCCTGGGCGAAGCGTTCCGGCGGGTGGGGGAACGGGCCAAGGTGCTGCTGATGCCATACGGCGGCTCCACGCTGCCGGTGCTGGCCTGAGCCGCGAGCGTCCGGGAAGGGCCGCTATACTGGCCTGATCCGGATTCTCCATGATCGCTGGCCTGCTCTCATTTCTCGGTGCGTTCCTGCTGTTCTTCCTGCAGCCGTTCAGCGCCAAGGACCTCACTCCGTGGTTCGGCGGCGGCAGCCACGTGTGGCTCACCTGCATGCTGTTCTACCAGGCCATGCTCCTGGCCGGGTACGGCTACGCCCACCTGCTGCTGACCCGGGCCTCGCCCCGGGCCCAGGCGCGGATCCACGCCCTGGTCCTGGTGGTGGCCGTGGCCAGCCTGGGTTGGACCTGGCGGGCCTCGGGCCTGCCCCTGGTCGCGCCCGGGCGCTGGTCCCTGGGGACGGTGGCCTTCCCGCCCCTGGGCATCCTGCGCATGCTGCTGGGGGCGCTGGCCTGCTGCGTGCTGCCCCTGGCCGCCACCTCCCCCCTGGCCCAGGCCTGGCACCTGCGCAGCGGCGGGGGCGACCCGTACCGGCTGTACGCCTTGTCCAACGCCGGGTCCCTGCTGGGGCTCCTGGCCTACCCGTTCCTGGTGGAGCCCTTCCTGCCCCTGGGGCGGCAGGCCTGGGCCGCGACCGGGCTGTTCCTGGCCTACGTCGCCTGCCTGGCGGTGCTGGCCTGGAGGGCGGCGCGGCCCGCGGCGCCGGCCCCGGTCCCGCGCGGGGCCCCGCACCGGAGCGGCGACCCGTACTGGACCTGGGGCTTCATCGCCGGAACCGGGACCCTGCTCCTGATGGCGGTCAGCAACGTCCTCACCACCGAGATGTCGGGCATCCCCCTGCTGTGGGTGCTGCCCCTGGTGGTCTACCTGGCGACCTTCATCCTGGTCTTCGACGGCAAGGCCGACCTCTCCGCGCCACGTTTCCAGGCCCTGGCCATGGGCCTGTTCCTGCTGGCCCTGGTGCTGGTCCCGGCCGCCCTGCGCCGGGCCGCCCTGCCGCCCCTGGCCCTGGCGCTCCTGACCGCGCTGTTCGCCGGGTGCCTGTTCTGCCACGGCCGGCTGTACGCCCTCCGCCCGCCCCCGCAGCGACTCTCGGGGTTCTACCTGACCCTCGCCCTGGGCGGGGTCCTGGGCGGCGCCGCGGTGGGGTTGGCCGCCCCGCTGGTGTTCGACCGGATCTGGGAGTTCCCCCTGGCGGTGGCCCTGGTGGGCGCGGTGGCCGGGCTGGGCTGGCGGCGGGAGCCGAGGGCGCGGCGCTGGTCGGCACTGGCCTACGGTTTGGCCTGCCTGGCGGTGGCCGGGCACTGGACGGTCCGGGAACTGCGCCAGCCCGACCGCAGCTACCGCGACTTCTACGGCCAGATCAAGGTGGCCAGCTTCGAGGACGGCAACCTGAAGCTCATGTTCCACGGGCGCACCCTCCACGGGCTGGAGACCATGGACCGGCCGGAGCGGATCGTGGCCTACTACCGGCCCGGGTCCGGCATCGGCCGGGCCCTGGCCGGCGCGCGCCGGCGCCGGCCCGCCCTGCGCCTGGGGGTGGTGGGGCTGGGGGTGGGCAACGTGCTGGCCTACGCCCGGGCCGGGGACACGGTGCGGGTCTACGAGATCAGCCCGGAGGTGATCCGCCTGTCCGGCCCGGCCGGGACCGAGTTCTCGGTGGCCCGCAACTGCCCGGCCGCCTGCGAGTACCGGTGCGGCGACGGCAGGCTGCTGCTGGAGCAGGAACCGCCCCAGGGCTTCGACCTGCTGCTGGCGGACGCCTTCAGCGGCGGCAACGTCCCCGCCAGCCTGCTCACCCTGGAGGCCCTGCGGGGGTACTGCGCCCACCTGGCGCCGGGGGGGCTGCTGGTCATGAACGCCACCAACCGCCTGCCCGTGGACCGGGTGATGCTGGCCGGCGCCAAGGCCCTGGGCCTGGGCGCCCTGGAGATCGATTCCCCCAGCCCGGAGAACCCCGGGCCCCTGGACCCCCTGGAGCGCTGGAGCCGGTTCGTGGTGCTGGGCCGGGATCCGGCCACGCTCCTGGACCCGGACCTGGTGCAGGCCGCCCGGGCCGTGCTGCTGCCGCCCCTGCCCCCCGGCGCCCAGGTGCGGGGCAACCCGGAGTTCCTGCGCCGGATGCAGGAGGGCGAGCGCCTGGCCGGGTCCACCCGGCCCTGGACCGACGACTTCAACAGCCTCAGCCGCCTGGCGGGCACCGCCCTGTTCCGGCTGCGCTGAGCCCAATTTTGTGCGGCAGGGGCCGCCAACTTCGGCAACCGTTCTCCCGGGAACGGCCTACCCTTGGGGAAGGCCGTCTTTTTCCCAGGAGCCCCCATGCTGCCACTCAAGGACATCGACCTCTTCCGCCAGCAGGGCCTGGTGGACGGGGCCTGGATCCCCGCCGACTCCGGCGCCGCCTCGGAGGTGGCCAACCCGTCCACCGGGGAGGTGCTGGGCCGGGTGCCCCGCATGGGCGCCGCCGAGACCCGCCGGGCCGTGGCCGCCGCCGGGGGGGCGCTCCCCGGCTGGCGGCGCCGGACCGCCGCCGAGCGCTCGGCGGTGCTGCGGCGCTGGTTCGAGCTGGTCATGGCCCACCAGGAAGACCTGGCCGCCCTCATGACCCTGGAGCAGGGCAAGCCCCTGGCCGAATCCCGGAGCGAGATCGCCTACGCCGCGTCCTTCCTGGAGTGGTTCGCCGAGGAGGCCAAGCGGGTCTACGGCGACACCATCCCGGCCCAGGCCGCCGACAAGCGGATCCTGGTGCTCAAGCAGCCGGTGGGGGTGGTGGCGGCCATCACCCCCTGGAACTTCCCCGCGGCCATGATCACCCGCAAGGCCGGGCCGGCCCTGGCGGCCGGGTGCACCACGGTCCTGAAGCCCGCCTCCAGCACACCTTTCTCGGCCCTGGCCCTGGCCGAGCTGGCGATGCGGGCCGGCGTCCCGGCCGGGGTGTTCAACGTGGTCACCGGCCCCGCCGGGCCCATCGGCGAGGAGCTCACCCGCAACCCCGAGGTGCGCAAGCTGACCTTCACCGGCTCCACCGAGATCGGCAAGCGGCTGCTGGAGCAGTGCGCCGGCACCGTGAAGAAGGTCTCCCTGGAGCTGGGCGGCAACGCCCCCTTCCTGGTGTTCGAGGACGCGGACCTGGACGCGGCGGTGGCCGGGGCGGTGGCGTGCAAGTTCCGCAACACCGGCCAGACCTGCATCTGCACCAACCGGTTCCTGGTCCAGGACACGGTCTACCAGGCCTTCGCCGAACGGCTCGCGGTGGCCGCGGCCCGGCTCACGGTGGGGGACGGCTTCCGGCCCGGGGTGGACCAGGGGCCCCTGATCGACGCCCAGGCGGTGCTCAAGGTGGAGGAGCACATCGCCGACGCCCGGGCCAAGGGGGCCCAGGTGCTCCTGGGCGGCGGGCGCCACGCCCTGGGCGGCACCTTCTTCCAGCCCACGGTCCTGGGGGACGTCACCCCGGACATGGCCGTGGCCCGGGAGGAGACCTTCGGCCCGGTGGCGCCCCTGTTCCGCTTCCGCACCGAGGAGGAGGCCCTGCGCCTGGCCAACGACACCCCGTACGGCCTGGCCTCGTACTGCTACACCCGGGACCTGGCCCGCAGCTGGCGGGTGGCCGAAGCCCTGGAATACGGCATCGTCGGCCTCAACACCGGGCTGGTCTCCAGCGCCGTGGCGCCGTTCGGGGGGGTGAAGGAGTCCGGGCTGGGGCGGGAGGGGTCCAAGTACGGGATCGAGGAGTTCCTGGAGGTGAAGTACCTCTGCATCGGAATCGGTTGATCCACCTCGCCGACGCTGGTGGAGATCAGCTTCAGGAAGCCGGAAAGCTCGTGGGGGGAAAGCCGGGGCGGGGCCGCCGCGGCCACGACGGTGACCGCGGCGAGGAGGAAGGGGATTCTCAAAGGGACAAACTCCATGGATGGCACGTGACATGCATAGGTTTATGATTCCCCATGGGAGAGGCCAGCCATGTACATTCCTGCTAATTTTCTGGAAACTCGGCTCGAGGTCATGCATGGGCTGATCCACGCCCACCCCCTGGGCTGGCTGATCAGCGCCGGGGAAGGGGGGCTCTCCGCCTCCCTCATCCCCTTCCTGCTTGACCCCGACGCGAACCCCAACGGCACCCTGCGGGCCCACATGGCCCGGAACAACGCCCAGTGGCGGGAACTGGCCGGGGGGGCCGAGTGCATGGTCCTGTTCCAGGGCGAGCAGGGCTACGTCACCCCCGATTGGTACGTCAGCAAGCACCTCACCGAACAGGTGGTGCCCACCTGGAACTACATCGCCGTGCAGGCCTGGGGCCGTCCCACGGTGCACGAGGACCCGGCCTGGCTGCAGAAGGCCATCGAGGACCTGACTGTCGAGCACGAGCAGGGCCGGGTGAAGCCCTGGACCGTGGGGGACGCCCCGGCCGAGTTCATCGCCAAGCAGAAGGAGGGCATCGTCGGCATCGAGATCCCCATCGTCCGGATCGAGGGCAAGTGGAAGCTCAGCCAGAACCGCAACCCCGCCGACCGGGCCGGGGTGGTGACGGGGCTGGGGGACGAGGCCGATCCGCACCACAACCCGGTGCTGCGGGACCTGGTGGAGGAGCGGATCCGGGAGGAAGGGAAGGAGTGACCTTCGGGGTCAGCGCTCCGAGCCCAGGTTGGGGCGGCAGTGCAGGGAGCCGTCCGGATTCCCATGACTCGGGACCGCCGGTGGGCAATTGCTCATCCCATGCTTGACAAAAAATATTAATAATACATAACTGGACCTCCACCAGGAGGCTTGGGACACCCTCGCACCCGGGTTCCGGATCTGGCTGCCAAGCGGCTGAGAACTTCCCGGACCCGCATCGACGGTTCCGGGAAGGGCATGCCTCCACCCACGGAAGATGTGATCGTCGCGGCACGGGACGCGCTGTAACGATCCGAACGGCGTCATTCCGCCCCGGGTGCGACGGCTCGCCGTCACACCCCCAGGTACGCCTCCCGCACCTTGGGATCCGCCTCCAGCGCCGCCCCCGAGCCCTCCTGCACCACCCGCCCGTTCTCCATCACGTAGCAGTAGTCGGCCACCTTCAGGGTCTGCTTGACGTTCTGCTCCACCAGGAAGATGGTCAGGCCCTCCTCGTGCAGGGTCTTGATGATGCGGAAGATCTCCGACACCAGGATGGGGCTGAGGCCCAGGCTGGGCTCGTCGAACATGATCAGGTCGGGGTCCTGCATCAGGCCCCGGCCGATGGCCAGCATCTGCTGCTCGCCGCCCGACAGCGTCTCGGCCGGCTGGGTGCGTCGGGCCTTCAGGATCGGGAAGATCTCGTAGACCCGGGCCAGGTTGCGCTCCTTGCGCGGCTTGGCTCGGTTGAGGTAGCAGCCGGCCTTGAGGTTCTCCTCCACGCTCATCTTGCCGAACAGCAGCCGCCCCTCGGGGATCAGGGCCAGACCCAGGTCCACCACCTGGTGCACGGGCTTGCCGCTGATGAGGGTGCCGTTGTAGTGGATGGTCCCGGCGGTGGCCTGGACGGTGCCGGTGATGGTCTTGAGGGTGGTGGTCTTGCCGGCGCCGTTGGCGCCGATGAGGGCCACCAGCTGGCCTTTCTCCATCGAGAAGGAGATGTCCCACAGGACCTGGGTGAGGCCGTAGCCGGCGGCCACGTGGGCGGCTTCCAGGGCTTTCATGCGTCTTCCTCCCCCAGGTAGGCCTGGATGACCAGGGGATCCGCGGCCACTTCGGCCGGGGTCCCCTCGGCGATCTTCTGGCCGAAGTTCAGGGCCACCACCCGGTCGCTGATGCCCATGATGACCCGCATGATGTGCTCCACGATCAGGATGGTGACCCCGTTGTCCCGCACCTTGCGGATCAGGTCGATGGTGCGGTCGGCCTCGGTGGGGTTCAGGCCCGCCACCACCTCGTCCAGCAGCAGGAAGCTGGGCTCCAGGGCCAGGGCCTTGCCGATCTCCAGGCGCTTGCGCCCGGCCAGGGTGAGGCTGGCGGCCTGGATCTTGGCCCGGTCGGCCAGGCCGGTGAACTCCAGCACCTTCCAGGCGTGGGCCTCGGCCGCGGCCCGCCTGGGGTGCTTCAGGAACGAGGCGATGGTGAGGTTCTCCAGCACCGTGAGGCCGGCGAACGGCTTCACCACCTGGAAGGTCCGGCCGATGCCCCGGGCGGCCAGGTAGTAGGGCGGCTTGTGGCTGATGTTGTGCCCCTGGAAGAAGACCTTGCCCCGGGAGGGCCGGTAGTAGCCGCTGATGACGTTGAACAGGGTGGTCTTGCCGGCGCCGTTGGGGCCGATCAGCCCCAGGATCTCCCCCGCCCGCATCTCGAAGGACACGTCGTTGACGGCGGTGAGCCCGCCGAACACCTTGCTCACCCCCTCGACTTTCAGGATGGGTTCCGCCATGGCCTCACGCCTCCTTCTCGCTGGGGGTCGCCGTGGGCTGCGGGACCGCCGGGGCGGCGCCCCCGGAGCGGCGGCGGAAGGCGATGCCCATCACGCCGTCCGGGAGGAACACCACCGACAGGGCGATCACCGCGCCCAGGATGATCAGGTACAGCACCTCGTAGGCCGACAGGTAGGCCCAGAACAGGGTCTTGAACATGAAGATGAGCACCGCGCCCACCACCGGGCCCACCAGGGTGCCCATGCCCCCGAAGATGACCATCACCAGGGCCTGGTCGCTGAGCAGGTCGCCCAGGGTCGAACTGGGGTCGATGAAGGTGATCCAGTAGGCGAACACCCCCCCGCACAGGGCCGTGGGGATGGCCGACAGCATGAAGGCCTTGATCTTGAGCACGGTGGGGTTGAGCCCCAGGGCCTTGGCGCTCTCCTGGTCCTCCCGCACCGCCTTGAGCTTGAGCCCGAACGGGGCCCGCTCCAGCAGGAACCACAGGCCGAAGAAGGTCAGGGCCACCACCCCCAGCATCACGTAGTAGAAGTACTGGGGATTGAGGAAGGCGGTGGTGCGCATGCCGTCCGGGCCGCCGGTGAAGGTGGCCATCAGGGCGCCCTGCTGCACGGCCCGGGCCACGGCCCAGGTGGCGATGGCGAAGTAGGCGCCGCGCAGGCGCAGAGTGGGGATGCCGATGAGCAGGGCGGCCAGCGCGCCCATCACCCCGCCGGCCCCCATGGCCAGGAGGAACGGCCAGTGGGCCCTCATCATGAGCAGGGCGGTGGTGTAGGAGCCGATGCCGAAGAAGGCCTGGTGCCCGAAGTTGAGGTAGCCGGTGTAGCCGGCGATCACGTCGAAGCCCAGGGCCAGCCCGACCCACATGATCGCCTCGGTGGTCACCCGCAGCCAGAAGGTGTCGTGGACCACCGCCGGCAGCAGCAAGGTGCCCGCGAACACCGCCACGGAAATGAGCAAACGCCGGTCTTTCATGATGGGGGTCATGGCGTCACATCCCTCTGCGGAACATGCCGGTGGGGGAGACCAGCAGGATCAGGTACAGGATCCCGAACACGGCCATCATGGTGTAGCCCGGGTTCAGGTAGACCAGGAAGATGGACTGGATGATCCCCAGCAGGAAGGCCGCCGCCGGCACCCCGGCCAGGTAGCCCATGCCCGCCAGGACCACCACGAAGAAGGCCAGGATGGAGTTCTCCGGGCCCATCTTGGAGGCGACCGAGAGGATCACGCCGATCAGCACCCCGGTGGAGGCGGTGACCCCGACGTAGAGGGCGAACAGGAACAGGTTGGTCTTCTTGGCGTTCACCCCCATCAGCCCGGCGGCCTCCTTCTGCATGGCCAGGGCCCGGATGGCCAGGCCGAAGTCGGTCTTGCGCAGCATCAGGTTCAGCAGCAGGGTGAGCACGACGGCGTAGATCAGCCCCAGGAGCCGCACCGAGGAGATGGTGACGAAGAAGCTGCCCCTCTGGAAGAAGTACGATCCGTTCGAGAAGTGGGACGGGATGGAGTGGCTGTAGAAGCCGAAGAAGGTCTGGGCCAGGCCGCGCACCATCAAGGCCAGCCCGAAGGTGAACACCAGGGCCATGAGGGTGGGGTTGCCCTTGTGGCCGGAAAGCACCCGCTGGATCAGGGGCTGGAGCGCCAGCCCCAGCACTGCGAAGATCACGAACACGATGGGCAGGAGCAGGAAGGGCTCCACCTTGGTGAGCAGGGTGAGGTGGTAGCCGGTGAAGGCCCCGAGCATGATCCACTCGCCCACCGCGAAGTCGATGATGTGCAGCACCCCGTAGACCAGGGAGAAGGCGACGGCGATGTTGATGTAGATGGCGCCCAGCATGATGCCGTCCACCAGGGCTTGCGGCAGCAGTTCCATAGCGATGTCCTCCGGCCCGGGACCGATGTATAGGTACGGGCCGGGAAACCCACGCCTGGGGCGTGGGCTTCCCGGCTGGTTCGATTCAGGTCAGCGCTGGCTCCAGGGAGTCATGGGGTACTGGGCCTTGGCCTCGGCGACCGCAGCCGGGCCGACGGTCTTCACCACGCCGTTCTGGATCTGCACCGTGAGCGGGCTGATGCCGACGTTGGCGTGATAGTAGTCGCCCTCGGTGGCGAACTTGACCCGGCCGTAGAAGGTCTGCAGGTCCAGGCCTTCCAGGATCGGGATCAGCTTCTCCCGGGTGGCCTCGTTGAGGGGCGGAGGGGCGTTGAGCTTGGCCACCGCCTCCTGGAAGATGATCCCGGACACCGAGCACGCGGCCTGGGTGTAGTCGGCCGGCACGCCGAAGGCCTTCTTGGCCGCCGCGGCGTAGGTCTGGGAATCCTTCCAGAGGATCTTGCTGGAGGTCTTGGTGTCCTCGTCCCACACCGCGCCGCCGAACACCTGGTTGGCGTCGCCCTTGAGGGCTTCCACGAAGGCCGGCTCGGTGACCCCGTAGTGCATCAGCACCGCCTTGGGGGTGTAGTCGATCTGGCGCAGGACCTTCACCAGGTTGATCAGCTCCTCGTCATGGCCGCCGAAGGCGATGATGTCGGGCTGCAGCCCCTTCATGGCCGAGAGCAGCGGGGTCAGGTCCTGACCTTCCGGTACGATGTCGAACTTGAACACCTTGATGCCCTGCTTCTCGCACTCGGCGTTGAAGGCTTCCGCCGTGGCCTTGGAGAAGGTGTCGTTGGAGCCGAACACCACCGCGGTCCTGGGCTTGGGGGTCAGCTTGGCCAGGGTCTGGATGGCCATGGCGCCGGTGAAGTTGACCGGCGGGATGGCGCCGAAGCTGTACTTGAAGTGCTGCAGCCAGACCTTCGGGGACTCGGCGGACCCGTTGATGATCGGGACCTTGTACTTCTCCACCACCGGGCCGACGGCGATGGCGCAGCCGGAGGTGTAGGGCCCGAACATGAAGTCCACGTGCTCCTGGGTGATCAGGCGCTCCGCCGCGGCCGCCCCGGTGGAGGGGTTGGACTGGGAGTCGCCGTAGAACAGCTCCACCTTGTACTTCTTGCTGCCCACCTTGATGCCGCCCTGGGCGTTGACCTCCTGGGCCCAGAGGTCGTATCCGCGCTTGCAGACGTTGCCGCCGGTGACGGTGTCGCCGGACAGCTCGCAGACGACACCGATCTTGTATTTGGCTTCCTGGGCGCCGGCGCAGATGGCCAGCGAGGTCGCCGCGAGCAAGGCCCAGCCTTTGGAGAGCTTCATGGGTTACCTCCTGAGACGCGATGTCACCATTCCTGGCGAGGGTTGAGCCCAACCCCAAGCGAGAACCATGCCGCCACGGGGGGAAGCGTGAAAACTGGAACGTTGGAAGGTTCCGGGGGGCAGCCTCTTTCCGGGGACAGGAAGGGTGGCATATGCAGGGGTGCATACGGCCCCAGGGCGGAGCGTAATGGTTTCGCAGAGTCGCTCAGCCTGCGCTAGTCGATCCCGTACTTCTTCAGTTTCCTTGCGATGGTGGACTGGTCGATGCCCAGGGCCTTGGCCATCTCCACCTGCTTCCCGTGGCGCTGGCGGGCCTCCATCAGCAGGGTGCGCTCGGTGTTCTCCAGGGCCTGGGCCAGGGTCAGCTCCGGCCCGGTGGAGACCAGCGGGGCCATGCCGGTCTGGCCCAGGATGTCCGGGGGCAGGTCGCTCAGCCCGATGAGCTCGGATTCGGTCATGACCACCAGGCGCTCGCAGAGGTTGGCCAGCTGGCGCACATTGCCGGGCCAGGAATAGGACAGCAGGGCGTCGCTGGCGGCCTTGGTGAGCCGCCGGGACACCCCCGTCCGCTCGGCGAAGAACTCGGTGTAGTAGTGGAGCAGCGGCAGGATGCAGTCGGTGCGCTCCCGCAGGGGCGGGATGGCGATGGGGATCACGCTCAGGCGGTAGAACAGGTCCAGGCGGAAGGTGCCCCGGTCCACCATGGCCTGGAGGTCCTGGTGGGTGGCGGCCAGGATGCGCACGTTGAACCTGCGGCTCAGGGTGCCGCCCACCCGCATGACCTGCCCGTCTTCCAGGAAGCGCAGGAGCTTGACCTGGGCCGAGGGGGTCAGCTCGGCGATCTCGTCCATGAAGATGATCCCGCCGTCGGCCAGCTCGAAGTAGCCGGGCTTGCCCTTGACCTGGGCGCCGGTGAAGGCGCCCTTGTCGTAGCCGAACAGCTCGGCCTCCAGCAGGGACTCGGGTATGGCGCCGCAGTTGATCTTCACCAGGGGCTTGCCGGCCCGCTCGGAATACTTGTAGATCAGGTCGGCGATCAGCTCCTTGCCGACCCCGGACTCCCCCAGGAGCAGCACGGTGGAGTCCACCGCGGCCACCTTGAAGGCGTGGCGCAGGGCTTTCTGCATGGATGGGCTGCGGGCGATGATGTGGCGGGACTCCACCTCCTCCAGCTGCATCTCCAGGAGCCGGTCGCGCATGCGCAGCTTCATCTCTTCCTGGGCCTCCAGCTCCCGGTGCAGGGCCTCGATCTCGGTGACGTCCCGCTCGGTCACCACCACCCGGAACAACTCTCCGGCCTGGTCGAACACGGGAATCCCCTCCAGGGCGAGCTGCTTCCCCTGACGGTTCTGCAGGATGGACACCGGTTCCCGGCGCTTCACCACCTCCATGGTGGCGGAGCGGTCGAACACGCCCTCGTCCACCAGCTCCTGCATGTTGCGGCCCACCACCTGCTCGGCCTTGACGCCGTTGAGCCGCTCGGACGCGGGATTGATGCTGATCACGTTGCCCTTGCTGTCGCTGATCCAGAGCCCCTCGGACAGGGCGTTGAGGATGGCGTCATGCTGGCGCCAGAGCTCGGCGTAGGCGCGCATCTGGCGGGCGGTGGTCTCCAGCAGGGTCACGTCGATGAACACGCACAGGGTGCCCAGCACCGCGTTGCCCACCTGGATCCGGGACAGCTTGACCAGGTAGATGGACTCGCCCCGATGCAGCAGGTCGCCGTCGGTGGTGTTCCCGTCCGCCAGCACCGCCTCCATCCGCGCCCGCAGCCCCGGCACCAGGTCCCCCATGGGGGTCCCTGGCAGGATGCCCAGGTCCACCCGCGCCAGCTGGTTGGCGTAGACCACCTGTCCGTTGCGGTCCACGGCGGTGCAGCCGTTCTTGCTGGCCTCCAGCAGGGTGTCGGAGAACTCGTCCCAGGCCACTCCGTGGGCCTTCAGGACTCCTTCCAGGGTCTGGTCGCAGGAATTGGGCAGGGGCATGAGGGCATTATTCCCCCACGCATGGAATATGCAAGCGTGCAAAAGGTCCACCGGCAAAAGCGGACCAGAAAGAGGGCGGGGGTGGCAACCCTGGGGATGGTACAACTTGTGCTTTATTGAGTTCTCCCACCCCTATCTCCAGGAGGGCACCATGCCCAATACCCTGTCCGAATACCAGTCCCTCCGGGCCTGGCACATCCCTAAAGGCGTCACTTCCAGCACCGCCATGATCCGGGAGGCCAAGGGCGCCCGGTTGATCGACTTCGACGGCCGGGAACTGATCGATTTCGCCGGGGGCATCGGGGTCATGAACGTCGGCCACGGCAACAGCAAGGTGGTGGCCGCGATCAAGGAGCAGGCCGAGAAACTCACCCACACCTGCTTCGCCGTGGCCCTGTATGAACCGTATATCGATCTGGCGGTGAAGCTGAACGCCCTGACTCCGGGCGACTTCCACAAGATGACCATGTTCGTCAACAGCGGCGCCGAAGCGGTGGAGAACGCGGTGAAGATCGCCCGCTACGCCACCGGCCGCCCGGCCATCGTCGCCCTGGACGGCTGCTTCCATGGGCGCACCCTCCTGACCATGACTCTCACCAGCAAAGTGAAGCCGTACAAGTTCCGGTTCGGCCCGTTCGCCCCGGAGGTCTACCACATGCCGTGCCCCAACTGCTACCGCTGCCCGTTCGGGAAGACCTACCCGGGCTGCGGGGTGGCCTGCGCGGACTACCTGGAGGAGTTCTTCGTGGCCAACGTGGCGGCGGAACAGGTGGCCGCGGTCATCGCCGAACCCATCCAGGGCGAGGGCGGGTTCGTCACCCCGCCCCAGGAATACTTCGCCAAGCTGCAGTCCATCTGCCGGCGACACGGGATCGTGCTGATCATCGACGAGATCCAGAGCGGCATGGGCCGCACCGGCAAGCTCTACGCCATCGAGCACTGGGGGGTGGTGCCGGACATGGTCACCACCGCCAAGAGCCTCGGCGGCGGCCTCCCCCTCAGCGCGGTCACCGGCCGGGCCGAGCTGATGGACGCGCCCCACCTGGGCGGCCTGGGCGGCACCTTCTCGGGCAACCCTGTCGCCTGCCGGGCGGCCCTTGCGGTGCTGGAGGTCCTGATCGAGGACGGGTTGGTGGCCCGGGCCGAGGGCCTGGGCGTGAAGGCCCGGGCCCGGCTGGACGCCCTGCAGGAGCGGTTCGAGCTGATCGGCGACGTGCGCGGCAAGGGGCCCATGCTGGCCATGGAACTGGTCACCGACCGGGAGAAGAAGACCCCGGCCGCCGACGAGACCAAGGAGCTGGTGCGGCTGTGCTACGAGCGCGGGCTGATGCTGCTGTCCTGCGGCCAGTTCGGCAACGTGATCCGCACGCTCATGCCGCTGGTGATCACCGACGAGGAACTGGACCGGGGGTTCTCCATCCTGGAGGACGCTTTCCAGGTGCTCACCGCCAACCGGGCGGCCATGGTACGTTAAGTGCTGGGCTGAACCCGTGCGGCCGTCCCGGACCGGCGGCGGACGCCTGAGGAGAGACCATGCTGATCTGGCGCATGAACCTTCGGGAAGGATCCCTGCAGCGGGAGGCAGTGCCCGAGTCCTGGGCGCAGCTGGGGGGGCGGGGGTTGATCGCCCGCATCATGGTGGACGAGACGCCCCCGGGCTGCGAGCCGCTGGGCCCCCTCAACCGGCTCATCTTCACCCCCGGGCTCCTGGTGGGGCACATGCTCTCCAGCTGCGACCGCATTTCCGTGGGTGGCAAGAGCCCCCTCACCGGCGGCATCAAGGAGTCCAACGCCGGAGGCACCACCGGCATGCAGATGGCCTGCCTGGGCATCCGCGCCCTGATCCTGGAGGACCAGGTGCCGGCGGCCGGGGAGGACCGGACCCGGTGGCGGGTGCTGTACCTCAGCCAGGAAGGCGCCCGGCTGGAGCCCTGCGCCGACCTGGCCGGGCTGGGCATCAACGATGCGGCGGCGCGGCTGCTGAAGCGCTACGGCGACCACGTGGCCATCGCCCTCATCGGCCCCGCCGGGGAGATGCGCCTGTCCGCGGCCGGCATCCAGAACCTGGACAAGGACCACCGGCCCTCCCGGATCGCGGCCCGGGGCGGGCTGGGCGCGGTCATGGGGGCCAAGGGGCTCAAGGCCATCGTGTTCGACGCCAAGGGCGCCGGCAAGGCGCCCCTGGCCGACCCCGAAGCATTCAAGGAGGCCGAGAAGCTCTACACCCGCAACCTGGCGGGCCATGCCCAGACGGCCCTGTACCGGGACTACGGCACCGCCTCCCTGACCCTGGTCACCAACGCCATGGGCGGGCTGCCGACCCGGGCCTTCTCCGCCGGACAGTTCGAGCACGCCGAGGCCATCAGCGGCGAGAAGCTGCGGGAAACCACCCTGGAGCGCGGCGGGGAGAGCACGCCCAGCCACGCCTGCATGCCCGGGTGCGTCATCCGCTGTTCCAACAACTACGGCGGGACCGACGGCAAGTCCATCGTCGCCCCGCTGGAATACGAGACCATCGGGCTCATGGGGTCCAACCTGGGCATCGACGACCTGGACGTGATCGCCCGGATGAACCGGGAGGCCAACGACATGGGCCTGGACAGCATCGACCTGGGCGCGGCCCTGGGCGTGGCCGCCCGGGCCGGGCTGCTGGCGTTCGGGGACGGCGCCCGGGCCCTGGAACTGCTGGGGGAGGTCCGGAAGGGCACGCCCCTGGGCCGGATCCTGGGCCACGGCGCGGCGGTGACCGGGAAGGTGCTGGGGGTCACCCAGGTGCCGGTGGTGAAGGGGCAGGCCATGCCCGCCTACGAGCCCCGCGCCATCAAGGGTACCGGCGTCACCTACTGCACCTCGCCCCAGGGGGCGGACCACACCTCGGGCAACACGGTCCGGGCCAAGGTGGACCACCTGGACCCGAGGATCCAGGCCGCCCTGTCCCGGGGCGCCCAGATCAACATGGCCGGCTACGACACCCTGGGCGCCTGCATCTTCGCCGGGTTCGGGTTCATGGCGGCGCCGGAAGTGATCCCCGTCCTGCTCAAGTCCCGCTACGGCTGGGATGCCCCCCCGGACATCCTCCAGGTCCTGGGCAAGGAGACCCTCAGCCTGGAACGGGAGTTCAACAAGCGCGCCGGGTTCACCGCCGCCGACGACCGCATGCCCGAGTGGATGACCCGGGAGCAGCTGCCCCCGCACAACTCGGTGTTCGACGTCAGCGAGGAAGACCTGGACGGAGTGTTCGATTGGTAGTGTCGGTCCATCTGCACACCAGCCTGCGGCGGCGCACCGCGGCGGGTCTGGTGCGGCACCTGGAGCTGGACCTGCCGCCCGGGAGCACCCTGGGGGACCTGCTGTCGCGCCTGGAGATCCTGGAGTATGACGGGATCCTGCTGGTGGTCAACGGGCGCACGGCGGAGCCGGGGCAGGGGCTGAGGGAGGGGGATGTGGTGAACCTGATCCCGGCGGTTTCGGGGGGATAAGTCATCTCTTTGCCGTTCTTTCAGCCGGTCCTGCAGGGGCAGGAACCGGGCGCCCCCATGACGGTCAAATAGGGCTTGCTTACGGAAGCTAACGAAGCTATCTTTCGTAAGGAGGCTGCTATGGACCCCCAGGTCGAAGCCATGGCCTTCCTGCATGCGCGGGGGCTGGACATCGAGCCCAAGGGACTAGCCGCCGCCCTGCGGGCGGCCGTCGTGTCGATCCAGTCCCTCTACCATCCCAAGGCAGGCCAGGAAGGTCTCACCGCTGAGGAGCTCAAGGTCGCCCGGGCGGGCGGGCTCGACTCCAGGCCGGCCCCGGACGACCGCCCGGATCCCCTCCTTTCGGGCGTGCTGGACTATGCGGCGCTGGTGTCCACGGGGTTTACGACCCTCCAGGCGGCCAAGCGCCTCAGGGTCTCCGATGCCCGGATCCGTCAGCGCCTCCATGAGCGGACGCTCCTCGCGGTGCGGTCGGGACGCGCCTGGCGGCTGCCGATCTTCCAGTTCGCCGACCGGGGGGAACTCCCCGGGTGGACCGAGGTCTGCCCCGCGCTGCCGGAGGCCGTGTCGCCCGTGGCGGTGGAGCGCTGGCTCTCCTTCCCCCATCCCGACCTGGTGACCGGCGAGGAGGAGATTCCCCTGAGCCCGCGGCAGTGGCTCCTGGAGGGCCGGCCGGCCCAGGATGTGGCCAGGCTGGCCCGAGAGCTGGCCTAGGACAGGCTCCCAGTGGCGAAATTCCCGGAACCGCCGCCCGCCTCCGAACTGGCCTCCCTGGGGGCCGAGGTCCATGTGCTGCCCAGGGGAACCTGCATCTGGCGGGTCTACTTCCAGGCCGGGGCCCACCCGACCACCTGGGAGCAGTTCCGGGCCTGGGGCCCCACCGAGGCCCGGTTCGACCACCACTTGCCGCCCCCCCGGGCCCAGGAGCGGATGATCCTGTACGGCGCCACCGGGCCCGGTGCCGCGGTCACCGCCGTGGCCGAGGTGTTCCAGGCGGACCGGACCGTGGAGCGGGTGCGGCGGGCGCCCACCTGGGTGGCCTTCAACCTTCGGGAAGAATTGCGCCTCCTGGACCTCACCGGCACCTGGCCCACCCGGGCGGGCGCGTCCATGGCCTTGACGACCGGCCAGCGTGCCCGGGCCCGGCGCTGGTACCAGGCCATCTACCAGGCCTTCCCCCAGGTGGACGGACTCTATTACGGTTCTTCCATGCACGCCAACCAGCCTTGCGTAGCCCTCTACGAGCGGGCCCTCCGGGCCATGCCGGCCCACCCGGTGTTCCACCGCATGCTCTCCGACCCGACCGTCCTCACCCTGCTCAAGAACGCCTGCGGAGAAGTGAACTATTTCCTGGGGTAGCCACGAAGAGCGGGGCCCGTTTTTTCCGGTGGGACCCGACCGGAATCAGTCTGGCGGGGTAGTTGTGACCCAATTGACTGACCTCCGGACACATCATGGTCACATCTATTTGTCTGGAACCCGGAAGGAGGTTGACCATGACCGGTTACGAGGGCCCCCGTTGTGTCCATTGCGGCGTCAAGGCCTGTGCCGAGCAGGACGCCACCCCGCCGGTGTTCTGCCCCATGGCCAACGAGCCGGCGATCATGGCCGAGTCCCGCAGGGCCGTGACCGAGGATCCGGTCCTGCGCCGCCTGGCGGTGGAATCGGCCCGCACCGAGGCCGCGGGCTACGGCAAGGCCACCCGCGTCGAGGAGGTCATGGACTTCGCCCGGCGCATGGGCTGGACCCGTCTGGGGATCGCCCACTGCATCGGCCTCATGCGCGAAGCCAAGGCCGCTTATGAAATATTTGTCTCCAACGGGTTCCAGGTCTACACCGCCTGCTGCAAGATGGGCGCCATCGAGAAGGAAGCGGTGGGCCTCACGGATGCGGACAAGGTTTGCCCCGGCACCTTCGAGAGCCTGTGCAACCCCATCGGCCAGGCGGCGGTCCTGGCCGAGGCCGAGACCCAGTTCAATGTGGTGATCGGCCTGTGCGTGGGCCACGACAGCCTGTTCTTCATGCACTCCAAGGCGCCCACCACGGTGCTGGTGGCCAAGGACCGGGTGCTGGGCCACAACCCGGTGGCGGCGCTGAACACCTGGCACAGCTACTACCACAAGCTGGATGGGCGCAAAGGATAGGCCTGAAGGCGGGGCACGACCTCTTGGGGTCTGAGGAAAATCCGACCCATAATGGAGCCGAGGTCGGCCATGAAACGCCAAGATGCCATCCGGATATTTTTAAAGGCACTTCCCAGCCTGAAGGCAGCCTATGGCGTCCGGGACTTGGCCCTGTTCGGCTCCGTGGCGCGGGACGAGGCAGGACCGGAGAGTAACGTCGACATCCTGATCGCCCCGTCGGATTGATGAAATGCTTCTTTGGCGAGCCGCAAAACGAGATGTCCCAGCTACGCTCGAGGCCATTTGCGAAGTCATTGAAAATCTTCGCTAATGTTCCGAAGTCGGGACCGCAATGCCCTCAGGTCGCGCCGGCGGCCGACACCCGGATGCAGCGGACCAGGTGCCCCGGGGCTTTCTCCTCCAGAGGGATGTCCGTTTCCGTGCAATCCTTGCACACCCGCTCGCACCTGGCCGCGAACCTGCACCCTGGTGGGAATTCGGCGGCGTTGGGCACGGTGCCGGGGATCGAGTACAGGGTCTCCTTGTCCAGGTCCAGGGAGGGGATGGAGGCCATCAGCCCGGCTGTGTAGGGGTGCAGGGCGCGGATGAACAGGGTGTCCGCGTCCACCGATTCCACGATCTGGCCGGCATACATGACGATCACATGGTCGGCCATCTCGGCCACCACACCCAGATCGTGGGTGATGAAGATGACCGCGGTGCCGAACTCGCCCCGCATCTGCTTCATCAGCATCAGCACCTGGGCCTGGATGGTCACGTCCAGGGCCGTGGTGGGCTCGTCGGCGATCAGCAGCCGGGGCTGGCAGAGCATGGCCATGGCGATCATCACCCGCTGGCGCAGGCCGCCGGAAAGCTGGTGTGGGTAGTCATGGACCAGTTCCCCTGCCCGGGGCACGCCCATCACCTCAAGCATCCCGATGGCTTTCTTCAGGGCGGCGGCCCGGGAAATCCGGCGATGGCGCCGGAGCACTTCGGTGAGCTGCTTGCCGATGGTCAGGACCGGGTTCAGGCAGGTCATGGGCTCCTGGAAGATCATCGAGATCTGGTTGCCTCGGAGGTCGGTCATCTGCTCCGGGGTCAGGCCGAGCAGGTCGGTCCCGGCGAAGCGGATGGTGCCCGCGACCACCTTCCCGGCGGGCTTGGGCACCAGGCCCATGACCGAAAGGGCGGTGATGCTCTTGCCGCACCCGGATTCGCCCACCAGGCTGACGATCTGCCCCGGGGCGACCGTGAAGCTGATGTCGTCGACCGCCCTCACCACCGCGCGCTTGGTCAGGAAGTAGGTCTTCAGGTCGGTGACCTCGAGCAGCGGTCCGGTCTCGGATCCAGGTGCGGGCAGCTTGGGGATTGGGTTCATGGCATTCGGATATCCGGGGCGGGCAGGGGTTCAACAGCCGATCGCGAACAGGGTTTCGCCTGGATTGATGGCCAGGGAGGTCATGCACATCAGGACCACGCCGGCGCCCTCGGCGAAGTATTCCTTCAACGGGTTGCCGAACAGGTCCCTGATCTCCCCCATCTTCTGTCCGGCCTGGACCCGGTCCCCGGCCTTGACGGCGGGATACCAGGCCCCGAACTGGTCGGATTCGGGCCACCAGGATTTCTCGATATCCACCTGTCCGGACGGTTCGAAGGGCGTCCCGGGCAGCACGCCCACCGACCGCAGCGCGTTCAGACAGCCATCCACCAGCATCGTCGCCAGGGCGGGGTAGAGGATGCCATGCTGGCCTGCCTCCGCGAGCACCGAGATGTTGCCGGCGCCGGCCGCGGACTGGTAGACCGAGCCGAGCGCCCTGCTGCGATAGATGTAAGGAATGCCGAAGTACTGGGCGAAGCGTCGCGCCTTCTCGTTCAGTACGGGGTCGGGAGTCTGGTACCAGTAGATGTGGGGCACCAGGCTTTCGCACATGTCCCCGCCGTGCAGGTCGATCAGGATGTCGCAGGGGCGCAGGAAGGTCTGGAAGAGCTGGAACGCCAGCCGTTCCGTCTCCGTACCGTGCTCGTTCCCGGGGCAGATGCGGTTCAGGTTCTTACGGTCCGTGGGATGCACGTACAGGCTCCGGGCGGAATAGGCGTCCATGCTCACGACGGGCACGATCGCCACCCGCCCGAGGGCTTCCAGCTGCTTGAACCGGTCCACCAGCTGGATGGCGGCGTCGATGGAGGTGTACTCGCAGCCGTGGACTCCGCCCAGGATGACGGTCATTGGCCCGTCGGCGCGGCCGTTCAGCAGGAACAGGGGGATTCTCGAGGAGACCCCGGGCAGGTCCACCATGCCCTGGACAAAGGACCCCGGGGCTGCCTTCAACCCGGCCACTTCCCAGACATCGCTCATGTTCAACTCCCGTCAGGATTTGGGATCCAGGGCGTCGCGCAGCCCATCTCCCAGCAGATTGAAACCGATCACGGTCAGCAGGATGCCCAGCCCTGGGAAGGTGCAGATCCAGGGCGCCTGCAGGATGTAGTTGCGGCCGGTACTGAGCATGGCACCCCACTCGGGC
This sequence comes from Holophaga sp., assembly GCA_049508835.1. Classification (GTDB taxonomy): domain Bacteria; phylum Acidobacteriota; class Holophagae; order Holophagales; family Holophagaceae; genus Mesoterricola. The sequence continues at coordinate 55,834 of JBELAL010000013.1, read as the reverse complement.
TGGGGGGGCTGGGCGCCGAGCCCGAGGAAGCCCAGGCCCGCGGTCTCCACGATGGCCGAGCCGAAGGTGAGGGTGGCCTGCACGATGATCGGCGAGTAGCAGTTTCGCAGGATGTGCCGGGTCATGATCCGCCAGTGGGAGGCGCCCGAGATGCGGGCGGCGGTCACGAACTCCAGCTCGCGCACTGCCAGGACGGAACCCCGCACCAGCCGGGTGTACTGGGGGATGTAGACGATGCCGATGGCGATCATCGCGTTGCGTAGGCCGGTGCCCAGGATGGCGACGATCATCATGGCCAGGAGCAAATAGGGGAAGGCGAGCAGCACGTCCATGAAGCGCATGATGAGGGTTTCGAGCTTGCCCCTGAAGTAGCCGGCCACCAGGCCCAGGGAGACCCCCACCGCCAGCGAGATCCCGTCGGCGATTAGTCCCACCTGGAGTGCCACCCGGGCGCCGTGCAGCATGCGGCTTAGGATGTCGCGGCCGAACTCGTCGGTACCGAACCAGTGCACCAGGGAAGGCGCCTGCAGCCCGACTTCCATGTTCTGCTCGAGCGGGTCGAAGGGCGACAGGACCGGACCGAGGAAGGCGACCAGGAGCACCAGGAGGGTGATGGCCAAGCCCAGCCTTCCGTTCCGGCTGTTCAGCAGCTTCTCCCAGAAGCGGAAGTGGCTCCGCTGCGGAGGGCGGCCGGGAGCAGAGCTTGGTGTCGTCATGCTTCCACCTCCTTGTCCAGGCGGATCCTGGGATCCACGATCGCGTAGAGGATGTCCACCAGCAGGTTGACCAGTACGAAGGCGGTCGAAGACAGCATCACGATCCCCTGCACCTCCGGGTAGTCGCGATACAGGATCGAACTGACCGCCAGCCGGCCCAGGCCGGGTAGGCTGAACACCGTCTCGGTGAGGATGGCTCCGCCCAGGGTGCCGCCGAACGACAACCCGGCGACCGTGATGACGGGGATCAGCGCGTTCTTCAGGGCGTGGTAGTAGGTGATGTACCGGTAGCGCAGGCCCTTGGCCCAGGCCGTGCGGATGTAGTCCTGCTTGAGGACGTCGATCATCTCCATGCGGGTGATCCGGGCGATGATCGCGGTGGGGATGGTGCCCAGGGCGAGGGTAGCCAGGATCATGTGCTTGAACGAATCCCAGAAGGCGGGGAAATTGAGGGTGACCAGCCCGTCCACCAGGGTCATCCCTGTGATCCTGTGGAGGGTCATGCCATCGCTGAGCAGGCCTGAGATGGGCAGAAGGTCGAGCTTCACGCCCAGGTAGATCATCAACACCAGGCCGATCCAGAACACCGGCATGGAAATGCCGATCAGCACCCAGACCATGGCGACGTTGTCGAACAGCTTGTTCTGCTTGACCGCCGCGTGGATGCCGATGGGCACCCCCGCCAGCAGAGCGAACACCAGGGACATCGCGGCCAGCTGCAGGGTCACGGGGAAGGCCAGCCAGATGTCCTGCCAGACAGGGTTGGCGGTGCGGATGGAAGTGCCGAAGTCACCCAGGCAGGCGTGGGAGAGGAACCTCCAGTACTGGATCAGCAGGGGCTGGTTCAGCCCCAGCTCCTCGGTCAGCCGCTTCAATGCCTGGGGCGTGGCCTTGTCGCCCAGGATCATCTGGGCGACGTTGCCTGGGATCACGTGCATGCCGAAGAACACCACGATGCTGACGCCCAGCAGCACCGGGATGGTATGCAGGATCCGGCGGAAGATGAACTGGAACAAGGCGCTCCCTCCACGGGACCAGCCGGGCTCTCGTCTGGCTGGTCCCGGTTGTCGAAAACCTCTACTTCGAGACCTTCTCCATGTCGAAGAACATGGCGGTGGGGCTCAGGACCATGCCGGAGACCTTGGCGGAGACGGCCCGCAGCTGGGCCGGATAGTTGAGGAAGATCCAGGGAGCGTCGTCCATGATGATCTTCTGGGCCTCCTTGTAGATCTTTAAGCGCATCTTGACGTCAGTGGCTTCCAGGCCCTTGGCCAGCAGGTCGTCCACTTTCGGATTGACATACCGGGCCGTGTTGATGGACGGGATATTGCTGGAGGCCCAGAGCGAGCCGATGAAGTTGTCCGGGTCGCCGTTGTCGCCGGACCAGCCGGCCAGGGCCATGTCGGTGAAGTCCTTGGCGTGCACCTTGGCGAACAGGGCGCCGGACTCCAGCTGCTGGATCTTGAGGGTGACCCCAACCTTCTTCAGGTCGGCCTGCAGCGCCTGGCTAAGGTCAGGACCTCCCACCGGGTTGTAGGACTTCTGTCCGGGGTAGATGTACAGGGTTGCGGTGAAGCCGTCAGGGTAGCCCGCGCTGGCCAGCAGCTGCTTGGCCTTCTGGGGATTGTAGGGATAGCCGGGCAGGGACTTGTCGTAGCCCCACTGGGTGGGCGGAAGCGGGGCGTTCATGGCGGTGGCCAGCCCCTTGAACAGGTACTTGTCGAGGGTATCCTTGTCCACCGCAAAATTGAGCGCTTGCCGGACCTTGGGGTCGTCGAACGGCTTGGTCTGGGTTGGCAGGGCGACGCCGCTCACCAGCAGGCCGGGCTGCTGCAGGACCTTGATGTTGGGATTGCCTGCCAGTGTCTTGGCGTCCAGCGGGGTGATGTCGGCGATCACGTCGATGCTGCCTTTCATCAGCTCCATGGACCGCACGGCGCTTTCGGGGACCACCCGGTAGACCAGCTTGCCGAGCTTGGGCTGACCCTTGAAGTAGGCGGAATTTGCTTCCAGGGTGACATGGTCATTGGGGACCCACTCGACGAACTTGAACGGTCCGGTGCCCACCGGGTGCTTGTAGTAGTCCGGCCCGTACTTCTCGATGGCGGCCGGGCTGGTGACTCCCTCCTCGGCCATGGCGAGGCTGCTCAGGAACTCGGCATTGGGCTTGGTCATGTGGATGGTCACCGTGGAGGCGTTCAACATCTTCCAGCCATCCACCCCCGGAAAGGTGAAGTCGACCATGTTGTCGACGCCCGCCTTTTTGCCCCAGTAGTTGGGATTGTCCTTGTTCAGCTGCCGGTCCAGCCACTTCACGATCGCGTCGGCGTCGCACGGGGTGCCGTCATGGAACTTGACGCCCGGGCGCAGGTGGAAGGTGTAGGTCAGGCCGTCCTTGGAGATCGTCCACTTGTCGGCGAGGCCCGGGACGATCTCGGTGGTGCCGGGCTTGTATTCGACCAGCTGGTCGTAGATGGCCGACATGACGTAGGTCGAATCGTTGTTGAGAACCATCTGCGGATCCAGCCCGGTGCTGTCGCCGCTCAGAGCGATGACCAGGGTTGGACCGCTGCCCGCCTGGGCGGCCGCGGCGAGACCGAAGCCGCCAAGGGCCAGAGAGATGCCTAACGTCAGAGCCTTTCGGGTGAAAGACGGCCGGATTCTGGACATTTTTTCACTCCTTTGTGTTGGGGTTGTGGAACGGATGGCGCAGGGGAAGGACGGGGGTCGCCCGCGTCCGGCCTCATGAGCCGTAAAGGTGGCAGGCGACCTGGTGCCCCGGGGCGGCCTCTTTCAGGACCGGGGTCATCTGTTGGCAAACGCTGCCCAACAGCTTGGGACAGCGGGTGTGGAACGGGCAACCGGAAGGCGGGTCGGCAGGGTTCGGCACGTCTCCCTGCAGGACGATCCGCTGCCGCCGCTCACTCCGCCTGGGTTCCAGGGCGGCCGAGAGCAGGGCTTCGGTGTAGGGGTGGAGAGGGTTTTGGAAAAGCTCCAGCTTCGGGCTGAATTCCACCAGCCGGCCCAGGTACATGACCCCGATCCTGTCGCTCAGGTGGCGGATCACCGCCAGGTTATGGGATATGAAAATGTACGAGAGATTGAAGGCGTGCTTCAGTTCCACGAACAGGTTCAGGATCTGGGACTGGATGGACACATCCAGGGCCGAGACCGCCTCGTCCGCCACGATCAGACGAGGATGGAGGGCCAGGGCACGGGCGATACCGATGCGCTGGCGCTGGCCTCCGGAGAACTCATGGGGAAACTTGAACTGGTCGTCCCCGCGCAGGCCCACGGTCTCGAGCAGGCCCACCACCCGGCTCCGGGCCTCCCGGAGGCCCACGTGGCCGTTGACCACGATTGGTTCGGCGATGATCTCGCCCACCCGCAGTTTCGGGTTCAACGACGCGTACGGATCCTGGAACACCATCTGCATCCTCGGGCGGATGGATCGCAGCGCCCGGCCCCGCAGCCGGGTGATGTCCTGACCCTCGAAAAGAATCCTGCCCGCGGTCGGCTCCAGCACCCGCAGGATCATCCGGCCCATGGTCGACTTGCCGCAGCCGGATTCCCCCACGATGCCGACCGTCTCGCCGGCCCGCATGGCGAAGGAAAGCCCGTCCACGGCACGGACATGGCCCACGGTGCGCCGGAACGGGCCGGACTTGATGGCGAACAGCTTCTTGAGGTCCTGCAATTCCAGCAGGAAGTCGGAAGTACCGGCGACCGGGGTGATCGTGGGTGTTTCGGACTGGCAGGCTGCCTTGCCCACAGCGCGTCGCTCCTTGGGTGTTCGAAAGGCCAGGGCCATTTGAACGACTGACTGGAAGCTGTTGGAATGCAAATGTCGGAGATTCTACTGGGTTTGGTTAAGCCAGTATAAGTTTCCAGGCGAAAATTTTTAGCTGAAGACACAAACGAAAACGGCATAAAATTGCGACAATTAAACCCTCGATCGAGGCCCAAGTTCCTCAGCAGCAGTCTCTGTCAAACCAGGGCAAATAACAATTTTCTATCGTTTCATGGATAAATTAGGCAATTTATTTCGCAACGAGAAATCCATACTTCAGGTCATCCCGAAAACCAATTCGATCCAGTTGGGCCGTCTCCCGCGGGAAGGCCCGAACCGCTCATCGATCCATGGGAATGTCTGGAGGTGCGCATGCCGCTGGGACCTGAACTCCGCTTCTTAGAGCGCCGGACGAAAGTCCTGTACCAAGGCCGGTACTACCTGTTCTTCGGCGGTGGGGACTACCACCGCCTGGCGAGCCATCCCGAAGTCCTGGAGATCGCCCGGGAGGCGCTCTTGACCGATGGCCTGAGCGCCGGAGGAGGCCGGACCACCACCGCCAACCACCCGTACCATCTCCAGTTGGAGCGGGAGATTGCCGTCTTCCTGGGGCTCCCGGAGGCCATGATCTGCAGCAATGGGTTCCTCTCCGACACCATCGGCGCCGAAGCCCTGGCCGGAGAATTCCAGCGGTTCTTCATCGACCAGGCCGCCCATGCGAGCCTGAAGGTTGCCGTGGAGGGGCTGCCCCGGGACCAAGTGCATCCGTTCCGCCATTCCGACCCACAGGACCTGCGGGAGCAGCTCCGGCGGACTCTGCAGATGGGTGAACGTCCGCTGGTGTTCACCGACGGGGTGGTGGGCGCCACCGGAGAGATACCCCCGCTGGCCGACTACTGGGAGGCCGTGCGGCCCCATGGGGGAAAGCTCCTGGTCGACGATGCCCACGCCCTGGGCGTCATCGGCCACACGGGGAAGGGCACCCCGGAGGAGACCTCCCTGCCGGCCGCAGCCTTCATCCAGACCGGGAGCTTCTCAAAGGCGTTCGGCGTCTTCGGTGGGGTAGTCGCCGGGGGGGCTGGCCTTGGTACCCTGGTCGCTGACAATAGCCGGACCTTCACCGGCTCATCCCCCCTGCCGCCGGCCCTGGCAGCCGCCATCTTGTGCTCGCTCCGGATCCTGGCGGAGCATCCGGAGCGGATCCAGGGCCTCCAGGAGCGCAGCCTGCAGGCCAGGAAGCGGCTGCGGGCCATGGGATTCAAGTCCTGCGACTCGCCGTCGCCGATCCTCTCGGTGAGCCACCTGGATGAGGAGAAGAACCGGCGGCTGCGGGGTCTGCTGTTGGAGCACGGCATCTACCCGACCTTCACCAACTATCCGGGGTGCCCGCCGGGTGGCCATTTCGGGTTCACGTTGTCCAGTGAGCATACAGAACAGGAAATCGACCACCTGCTGGGCACGATCGCCCTGTCCTGCGACTGACCTTCATTCCTGCGAACTGGGCCAGGAAATCCACCTGGATCGGGCCGCCCCGCCGGGGCGGCCCGATCGCTTCATCTCGACCCAGGATCAAGCCTGGGGGGGATACACCAGCTTGGCCAGGTTGACGTGGGCCTCGTAGCGGTTGTTCACCTCCACCTGGGCCGCGCCCATCAGCTCCTTGAACCGCTCGGGGAAGGCCTGCTCCACCATCCGATAACGGGTCTCGTTGCGCACGTACTGCAGCAGCGGGATCTTCGGCGCCGGTGAATCCAGGACCAAGGGGGCCTCGCCTTTGGCGATGCGCCGGGGGTCGTAGCGGTACAGGGGCCAGTAGCCGCTGTCCACCGCCAGCTTCTGCTGCTCGCAGCCGTCGGCCAGGTCGTAGCCGTGGGCGATGCAGTGGCAGTAGGCGATGATGATGGACGGGCCCGGGAAGCTCTCGGCCTCCAGGAAGGCCTTGACGGTCTGGGCGTCCCGGGCGCCGGCGGCGACCCGGGCCACGTAGACGTTGCCGTAGGCCATGGCGATCATGCCCAGGTCCTTCTTGGGCTGGCTCTTGCCGGCCATGGCGAAGCGGGCGGCGGCGCCCATGGGGGTGGCCTTGGAGGCCTGGCCGCCGGTGTTGGAGTAGACCTCGGTGTCCAGCACCAGCAGGTTGACGTTCCGGCCCTGGGCCAGGACGTGGTCCAGCCCGCCGTAGCCGATGTCGTACGCCCAGCCGTCGCCGCCGACGATCCAGACGCTGCGCTTGACCAGCATGTCGGCCAGGGTGCCCAGCAGCATGGCGTCGGGGCCCGGGATCCGCTCAAGGGCCTGCTTCAGTTCGGCCACCCGCTTGCGCTGGGCGATGATGCCCGCCTCGGTGCTCTGGTCGGCCTCCAGCAGGGCCTTGACCCGGGCGTCGCCCAGCTGTCCGGCCAGCTTCGCGAGCAGCTCTCCGGCCAGGGCCTGCTGCTTGTCCACGGCCAGGCGCATGCCAAAGCCGAACTCGGCGTTGTCCTCGAACAGGGAGTTGTTCCACGCCGGGCCCAGGCCCTGGGCGTTGACGCAGTAGGGGGTGGTGGGCAGGTTGCCGCCGTAGACGGAGGAGCAGCCGGTGGCGTTGGCGATCATGGCCCGGTCCCCGAACAGCTGGGTGAGCAGCTTGATGTAGGGGGTCTCGCCGCAGGCGGCGCAGCAGCCCGAGTACTCGAACAGCGGACGCATGAACTGGCTGCCCTTGACGTCCTGCTTGAGGGCGCCCCGATCCGGATCGGGCAGGTCCAGGAAGAAGGCGTAGTTGTCCCGCTCGGCCTCCCGCAGGGGGGGCTGGGGGGCCATGGCGATGGCCTTGCGCTCGGGATCGGCCTTGTCCTTGGCCGGGCACACCGACACGCAGATGCCGCAGCCGGTGCAGTCCTCGGGGCCGACCTGCAGGGAGTACTTCATGCCCTTGAATTCGTTGCCCTTGTAGTCGGTGGACTGGAACGTGGCGGGAGCCCCGGACAGCAGGGCCGGGTCGTACACCTTGGGCCGGATGGCGGCGTGGGGGCACATGAAGGCGCACTTGTTGCACTGGATGCACAGGGCCCCGTCCCACACCGGGATCTCCAGGGCGATGTTGCGCTTCTCCCACCGGCTGGTGGCCACGGGCCAGGTGCCGTCGGCGGGGAAGGCGGACACCGGCACCTGGTCGCCCTTGCCGGCGATCATCATGGCGGTGACCTTGTGCACGAACTCCGGGGCCTCCGGGGCCACGGTGCCCGGCATGGTGCGGGTGGAGGTGACCCGGTCCGGCACCTTGACCTCGTGCAAGTGGGCCAGGGTGGTGTCCACCGCCTCGAAGTTCTTCTGCACCACGGCCTCGCCCTTCTTGCCGTAGGTCTTCTTGATGGCCTTCTTGATCTGGGCGATGGCTTCTTCCCGCGGCAGCACCCCGGAGATGGCGAAGAAGCAGGTCTGCATGATGGTGTTGATGCGCACGCCCATGCCGGTCTTGCGGGCCACCTCGAAGGCGTCGATGACGTAGAACTTCAGCTGCTTGGCGATGAGGGCCTCCTGCACTTCCCGGGGCAGGGAGTCCCAGACCTCGTCCTTGCCGAACGGGGTGTTGAGCAGGAAGGTGGCGCCCGGGGCGGCGTTGGCCAGCATGTCGTACTTGTCCAGGAAGGAGGTGTTGTGGCAGGCCACGAAGCCGGCCTGCTTGATCAGGTAGGCCGAGCGGATCGGGCGGGGGCCGAAGCGCAGGTGGGAGATGGTGACCGCCCCGGCCTTCTTGGAGTCGTAGACGAAGTAGCCCTGGCCGTAGTTGTCGGTCTCCTCGGCGATGATCTTGATGGAGTTCTTGTTGGCGCCCACGGTGCCGTCGGCGCCCAGGCCGTAGAACATGGCCCGCTTCACGTCGGCCGGCTCGATGTCGAAGGCCGGGTCCACCGCCAGGGAGCTGTGCAGCACGTCCTCCTCGATGCCCACGGTGAAGTGGGTCTTCGGCCTGGGCTTGGCCAGCTCGTCGAACACCGCCTTGACGTGGGCCGGCGCGAACTCCTTGCTGGCCAGGCCGTAGCGGCCGGGGATGATCCGCGGCACGGCCTGGATCCAGCCCTCGGCGAAGGACTCCTGCAGGGCCATGCTGATGTCCAGGCACAGCGGGTCGGCCGCGGCGCCGGGCTCCTTGCAGCGGTCCAGGACGCACAGGGTCTTGACCGTGGAGGGCAGGGCGGCGGCCAGGTGCCGGGCGGAGAAGGGCCGGAACAGCCGGACCTTGAGCAGGCCGATCTTCTCGCCCCGGGCCACGGCCCACTCCACGTACTCGTGCACGGTCTCGGCGCCGGAGCCCATGAGCGCCACCACCCGCTCGGCGTCCGGGGCGCCCACGTACTCGAACAGCTTGTAGCCGCGCCCGGTGAGCTGGGCGAACTTGTCCAGCTCGGCCTGGACCAGGTCCGGGCAGGCCTGGAAGAACGGGCTGATGGCTTCGCGGGTCTGGAAGTAGGCGTCGGGGTTCTGGGTGGTGCCGCGCACCACGGGCGCCTCCGGGCGCAGGGCCCGGGCCCGGTGGGCGGCCACCAGGCCGGGGTCGATCATGGCGCGCAGGTCGTCGTCCTCCAGCAGCTCGATCTTGGCCACCTCGTGGCTGGTGCGGAAGCCGTCGAAGAAGTGCAGGAACGGCACCCGGGAGCGCAGGCTGGCGGCCTGGGCGACCAGGGCGAAGTCGTGGGCCTCCTGGACCGAGCCGGAGGCCATCATGGCGAAGCCGGTCTGGCGGCAGGACATGACGTCCGAGTGGTCGCCGAAGATGGAGATGCCGTTGTGGCCGATGGCCCGCGCCGACACGTGCATGGTGAAGGCGGTGAGCTCGCCGGCGATCTTGCCCATGTTGGGGATCATCAGCAGCAGGCCCTGGGAGCAGGTGAAGGTGGTGGTCAGCGCCCCGGCCTGGAGCGACCCGTGCACCGCCCCGGCGGCGCCGCCTTCGGACTGCATCTCCTGCACCAGGGGCACGGTGCCCCAGATGTTGGTCCGGCCCTGGCTGGACCACTCGTCCGAGAACTCGCCCATGTTGGAGGACGGCGTGATCGGGTAGATGGCGATGACTTCATGGGTGCGGTGGGCGACCGAGGCGGCGGCCTCGTTGCCGTCCAGGGTGACCATGGTGCGGTGGGTCATGGCGGTGCTCCTCATCGGGCTGTGGGTTGGCTCAAACCAGCTGGCGCAGTTCGTCCTGGTGCGCCTTGGCCATCTGGGCCAGGCTTTCGAAGCGGAAGTCGTACTTGGGCATCCGCTCCGGGGGATAGACAGCGCCCCAGCCGGTCTTGCCGGCCCGCCGGTGGATCCAGGCGGAAGCCAGACCGACCTGGTTGGCCGGAATGTGGTCGTGGAACAGGCTCTCGGCGGTGTGCAGGATCTCGCTCTTGCGAAAGCCCTCCCGCTCCATGGCCTGGATCATGTAATCGAAGTTGCGCAGGTTCGGCTTGTAGGAACCGATGTCCTGGGCGGTGAACACATGGAAGAAGTCCACCTGCAGCCGGTCCTGGTTGACCAGGACGTTCTCGTTGTCGACGTTGGAGAGCATGACCAGGGTGTAGTATTTCTGGAAGTACTGCAGCACCGCCGCGGAATCCAGGAACAGGGGCCACTCCTTCAGCGACCGGCCGTAGGCCTTGGATTCCCTGGGGATCGGATGGACTCCCCATTCCTTGGCGAGGCCGTCGTGCACCCGCGCCAGCAGGTCCGGGTAGAGCATGCCCGGGGCCCCGGCCTCCAGGGCCTCCTCGTGGCGGGCGTGGGCCTCCAGGACCTGGTCGCGGGTCAGGGACACCCCGGCGCGCGCCAGCAGGGGCTGAAGGTGGCCGTAGATGCCGGTCTCCCAGTCGATCAGGGTCCCGTAGCAGTCGAAGGACAGGACCTTGAAATCGGTGAGCCGGGGCTCCGACCTTTGCTTTTCGGGGCGCATGCCGCCTCCTGTACTGGGATGAAATCAGGATACCTCAACGGCCTCCCGGTGGGCCTTGGCCATTTCCGCCATGCTGGTGAACCGGAAGTCGAATCGGGGCATGCTTTCGAGCGGCATGGTGGCGCCGCTGCCCGGAATCCCGGCCCGGCGGTCGATCCAGGCCGAGGCCAGCCCCACCCGGTTGGCGGGCCGATGGTCGTGGAACAGGCTCTGGGCGGTGTGCAGGATCGCGTCCTTGGGGACACCCTCCTTGCCCAGCTCCCGGAGCATGTACTCGAAGTTGCGCAGGTCGGGCTTGTAGGAGCCGATGTCCTGGGCGGTGAAGACGCGGTCGAACTCCACCTGCAGCCTGGCCTGGCTGTGGCTGAAGCTCTGCCGGTCCACGTTGGAGAGGATCACCAGCCGGTAGTGTTCCTTGAGGTACTTGAGGGCCTCGGCGGAATCCGGGAAGGCCGGCCAGTCCTTGACGGAATGCCCATAGACCTCGGCTTCGGAGGGGTCGGCCTTGACGCCCCACTCCCTGGCCAGGCGCCGGTGGACCTGGGTCAGCAGCTCCGAGTAGATCATGCCCGGGGTCTCGGTCTGCTGGGCCGACTCGTGGCGGGCGTGGGCCTCCAGCACCTGCTCCCGGTCGAGCCCCCGGCCCGCCCGGGCCGCCAGCGGCTTCAGCGCCTCGTACATGCCGGTCTCCCAGTCGATGAGGGTCCCGTAGCAGTCGAAGGTCAGGACCTTGAAGTCGGTCAACCGGATTTGGGTCTTGGTGGATTCCTTCAGCATGCTGGCTCCTTGGGTGGAAAGGGGAGGTCGAGTTGCTCCAGTTCAGGCCCGAAGGCCTCCCAGACGCGCCGTTTCAGCTCGCGCACGTAGTCCGGGGTGACGAAGGCCGGCAGCTGCACGGCCGGGTTCGGGGCCTGGAACACCTGGGCCGGCAGGGTGTACTCCGCGTCGGTGTAGCTCTGGCGCAGCTCCAGCGCCAGGCCGCGCAGGTAGATCCGGCGCGCGGCCTGTTCCAGGTCCCCGGTGGTGATCTCCAGCCCGGTGGCTGCGCGCACCGCCCGGGCGATGACTTCGCTGTTGATCCAGACCCCCACGAACTTGCACAGGCCGATGGCGTCGAACCCGGCCTGGAGCAGCCCGAGCCGGGTGATGGCCTCGGTCCACTCGTCCAGGGTGGTCTTGCCTTCCTTGGCCAGCAGCATCTGGGTCTGCATGGACATGTGCCCCCCGGCCACGGCGAAGATGTAGCCCGGGTTGGTCTCGGGGAGGAAGGCGGGCAGCTCCAGGCCCTTGACGTGCATGGCGTAGGAGGTCTCCCCCAGGGACGCGGCGAGCCGTTTCACCCCTTGCCCGACCTCCGGGAGCCGGCCCTCGCCGGTCCACTGCAGCAGCTCCCGGATCCGCTCGTACTCCCCGAAAGTCGCGCCGTTGCACAGGGGGGCTTCCGGATGTCGCCCGTTGTAGTCCAGCACATAGGCCAGGGTGGTGGCGGCGGAGATGGCGTCCAGGCCCAGGTTGTCGCCCAGCTTGATCAACTCGGCGGTCTGCTTCCCGTCGTGGATGCCCAGGTTGGACCCGAACAGGTTCAGGGGCTCGTAGTCGAACTTGGCGATGAACCGTCCCGTCCTGTCCCCGGCGCGCTCGAACACGTTGTTGTGGCAGCGGATGCCGCAGCGGAAGCAGGCTTCGGAGCGGACCTCCAGGTCCTTCTCCACGTTCCTGCGGAACAGGCCTTCCACCCGGCCTTCGCTCCGGGGGCGGAAGTTGTTCTCCGGCGCCGCGCGGAAGGCCTGCATCACTTCGAGGTTGGCCCAGGTGCCCCCGCCCCCGCCCTGGCGCACCGGCTGGTAGCGGGTGGAGCCTCCGGCCTTGGGCTTGACCAGGTCGTGGTTCACCTGGCGCAGGGCCTCGGTCATGGGCGGAACGCGGTCCGGCCCGGCCGCCGCCAGGGCGATCAGGTTCTTGTAGCCCATGAGGCTGCCCATGCCTCCGCGCCCGGCGAACCGGCACTTGTCCTCCCCGGACTTGAACTGGTTGTCGCTGCTCAGGGCCACGGCGCCCATGTAGACCGTCTCGTAGTGCTCCCCGCCGGGCCCGATGACGGCGAAATGGGCGTCCGGGTGGTCCCGGCGCAGGGCCATGATCTTGCGGTGGGTGTCCAGCCCCAGCAGGTGCCCGGCGGGCCTGAGCTCGACCCGGGGCCCATCGTCCCCGGGGGTGAACAGGGCGTAGACCGGCTCCGGGGAACGGCCCTCGAACACCACCTCGTCGAGCCCGGTCCACTTGAGCCGGGGGCCGAACTTGTCGCTGGCGGCGGACCACATGGCCGCGGGCAGCCCCGCGTCCGAGTGCTTCAGGGGGCTGTAGCCCGAGAAGTAGGTGCGCAGGCCGGTCATGACCGCGCTGCCGGTGAGCAGGCCGGTGCTGACGATCAGCGGGTTCTCGGGGCAGTACGCCCGGGTGATCCGGCGCTGGGCCAGGAATCGGAAGGACCGGCCGATCCCGCCCAGCACGTCCTCCAGGCAGGAACAGGCCAGGCGCTCGGTCCGGGTGCGCCCGGAAGCCAGGTCCACCGTGCACCGGGTGAAGGTCACGGCGGAAGGGTCCAGCCGACCGGCGGGTTCAGCGGCCATGTCAGCCTCCCCCCACCGGCGGGAACAGGGACAGGCTGTCGCCCGGGCGCAGCGCCTGGTCGGCGCGGGCGTGGCGCCCGTTCACCAGCCGGATGCCGATGGCCCGGTCCGGGATGCCCAGCCGCGCGGCGATCGCCTGGACCGCCGCACCGTCGGGCACCTCCACCGGTCCCTCCTCGAACCGTCCGGCCTGGAGGGATGCGAACAGCTTCACCGTGACGCGCATGCTACTTGAAAACCTCCAGGGCTTGGGTGAAATCGGCGACGAGGTCGTCCGGGTCCTCGATGCCCACGGACACCCGCATCAGGCCGAAGGTGATGCCCATCTTCCGGCGTTCCTCTTCGGTCAACCCATAGTGGGAGGAGGTGACCGGGTGGGACAGGGTGGTGCGGTAGCCGCCTAGGGTCATGGCGTAGTGTGCCAGTTCCAGCTTGCGCAGGAAGGCGTTGATGCCCTTGCGGTCGTCGGGCAGGACGATGCTGAGCATGGCCCCGTAACCGTGCTTGAGCATCCGCTTGGCCAGGGTATGCTGGGGATGGCTCTCCAGGCTGGGGTGGTGGACCTTGGACACCACCGGATGGGCCGCCAAGGCCTTGGCCAGCTTGGTGGCGTTGTCCATGGCCCGGGTCACCCGCAGGTCCATGGTCCGGAGGCCCCGTTGGACCAGCCAGCAGGTGAACGGGTCCACCGTGGTCCCGAGCAGCTGTTGCATGGCATGGGCCTTCTTCACGAGCGCCTCGGCGCCGGTGATGCTACCGCACATGGCGTCGCTGTGGCCGTTGCCAAACTTGGTCAGGCTATTGATGCTGAGGTCGGCACCCAGATCCAGCGGCTTGAGCGCGGCAGAAGTGGTGAAGGTGTTGTCCACCACCAGCTTGGCGCCGACGCTGTGGGCGATGCCCGCCACCGCCTCAATGTCCACCACCGTGATCAGCGGGTTGGAGATGGTCTCGGTATAAAGCAGCTTGGTGTCGGACTTCAGGGCGGCCCTGACCGCGTTGGGGTCGGTGAAGTCCGCGAAGTCGACCTTGATCCCGAGGGTCGGGAACACGTTGATGAACAGCTCCATGGCCTCGCTGTACAGGACCTTGTCGGACAGCATGCGGTCCCCACTGCTCAGCTGGGCAAACATGGCGGTGGAAATGGCAGCCATGCCGCAGCCGCAGATGACGGAGGCTTCGCCACCTTCCAGGAAAGACATCAGTTCGGCCAGGGCGTTCCGGTTGGGGTTCCTGGCCCGGATGTAGGCGTAGCCCTTGACCCCGTACAAGGCTTCCAGGTCGTCCAGGTCTTCCGGGTTGAAGGCCGTCGTGAGGTAGATCGGTTGGGCCTCGGGCCGGATGATCCTGTTCTTGAGGTAGGCTCCCGAGTGCAGGATCCCCGTCGCTCGGCTGTGAGTTTTGTTGGTCATCGTATCATCCTCCAATGATTGGTTTAGTTGGCTGCTTCCATCGCCTGTTCGAAATCGTCCACGATGTCTTCGATGTCCTCCAGGCCGATGGATATGCGCAGGAGTCCGTCGGACAGGCCGGAGCGGTCGCGCTCCTCCTTGGTCATGGCGCCGTGGGAGGTCTTGGTGTCGCTCACGGTGGTAGAGAAGGCGCCCAGGCTGGGCACCAGCTTCACCATCTTGAAGTTGCGGATCACGTCGTTGAGCCTCTTCTCGCTGCCCAGGTCGATGCTGACCATGCCGCCGAACTGACCGCGCAGGAAGGTCTCCTTGGCCACCGCGTGGTACGGGGAGGTCTCCAGCCCCGGGTACAGGGTCCGCACCACCGCCTTGTGGCCCTGGAAGTATTCGGCCGCCAGCATGGCGTTGCGGCAGTGCTGGGCCATCCGGACTCCCAAGGTGCGCAGGCTGCGGATCAGCAGCCAGGCGTCGAAGGGGCTCATGATGGGACCGTAGGAATGGCCCACGTCGGTGATGTTGTCGATGATCTTCTTGTCGTTGGCAACGATCACCCCGGCCAGGATGTCGCTGTGCCCGCACATGAACTTGGTGGCGCTGTAGACCACCATGTCGGCGCCCAGGGTCAGGGGCTTGCAGACGGCGGGGGTGGCGAAGGTGTTGTCCACGATCAGCAGGCAGCCATGGGCGTGGGCGCTTTTCGCCACCTTGCGGATGTCGATCACGTCGACGTTGGGGTTGGAGAGGGTCTCCATGTAGACGATCTTGGTGTTGGCCCGGAAGTGCTGCTCGATGTCCTCGTGCAGGAAGTCCACGAAGCTCACCTCGACCCCGAACTTGTCTCGCATCTCGGCCCGGAAGAACTTGTAGCTGGTGCCGAAAATGATCTTGTTCACCAGGATGTGGTCGCCGGCCTTGATGTTGGACATCACCGCCATGGAGATGGCGCCCATGCCGGAGGCGTAGACCTGGGAGGCGGCCCCCTCCTCGATGGCCGTGAGGATCTCCCGGGCGGCGTCGTTGGTGGGGTTACTGGTACGGCCGTAGAGGTACCCCTCCTTCTCGCCGCAGTTCACCGCCGCCAGAGTCTCGGCATCGTCGAAGCAATAGGCGGCGTTCATGTAGAGCGGGGTTACCTTGGGAGCCGATGCCGGGGGCATGGCGATTCGGGTGCCCAGGTGGGTAAGTTTAGTCATCATGCCTTTTCTCATGTGCTTCCTTTCTCGACCGGATTTGGATCTAGGACGGAATCACCGACTTGGCCGCAGAGGGCCCACGGCCAAGCCGGACGTGGCTCTAACTTCTACTGGACCTTGGTTATAGTCTTCACGAACTTGATCTGGCCGCCCTTCACCGTCTCAATCACGCAAGGCTTGTTGATAGGGTTGTGGGTGATGGGGTCAATGGTCAGCTTGCCAGTGAGCACCGGGACGTCCCGGAGCTGTTCCAGGGCGGTGATGATCTTGGCCGGATCATCGCTGCCCGCCTTGGTGATGGCGGCCGCGACGGCGCGCATGGCGTCCACGGCCATGACGCAGTTTGGCAAGATCGGCACGGCGCCGTACTTCTTGGTGTAGGCGGCGATCCAGCCCTTGATGGCGGGATCCTCCAGGCTGCAGAGGTTGGTGAGGTAGAAGCCTTCGGAGGCGGGCCCGGCCAGCGAGACCAGGTCCGGAGTGTCGTCGCTGTCGTCACCGAAGAAGGTGCACTTGAGCCCCAGCTGCCGGGCCTGCTTCGTGACCATGGCCGCCTGAGTCATATCGGTGGGCAGGTAGATGACGTCAGGGTTGGAGGGCTTGATCTTGCCGAGCACGGCGCGGAAGTCCACCTCGCCTGAACGGTAGCCTTCACGGGCGACGATGGTGCCGCCGTAGCGGAGGAAGGCCTCGCGGAAGTACTGCTCCAGGCCCTGGGAGTAGTCAGAACCCACGTCGAAGAGGATGGCGCAGGTCTTGGCCTTCAGGTCCTTGATGATGAACTGGGCCGCCACCGACCCCTGGAAGGGATCGATGAAGCAGGCGCGGAACGCGGTGTGGATGGGCATATGCGTGTCGTAGCTGAAGGTGACCTTGGGGTTGGTGGCGGTGGGCGAGATGAAGGGGACCCCGGCCGCTTCAGTCACGGCGCTCATGGCAATGCAAGGGCCGCTGGAACTGGCCCCGATGATAGCGCAGACGCCGTCGCCGATCAGCCGCTTGGTGACGTTGACAGCTTCCAACTGGTCGCCCTTGTAGTCGTAGTCGATGAGCTTGACCTGGCGGCCCAGGATGCCCCCGGCAGCGTTGATGCGCGCCACCTCGTCCTTGAGGGCGTTGTTCTCTGGAATGCCCCAGGGGGCGTTACTGCCGGTCACGGTCACGACCTGGCCGATCTTGATCGGCTCTGCCGCCCGGGCCCCGACCCCGGCCAATGCCAGCGCGGGGATCAGTGCGAGACTGAACATCGATTTCATGATTTCTCCCTTGAGAGTGTGGGTGGGGTGGTGGGTAGCCTGTAGTGGCGTGACGGGTGGTGCATGGCTTGCAGTGCTTCGGGGTCCCGGGCAGTGGTCCTCCTTTCATTTCGTCCGGTGTCTGGTGGGGTTCCCCGCCGCCCTGCGGGTCGACACCTCCCATAACCCATCCCGCAGGAAGGAGCCGGGCCGGTGGCGCGGGGAAGCATGCTGTCGCAGCTGGGGGAATGCTTAGTGACGGACTCCTAGATAGGCTTTCTTGACCATCGGATCCCGGAGCAGCTCCTGCCCGGGCCCGGAGAGGATGACCCGGCCGGTCTCGATCACGTAGGCGTGGTCGGAGATGGTCAGGGCCTTGTTGGCGTTCTGTTCGGTCATGAAGATGGTGGTGCCCTGGGCCCGGACTTCCTGGATCTTGTCGAACACGGCCTTGATCATCAGCGGCGCCAGGCCCAGGGAGGGCTCGTCCAGCATCAGGATCTTGGGCCGGCCCATCAGCCCCCGGGCGATGGCCACCATCTGCTGCTCGCCGCCCGAAAGGGTGCCGGCGTACTGCTTGATCCGTTCCTTCATGATGGGGAACAGGTCGAACATGCGCTCCATGTCCACCCGGACGCCGTCCTTGTCCTTCCTCAGGTAGGCGCCCATGATCAGGTTCTCCTTGACCGTGAGGTTGGCGTAGAGCCGGCGGCGCTCGGGCACCAGGCACATCCCCTGGGCCAGGACCTCGCTGGGTTCCTGGGTCAGGGGCCGGCCGTCCACGTCGATGGACCCGGTCTTAGCCTTGAGGATCCGCATGAGGGTCATCATCAAGGTGGACTTGCCGGCGCCGTTGGCGCCCACCATGGAGACGATGTGCCCCTTCTGCACCTCCAGGGAGAGATCGCGCAGGGCGTGGATCTGGCCGTAGAAGACGTTGAGGTTCTGGATCCTAAGCACGCTGGTAGTCCTCACCCAAGTAGGCTTCCAGGACGGCCGGGTCGTTCTGGATCTCCCCCGGCGTGCCCTCGGCCAGTTTTTCCCCGAAGTTAACCACCACGATGCGGTCGCACAGCTCCATGACCACGTCCATGTGGTGTTCGATCAGCAGCACGGTCAGCCTGAACTGCTCCCTGATCTGGCGGATCAGGTCGGCCAGGCCCAGGGACTCCTCGGGATTCATGCCCGCGGCCGGCTCGTCCAGGAGCAGCAGGCTGGGCTCCAGGGCCAGGGCCCGGGCGATCTCCAGCTTGCGCTGGAGGCCGTAGGGGAGGCTGTCGGCCCGGGCCTGGGCGTGGCCGGCCAAGCCCACCCGGTCCAGGTACTCCATGGCCACCTTGCGCAGTTCCTTCTCCTTGCGCCAGACCTTCGGCAGCCGCATCAGGGCGGTGAGCAGGCGGTAGTTGGTCCGCCGCAGGTCCAGGGCGATGACCACGTTCTCCAGCAAGGAGAGGTTCTTGAACAGGCGGATGTTCTGGAAGGTGCGGGTGATGCCGCGCTTCACCACCTCGTCGGGCATGCGCCCGCCGATCTCCTCGCCCCGGAACTGGATCGCACCGCGGGTCGGGGTGTACACCCCGGTCACCAGGTTGAAGATGGTGGTCTTGCCGGCGCCGTTGGGGCCGATGACGCCGGTGATCTTGCCTTCCTCCACCCCGAAGGTGAGGTCGTTGCAGGCGACGATGCCGCCGAAGAGCTTGGTCAGTCCGGTCACTTCGAGGATGTTCGCCATGGCTCAGCCCACCGCTCCCTTGGAGGCGTCCCCGCCCTGGGCCAGGGCCCGGGCCGGTTTGCGGAACAGCCGGAACAGCCAGCCCAGGGTGAATTCCCGGTAGCCCAGGATGCCCTGGGGCCGGAGCACCATGATCGCCACCAGCACCGCGCCGTAGGTCACCATGCGCCACATGTTGGCCACCCGGAGCGCCTCCGGGATGGTGGCGAACAGCAGCGCCGCCAGGATCGGGCCGGTGATGCTGCCCATGCCCCCGGTGACCACCGCGATCACCAGCATGGACGACTGGGAGCCGGTGAACAGGCTGGGCTGGATGAAGCCCAGGTAGTGGGCGAACAATCCCCCGGCCAGCCCGCACAGGACCGCGCTGAAGACCAGGGAGCGCAGCTGCACCCGGAACAGGTTGATGCCCATCATCTCCGCCGCGGTGTAGTCCTCCCGGGCCGCCACCGCCATACGCCCGTACTTGGAGAAGATGAAGTTGGCCGTCACCGCCACCGCCACCACCAGGAAGACGATGACGATGGGGAAGGTGGAGTAGGGGGTGATCCCGGGCAGCCCGCGGGCGCCCTGGGTGATGTTCATGTTCTCCAGGATCATCTTGAAGGCCTCGCCGAAGCCCAGGGTGGCGATGGCGAAGTAGTCGCTGCGCAGCTTGGCCCGCAGGGTCGGGATGCCGATGACCAGGCTCAGCGCCCCCGCCACCAGGCACCCGGCGGCCAGGGCCAGGAAGAAGTTGACGTGGTAGAAGTGGGTGAGGATGGCGGCGGTGTAGGCCCCGGCGGCGATGAAGGCGGCGTGGCCCAGGGAGAACAGCCCGGTGAACCCGGTGAACACCGTCACGCCCATCACCGCGATGATGTTGATCATGGCCAGGGTGAGGATGCCTTTGATGTAGAACCACATGGCCCGGCCTCCTCAAACCTTCTCTTCCAGCCGCTTGCCCATGAGGCCCAGCGGGAGGAACAGCAGCAGCACGATCAGGAACGAGAAGCTGAAGACGTCCCGGTAGGTGGAGGAGATGTACACGCTGACCAGGGACTCCAGGATCCCCAGGATCACCCCGCCCACCACCGCCCCGGGCAGGCTGCCCAGCCCGCCGATCACCGCGGCGATGAAGGCCTTGTTGGTGATGTTGCCCATGGTCGGGTAGACCATGTACTTCATGCCGAAGAAAGTGCCGGAAATCCCGGCCAGGACCCCGGACAGCACGAACACCAGCCCGATGGTCCGGCTCAGGTTGACGCCGTTGATCTGGGCCACGGTGCTGTCGTAGGAGACCGCGCGGATGCCCACCCCCAGCTTGGTGTGGTTGATGAAGTAGTTCAGGGCCCAGATGGCGGTGAAGGAGAACACGATGGCGAAGATGTCCATGACGCCCAGGGTCACGCCGCCGAACTCCAGCACCTGGGACTGGAACACCTCCGGCATGGAGAAGTAGTGCGCCCCGATCAGCACGTAGACCATGTTCTCCAGGAAGATGGCGGTGCCCATGGCGCTGATCATGAGGTAGAGGGACGGCGCCTTGCGCTTGCGCAGGGGATTGTAGGCGATCCGCTCGTTCGCCACGCACAGGATGGCGGCGCCGACCATGGACAGGACCAAGGCCAGCCAGAAGGGCAGCCCGAACTTGGTCATGCTGTAGTAGCCCACGTAGGCGCCGTACATGATGATGGTCCCGTAGGCCCAATTGCTGAAGCCCATGATGCTGAACACCAGGGAATAGCCCACGGCCATCAGGGCGTAGATGCCCCCGATGGCCAGGCCGGTGACGAGGGTTTGCAGTAGCATCTCGGGTCGCGCTCCTACAGTTGGGCACGGGGCGAGGAAGCGGATTCCGGACCGGGCGCGGGCTTCATGGGCGGATATTCAAGATCGACTTGAGAAAAGTATAAAAACCGGCTCGAGCATTTTTCAGCGAAGACACCGACCGAAACGGCAGAAAATTGCGACTGCCTGGACCAGGCCCGGTGATCGGATCACTTTTCATCCCCGGCTGTCGCGGAGGCCTTCCCCCGGACGGTCCCATGGGAGCTGGTGGTAGACTGACCCGGATCCCCGTCCATGCCTTGAATGGAAGTTCCCGCGCTCCGGGCCGATGGAGGCCCAACAGGAGGAGTCCAGACCATGGCCACGCCATCCGCCAGTCTCAAACCGGAATCCTGGCTCGTCGCAGCGGGCCGCGGTGGCGATTCCGGGCAACCGCTCAACATACCGATCATCCCCGCCTCCAACTTCCTCCACGGCAGCAGTCGCTCCTATTCGCGCAACGATGGCACGCCGGCCTGGGAAGCCCTCGAGGAGGTGGTCGGCGGCCTCGAGTTCGGGCGTTCCGTGGCCTTCGCTTCGGGCATGGCGGCGGCCGCGGCGATCTTCGACCAGCTCCCGGCCGGCTCCGTGGTGGCCCTGGCCGAGGACTGCTACCAGGGGGTCTCGGGCCTGGCCATGTACGGGGCCGGCAAGGGGCGCTGGTCCGTGCAGCGGGTGCCGGTGGAGGATACGGCCGGCTGGATCCGCACCTGCGCCGGCGCGGACCTGATCTGGCTGGAATCCCCGTCGAACCCGCTCCTGACGGTGGCGGAACTCGACCGGATCTGTCGGGCGCCGCGCAAGCCGGGCGCCATCCTGGTGGTGGACAACACCTTCGCCACCCCCTTGAACCAGCAGCCCCTGGATCTGGGCGCGACCGTGTCCATGCAGTCGGGGACCAAGTTCATCGGCGGCCATTCGGACCTTCTGGCCGGCATGGTCACGACCCGGGACGAAGCCCTGTGGCAGGGCCTGAAAAAATCCCGGGTGCTCGCCGGAGCGACGCCGGGCGCCCTGGAAGCGTTCCTTGCGGTCCGGGGCGCGAGAACCCTGGCGCTGCGTTTCCGCCGGGCCCAGGACAACGCCCAGGTGCTCGCCCCATGGCTGGAAGCCCATCCGCGGGTCAGCCGGGTCCGGTATCCCGGGCTGCCCTCCCATCCGACCTACGCCATCGCCAAACGCCTCCTGAAGGGCTTCGGGACCATGATCTCGTTCGACGTGCGCGGGGGCGCCGAAGCCGCGGACATGGTCTGCAGGAGCGTCCGGCTCATCCGCCACGCGACCAGCCTCGGCGCCGTGGAGTCGACCATGGAGCGCAGGGCCGGCATTCCCGGGCAGGAGCACCTGCCGGCTTCCCTCCTGCGGTTCAGTGTCGGCATCGAGGACGTGGACGACATCAAGGCCGACCTGGACGCCGCCTTGGGCATCGCCGCGAGATGAAGGCGTAGGCGGCCGTTGGCCCAGAGACGGCAGGCTGTTGCCCCGGCGTCCCGCGGGAAGCGATTTTCTGCCGGGAAGGCCCCGAACTTCGGCAACGGCTGCGGCAGGAAACGGCTAATTTTGGGGTATCCCCCCTTCGGGCCCAGGCCCGGAACCCGTCCCTCGAAAGGAGCCGCCATGCTCACAGGAAACGAACTGGCCGAGGTGTCCCACGGCCGCAGCGACGCCACCCGGGAGTGGCTGGCCAAGGCCGCCGAGTACGTCCCCAAGGGGGTGGCGGTGGTCAACGAGGTGTTCGTGGCCGAGGCCAAGGGGGCCGTGGTCCGGACCCTGGACGGCAACACCTACCTGGACTGCTTCGCCGGGGTGGGGGTGCTGAACGGCGGGCACTGCCCGCAGCCGGTGGTGGAGGCCATCCAGGCCCAGGCGGGCCAGTACCTGCACACCTTCTTCCACCAGGTGCCGCACCGGCCCTACGTGGAGCTGAGCGAGAAGCTGTCGAAGCTGGCGCCGGGCGACTTCCGGAAGAAGGCCGCGTTCTTCAACAGCGGCTCCGAGGCGGTGGAGAACGCGGTCAAGATCGCCCGCATCGCCACCCGCCGCGCAGCGGTCATCTGCTTCACCAATGCGTACCACGGGCGCACCCTGCTCACCGCGTCGCTCACCTGCAAGGTGAAGCCGTACAAAGCGGGCTTCGGCCAGTCGGCCCCCGGGGTGCACCGGGCGGCCACCGCCTACTGCTACCGCTGTCCCTGGCAGTCCACCTACCCGGGCTGCGGCATGCACTGCCTGGAGCAGTTCAAGGGCTTCTTCAAGGGCGAGGTGGAGCCCTCGGAGGTGGCCGCCATGGTCATCGAGCCGGTGCACGGGGAAGGGGGGATCGTGGTGCCGCCCAGGGAGTTCCTGCCCGGCCTGCAGGCCATCTGCCGCGAGCACGGCATCACCTTCGTGGCGGACGAGGTCCAGACCGGCTTCTACCGCACCGGCAAGCCTTTCGCCGTGAGCCACAGCGGCGTGGCCCCGGACCTGATCGCCTGCGCCAAGTCCATCGCCGCCGGGCTGCCCCTGAGCGCGGTGGTGGGCAAGGCCGAGATCATGGACGCGCCGGCCCCGGGCCAGCTGGGCGGCACCTTCAGCGGCAACCCGGTGGCCTGCGCCGCCGGGGTGGCGGCCCTGGACTTCTACCGGGCCCAGGACTTCAAGGCCCGGGCCATGCGGATCAGCCAGTACGTGATGGGCCGCCTGGAGGCCCTGCAGGCCAGGCTCCCGGGCATCGGCAACCTCCGCGCCCTGGGGGCCATGATCGGGGTGGAGTTCGTCAAGGATCCCCGCACCAAGGAGCCGGATCCCGATTCGGTCAAGCGCATCACCCGGGAATGCTTCGACCGGGGCCTGATCGTCCTGGCCGCGGGCACCTTCGACAACGTGATCCGCCTGCTCATGCCCCTGGTCATCACCGAGGCCCAGATGGCCCAGGCCATGGACATCTTCGAGGCGGCCTGCGTGAAGGTGCTCGCCTAGGCTGATCGGCCGCCAACTCCAGTGCAGGGGGAACCATGGAAAGCTCGCCGACCCTGGATGACATCCATCAGGCCGGGGCAAGGATCAAGCCATACGTCAGGCGTACGCCTCTGCTCGATGCCGGGGAACTCAATGGGAGGCTGGGCTGCCAGGTCTTCCTGAAACCGGAATCCTTCCAGATCACCGGCTCGTTCAAGGCCAGAGGCGCGTTCAGCAAGTCACTGCTGCTCGGGCCCGAGGAAAGGGCCAGGGGGATCATCACGTCTTCCTCCGGGAACCACGCCCAGGCGATGGCCTACGTCGGAACCGTGATCAACGCCAAGGTCGTCATCGTCATACCCCGTGATGCGCCCAAAGTGAAGATCGAAAGGACCCGCGCCCTGGGCGCAGAGGTGATCCTGTTCCAGGGCGACCAGGCCTCCCGATGGGCGTACGTGGCTGAGCTGGGCCGGAAGAACGGCTATTCCCTGGTTCATGCCTTCGATGACCCCATGGTGATGGCAGGGCAGGGGACCATCGCCCTGGAGGTCATGGAGGATCTGGCCGATCTCCATACCATCGTCGTGCCCTTGGGAGGTGGCGGCCTGTTGTCGGGGATCGCCACCGCCATCAAGGAGACCGCCCCGCAGGTGCGGGTCGTAGGGGTGGAGCCGCTGCTGGCTCCCAAGTTCCAGGTGAGCCGGCGGCTGGGGCGGCCCACCACCGTCCCGGCAGGGAACACCATCGCCGACGGGGTGAAGGCCGAGGTACCCTACCCGAGGGCCCACGCCATCCTCGAGCGGTATGTGGATGAGATCGTCCTGGTCGAGGAAGAATGCATCAAGGAGGGGCTGCGCCTGCTGGCGGAGGAGGCGAAGCTGTTCGTGGAAGGAGCGGCGGCCGTGGGCATCGGGGCCGCCCTCTCCGGAAAGATCAAGGTTTCGCCCTCGGACAAGGTCTGTTTCGTCCTGAGCGGCGGGAACTGGGACCTGCACCATTTCATGGCGGCCGTCCATGGCTGACCTCCTGACCCTGGACGACGTCCGCGCGGTGGGCGTGGAGCCCGCCCTGGCCCCGAAGTACTACGTGAGCAGGCAGCAGGGGAAGCCCACCCGGGTGCCGGCGGGCCCTTCCATCGCCGATGGCGTCAAGGAGTCGCTTCCCTGCGCCAACGCCTACACCCTCATCGAGCGCCTGGTCGACGAACTCGCAGTGGTCTTCGGCCTCCCCACCGGCATGGGGATCCAGGACAACACCACCGCGCACAGGATCTACCGGAACGCCCTCAAGAACGGCGCCGGGACCTTGTTCGAGTTCTTCGAATAGCCACGCTTCCGGATTGCGTGCCAGAATGGGGGATCTTTTCAACTTAGGCGGCCGGGCCGGCCCAGCCCTCCTGGACCCTCGTTCCGCCCGCACCGGACCCTTCCGTCCCCCAGGAGTCGCCCTTTGCTCCCGGCCAAGACCCTGAAGCTCGACCGCATCGACCTGCACATCCTCGCCCTCCTGCAGCGCCAGGGGAGAATGGGCAACAACGATCTGGCCGAGGCCGTGGGTCTCTCGCCCAGCCCCTGCCTGCACCGGGTCCGGCGCCTGGAGGCCGCCGGGTACATCTCCGGCTACAGCGCCCACGTGAACCTGGCCAAGCTGGGCGACCCCCAGATCGTGTTCACCCAGGTGACCCTGTCCAACCACCGTCGGGAGGACTTCCTGCGCTTCGAATCGGCCATGGCCGCCCTGGACCAGCTGCTGGAGGCCCACCTGGTGAGCGGCGGGTTCGACTACCTGCTGAAGTTCATCACCCGGGGCATTGCCGACTACCAGGCACTCATGGATGACCTGCTGGCGCGGGATCTGGGCATCGAGAAGTATTTCACCTTCATCGTGCTCAAATCGCCCGTGGTGAAACCGGAATATCCCCTCTCGGTGGTGGTGGATCAGCCCTCGGACTGACCTGTGGGCCAAGATTCCGCCCTCCGGCTGGTCCGATCCTGATATATTGTATTTCTCCAACTAGCATGAGTCGCGCATCCGGTGCCGCCGGCGAGGGGGAGTGGTATCCGCGGGTGCTTTCCCATGACCTTCATCGTCCTCCTGGCCATCTTCGCCCTCGTCCCTTCCGCCGCGCTGGTGGCGGCCCTCCGCCTGGCCCGGTCCCGGGAGAAGGCGATCCGGGCCCTGCGGGCCTCCGAGGAGAAGTTCGCCCGGATCTTCCAGACCAGCCCGGACGCCATCAACCTGGCCTCCCAGGACCAGGGGATCTGCCTGGACCTCAACGACAGCTACGTGAACCTGTTCGGCTACACCCGGGAGGAAGTGATCGGCCGCTCGGTGCTCCCCAGCGGCCTGGGGATCTGGGTGGACGCCGCCGACCGGGAGCGGTTCCTGGCCGCGCTCAAGGGCGACGGGCGGGTGGTGGGGTTCGAGGCGCCGCTGCGGCGCAAGGACGGCAGTGTGTTCACCGCCTTGGTCTCGTCCACGGTCATGGAGGTGCAGGGCCGGCCCTGCAACCTCTCCCTGACCCGGGACATCAGCGGGCGCAAGCTGGTGGAGGAGGCGCTGCGGGAGGCCGCCCAGCGCCTGGAGCTAGCCCTGCAGGCCGGCAGCCTGGGGCTCTGGGACCGCAACCTGCGGGACGGGACCATGATCTGGAACGACCGGATGTACGAGATGTACGGCCTGGACCCCGCCACGTTCGTGCCCACCAACGTCACCTGGCTGGAACGGGTCCTGTCCGAGGACCGCGCGGAACTCCAGGAGCGCATCCCCCGGGCCCTGCGGGAGCCGGGGCCGCACCACGTCGGGTTCCGGACCCGCCTGCCCTCCGGCGAAGTCCGCCACTTGTCCGGCAGCTTCGTCGTGGTCCGGGACAGCGACGGCCAGCCGTTCCGGATGATCGGCGTGGTCCGCGACCGCACCGAACAGGTGCAGGCTGAGGCGGAGCACCGGCGTCTGCAGGAGGAGCGCCAGCATTCGGAGAAGCTGGAGAGTCTGGGCAGCCTGGCTGGGGGCATGGCCCACGACATGAACAATGTGCTGGCCGGCATCCTGGGCACCGCCGAACTGCTCCGCCAGTCCTGCGCCGACGCGAGCCCCACGGCCCGATCCCTGGACTCCATCCTGCACGCCGCCGGCCGAGGCCGGGACCTGGTGCGGGCCCTCACCGACTTCGCCCGCAAGGGCCTGGCCCAGACCCAGGAGATCGACCTCAACGACCTGCTGCGCAAGGAAGTGGAGCTCCTGAGGCACGCCACCCCCCAGAAGGTGCAGGTGCTGCTGGACCTGGATCCGCTCCTGCCCAAGGTCCTGGGCGACCCCTCCGCCCTGGGGGGCACGTTCATGAACCTGGGGGTCAACGCCCTGGACGCCATGCCCGACGGCGGAACCCTCAGCTTCCGCACCCGCGCCCAGGGCGCCGGCCGCATCGAAGTGCGGGTGGTGGACACCGGGGTGGGCATGGCGCCGGAAGTCCTGGTCCGGGCCATGGAGCCGTTCTTCACCACCAAGCCCGCCGGCAAGGGCACCGGGCTGGGCCTGGCCCGGGTCTACGGCACGGTGAAGGCCCACGGCGGCACCGTCCAGATCCTCAGCGCCCCGGGGCAGGGCACCGCCATCGTGATCCAGCTGCCCGGGTACCGGGAGCCCCAGGCCCCGGCGCCGGAGCCCGCCGAACGGGCGGAGCCGCGGGGACCGCTGCGCGTCCTGCTGGTGGACGACGACCCGATTCTGCTGGAATCCATTCCGCCCCTGCTGGAGTCCCGGGGCCACCGGGTGACCGCGGTGCCCCGGGGGGAGGAGGCCCTGACCCTCCTGGAACAGGGGCTGGAGGTGGACCTGGTGGTGTTGGACCACAACATGCCCGGCCTCACCGGGGCCGAGACCCTGGTGAAGATCCGGGAATGCCGCCCGGGGCTGCCGGTGATCCTGGCCACCGGGTTCGTGGACGGGTCCACCGAGGCGGTGGTGGCCGGATTGCCGGGGGTGAGGGTCCTGAACAAGCCCTACCGGATGGAGGAGCTGTGCCAAGCGCTGGCGGCGGAAGCGGCGGCGTCCTGAGGCGGGAACCTGGGCAGTCCATGATGCATTGCTAGTCGATCCGGATCCACCCCCACTGCCGCAGGTGCCGGTCCCCGCGCCGGTAGGAGTGCAGCAGGTCCGGGGTGCAGTAGGTGCAGACCGCCACCGACCCGTCCAGGGCGGGATCCAGCCCCAGGTCCAGGGCCTGGGCCCGCAGCAGGCCGTGCAGGTCCAGGTGCGGCCGCCCCCGGGGCCCGGGCTCGGCCAAGTCCTCCCGCCAGGCGGGATCCTGCCGGGCCGCCTCCACGACCTCCTCGCCCACCTCGTAATGGCATTTCAGGATGGCCGGCCCCAGGGCCCAGCTCAGGTCCCTGGGGCGGCCACCCATGCCGGTGAACACCCCCACTCCCCGGCGCATGATCCCCGCCGCCGTGCCCCGCCAGCCCGCGTGCAGGGCGGCGACCCAGGGGCAGCCGTGGACCATCCCGGCCAGGAGCACCGGCACGCAGTCCGCCACCTCCACCCCGATGATCTGCCCCGGAGCCATGGTCCAGAGCCCGTCGGCGTGCTGGATCCCGGTCCGGGCCTCCACCACCTCGCAGCCGTGGACCTGGCGCAGGAGCTTGGGCGGGTTGAGCGCCGCCCGGTCCTGGCGGGTGGTGAAGCCCCAGGCGAGGGGGAAGGGGGGCGGGAGGGTGGGGGTGAGCATGGGCGGGCCTGATCGTCATGAGTATAACGGGTTGACCGGCAGGCTCCATTGACAGGTAAAAGGTGCGCACGGATTCAGGGTCGCCCATTCATCCGGCATACAGAACGATCCGGCAACTCTCGAGACCATCCTTAGTCAGCGCCCTTTGTGCCTCGGCTCCGGAAAGTAACCGTTCGGCCAGATCAGCGGCGGCTGCCGGCGCGATCGCCGCGGATGTCACCCGGGCCTGGGTCGCCGCCCCTTCCGGTGATCCGGGCTGGAAGAAAAAATCCCCGGTAAGGCTGCTGGACCGGTAGGGGATCTGGGCGCCGCCGGGCAGGGCCTGGACCCGGGCGCTCACCCTTTTGAGCAATTGCTCCACCTCCAGGCCGGGCTGCTCCTGGATGGCCTCCACCAGGACACCGGTGTACAGCCCCTGGCCGGCATCACCGTCGGCGGCGGTGGCTCCGGGGGAGCAGGTAACTAGTCATTACCG
Source organism: Holophaga sp. (assembly GCA_049508835.1). GTDB lineage: Bacteria > Acidobacteriota > Holophagae > Holophagales > Holophagaceae > Mesoterricola. The sequence goes on along the minus strand of JBELAL010000013.1, from coordinate 27,262 downwards.
AGGCCAGAACAGCCCCAGCACGGTCACGTCGGTCACCCCCCACGCCCCCAGCGCCCAGTACATCCCCTTCTGGTGCCGCGCGGGCGTCCACCTCCGCCACCGCGCCCACCAGGGCAGCAGCACCGCCATCCAGGGCCCCAGGGAAACCAGGAGGGGATAGACGGGGCGCCCGGCCTTCAGCGCCGCCCAGGCGAACCAGAGGTGCGCCCCCAGGGCCAGGGCGGAAGCGCCGGCGAGGCTGGCGGTCTCCCCCAGGACGATCACCAGGGTGCGGTCGCCCCGGGCTCGGTCCTCCTCGATCTGGTAGATCTGGGTGGGGGGATACAGGGCCCCGAACAGGCAGGCGAAGCCCACGGCCAGGGCCAGCATCCACCCGGTCAGGGGCCGGCCGGTGAAGGCCCAGCCCGCCAGGGTGGTGAGCAGCCCGAAGCCGGCGGTGTTGATCAGCAGGTCCCACCCGGCCCGGGCCTTGAGGCGCACCGGGGGCACCGAGTACAGCACCGCCATGGCCACGCAGGCGGCGTTGCACCCGGCGAACAGGGGCGGCAGGAGGAAGCCCAGGCCCAGGGCCGCGGCCAGCATCAGGCTGGAGACCAGGAGCAGGTGCCGGGGCGGCTTGGGCGGGCGGCGCAGGTAGCCGATGTCGCCCTCGTCCTGGTCGAAGGCGCTGTTGAGGGCCAGGGTGCCGCCGTTGAGCAGGACGATGAACACGAACCAGGCCAGGAGGGTGCGGCCGGGAGGGAGCCGGAGACCCACGGCCAGGATGGCGCCGAGGAGGAAATGGGCGGTCATGATCGGCCATTCCATGGGCCGCAGATGGAGGAGGTACGGCATGAGCCGGGGACCGAAGACCCTCTCGAAGGCTTTGCGGACGGCGAACTCGGACGACATCACGCCACCATGTCGGAAAGGCTTTTATCCCTTTTCATCCCCGTCCATCCCCGGCATCAGGCGGTCCCATCCCGGCGCAGCGGCACCACCCGCTCCCGATCCCCGCCCCGCTCCCTGGGCTCCACCAGGGCCTCCATGGCCGCCATCAAGTGGGGCACGCTGAAGGCGGTATCCACGCACATGCCGTGGGGCAGCTCCAGGGGGATGACGTACGAGGGGACCTGCGGCAGCCTGGTGAGCCCCTTGAGGAGGCGGTCGGCGCAGCTCACCGCCACGATCAGGTCCGGGGCGAACTCCCGGGCCGCCTGGTAGGCCTTGTGGCTGCGGTTGGTGATGCGGCTGTCCCAGCCCAGCTCCAGCTGCAGGGGGAGCAAGTCGCCCGCCGGGCAGAGCCCGCATTCGTAGCAATTGCGCAGGTCCTGCTGGACGTCGGCCTTGCACCGGGCCAGCTGGATGCAGTGGGGCAGCAGCACCAGGGCGCGCCGGGCCTTGCGCAGGCCGTAAGCCTCCCGCACCCGGCGGTTGTTCCAGGCGCAGAAGGAGAGGATCCAGGCATCCTCGGCCCGGAACCGCCGGGCCAGGGGGCGCAGGGCCCGGGCCCAGAGCCCGTCCCAGCGCAGGAGGTGGGTGCGGGCCTGCAGGTAGGCCCGGCCGCGCATGAAGGTGGGCCGCACTTCGGCCAGCAGGGCCACCGCCCCCAGCAGGTACCAGCCCCGCCCCGCCGGCTCGAAGGCGGCCAGGACCAGGAGCGCCAGGGCCCCGGCCAGGGGCACGCCACGCCGCACCAGGAGGAAGGCCCGGTCGTGTTCGGGGGGAAGGGAGGGAAGCGGTTCCATTTACCCGTTCATGTTAACGCACTAATGCCCCGACGCCCCCGTGGCGGCCAGCCCGACGAGCTTCTTGAGGTCCTCATCCTTCCAGCGCACCCCGCCGCCGATGAAGAAGGTCCGCAGGGGGCTGCTGGCCAGGTCCTGGACCCCGGCCTGGGCGTAGATCCCCTTGTAGAACTGGAAGCTGCCGGTGATCCGGTAGCGCGGGTCGGGCTTGTCGGACCGCTTCGTGAAGTCGTAGCCCATGGCCCCGAACCGAAGCCGGTCGTCCAGGGTCCGGTACTCGGCGCTCACCCCGGCGGTGCTCTCGATGAGGCCGGCGGAGAGCACCAAGTGGTCCCACAGGCGCTTGTTGTAGGCTGCGTTGAAGGTGAAGGTCTGGTCGGTGTTGATGGTGGTGGTGGTGGTGGCGAGGCTCCCGCCCGGGGTCGAATTGACCGTGGAGGCGGAGCTGGACTGGCCGATCTTGCCGTCGGGAGTCGAGTGGAACCCCAGGGAGTACCAGTGGTCGTTGCCGGGCACGATGTTCACGTCCAGCCCGCCCTCGCTGTCGCTGCGCCGGGTCCAGCGGGCGGCGTTCATGTCCAGCTCCAGGCCCATGGAGCGGAACCCGCCCAGCATGGAGTTGAGGTTGTCCACCGCGTCGTTGATCTTCTTCACCGTGGTGTCGTCGGTGAGCAGCTTGCCCACCGTGCCCTCGCCCCGGTTGATCCTGTCGGTGATGGCCTTGATGTTCTCGGAGGTGCCCTGCAGGCTGGCCACAAGCTTGCGCACGTCGGTCATCACGCCCTTGAGCTCGGGACGGTCCTCGCTCACCAGTTCGTTCAGGTTGCGGCCCAGGTCCTCGAACTGCTGGGCGATCTGGGGCAGCTTCTCGCGCAGGTCGCCGGTCATCTGCTGCACGTTGGCCAGGGTGGTGTTGATGGTGCCGTGGTTCTCCTGCGCCATGGCCCGGAATTCGCCCGTGAGGACGCGGACGTTGTCGACGATCTCGTCCAGCTTCTCCCGTCCCTGCTCGCCGCCGATGGACTCGTTCAGGGCCTGGGTGACGCCCTTGACGTCCTTGGCGATGCCGCCCAGGGCCTCCATGAGGTTGTCCAGGCCCATTTCGACCTTGCTGGGGATGGTCGAATCGGGAGGCAGCAGACCGGCCCCGGGGTGGCCCGGGTCCAGCTCGATGTACTTCTCGCCCAGGATGCCGATGGAGCTCAGCGATGCGACGGCGTCCCGGTAGACCGGGAAGTCCTTGGGCAGGCCCATGGTGATCCGGGCCTTCTTGCCCTCCAGGTTGATGCCGGTCACGGCGCCCACCCGCACCCCGGCCACCCGCACGGCGCTCTGCAGGTTGAGCCCGGCCACCTGGTCGAACTCGGTCACCAGCTTGTTCTGGGAATGCCCGCCGAACACGTCCAGCTTCTCCATGCGCAGGATCAGCCCGCCCAGGACGGTGACGGCCGCGATGAAGAAAGCGCCGACTTTGGTTTCGAGTTTCATGGTCGGATCCTCAGGAGCCTGCCTTCAGGAGGCGGGCCGCGTGGAACTGCGCCGCACGACGGCGGGGGGAGGCGGGTCCAGCAGGAACGGGCCGTCGGCGCTGCCGCGCAGGAACTGCTGGATCACCGGATCGAGATTGGCCCGGAAGTCCTCGGGCTTCTGCACCGCGATCATCCGGCCGCGGAACAGCAGGGCGACCCGGTCGGCGATCTCGAAGGCGCTCTTCAGGTCGTGGGTGATGGTGATGCTGGTGACGCCCATCTGCTCCTTGAGGCCAAGGATGATGCGCCCGATCACGTCGGTCATCACCGGGTCCAGCCCGGTGGTGGGCTCGTCGAACAGCAGGATCCTGGGCTTGAGGGCGATGGCCCGGGCGAACCCCACCCGCCGCTTCATGCCGCCGGAGAGCTCGGCCGGGCGCAGCTTCTGGGTGCCCTTGAGGCCCACCATGTTCAGGCACTCCTCCACCCGGGCGGCCCGCTCCCCGGGGGTCATGGCGGTGTGCCGGGCCAGGGCGAAGCCCACGTTCTCCTCCACCGACATGGAGTCGAACAGGGCGGCCATCTGGAAGCACATGCCGATATTCTTGCGCACCTCGAACAGCTGGTCACGGTCCAGGTCCTGGACCACCTTGCCTTCGATGGCCACGTGCCCGGCGTCCGGCCGCAACAGGCCCATGACGCAGCGCAGCAGCACGGTCTTGCCGGTGCCGCTGCCGCCCATGATGGCCAGGCTCTCGCCCTCCTGCACGGCCAGGTTGACCCCGTCCAGCACGACCAGCCGGCCGAAGGACTTGGAGAGGTTGACGATGTCGATGACGGCCACGGCGGACTCAGGAGTGTGATCAGACGAGGAGGAGCTTGGTGAGGAAGAAGTCGGCGATCAGAATCCACAGGCTGCTGGTCACCACGCTGCTGGTGGGGGCGTTGCCCACGCCCTCGGCTCCGCCCCGGGTGCGGAAGCCGCGCCAGCAGCCCACCAGGGCTATGATCAGCCCGAACACCAGCGCCTTGGTCAGGGCGATGACCAGGTCCCGGCCCGAAAGCAGCTTGTAGAAGTCCTGGCCGTAGACCCAGGCGCTCTGGCCCTGGACTCCCACCAGCAGGGTGTAGCCGCCCAGGTAGCCCACGTAGATGGCGAACCCGGTGAGCAGCGGCAGCATCGCCGCCGCCGCCAGCAGCCGGGGCACGAACAGGAAGTGCACCGGGTCGGTGGCCAGGCACTCCAGGGCGTCGATCTGCTCGGTGACCTGCATGGTGCCCAGCTCCGCCGCCATGGCCGAGCCCACCCGCCCGGCCATCATCAGGCCGGTGATGACCGGGGCCAGCTCGCGCACCACCGCCACCCCCTCCACCTGGGCGGCCAGGCCTTCCGCCTGGAACTGCCGGAACCCGTACGACAGCTGCACGGCGAACACCATGCTCACCGCCAGGGAGGTGAGCACCACCACGGGGATGGAGTTCACCCCCACCGCCACGAGCTGGCGCAGGAAGTTGCGGGCGTCGAATGGACGCTTGAAGATGCAAACGAAGCCGTGCCCCGAAATGGTGACGAAGTCGCCTGCCTGGGTGCTGAATTCAAGGATGGACGCGCCGATTCGCTCGAGCAGGGACTGCAGCATGAGGTTCCTATCTATGGGTCAGGCTTATCTTACTGTACCTGATCCCCCCCGCGCCTTCTGCTTCCGGCGCAGGGATTCGGCGGCGTCCTCCTTGACCACCATGGGCGCCCGGGAGAGGGCCAGGGCGCCCGGGGGGACGTCCCGGGTGATGGTGCTGCCGGCCCCGATGATGGCCCCGTCGCCCAGGGTCACCGGCGCCACCAGCTGGCAGTCCGAGCCCACGAACACGTTCCGGCCGATGGTGGTCTTGTGTTTGTTGAATCCATCATAATTGCAGGTGATCAGCCCGGCCCCGATGTTGCTGTCCTCGCCCACCTCCGCATCGCCCAGGTAGCTGAGGTGGTTGGCCTTGGCTCCCGGGTGCAGGGTCGCCTGCTTGGTCTCGACGAAGTTGCCCAGGTGCACCCGGGCTTCCAGCCGGGTCCCCTCCCGCAGGTGGGCGAACGGGCCCACCCTGCAGCCCGGACCCACCTCCGAGCGGTCGATCACGCAGTAGGGCCGGATCTCCGCCCCGGCGCCGACCCGGCAGTCGCTGAGCACGCAGCCCTGGCCCACCACCGTGCCTTCCCCCACCGCCACCGACCCGCGCAGCTGGGCGCCTGGACCCACCACCACGTCCCGGGCCAGCGCGGCCCGGGGCCCCACCAGGGCGGTGGCGGGATCCAGGAAGGTCACACCCGCCTCCATCCAGGCGCCGTTGATCCGGTCCCGGGCGTAGGCCTGGAGCCGGGCCTGGTCGGCGCGGGAATTCATCCCCAGCAGCTCCTCCGGGTCGCACAGCGCCACCGCCACCGGGGTGCGGGCGGCCACGTCCATGACCGCGTCGGTGAGGTAGTACTCCCCCTGGGCGTTGGCGTTGGAAAGCCGGGCCAGGGCCTGTTTCAGGGGCTGCCAGGGCAGGGCGTAGGCGCCCCCGTTGACCCGGCGCAGGGCCCGCACCGCTTCGGAGGCGTCCTTGTGCTCCACCACCGCCTCCAGGCTGCCGTCGGGGCGCTGGACCACCCGCCCGTAGCCCAAGGGGTCGTCCAGGTCCATGGCCAGCAGCATCGCCTCGCCTTGGGCCCCGGCCCCGGCCAGGCGCCCCACGGTCTCCACCCGGATGAGGGGGACGTCGCCGCACAGCACCACCACCCGGTCGGCGCCCAGGCGGTCCAGTTCCTGGGCGGCCCGCTGGGTGGCGTGCCCCGTCCCCAGGGGCTCCCCCTGGTCCACGGTGGTGACGGGGCAGGGCAGCAGGCCCTGGGCGGCCCAGGCCGCCAGGGCCTCCTCCACCCGCTCGCGCCCGTGGTGGACCACCACCACGGCGGCCGCCACCGCCGGGGGCAGCGCCCGGAGCACCCAGAGCAGCGACGGGTCGCCCAGGATGGGGTGGAGCACCTTGGGCAGGGCGGACTGCATCCGCTTGCCCAGGCCTGCGGCCAGGATCAGGGCGATGGTCGGCATGGGGCCTCCGGTCGGGATTCGGGGATCGGGTCGGGGAGCTGGGACGCTCCGGCGTCGTGGAGCAGGGCCAGCAGGCATTGCAGGAAGTTCTGGCCGGGGAAGGGCTTTTCCAGGAGGATGACGCGGGTGGCGCCGCCGTTGCGGTTGGAGCCGTCGCCCTGGGCCCAGGGCTTGCCGTCGCCCAGGAGCAGGATGCCGGGCACCCCTTCGCCGCCCAGGCGGCGCAGCCTGGCCTGGAACCGCTCCAGGGGGCCGGTGCGCTCCAGCGCCAGGATGTCCGGCAGGGCGCGCCGGCGTGCGCTTTCCAGGAACGGGCGCAGCCCGGCGTGGGTGTACACCTGCCCGCCGGCCCCGCGCACCAGGGCGCTGAGCGCGTCCCGCACCACCGGGTCCCGGTCGATGATCCAGATGCTGCGCCCCTGGAGGAGGCGGGAGGCCTGGTCCGCCTCCCGGCTCTGGCACGGCAGGAAAATCCGCGGCCACAGGAACCCGTGCCCGTCGTGGGCCATCTCCAGGATGCCCAGGGAGGACCGCACCGTGTCCTGGAGCCAGGTGAGGCCCAGGAAGTCCCCTTCCCACGCGGCCGGGCGCCCGGTGAGCTCCAGGGTGAGCTGGACCCAGGACCGGGTGCCCAGGGTGACCGGCGCCATGACCAGGGTCACCGTCCCGTCCCGCAGGCCCTGCCTGCCGTGGAGCACCAGCTGGGTGGCGATCTTCTGCAGGGCCTCGGCCTCGATGAACAGGGTGAGCCCGGGGGTGCGGTGGGCCACCTCGAAGCCCTCGGGGAGCATCCGGCGCAGGCGGGGCATCAGGGCTTCCATGGCCTGGTCGGCCTGGAGGTGTGGGAAGGCCGAGCCGCCCTTGGCCTGGGCCGCGTCGGGCATGAGCCGCTGGGCCGCCACCAGGATGCGCTCCGCCGCATCCCGGGTCCGGACGTTCCAGGACTCCTCGAGGATCTGCTCCACCGCCGGCAGGATGGTGCCCAGGGCGTTCTGGGTCAGCTGCCCGGCCTCCCGGACCCCCAGCACCGGGGTCTGCAGGGCGCCGTCCATCTCGCCGCGCAGGGACAGGGTGCCCAGAGCCGCGTCGGCGATCCACACCAGCGCCATGTTCCGGTCGAAGGTCACGGCCTCCAGCAGCACGTTCTGGAAGCTGGAGTCCTTGCGCACCAGGATGGCTCTGGCGCTGCCCTGGAAGTCGCGCAGGAGCTTCTCCCTGAGGTCCTCCCAGGCGGGCGCCTCCCGGCCCTGGAACAGGTCCTGGAGCAGGTAGCCCCGGATCTGGTTGCGGGGGAACCCCACCAGGCGGCTGAAGGCGGTGTTGGACTCCAGCAGCATGCCCTTCTCGTTCACCAGGAACATGGGCTGGCGCGCCTCCAGGGCGTAGGCCAGGCTGGGGCCCTCGGGGGGCTTGTCCCCCTCCAGAGCGGACATGGCCACCCGGAACCCGTCGCCCCGCCCTTCCACCCAGATGCCCTGCCTGCGCAGCCACAGGAGCTGCTGGGTGGCCACCAGGCCCAGCAGGATGCCGCCCAGGAGGGACGGGCCCCAGGACAGGGGCGAGGCGCCCAGGGGCAGGTTGCGGAACACCGAGGTGGCGCCCAGGAAGGCCGCGCCGCCGGTGAGGGGCAGCCGCAGGTGCAGCCAGCGCCCCTGGGTGAGGCGGTAGCCCAGGTCCGAGAGCAGCAGCCACAGCCCGGCCTCCAGCAGCGCCATGGCCCAGAACGCGACCACCGAGCGCATGTCCAGCCCCATGAAGACTCCGGTGAGCCAGACGAACACGCTGGCCCCGCCCACCCCGTAGCACAGGCGCCGCAGGCCCCGGCCGCCGTCCCGGTGGGCGGCGATGTAGAGGGTGAAGCCCAGCAGGGCGCCGCCCAGGTGGGGGGAGGGCAGGTCGGTGCCCATCTGGGGCCAGGGCAGGGCCAGGACCGCCAGGATGCCGCCCAGGAAGTAGCCGTAGCTGATGCCCACCGTGCCCCGGTAGCGGTAGATCAGGAACCCGAGCCAGGGGGGCACCGGCAGCAGGAGGGCGAACAGCAGGTCGTGGGCATTCATCCGGCGTACCCTGCGGAGGCGTGCCATGGCTGTCCCTTGGCCCGCCCGGCAAGGCGCACGGCCAGGGCGGCGGCCTCCAGGAAGTTGGTGGCGTCCGCCGACCAGCGTCCGGCCCGGTCGAAGGCGGTGCCGTGGTCGGGGGACGTGCGCACGTAGGGCAGCCCCAGGGTGAGGTTCACCGCCCGGTCCGGCTCCAGGACCTTCACCGGGATCAGCCCCTGGTCGTGGTACAGGGCCACCACCAGGTCGAACTCGCCCCGGGCGGCCCGCTGGAACACGGTGTCCGCGGGCAGCGGGCCGAAGAACCTGGGCCGTGCGGCCCGGTCCGGCCCCGGCTGCGGCCCGCCCTCCGGCCCGGCGGGCACCGATGGGCCCAGGGACCAGCCCAGGGACCAGCCCCGGGGAGCCGGGTCCAGCCCGAACGGCGAGGGAATGTGGGCGAACGGCGCGCTGGCGGCGGTGCCGTCGAAGCGCTCGAAGGCGGCGTCGGCCAGGGTCAGGGCCCGGTCCAGGACCTCCTCCTCCCGGCCGAACGCTCCGCCCTCGCCGGCGTGCGGGTTCAGGGCGCACAGGGCCACCCTCAGCCCGCCCAGGCCGGTGAGCTGCAGGAACCGGTCGGCGGCGAAGGCCAGGGTCTCGGCCACCGGTTCGGCCGCCAGCCCCTCCACCACCGAGCGCAGGCTCTGGTGCACGGTGTGCAGCACCACCGAGAGCCTGGGGCTGACGAAGGCCATCCGGGTCATGGGCGAGCCGCACAGGGCCTGGAGGAACTCGGTGTGCCCGGGGATGGGGTGGCCCGCCAGGTGGGCGGCGGCCTTGGACAACGGCAGGGTCACCAGGGCGTCGGCCCGGCCCGAGGCCACCAGCGCGGCCCCGGCCCGCACCGCCTCCACCGCGCAGCGCCCGGAAACGGCCGAGCCGACGCCCAGGCGCAGCTGGGCCGCGGCGACGTCCGGGGTGGGGTCCAGCCAGACCGCCTGGCCCGGCGCCGGGGGATCCTGCCCCGGAGCGGGGGATCCGGCCGCGCTGGTCCACAGGCCCTGGACCGCCGTGCCTTCGGCCTGGACCGGGGCGGGACCGGCGCCGGCGGCCGAGCCCCAACGCCAGGAGACCCGGGGCGGCTCGGTCCCGGCCGCCAGCAGGTCCACCCCGGCCCGGGCGCCGATCACCGTCACCTCGGCCCAGCGGTTGAGGGCCGCCAGGGAGGACAGCAGCAGCTCAGCACCGATCCCGCACGGATCGCCGAGGGTGATGGCCAGGTGGGGGCGTCGAGGCATGAAAGGATCTCGCAACCGGGTTGCGGGGGCTGCTTCAATCGTACAGCGGGAGTTCCACGTCCGGAGAGGAGGATTCCTCCTTCTTGCCGCCCCGGCTCCGGCGGATCCGGGGCTCCTCCTCCTGCTTGTAGATGTACTTGATGTTGTGCTTGGGGACCACCACGTTGGGTTCCTTGATCCGGTTGATCTTGAGGCAGTGCTTGTCGTACCACTCGATCACGCCGCGCAGCTTCTCGTCGTCCTGGAGCACGATCACCAACGGCGTCTTCGACTGCATCTGCTTCAGGTAATAGAAGCTTTCGGCGTTGGTCTGCTCCGGGGGGGCGATCTTGCGCCTGGGGCTGCCGGTGCCCTGGGGCGCGCTGGCGGCGTTGGCGGCGGGGCTTCCCCCCGCGGCCAACGCCGCCTCGGCGGGGACCGGAGTGACCGTGGGCGGGTCCGCGGCGGCCTTGGGCGCCGGGGTGCGCCCGATCTTTTCCTTGATCGCTGTCAGGTCCGGGCGGATGAGTTTGCGATTCATGTCGAATCCTGGGGATGCGGGTGGGTCTTGAGGTGGTCACGACCGAAGGACGCCGGACCCGGCCCTTGACCCGTAGGCAAAAAGTAATGGCAATGTCCCACTTTTTTACGCCTTCCGCAAGGTTTTCCGGCCTCCGGGAGCCGGCCGGCCCTGCCGGGCCGCGGCCGGACGGAAGATTTCCTCCCGGGGCCCGGGCTCGGCCGGGGCCGGAACCTGCAGGGGGATGGCCAGCACGATCCGGGTCCCCTGGCCGGGGGCGCTGTCCACCTGGATGTCCCAGCCCATCTTCTGTACGAACTGGAAGACCAAGCTCATGCCCAGCCCGGTGCCCTCCTCGAACCCGCTGGCGAAGGGGATGAAGATCGCCCGGCGGCGGGCCTCGGTCATGCCGCAGCCGTTGTCGCGCACGGCCACGTCCACCTGGTCCGGGCGCAGCTGGTACTCCAGGCGGATGCAGGGGTCGGGAACTCCCTGCAGGGCCTTTCTTGCGTTGCTCAAGAGGTTGGTGAAGACCTGGTGGACCCAGGCCGGGTCGGCCAGCACCTCCACCGCCGGGGGGGCGCCCGGGACGAAGGCCACCCCGGAGCTGCGGGGGTCGGTCTCCCAGCTGGCGCGCAGGTCCTCCACGATGTCCCGCAGGCCGAGCGCCTGGACCCGGGCCGTCCGGGGCCGGGTGAAGTCCAGGAAGTCGGTCACCAGCGCGCTGACCCGCTCCGATTCCCGGCCCAGGATGTTCAGCACCCGGTCCATCACCGCGTGGGTCTGCTCCCCCTGCTGGAGGATCTGCACGCAGCCCAGGATCGAGGCCATGGGGTTCCGCAGCTCGTGGGCCATCTCGGCGGAGAGCTCCCCCACCCCCGCCAGCCGTTCGCTGGTGCGGGTGCGCTCCTCCAGCGCCTTGAGCTGGGTCAGGTCCTGGAACACGATCAGGTGCCCGGTGGCGCGGCCGTCGGGACTGGCCAGGGCCACCAGGGTGCCGCCCAGGATCCGCTGGTCCCCCTCGGGGGTCGCCACGTCCAGCTCGAACCGCTTGCCCTTCACCCGGCTGAACAGGTCGCCCAGGCCCCCCAGCCCCTGGGCAGCGATGGGGGTCCCGGGCCCCAGGGGCCGGCGCAGGATGTTCTGGGCCGCCGGGTTGGCCGAGGTGATCCGCCCGTCCAGGTCAACGGTCACCAGGCCCGCGACCATGGAATCGAACACCTGCCGGTACAGGGACGACAGCTCGCCCACCGCGGTCTCGGACTTGCTCAGGTCCGAACGCAGGGTCTCCACGCGCTTGCGGATGGACACCACCACCAGGGCCGCCGCGAAGATCTGCAGGGTGGCGAAGCCCAGGACGAAGGCCAGCTGGGACGGCTCCAGCGGGGTCCCGGCCCCGGACCGGCCGAAGGTCGGCAGCGCGCCGAAGGTGAACAGCAGCACACTGGTGATGTGCATGGCCGAGGACAGCACCGCCACCGCCACGATCTCGACGATGTGGAGGTAGAACGCCGACGCCAGCACCGGGAAGATGTAGATCGTGGCCAGGCTGGCCTGGTCCACCCCGTGGAAGGCGAGGATGAGGGTGACCAGCGCCGTGTCCAGGGCCAGGTTGAAGCGGATCCACCCGGGCGGCGGCGTGGCGAAGGGCGCCAGCCCCCGGCGGATGGACCGGTGGGCCTCCCACACGCTCTCCAGGAACAGGCCGGCCAGGGCGCCCAGGTAGATGCCGGACCCCGGCAGGTCGCCCAGGGTCTCCGTCGGGAGGGCCAGGTGCAGCACGACGAGCCCGAAGGCGACCCCCAGCCGGAAGGCGAGGGGCAGGAACGGAGCCGCCTCGGTTCGGGCATCCAGCGGGACATCCTGGGAGAACATGCTTCCAGCTTGCCAGCACGGAATGGTTCCATTCCATAGGGAATTCTTGTCATCCTGGAGCATGTCCAAAGCCCGGCCGGCCCCCGCCCAGACCCCCTCCCTCCGGGAGGCGGGCATGCGCCACACTCCCCAGCGTGAGGCCATCCTGCGGGTGCTCCAGGCCGCCGACCGGCCCCTGACGGCCGAGGAGATCTGGGCCGGCATGGCCCAGCAGCGTTCGGGCATCCCCACCGTCTACCGGAACCTGGAGCGGTTCGTGCGGGAGGGCTGGGCCGAGAGCCTGCAGGGCCCGGACCAGGTGATGCGGTTCGTGCGCTGCCGGTCCGCCCACCACCACCACCACCTCGCCTGCGACGTGTGCGGCCGCATGGTCGAAGTGGAGGTGTGCGGCCTCGGGCCCAGCCTCCTGGACATGGAGCAGATCTCCGGGTTCCGGATCACCCGGCACCAGCTCATCGTGTTCGGCGTCTGCCCGGACTGCCAGGGGGCAAAATGAAGGGTTGACGCCATCCGGCCCCATGCTAAGCTTGAGCCTTCAAGCGGGTGTAACTCAGTGGTAGAGTGCAACCTTGCCAAGGTTGAAGTCGAGGGTTCAAATCCCTTCACCCGCTCCATTCTGATCCTGGGCCCTGAGGGGCCCTCGTCATTGAGGCGCGACCCGGCTTGGAAAATATCGGCGACGTAGCCAAGTGGTAAGGCTGCAGACTGCAAATCTGCCATTCATCGGTTCGATTCCGATCGTCGCCTCCAATCATTTCAGCAACTTATGGCCATCCAAGCGGGTGGCCTTTTTCTTTGTTTCCTGCATCCTTCCTGCATTGGGGGCGACAGCGGGTCGTCATTTCCGTGGAGGATGAGGAGGCACAACCACCAGGGCTCCTCTCCGGTCAAGTCACCACGTCCTGGGAAATGAGGTCATTGCGTCCGCGCAACCGCAACCGCCCGGAGAGGCGGCCTTGCCGCCCTCACCCTATTCGGGTTTATAGGTCTTGAAGGTCCTCCACTGGCTATGCTTGATGGTTAGGATGAGCATGGGCACCTGGTGGGGGTTGTGGGTGTCGGGCTCCATGGTCATGCGGCTGCTGAACACGGGCACGTCCTTCATGGTCTCGAGGGCCTGCTTCATGACCGAGGAGTCGATCTTCCCGGCCTGCTTCAGGGATACCCCGGCCGCGTACTCCATGGCCATGAGGGCGTCCAAGGCATAGTAGGCCGTCACATTGCACGCGAGGTTGTGGGCTTTCTGGAACCGGGCATTGAAGTCGGCGAACCGCGGCTCATCGGTGGAGAGCCCGTTGGTCACGTAGCACCCTTCCAACTGTTTGCCGGCCTTGGACGGCAGTTCGTTCGCCACCCAGCCGTCCACACCCAGGTATTGGAACTTCAATCCCAGAAGCTCAGCCTGGGTGGCAATGCCAACGACATCTAAGTATTCGGCGGTGGCAATGATCATGCAGTCGGGGTTAGCCTTGGCCAGATTGGTGAGTTGGTTTTTGTAATTCGTACTTTGGTTGCGGAAGCTCTCCCTGCCTACCACCTGGCCGCCCAGGCGAGTGAATTCGCCCTCAAAGTGCTTCATGATGACTTTCGGATAATCGTAATCCGAGCAGAAGATGAAGGCTGCCTTGCGTTTGTTCAAATCCTGGAAGGCGAAATCGGCCAGGATGGTGGCTTCGTACGGGTCGATGAAACAGGCGCGGAACATGTAGGGTTTCACGCTTCCGTTGTCATTCTGGGTGACCCTGGGGTTGGATGCGGTGATGGCGACGATAGGCACTTTGGCGGCCTCGGCGATCGATCCCAGGTTGAAGGCTCCCTGGGAAAACTCCGGGCCAATGATTCCACACACGCCATCCTGGTTGATCAGGTGCTTGGCGCTGGGAACCACTAAGTCAGAGTCGCCCTTGGTATCGGAAGTGATCAGGGTGACCTTTCTGCCCTTGATCCCGCCCGCGGCGTTGATTTCATTTACTCGATCATCGATGGCGAGCTTGGCCGCCTTCATGTATGAAGTATCCGAGGACAGGTCGCCAAGCAGACCAAGCTTAACTTCACCCGGGTTCGCCTGCCTCCCGAAGGTCGCCACCGCGACCACCAGTAAGAGACCTGAACCCAATATCTTGTGGAACCTGCAACCGAGTCCAAGCATACCTCCTCCTTTTTGATGAGACCGGGAGACCCCGGAAGGTGATACTCGACAAGAGGACGCTTCCCTACCCCCCACGCCCCGGTGGAAGAAGAACAGCCCCCCAAACTTCCCCCGGGAAAAGCCCAGGGAGGCAATGTTTTGGGATCTGCTGGTAAGGTTTGGATTCTCTGGCGGGCGTATCTTGAACGTTCTTGCTTTTTTTTCTCCCTCCCTGGGATCACGGGCTAATTAATGCACTGGAAGCATTTGCTGTTCTACCGGGCGACAACCGGTACCGGGCCGTGGCCACATTCAGGAGCCTGGTCCACTCGGCGAAGTTAAACCGGGTGGAACCGTTCAAGTTCTAAATGAGCTGTTGAACCACGCTGAGAAGGTGGACCGGAACTGACCCAGGCTGTTCTAAGGGAGTCAGGGTGAATTTCCGCGTGGCCATCCGGAACCGGGGGCGGCGCCCCATGATCAGGCGAAAATCTTGACCCGGGGCAACCCGGCGACAAATTCCCCGGGGGTGAGGTGCCAGATCTGCTTGAAATGCCGGTGCAGGTGGCTCTGATCGGCGAATCCCACCTCGGTCGCCACCATCCCAGGGGGCATACCACAGATGAGAAGGGAGCGGGCCCGCTCGATCCGTACCCGGGTCAGAAAGGCATGGGGCGGCATGCCTGTATACTTCCGGAAAGCGTGCGCCAGGTAGAACCCGTTCATCCGGGTCAGGCCCGCCAGTTCGTCCAGGCCCACCGACTCCTGGTAATGCTCCCGCAGGTAAGCCATTGCCTTTCGCACCGCCGCGCTGGCGTTTGTGGCCCGGGGTGGAGTGAATCCATGATCCGCATGGGCCAGCATTGTCCGCAAGCAGATGGCCAGCCGGCTTTGCTGCTCCAGGGCCGACGCCCCAGTCCGGACCGCAGCGAGGAGCTGCACCATAGCCCGAACCTCAGGCGAATCCTTGGCTTTGGGCCCCGTCGACAAGTGGACCGGGCCCCGAAAATTGTGCTCCTCGGCAGTGCGCAGGAACAGTTTGGGGGGGACGAACATGGAAAAGCGATCCACAGGATCGATGACGCGGGTCATGACAAGTAAATCGCCCGGCTCCGCCATCCCGATACTGGACTGATCGGCGTTTTCCACCATGAAACAGCCCCGCCATCGATATTCTCTGGTTCCACGGAGGTTGATGCTGAGTATGTAATGTTCATGAATAAAACTGTACAAGGACATGGAGTTGAATCTGCGGAGGAAATCGATTCCCGGCAGGCATTGGGACCGCACGAAGGCAATCTGCTCCACCGTGTCCATGGAGCCTCCGATCAGGCCGCACCCGATCTGCTACGCAGCCGGTCAAGTTCCACGAATATTAATAAATTCAAACCTCAACCAGGAGGAAAGCACGAGGCAGGAAATGTCATGGCGATTTTATCACTGGCAGGCTGGAATTGGAAGGCCCCAGGGCCTGCCAGAACCCTTTGCCTACCTGGACCACCGTGTGGCGGTACGGGTGTCTGATCTGAGCGTCGTTAGCTGAAATCCGAATTTCAGGCCCACCTGAGCGCCCACGACTCAAGCCAAAACGTCCCAATTTGGGTCCCCATCAGCCCGAAGCTGCTGCCGCCTGATAGGACCAGGGCATCCACTTGGCGGGGTCCCGGTCCATCGCCTCTGCGTGCTTCAGCAACTCGATCAGATACTCGAACGGCTCGACCCCGTTCAACTCCGCGGCCTGGACGCGCTCCTCGAGCAGTACGTGCCCCAGGTGGACCGGCGCTGCCGGATCCGCCCGGCCACCGCCCTCGGCATCCTGTTGCGCAACATCCTCCTCGGACGCAGGCCCATCTATGGGCTCCAGGAGTGGGCCCAGCCTTTCCTGAGGGATCCGGAATTCCCGCGAATTGCCCTGCCGATGTGCGGAAAGTCAGGCAAACCCTGCTGTGAATGTTGATTCAGGGACAGGCTCCTGGCACGGGTCAGCGGCCGCCCAGGAGCGTCTCCATGCAGTTCCGGAACCGCTGCAATCCCGCGGCGAACCGGTCCTGGGCGGCTTCGGCTCCAGGACGGTCGCCGCTCCTGAGACAGTCTTCCAGGGCTTCAGCGGCCGCGAAGACCTCGGTCATGCCCAGCATGCCCACCAGGCCACGGACGGGATGGACGATCTCCCTCGCTGCCGCCAGGTCGCCGTGGCCCAGGGCGGCGCGAACCTGCTCCTCGGGGTGGTCCGGGGTCAGGTAGAATTTCCTCAGATACTTTTCCAGGAGATCCGCATTGCCTTCCATGCGCTCTAGCGCCTGGTCGATGGCGATCACCTGCTCCAGCCCCCGGAATCTGGCGTCTCCCGCCGGTGCCGGGACCGGAGCCGGAGCTTCGGCCGGGGTGGACGGGCGGAGGGGAATCCACCGCAGGAGCACGCGGAACAATTGGGGGAGGTCGAAAGGCTTGGCGGCGTAGTCGTTCATTCCGGCGGCCAGGCATTTTTCCCGGAAGCCGACCATGGCGTGGGCGGTCAGCGCGATGATCGGGATGGTCCCGTCGACCGGTCTCGACCGGATCCGCCTGGTGGTCTCCCATCCGTCCATTTCAGGCATTTCCAGGTCCATGAGCACCGCGCTGAACCGGCGTTCGTCCATGCAGCCGAGGGCCTCGCGCCCGCTTCCAACTGCGGTCACTTCGATCCCGGCGGTATCCAAGAGATCGGTGGCCAGCTCCCGGTTGATGACGTTGTCGTCCACCAACAGGACACGGGCTCCGGCCAGCTCTGCCAGGACTTCCGTGGAGCCGAACCAGATGCGTCCGGTGGACTGCTCACTCAGGGCCCGTCCCGTGGTGGCGCGGACCATGGCTTCACCGGTGGGCCCCGGCAGAGCCGGCAGAGTCAGCAGGACTTTGATACCTTCGCGCTCCGCCTGGGCTTCCACTGCCTGGTCCGCGGCGGAGCTGACCAGGAGCACGATGGGGAGGGCCTGGAGCCAGGGGTCCTGCCGGATCTCCCGGGTCGTCTGGATGCCGTCTGCCCCCGGCAGGCGGAGGTTCAGGAACACCAGGTCGAAGGGCGGTTCGGAGGGCCTGGGGCGCAGCGCCGCCAGCGCTTCGGCGCCCGTGGCGACGCATTGGACTTGGGTGCCCTGGGCTTCCAGGATTCCCTTCAGAGCATCCCGGGTCAGCCCGGCGGTGCCCACCACCAGGGCCCTGGCCCCCACCCTCAGCTTGGGGCCAGTCCGTGCCGGTCCCGGGCGGGGCGGCAGTTCCAGGGAGAAGAAGAAGGTGGTCCCCACCCCGGGCCGGCTGCGCAGGTCCAACCTGCCCCCCATCAGTTCCACCAGCCTCTGGGAAATGGCCAGCCCCAGTCCGGTGCCGCCGAACTTCCTGGCAGTGGTGGCGTCGCCCTGGGTGAAGGCGCGGAACACGTCGGCCTGCTGATCGGGCCCGATGCCGATGCCCGAGTCCGCGACTTCGAACCGGACCGCGTCCTGCCGCTCAGGGTCCGCGGCCATGCGGACCACCACGTGCCCGGTCGGGGTGAATTTGATGGCGTTGGTGACCAGGTTGGTGAGCACCTGGCCCAGCCTCAAGGAGTCCCCCCAACGACCATCCACCAGGGTCTCCAGGCCGGTCACCACGAATTCCAGGTCCTTCTCCGCGGCCAGGAGGGCGGTGACGTTGACAACCCTGGCCAGCACGTCCTGGAGGTGGAACTCGATGGGATCCACCTTCATCATGTCGGCTTCGATCTTGGCCAGGTCCAGCACGTCGTTGATGCTGTCCCTGATGTCCTCGGCGGCATTGACGATCCGCTTCAGGTAGTGCTGGGTCTTGGGCGGGAGGTCCATCCTGCGGGCGAGGGAGGAGAAACCGAGGATAGCGGTGATGGGCGTGCGGAGATCATGGCTCAGGTTGGCCAGGTAAGTGTTCTTGGCGGCCAAGGAGGCGTCGGCGAGTTTCTGCACAGCCTCCTTCTCCAGGAGGGCCCGCTCCTGAGCGGAACGGCTCAGGCGAAGCTCCTCCTTGAGCTGATCCACTTGCTCGATAAGCTTCCACTTGGCTTTAATCCATGCCAGGTATCGGGTCATGGAAGAGTTGTACCACCCCTTGCCCGGTATTATGATTGATAATTTCAGTTACCTTATGCAAAAGGGCTTCCAGCGTTCCTGGGGGTATTTTGGCGATTCCCAATGAGCGATAAAGCAGACCCCTCTTTCGACCGCCGTCGTCCCTTTCTGGCCCATCGGCTGCGGGACCGCTATGAGTTCATCCATCTGCTGGGCCAGGGCGGGACGGGCGCGGTCTACGAGGTGCGGAACCTGCGCCTGGAGCGCATTGAGGCCCTGAAGGTCCTGGGCGAGTCCCTGGAGGGGGAGGCGGCGGAGCGGTTCGCCCACGAGGCCAAGGTGGCGGCCTCCCTGAACCACCCTCGCATTGTCAAGATCCATGATTTCGGGATGGAGGGGAGCGTTCATTGGTTCTCCATGGACCTAGTGGACGGGCCCACCCTCGGGGGCCTCCTGAAGGACCATGGCCCCTTTGATCTCCCGGTCTTCGCCAAGGCCCTGATCCCCGTCCTGGACGCCCTGGAGCACGCCCACAGGCTGGGGATCATCCACCGGGACCTGAAGCCCGCCAATATCCTCGTGAACCAGGAGGGCCGCCCCTATTTGGCGGATTTCGGCGTCGCCAAATCCAAGGAGAGCATGCTCAAGACCCAGACAGGCCTGTTCCTGGGGACACCCGCCTACATCGCGCCCGAGCAGGCCCTGACCGGCGGCGCGGACCTGCGGGCGGACATCTATTCCATGGGCGCGCTCATGTACCACCTCCTTTCCGGGCAGTTGCCCTTCCACGGCGACACCCCGCTCCAGATCGTGGTCGCCCGCCTGGACAAAGACCCGGTCCCCATTCGGCAACTCCGCCCCGGCCTTCCCCTGGCGCTCGCGGATATCGTGGCGACGGCCATGGCCAGGGACAGGGAGCTGCGCTACGCCTCGGCCGGCCAGATGCGGGAGGCACTCCGGTCCTTTTGTCAGGAGGCGGGGGTGGCCTGGGAAGGCCCGATCACCGGGCTCCCCCTCCCCCCTTGCGCCCGGATTCCCCTGCCGCCCATCCCCGCCGAGGATTCCCAGGCGGAACTACCAGGGCCGGCGTTGCGGCGGCCATCCCGATCCTGGAGTTGGGCCCTGGCCATGGTCGGGGTCCTGGCGGCGGGTGGGCTCGTGCTGCGTTCTAGGCTCAGGGAGATCCCTCCGCCCGCCGCGCAGGCCCCCGCCCCCGCCGTGGCGGTCCCCGCGGCCCAGCCCCTGCCGAAGGATTCCCCTAGGCCCCTCCCGGTCAAGAAGTTCGCTCCGGCCCAGGCGGCGCCGCCGGCCAAGGGGGCCGCCCTGGTTCCGGTGGCCTACCCCCAGCTGGAGCAGGCTTTCCCGCCCGAAGGTTACTCTGGCGCGGATTGCGCGGGCAAGCGGGTCATCCTGACCCTCACGGTGGGAGTGGACGGTTCGGTGCAGGCCTGCCGGATCCTGACCGGCGCCGCGCCCCCGTGCGCCGAGGCCGCCAGGAAGGCTGCCATGCGCTACCGGTTCAGGCCGGCCCTGGATTCGGGAGGCCGCCCCGTCAAGGCCGCCACTACGATCGCCCTCGAGTTTCCAGAAAATCCATGAAACCGGCCCTGACCCTGCTCCTCTCCGCCGCCGCCCTGCTGGGTATCGGGTGCCCGCCCAAGCCGGTTCCAGAGCCTCCTCCCCCGGCGGCGGCGGTAGAGCCCAGGCCGGAGCCCAGCCTGGAGGCCACCCTGGTCTCCAGGCCCGGGCCGGCCCAGTTGAGCCTGAATGGGCAGGACCTTGGCCAGACCCCCAGGGTGGTGAAAGTGGACTCCTGGGACGATGTATTCCGGATCACCGCGGTCCGGAACCAGGAGCCGCCGTCCGAAACCCGGGTCCGGGTGGCCTCGGACCGTTCCATGGAAGTGACCTTCCTCTTCCAGGGCAGCGTCTCCCCAATGGCCAAGGCCCTGGCCCTGCCCCGGATCCTGGTGTTCGACTACGGATCGGCCCTGACCTTCGATTTGGACAAGTACGAGCTGGCTCCCGCCATCACTCCCGCGCTGGACCGCCAGGCGGACATGCTGATCCACCACTTCGCCGGCATCCCCATCTTCGTCTGCGGCCACACTGACATCTCCGGCAGCGCCAGCCACAACGCCGTTCTCTCCCTCAGGCGGGCCGAGGTGGTCACGGACTACCTCGTGGCCAGGGGAGTCAACAGGCAGCTCATCAAGACCCAGGGATTCGGCAGCACCTACCCGGTGGCCGGCAACGACACCCTGGCCGGCCGCGCCCTGAACCGGAGAACCGAGATCATCCTGCCCCAGTGATTTTCGAAATCCGGGCCATCTCAGAAACGCGGAGCTGGTCCTCTGCCTGCAGCTTCGCCTGATGGGATTGCAGATCCTGAAGGATGGGGCGCAGTCTTTCCCGGGCGCTCGGCACTGTCAATGCACCTGAGGCCCCGGCCTCGCCAGCAGATTGCTGGCAAGCGTGTGGCTCGAAAATCTCCTCATCCTCCCGTTCAATCTCCTCCAGTAGCCGTTCGAGCAACAGCTGAAGCGTCTTCATCGGGAGCCCCTTAATCGGCGTGTTCGACCTTTGGCTGGGGGTTGTTTCTCATTGGCGCCTACGGTGGCGAAACCTTCTGCAGCGCCACATCCGTGAGCACGTACAGCGCCCCGTCGGTTCCGAACGCCAGCCCGCGCATGCTGCCCAGCCCGTTCATGAACGTGCTCACCGTTCCGCTGGCCAGGTGCATGCGCGCGATCCAGCCGCCGCTCAGGTCGCTGAAGTAGTAGCTGCCCTGGTAGGCCGCGGGCCAGGGGGAGCCGGGCGGGTCGAAGGCGGCGCCCAGGATGGCGGTGCCCTGCAGGAAGGTGCCGGTGCTGGCGGGCTGGCCCGGGGGGAGGCCGTCCGAGTGGCCGTAGGCGAAGATCGGCGGGGTGACCCCGGGGGCGCTGGTGGGGCCCTCGGTGGCGGGCCAGCCGTAGTTGGCCCCGGCCAGGCCCGGGATCACGCACTCCCAGGTGTTCTCGCCCACGTGGTCCAGGTACATCAGCCCGGTGCCGGGCTGGAAGGCGAAGTTGAAGATGTTGCGCACGCCGATGGCCCAGATGGCCTGGTCGGGCCCGGTGGTGACCGGGACGAAGGGGTTGTCGGCCGGGATGCTGCCGTCGGGGTTGTAGCGCAGGACCTTGCCGAGGGTGGTGGCCAGGGACTGGGAATTGCTGTTCACCACGTTGTTGCCCACGGCGACGTAGAGCTTGCCGTCGGGGCCGAAGTGCACCGCGCCGCCGTTGTGGTCGGTGCTGTTCAGGTCGGGCAGGTCCACCAGCGCCGCTTCGCTGCCGGCGAGCATCTGGTCGGGGGCGTCCGGGTCGGCGGTGAGCCGGCTGATGCGGTTGTGGAAGGCGGGGGTGGAGGCGGTGTAGTAGACGTAGAGGTGGCCGTTGGCGGCGAAGGCCGGATCGAAGGCGATGCCCAGCAGCCCGCGCTCGCCGTTGGCCAGGGTCGGCAGGGTGGCGAACGGCGCGGCCAGCAGCGCCCCGTTCTCGAAGATGCGCACGGTTCCGCCCTGTTCGCACACGAAGATCCGCCCGTCCGGGGCCATGTCCAGGGCGGTGGCGGCGGTGAGGGTCCCGGCCAGGGTGGTGGCCGCGAATCCCGCCGGCAGCGTCGCGCCGCTGGCGAACTGGACCACCGAGGCGGCCCAGGGGCTGGTGGCGCCGGCCCCGTCCCGGCTGCGGGCCTGGAACACGTGCTGGCCGTCGGCGTAGGCCGAAGTGGCGGGCAGGGTGACGGTGTACGGCGGGGCCGTGGCGGAGCCCAGGGCGGCGCCGTCCAGCTGGAACTCCACCGCCGCGATCCCGGTGCTGTCGGCCAGGGCGGCGGTGACCGGCACGGCGTCGGAAAGGCCCCGGGAGAGGTTGGCCGGGGCGGTGATCATCGGGGTCCCGGGCGCGGCCTCGATGGCGCAGACGGTGGTCCCCGGGGAGCTGGCGGTGCCGGCGGCGTTGGTGACCACGCACTGCAGCTGGACCGTCCCGCCCACGGCGCCGGTGACCGTGAAGGTGATCTGGGGGGTGGCGGCCCCGGAGCTGACGGTGGCATCGGTGAGGGTCCAGGCATAGGTGGAGCCGGGCTGGGGCGGGACCGAGGCGTTGATCCCGGTGGCGCCCGCGGCCACCACGGCCGGGACCGTGATCACCGGGGTGGCCGGCGCCGCCACCACCGTGACGGTGGCGGCGGCGGTGGCCTCGCTGCCGGTGGGGCCCGTGACGGTGAGGGTATAGGTGGTGGTGGCCGGGGGCGACACCGGCACCCCCGTGCCGCTGGCCACGTTGCCCACGCCCTGGTCGACGGTGCCGGTGCCACCGGAAAACACGCCGGTCAGGGTGGACGGGCTGCCGGCGGTGACGATGGCCGGGGCGGCGGTGAAGCTGGTGATGACCGGGGCCCCGGCGGTGCCGCCCGCGTTCCCGGGGCCGTCCAAGCCTCCGCCTCCGCCGTTGCCGCACCCCGGCAGGGCCAGGACCATCAGGAGGACAAGGGCGGACCGAAGGGATGCTCGGAGCATGGTGACCTCCCTTGATGTTCCGGCGGGGACCGGAAAATGACGCTATTTATAACTGATTCAATCAACTTTTTCCAATGACACTATTGTCATGTACGCTTCCGCCCTCGGTCCGAACCGTCACACCTGCCAACCATCGGTTCGATTCAGACCGTCGCCTCCAGTCATCCCAGCATTTACGGTCGTCTCTGGCATCGGCCGGGCCCGGATCCGCGGATAATGGAAGAGCCTCCACCCCCGGGGGCCGCCCCCCGGAGACGCCCATGGAGTTCGAGCACCTGCAACAGGCACTGGAGGCCTTCCTGGAGGCCACCCCGGGCAACCTCATCGCCCGTCCGGAACCGCTCTCCACGCCCCCCGCGGCCGATAGCCCCCTGCGCCTCTACAACCCGCCCCTTCTGGCCGTGGCCGATGCCGGGGATCCGCTCTGGGAGCGGCTGCGGAATCCCGAGGTGGTGGGGCCCCAGCTCCTGGGCCCGGACCAGTGGCTGCCGGGAGCGCGGTCGGTGGTTTCGTTCTTCCTGCCCTACACCCGGCAGGTGCGCCGGGCCAACCGGATCCCCGGGACCACCGCCACCGAGTGGCTGTACGGGCGGTACGAAGGCGGCCACCTGGTGGAACTCATGGATGGGTTCCTGGCCCGCCTGCTCCGGACTGCAGGGTGGGAGGCCCTGGCGCCCTCCCTCGATCCCCGGTTCAAGATCACGGCCATGCGCGCCAACTGGTCGGAACGCCACGCGGCGTTCGTGGCCGGACTGGGCACCTTCAGCCTGAGCCGGTCCCTGATCACCCGGGCGGGGTCGGCCGGGCGGATCGGCAGCGTGGTGACCGACGCCGTCCTGGCGCCCACCATCCGCCCCTACCGGGAGCCGGCGGAATACTGCCGGAACTGCGGCGCCTGCATCGAGCGCTGCCCGTGCGGGGCCATAAGCCCCCAGGGCAAGGACAACCTGATCTGCAAGCAGTACCTGGACCGGACCCTGGCGCTCTACTCGCCCCGCTACGGCTGCGGCAAGTGCCAGACCGGGGTGCCCTGCGAAGGGCGGGTGCCGGCGGCCCGGGCTGAAGTGGAATCGCCTCCTGCTTTTTAAGTTTAAATTCCAGGCAGTGGAGTCTGACTGGAGTACCTTTCTGGTTCTGCCCTTTAGGTATGCCCCAAGCTTCATAAGTGAAACCGTCTTCGGTGGGGGTGATCGTCCAGTAGCGGCTCGGTTCCATGCTGCCGTCGCAGTCACCCGATTCTCTATCTTTGCAATTGATTAAATATTTACCATTTACGTTTGTTGCTGTATAGGCCTTGGGTCTGACGAAGTCGGCCGAGCAGATGCCAGGTCTCAGGGCCCTGGGTGGCCCGGTGCACCAGGATGCGTTCAAGGATGGTTTCATCCTCCGTACCCTTCAGACGATCCAGGAGGAAGGCATGCCAATCCTCGAGACGGTCGGCGCGCTTTTCCGAGTCCTTGGCGAAATCCACAAGGGGATCGTTCCAGGTACCCTTCCGCGCTTTCGGGTCTGGTTTCCGGGGCTGGAACGATTCCAGAGCCGCCAGATAGGCCTGGCAGAAGGCGTGAAGGCCGTCCGCGCCGGCGGCCACGCCCTTGGCCCTGGACTGGGCCCGGCTGATGGTCTTCCTGTTCTTCGGCAACGGGGACCAGGGCCTCACCGAATTCGTCCTGACGGACATCGGCCGGGTCCACTTCGAAGACTACCCCGTGGATCCCGGCGGCCGGCTGTTCCAGGCCCGGGAGGACGTGGACTTCCTGCTGGCGCTCCAGGGCCTGCGGGGGGCGTTCGAGGCCGCCGGGGACCCCGAGGCCCTGGGGCGGGTCACGGCGGCGCTCCTGGCCACTTCGCCCCGCCCCGGGGTGCGCCAGCAGCGCCGATTCCACCGCCTGCTCAACGACCTGGGCCGGGAGTGGGAGCGGCGGGGCGACCCGGACCGGGCCCTGGACTGCTACGCCCTGGGCCGGCTGCCCCCGGCCCGGGAGCGCGCGGTGCGGATCCTGGCCGGGCGCGGACGGCGGCGCGCGGCCGTGGAACGGGCGGCGGAGATGGCGGCGGTGCCCTGGGACGTGGGCGAGGAGCGGTTCGCCGAGCGGTTCCTGTTCCGCCCGGATCCGCCACGGTGCCGGCTGTGGGAGGTGAAGGGGCCCGGGGATGTCCTCCGCCCCGAACAGGAGCGGTGGCTGCGGCACTTCAACCGGGCCGGGATCGATGCCCGGGTGGCGCACGTGGAATGGGTCAACCGCGCTTCAGGGTCAGCAGGGTGAGCTCCGGGGGCACCAGGAACCGGTTGGGCGGGCCCCAGAAGCCGGTGCCGACGCTGGTGTAGATCCACAGCCGGCCCTGGCGTCCCAGCCCCCGGGGATGGTTGTACAGGTGGGGGATCACCAGGCTCCAGGGGAAGTACTGGCCCCCGTGGGTGTGCCCGGACAGCTGCAGGCGCACCCCGGCCCTTTCGGCGGCCGCCGTGCCGATGGGCGGGTGGAACAGCAGGATGGGGAACGCGTCCCCGGGCACCCCCGCCAGGGCCTTGGCCAGGCTGGGGCCGGGGCCTCCGGCCGGGTGGGTCCGGGCGGTGGGGTCGGGCATGCCGGCCACCGCCAGGCGGGCGCCCCGGTGCTCCAGCAGGACGTGCTCGTTGTGCAGCACCCGCCAGCCCAGGCCCCGGATCACCTCCAGCCAGGGGACCACGCCGGAGTAGTATTCGTGGTTGCCGGTGACGAAGCAGACCCCGTGGGCGGCCCGCAGGGCGCCCAGACGTTCCACCTTGGCCCGCACGTCGCCGTCCGGGGACCCGTCCACCAGGTCCCCGGTCACCGCCACCAGGTCGGGCTCCAGGCTCCGGACGGTGGCCGGGAGGCGGTCCACCAGGCTCCGGCGCACCAGGGGCCCCAGGTGCAGGTCCGAGATCTGCACGATGCGGAACCCGTCCAGGCCCTCGGGCAGGTCGGGGATGGGCACCTCCACCCGCCGCACCGCCGCCGGGCGCAGGGCGGTGACCAGCCCCAGGACCAGGGAGCCCAGGGTCGCCACCGCCGCTGCGGGCACGGCCCAGCCGCCCCAGCGGACCCCGGCCAGGAGCCGGGCCAGGGTCTGGAGCAGGTCGGCCGCGGCCAGGTACAGCAGGTAGGTGGACATGAACCCGAACAGCCCGTAGCCCAGGGTGGCCAGGGGCACCCGCCAGGCGGCCAGGGCCCGGACCCGGTGCAGCAGCGGCACCGCGAACAGCAGCGCGGCGAAGGCCGCCAGGATCCCCCACACCAGGTCCGGGTGGGCGGCCGCGGCCGGGCTCAGGGCCAGGGTGCGCCCGCCCATGTAGGCGCAGGCCCCGCCCAGCACCACCAAGACCACGACCAGGAAGACCGGTAACCGCATGACGCCCGTGCTCCTTCCCGGTCAGTTCGTAATATCATGCTACCCCCAGAGGAGATGCACCATGCCCCACGCCATCCGCTTCCATCAGAACGGCGGTCCCGAGGTCCTGCGCTGGGAGACGGTGGAGGTGGGCGAGCCGGGCCCCGGCCAGGCGCGCCTCCGCCACACCGCGGTGGGCCTCAACTACATCGATGTCTACCACCGCACCGGGCTCTACCCCAACCCCCTGCCGGCCATCCCCGGGATGGAGGCGGCCGGGGTGGTGGAGGCGGTGGGCCCGGGGGTGACCGAGGTCAAGCCCGGTGACCGGGTGGCCTACGCGTCGGGGCCCATGGGCGCCTATGCCGAAGCCCGGGTGATGCCCGCCGACCGCCTGGTGGTGCTGCCCGCCGGCATCACCGGCGAGCAGGGCGCGGCCATGATGCTCCAGGGCATGACCGCCCAGTACCTGGTCCGGCGCACCTACCCGGTGAAGCCCGGCGACACCGTCCTGGTACACGCCGCCGCCGGCGGGGTCGGCCTGATCCTGTGCCAGTGGGCCCGGCACCTGGGCGCCACGGTGATCGGCACCGTGAGTTCCGACGCCAAGGCCGAGCTGGCCAAGGCCAACGGCTGCCACCATCCCGTCGTCTACACCCGGGAGGACTTCCAGGCCCGGGTCGTGGAGCTCACCCAGGGGCGCAAGGTGCAGGTGGTGTACGACTCGGTGGGCCGGGACACCTTCGCCAAGTCCCTGGACTCCCTGGCCCCTCTGGGCATGATGGCCCTGTTCGGCCAGGCCTCGGGCCCGGTGCCCCCCTTCGACCTGGGCCAACTGGCGGCCAAGGGCGCCCTGTTCATCACCCGCCCCACCCTGTTCGTCTACACCGCCAAGCGGGCCGACCTGCTGGCCTCGGCCGGCGAGCTGTTCGAGGTGGTGTCCAAGGGTGTCGTCAAGATCGCCGTCAACCAGCGCTACCCCTTGCGGGACGCCGCCCAGGCGCACCGGGATCTGGAAGCGCGGAAGACCACCGGGTCGACGGTGTTCACGGTCTAGGAGACCGTCCAAGACTGGGTGCCCTGGCGGGCACCCCGAGGGCTGAAAACATGCTGGCGCTCCGGTAACTTGGGGCGCCAGGTATTTTAGGTGCGGGCCAGACCCCCTTAGGATGAT